>DEIA01000007.1 GCA_002352225.1 Flammeovirgaceae bacterium UBA2786
CGGGGTGGCAATGGCATTAAACCCTTAACAGCCACTAAGGTAATAGTGCTCTCCTATCCTTTTCTCGGAGCCGATCAATACTCCGAAAAGAAAAAAGCCCAAACATTTAAAATAACCAAAGACATCTACCCTGCTATTGAAGAGGAAACAACAATTGTATTGCCTAACCACGAAGGCTCTTTGCGGTATAAGGGCATAGATTTTACCGGAGTTGGAGTAATAAAAATTGGCGCAGCCGTTGCTCCTAATTATTTCTCCGGAGGTACATTGGATATCTTTATCGATGGTGAAACGGGCCAGAAGATTGGATCGGCTAAATTGGAAATAGGCCTTACTGATCTTGGTTTTAAAGAATTGCTTGTTCCCATCAGCGAAGTAAAAGGATTGCATGACTTAATTATTAAGGTTAATTGCACCGACCCCAGCAAAGTATTTGGAGGTATTGCCACTCTTGAATTTGTTAAGAAATAATAGTTATGAAAAAATTTTTAAAAATCTTTCTCTGGACGATTGTATCCCTGGTTCTCATTCTTGGGCTTTTAATAACCGGATTTATCTATAAAGTTCAGAATGGGTTTCCGGTTTTTTATGAAACAGAAATACCTGCTATTGAATTTCCAACAGATAAAAAAGCAATTCTGTTGTTTTCAAAGTCAACCGGCTTTCGGCATGGAGAATCTATTGAAACCGGTAAAAAAACTTTTGCCGAACTGGCAGAAAAAAATAATTGGTTTTTGTACAGTACCGAAGAAGGCGGAGTTTTTAATAAAGAACAGCTTGCCAAATTCGATATGGTAATCTTCAATAATTCCACCGGTCGGTTGTTAAACAAAGAACAAGAGAAAAATCTTGAAGAATATGTTGAAGGTGGCGGTTCACTATTGGGCATACATGGCGCTGGCGATAACTCACACCATTGGGATTGGTATGTAAAGAATCTGACTGGCTCTGATTTCTCTCATCATGCCCTCACACCCAAATTTGAGGAAGCAGTTATAACTCTGCACCCGGAAGCCGACAGTTTAATTAAAACTAACCTGCCTGCGCAATGGACGCATGCCGATGAGTGGTATGTGTTTTTTGAAAACCCGAGGAAGCATGGATTCACCCTGCTCTATTCTATCGATGGCGAAAAGATTAATGCCAATGGAAATATACTTTGGATGAAAAGTAAAAACTTCGGTATGGGCAAAGAGCATCCGGTGGCCTGGTATAAAGACGTGGGTGAAGGTCATACCTACTACACCTCATTAGGGCACGATGCTACTGCGTGGCAACAGAAACCGTTCGTTCAGATGTTGGAGAATATTGTTAATCAATTTTAAAATCCGTCAGGTTGAAAAACCTACGACAAGAAAATGTCGAGGCTGTCTCAAAAGTCAAATTAAGATTGGAATGTCATTCCGGCCTTGTGCCGGAATCTCGTTTAGTACCACGAAATCGAGATCGCGGAACAAATCCGCGATGACAGAACGACTTTTGAGACAGCCTCTTTAGTGTTTTATCTACTTGTTTATAGCAATTACACCACCTCGTGGTTATTTTAAGTCCGAAGGACTGACATCATTATAGAAACAATGTAAAAAATCCACCAATTGAACCGCGAAGCGGTGACAAGAGTAATTATATTATTTAACACCAATGATGGTGTCATAAAGTTTTTTAAAGTCTAACGGCAGCAATTCCCCTGAGGCCCTAAAATTATCAATCAATTTGTCTGCTTTAAATGCCTGAACAGTGTAGTAACTGTCTTCAGTCGTTTTGCTTTTTGTCTGGCTAAAACTTGTCCAATCTAATTGATCAACTTGACTGAATATCTCTTCTCTCTTTTCTTTAGTCATCCTAACAAGAGTTTTTCGTTTTAATCCCTTGACATGCAAATAGCTTACAACTGGTGTTATGAAGTAGACCTTTTTTCTTTTAATGATGAGTTCATATGTCTGCGTAAGTAGAAAGTCCCCACCTTGAGAAATAGTCATCCTATCAATTCTTTCATTTTTTATCTGAGAAAATGAATTGAAATAATTTAATAACAAAATTGAGATTATCAATAGAACTCGTGTCATCACTAACAAAATCTCGATCTGGTAATTGTTGCTGTTGATTGCTGCAATTCTTATAACCTGATGGATTCACCTAAAATCCGTCAGGTTGAAAAACCTTACGGCAAGAAGAACCTGTACCTATAACCCCTACCCTACCACTTCATCAAATGCTTTTACAAAGGCTTTCATTTCAGTTAGTGTGCCTATACTTACGCGGCACCACTCTTTGCCCTGGTAATCCCAGATACGAATCTGGAAACCGCGTTTTACGGTTTCGCTCAAAATAGTTTTACCATCTTTGGGTGCCGGAAATAATACGCAATTAGTGCGCGACTGGCCATGAAACCAGCCCTTCTTATCTAAGTATTGCTGAAAGTATTCTAACGCTTCTTTGTTTTTAGTGCGGGTAAGTTTAGTAAACTCTTTATCGTTAAGCGAAACTTTAGCTGCTGCCAGGCCGGCCTGGTTAATCATGGGACCCATCTGATATTGCGAAATCCTTTTAATTAATTCAGGTTGCCCGATGGCATAGCCCAAACGCAAACCGGCTAACCCATACACTTTTGAAAACGTACGCGATACCAGTACATTGTGCCCTTTGCGAACAAGTTCAACGGCCGATTGTTGCTCTTCCGGTTCCAGAAATTCCAAGTAAGCTTCATCCGAAAACACAAGGGTCTTCTTACTCATCTCCTCACAAAAGGAAAGATATTTTTTGCCCTCGATTACAGTACCCGTTGGATTATTGGGATTGCATAAGAACATGAGACGTGTGTCAGACTTTACTGCTGCGGCTAATGCATCCAGGTCATGTTTATGAAAATCGTCCAGATCTACTTTATCCCATCGCGCATGCAGTTTCTCGGCATAATCCATTAACGAACGAAATGTTGGAAAGGCAGAAAGCACCGCTCCTCCTTCCAGGGCAATAGCCATTCCCGTAAGGCATAAAGTTTCGGACGAACCATTTACTACAGCAATATGATCGGGCGATACACCTTCTTTTTCGGCCAACACTTTTTTAAACTCCCGAACGTGTTCAAAGGCATACCGGTTAAAGTTGTTCATGGATTCCTGAATGGCCTTGCGTGCCAAAGCCGATGGCCCGTACGGATTCTCGTTAGATCCTAGTCTCACTAATTTATCGTTGTCAGGAACAAATAAACGCTCAGCCTCACTTACCGGGGCGGCCAGTAGTTGGTTTACAAGAGAAGAAGAAACTGCTAACCCGCCTGTAAGAACTAATGTTGACTTAAACCAGGCTCTGCGGTTGATGGACTTATTCATAGTGGAGGGCTCAATCTTCAAGTTCTTCGTAGCCTACCCTAAGCATAGCGTAAGCAAATAAACCAATACCAAGTATGAGAAGAGAAATTAAGATTGCAGCGGCCCAGTTAAATTCAACTTCCCCTAATACCACTTTTACAATCCAGACAATAAACCCCACTAATCCCATTAGGGTGGTTATCGCTGCGCCCATACCATAATAAATAGCTAACCCTCCATTAATTCTGCGTTGCAACTTCTTGCTCATATTACCATCTTGGTTTTTGATAGTAAGTTACATAAGGTTCTCCATTTAACACAATCATTGGGTCGCCTGTTTTGGGATGATTCATTTTTTGTAATTGATACGAGCCCTGTCCTCGCGCTTGCGAATTGTAATAAATGCGATCGCCTTGTACCCACCAGGTTCCCTGGTCATTGCTTTGGCTCGATGTGCCCGCGTAAAATGCATTTGTGTTGGTATCCATCGAGCGCTCTGCAGCGTATTGAAAGGTTCCGTTGGCATTTAAAACAATACATTCGCTGGAACTTGAACCACCTGTATTGGTTGAGTTTACATTTGTCCAACACCATTTGCCTACCAGTTCAGGGGCAATTTGCCCTCCTCCAGTCTGGGGTTGGTTTTGTTCCTGGTTAAAATTGTTGGTTGTATTACCCGCACCTTTTGTGTAGGTAAACTGCTGGCCATTGGCCGTTAAGGTAATTTGATTGCCTTTAACACTGTAGGCCATCATAATATTGCCTTGTGAAGTTGCTAACGTGATGTGACCTTGCGATACCTGGTATTGAAATGTATTGCCGAGGTAAACACATTGGCCATTGTTCTTAAATTCGATTGACTCGCCATTACCACTCCATACTCCAATTACATCGTTTCCATTTTGTGCGCCTCCGGCTTGCGGTTGTATAGTAGTAGCCTGTGCCTGTGTTTGCATGGGTTGTGTGTTCTGGCCACTACCGCGTGTAAATACAATATTGCCCTCAATGTCGCCACCTGAAAGGGTAAGGTTGTTACCTTGCAAAACATAGGTGTACACAGTTGTTTGCCCATTTTGTACAAGAGAAAGCTTATTTGCCTGATTGGTGTATTTGATCGTTTCTCCGTCAAATTCACCACTGCCATCAGCATTCAGCAGGAGAGTCATCTGATAACCAAACTGGCTATTTTGCCAGATTCCGACAAGTTTGTTTCCTTGTTGTGTTTTAGCTCCGATCTGAGCACTTGCTAAAACCGGAATGAGTAAAATGGCGAATACAATAGTTTTCATAATGTGTTTGATATGAAACCCAAGTTATTTAAAAAAACTACAGGAAGTATTCAGGGTGGAGACGATACTACATCATTATGGGGGTACAATGACAAGTATCAATTCTGGATTGCTATATAATCCCCATCTTTTTCATTAAAAAGGTAGCGTTTGCTTTCTGCGCTACCCCCGGATGCAGAATGTATTCAAATGTAAGCTGATCGTTTTCAATTTTACCTTCAAAGCAGGCCGTGGCTATCTGTTGCGGATAGTTTTCTTGCAACGCACCTAATGCAATATCATGTGTAGCCAAAATTGTTAATGCTTGTTGCTCTTTTAGTCGTTTCAGTAACTCCAGCGAGCCTACTTGCTTATCGGTAGAGTTTGTGCCTTTCAAAATTTCATCAAGCAGAATAAACATAGGTGTTCCTGCCTCTAATTCCTGCATAATAGATTGCAGTCGGTTTAATTCTGCAAAAAAATAAGATTGATGTTCCTGCAACGAATCGGTTGTGCGCATACCCGTTCGCAATTTTAACAAAGGTGTTTGCCAACTGCGTGCACACACCGGTGCTCCAATCTGCGAAAGCACAAAGTTTACACCTAATGCACGCAAAAAAGTACTCTTGCCCGCCATGTTAGCTCCTGTAATCAAATACACCCGCTGCGGATTACCTATTTTAAAATTATTATTTACCCGTTCCTTATTCGGAATAAGTAAATGCCCTATGGCTTCACCTTTCAAAACCAAGCTATCGGTTACTTCGGCAAAAGCAAAGTGTGGAGAATTATAATGCAATGTTGCCAATGAAATGAGGCTATCCCACTCGGCTAACGACTCAAGCCAGCCGGGTAAGTCGTTTGCATTTTCTTCGCGCCATCTTTCCAATTTGCTTACCGTGTGCAGATCATACAGAAACAATCCATTTCCCAATTGCATGGCAAGCGGATTCATGCGCGATTCTAATGCATGTACCAACGCAGAAAATTCTTTTACTTTCGCAAATGCACTTACTGCAATTGCATGGTGCTGCAGCATTTTTAAAGAACTGAATTTTTCCTTTGAAAGCAATTCCAGAATTTTAGCATAGTTGTGTAAACTCTTACCTCCGGCTACCAGTACCTGCTGTATAGCCTCAATACGCTTCGCAAAAATTGCTGCTATGGCCAACTGTATGATCGTCATCATAAAAAATACTCCGAAGTAATTCATACTAACTATTACAAACAGGCCAACGCTAATTGTTATAGCAGGAAGTATCCAACGCAAAATTGTATAGCGTGTACGCTTATAAAAAATTGGTTTCTCTTGCAACCAAGAGAGTAGCCCGCGCACATCAAATGCGGTATTGTTTATTTGTTTGCCGGTAGCCCACACCTGTTGGCGCAACTCCAGGTTCGAAGCCAATTCGCGCACAGCTTCCTGGCGCTGATGCAAATCTTGTTGCGAATATGCAGGGTACTTTAAATCCGTAGCCAGTTTATGCTCGCCTGAATATGTGCCGCATCTGTTAATGTATTGAAATACCGAACCCGGTCCAAACAAATCCAGATCATGACTGTAGCCATGCTGCACATCAGCAAACGCCCTGCCATCAGAAAATTCAATCGACTCAAAGTTCAATGCTTTAGCTTCATGCTGGTTGAGCAAGTTGAGATAGGATAATCGTTCTTTCAATTCAACGGCAGTTGTTTGCTTGCGAACCAGTATTATAAAGCCAGCTAATGGCAGAATACCTGCGTAGTAAAATACTTGGTTTGATAGTGCTAAATAAATGAGCAATCCTATTACCAACACCAGGCCAATGCGCATCCACGCATAAAGCCGGATTTGTTTCTCAACTTGTTTGCCTTCTTCCTGAAATTGTTGCGCGCGTTGCTGATAAAATGCAACAGTAGGTTCGGTGTGGGCCATCAGAACATTTTTTCAATTAATTGCATTACCTGCAAAAGGTATTTTTCATCAGTACTGTCAAAATCATTCAGCTTATCGCTGTCCACATCCAACACCAGCACTACTTCATTATTCTTTAATGCTGGTAGTACAATTTCAGATTTTGATGCCGAACTGCAGGCAATGTGTCCGGGAAATGCTTCCACATCGGGGACAACAATAACTTTCTTTTCTTTCCAGCTTGTACCACATACACCCTTTCCTAAACCAACGCGTGTGCAGGCAATCGGTCCTTGAAACGGCCCTAATACTAATTCTTGTTTCCCTCCGCTATCCTTTACCAGGTAAAACCCAACCCAGAAAAAATTCATTGTTTGTTTTAATGCTGCTGCAATGTTGGCCAGGTTAGCGGTAATATCTGTTTCGCCCGAGGTAAGGGCCTCCAATTGCGGAATCAGGGTTTTGTAACGCGAAGGTTTGTCAGATTCAGTCGCTATCAACAGGTTTTCGGCCATGGATCAAATAATTTGACCGCAAAAATAACCTACTCAAGCCTGGTAAAAAAGCAAGATAATAATGACGGCTATTACCACCCCGATAATTTGAATGAGTGCTTTGCGCATATTAGCAGGAAAGCACGTGCGGAATTTTTGCCAATGCAATGGATGGCTTAATTACCTTACCTTTGCACGTGCTATGATCCGACACCTCAAACTTCTGATTGTTCTAATTATTACCGGCACATTAGCGGTTTATGTAGTCTTTGTTATTATTCCTGAGCGGTTGGCCAGAAGTAGCTACGAAGCAGCCAAAACCATAGGCGAAGATTTTCGGAAAGCTTTCCAATTTACACCTGAGGTAAAAGTAGAGAATACGGTAGTGCTTAATCAGCAAACAGCCATACTGGAGTTGGCCGTGCTTTCACAGAATTTTAAACACCAATACGCCTATACAAACACCTGGTTAGGCAGCACCAAAACTATTACCATTGCCGGCACCTTTGTGGCGAAAGCCGGATTTGACCTGAATGAACGATTTGCCATATCTATTGAAAATAAAACAGCACGGGTTGTCTTACCAGAACCTCAATTACTTTCTATTGAGACGCAAAGTGATATTACTTACCGGGATGAAAATGGTTTGTGGAATTGGGTGAGTACGGAAGACCGTACGATAGCAACCAATGCTTTTTTAGCTGATGCTAAAAACTATGCACAACATGCAAGCTTTGTAAGCGATGCCCGAAAACAGGCTGAAGCACAAATCAAAAAAATACTAGCCCCGCACGTAAACGAAGTTGTGTTTGAATACGGAGTTGCAATTCCACCTCCTCAGTAATAGCCGGTTACCCACTGATTTTTCCGGGGTAAACCGTAGAGCCGGTATTAATGATCAGAATCTTTTCATCTTTTGGAACTTCGTCCCGCATTTGTAACAACAAGGCAAGACCTGCTATGCCCGATGGTTCGCACCGCACAGATTGCTTTTTAGCAATCTCCATGGCTTCCTCTACAAAATTCTCATCCACATCCAAAATTCCGGAAAGGTTGCCGATACGTCCGTTTTGAATCAATGAATTAATATAGAACTGATAATCGTCCAGCGAAGGCAGATAATATGAAAAGAGCTTATCGAGGCGCGAGTTAACATCGCGGGTAGTAGCGCCCATAAAATTACATTGCCCGATTTTTTTTATATCGCCCAGAAACCGAAGGTCATGTTTATAGATACTATTGTTAAACTCGCGTTCAGCAATTATTAAAATATTCACGTACAAATCGCCTGTGCCAAATGGAACAAAACAATATGCCGGGTTTTCATTCAACACCTCGTACGATAGCCAGTCGTAATAATTATCGTTAAACCGATCCAAAATTTCGCGATAGGTAATATCAATACCTTCTTTGTTGTGCGTAAGGTCTTTTATTTCTTTACCGGTAAGCGAACGGGCTCTCAGGTCGGTTTCATACACTTCGCAACCCATTTGCCGAAGAGACTCTTTTATAGTTGCACTTATCTTATTATCCATCAACACCTTCAGCTTAGTGCTTACCTTGAATAGATTAAAAAAATGTTGAATGGCGGCAGCCGCGCTACCGGATGAGATAATGGATACTTCTTTAATATTGTATCGCTTAGCTTTAATCAAAACTTCCCACGCCATGCGTGCTTTGTGTGTGCCGGTTGGGTTAGTGCTTTCGTCTTTCAGCCACACATTGGTAAAACCGGGCACCTCGATACGAAATGTATTCGATGCCGGAAAGCGGGGCTCATAAAACGGGCGTGGCGGAAACTCAGGTTTAGATGGATCGTTGAGTGAGGGCACATATAAACCATCAATCATATCATCACCAGTGCGTGCCTGTTCATCATTAATCTGCTCTTTGATCAGATCCAATTCCTTCTTAGAAAGTTTTTCAAGAAGCACATTGGCTATCTTGGCTGCAAACGAATCAACTTTATCGGAAGGAATTCCTCTGGTTGTTGCTTCTGGTTCAGCATCATCGCCATCCACATCCAGCAACGATTTGTATTTATCGCTAAACTTATCGTTGATCAGACTATTCCAATCATGCTGATTTTGGGTAGCAAACAAAGCAAGAAGATTACGTAAAGATTGCGTTGCCCCGGGCGGGCTCTTTAGATTAAACGCTCTTCGCAACAAATCTTCAGACGGTCCTTGCGGGTAACTTAATGATAGTTGCGGGTCGAGGGAGGTTGTGTTTTTTACGAACTCTTTTACCGCCCTCTGCAATCCATGAATAAAACTCCACCGCCCCGTTCCTACCGATTCATGAAATCCAGTTCGCGCAAGTTGCTCGCGAATCAGATCCAGGACTTCTTTAGGTATACGTTTGGCCGATGCTTTTTTCATTTGGCAGAAGGGGTTGTTTTATCTAACACAAGAACAACCGCACAACATGATTATTATGTATTCTTAAAAAAATCATTCCGATGAGGGTTGTTTCTCATTCACGGGGTCTGACGTTTCTGATGTTACCAAAACCTGTTCTGATTCTGAGGTTACCTGTACTTCTGGCTTTAATTCGTCTTTAAAAAAACGTTTCTGCGAGAACAGGATAATCATTACACCTATAAAGATAGACGAATCGGCAATATTAAATACCGGACTAAAAAACTCAAAGTAATCACCACCAATAAAAGGCACCCAGGTTGGCCACTGAAAGTGGAACAACGGAAAATACAGCATATCAATTACTTGCCCATGAAACCATGGTGTTGGTACATCCATCGGTGCATTGTTTAAATAAACGCCATAAAAGGTACTGTCAATAACATTGCCAATGGCACCGCCCAGAATAAGGGCAAGACAAATCAGGAATCCTTTGTGCGCCTGCTTTTGTACCATCTTTATCATGTAATAGCTTATACCCATCATGGCAATAATTCTGAAAATAGTAAGCGCCAGTTTGCCAAACTCATTTTCCCAACGAATACCGAAAGCCATGCCGGGGTTAAGCAGGTAATGCAACCGAAACCAAGTGCCCAGTACATTTATTTCCTGATGAATGTACATATTATAATACACCAGTAATTTACTGGTTTGATCTATTGCAATTATCAGCAGGGCTATTAAAAAATACTTTGCGTACTTCATACAAATTCGTCTCCTCAGTTTACTGTAATCTTCAGCTTAATACTATACTCATCCATTTCCACTTCTGTAGCATCCGCCACTGTTTCTTTCAGTTCTAACGAAAGTGCTTGTGTTTCGATGCTAATGTACTCTTTGTGTTCGGTTAAGGCTGATGTAATAAACTCTCCATTCCTTTCTACTTCAATAGAAATTTTGTCAAGCACTTCCAGCCCCATGTCTTTGCGCATATTTTGAACCCGGTTTACAAAATCGCGGGCTATACCTTCGCGCTTCAACGCATCCGTTAACGTAATATCCAGGGCTACGGTTAATCCGTTTTCTGAAGCCACCGCCCATCCTGCAATATCTTCTGATGAAATCAGCACATCATCCAATACAAGTTCAAAGCCGCCTTTACTTAGCGCGCCTTGTCTCTCAATAGTTTGAATTTCATTTTGTGTAAACGTAGTAATCACTGCCGAGACCTCTTTCATTTTAGGGCCATACTGTTTTCCTAACCTGGCAAAGTTGGGCTTTACTTTTTTTACCAAAAGCCCGGAAGCATCATCTACATACTGAATTTCTTTTACGTTAACTTCTGCTTTAATAATAGCCTCTACACTGCGCACCCGTTGTGCAAATTTTTCATCTAACACCGGTAATAAAACTTTTTGTAACGGTGTACGCACTTTTACCTTACTATTCTTACGAATAGAGTGTACCAATGAACAAATACGTTGGGCATAGTTCATGGATACTTCCAGTTCAGCCTCTTTCCGTTTTGCTTCTGGTTTAATCAGCAACGTATGATGTATTGACTCATACTGCAACGGTGTGTTAAACTGCTTTGCGCGATGGCGGATATTGTCAGTAAGATTTTTATACAACCATTCACTAAAGAATGGAGCAACAGGCGCCATTAACTGAGCCGTTACCATCAAACATTCGTACAGTGTTTCGTATGCTGCCCTTTTATCTTGCGATAACTCTCCCCGGCTTGCCGGTTGCCAGAACCGTTTCCGGTTAAGGCGCACATACCAGTTAGAAAGATGATCGTTTACAAACTCCTGAATGGCACGCGCAGCTTTGGTGGGTTCATACTCTTCGTATGCTGCTGTTACTTCTTCAATTAAAGTTTGCTCTTTGGTTATAATCCATTTATCTAATGGAGCCAGTTCATTGAACGGCACATTATTCATCTCATCCTTTACAAAGCCATCAATATTGGCATAGAGCACAAAGAAAGAATATGTATTGGCCAGCGTTCCAAAAAACCTACGTTGCGTTTCTTCTACCCCGGCAAAGTCAAACTTGAGGTTATCCCAGGGTGGCGCGTTTTCCATCATGTACCAGCGCACCACATCGGGGCCGTACTTGGCAAGCGCATCAAACGGATTTACCACATTGCCTTTGCTCTTGCTCATCTTGTTACCGCTCTTATCCAGTACAAGACCATTGGAAATTACATTCTTAAAAGAAACTCCGCCATTTCCTACTTTCTTGTTTACGGCCTTGATCTCGTCACTGCTTTCGCTAAGCATTACTGCAATGGCATGAAGTGTAAAGAACCAGCCACGGGTTTGGTCAACGCCTTCGGCAATAAAATCGGCCGGGTAGCTTTTCTCAAAAATGTCTTTGTTCTCGAACGGGTAGTGCCATTGTGCATAAGGCATAGCGCCACTATCAAACCACACGTCAATCAGATCGGCTTCGCGATACATGGGTTCGCCTGTTGAACTTACCAGGGTAATCTCATCTACATAGGGTCTGTGTAAGTCAAATTCTGAATCTAAAATTCCAAATTTTGCATTCGGAATACCTGCTTGTTTTGCTTTTGCAATTTCACTTTGCAATTGAGCTATTGAGCCTATACAAATTTCTTCTTTTCCATCTTTTGTTCTCCAGATGGGTAAAGGTGTGCCCCAGTAACGTGAACGTGACAAGTTCCAGTCAACCAGATTTTCCAGCCAGTTTCCGAACCGACCTGTACCTGTACTTTCCGGTTTCCAGTTGATGGTTTTGTTTAACGCTACCATTTTATTTTTCAACGCAGTAGTTTTAATAAACCAACTATCTAACGGATAATACAACACCGGCTTATCGGTGCGCCAGCAGTGTGGATAGGTGTGTTCGTATTTTTCTACTTTAAACGCTTTGTTCTCTTCTTTTAAAATGATGGAGATGATTACATCGGTGCTTTTGTAATCCGGATTGCCCTCATCTTCGTTGGTATAATTCTTTACATAAAAATCATCTGCGTCCAGCGACCTGTGCGTTTTGATTTTGTACTTGTCAACACCTGCTTTCAGGTGTTCACCAATCTGACTTAAAAATTTTCCTTTCTTATCAACAGTAGGAACCTCATTGCCGGCTTCATCTTTTATCGTTAGTGCAGGCACACCATTTTGTTTCGCTACTCTAAAGTCATCGGCTCCAAACGTGGGCGAAGTATGTACTACACCGGTACCGTCTTCGGTGGTAACAAAATCTCCTGCAATTACCTGAAAGGCTTTGTCTGCATCGTAAAACGGTTGCAGGTAAGGCATGAGTTGCTCGTAGTGTATGCCCAGAAGTTGCTTACCCGAAAATTCCTGCACAATCTTAAAAGGAATTACCTTATCTCCGGGCTTGTACTCTTCGAGCATCAGCTCTTTATTCTTCTCAGAGAAATATTTTGTAACAAGGTCTTTTGCCAAAACCACACTTACCGGTTTGTGTGTATATGAATTGAATGTATTAATCTGAACGTACGTGATCCTTTCGCCCACTGCCAATGCCGTATTGGATGGAAGTGTCCAGGGGGTGGTGGTCCAGGCCAGAATAAATACTTCGCTATCTGTCTTAAACAAAAACTCCGACTTCGCATCGCGCTTTACTTTAAACTGCGCCACAATGGAAGTATCTTTAACGTCCTTATATGTACCCGGTAGGTTTAACTCGTGTGAGCTTAATCCGGTACCGGCTGCTGGCGAGTAAGGCTGAATCGTATAGCCTTTGTACAACAACTTCTTATCGTACAATTGCTTTAAAATCCACCACAGGGTTTCAATGTATTCTTTTTCGTACGTGATGTAGGGACTTTCCAGATCAACCCAGTAGCCCATCTTCACCGTCAGGTCGTCCCATTGATCTTTGTACTTCATTACCGTTTCGCGGCACTTCTTGTTGTACTCTTCAATAGAGATTTTTTTTCCAATGTCGTCCTTGGTAATGCCCAATTCTTTTTCAACCTGCAATTCTACCGGAAGCCCATGTGTATCCCATCCACCTTTGCGTTTTACCTGGTAGCCTTGCAATGTTTTAAAGCGACAAAAAATATCCTTTACCGTGCGGGCCATTACGTGGTGTATGCCGGGGGTACCGTTTGCCGAAGGTGGGCCTTCGTAAAAGGTAAAAGTGGGGCTGCCTTCGCGCACGCTAACCGACTTCTCAAAAATTTTATCCTGCTTCCAGAATTCAAGTATTTCGGTGGCCACCCGGGCCATATTCATTTCTTTTGTTTCTCTGTATTTACTCACGGTTACCCAAAATAAGGCCGCAATTTATGATATTTTGGGGATTAGACATGGGATTTTAGGCATTGGGCATCAGGCATTTGGGGATTGGGAGTCAGGCCTTGGGCAATAGGTATTGAGCATTAGGGATTAGTTATCGGGTGTGTTAAATTTATAGTATGAAAGTGGAGGAACCGGATTTAAGCCTTAACTACACCTATGCCGATTACCTGAAATGGGATTTGCCCGAAATGGTGGAGCTGATACGCGGTAAGGTGTTTAAAATGTCGCCTGCGCCTACTTCTAGTCACCAACGGATTTCGGGAGGGTTATTCGGAACTATTCACCAATTTTTAAAGACGAAAAAATGCGAAGTATTTTCTGCTCCGTTCGATGTTCGCCTTCCCCGTAAGGGAAAAGCCGATAAAGATATTGTTACGGTTGTTCAGCCGGATATTTGTGTAATCTGCGATCCGCAAAAAATTGACGAACGCGGCTGCCTTGGTGCGCCCGATTGGATTATCGAGATATTATCGAAACACACATCGGCTAAAGACCTGAACGAAAAATTTGATGTGTATGAAGAGTCTGGCGTAAAAGAGTATTGGGTTGTTCATCCGTCTGACCATACGGTTTTGGTTTATACCCTTAATGAACATGGCAAATATGAAGGAATCCTAAAACCCTATACGCGTTCGGATAAGGTGCAACCCCAAACACTGCCGGGGTTAACGATAGACCTGGCTGAAATTTTTGAAGAGCCGGAATACTAAAGCCGATTCTCAACGCTATTATAAAAACGATTGTCCGATAAATAACAGGCATACCGGTTTCCGGCTTGTACCGATGATCTTTGATACGGGTTAGGTAAAAACAATTGCCTTACTCGGCCGAACCGTGGCGATCATGAATCTTGATCTTACTCAGATCAATGGCTTCGTCATCTTGCTCTCCATAAAATGAGTTGTCAAAATCGTCAATCGGTAAACGTGCTTTGCTCTGCTTGGGCTTATCGAACGTCATAATTAAAGCAGGCAATAATATAAGGTTGGTAAACATTGAAATTACTAAGGTGGTAGAGGTAAGTAAACCAAGTGCTACGGTTCCGCCAAAATCGCTGAATGCAAAAATGATAAAACCGGCAAACAACACTACCGAGGTATAAATAATACTCTTACCAGTTTCCAGAATACTTTCGCTTACAGAACGCGGCACAAAAAATTCGCTCGATAACAGTTCTTGCCTATACTTGGCCAAAAAGCGAATAGAGTTATCGACCGAAATTCCAAAAGTTATGCTAAAGATCAGCGCTGTACTCGCTTTAAGCGGAATGTGGAAGTATCCCATCAGTCCGGCTGTAATCATTAACGCAATCAAATTGGGTATAAGCGAAATGATAATCATGCGGGCGTTGGCAAACAGAATGGCCATGGAAAGTGTAATCAGAATTCCGGCCAGAACTAAACTCTCAGTAAGGTTCTCGATCAGGAATTTATTTCCTTTAATAAAAATCTTGGATGAACCGGTAATCGATACGTTTACAGAATCGCCCTTTGCGCGCAATATCTTCTTTAAATCTGCCACCAGGGTATCTGCTTTTGGTTCAATTATCTGGTGTACCAGCGAATCCATTTTTATAGATCCAATATCTGCCATTTGCATGGAGATACGCATCTTACTATACGTGGTATCTACAAACGAGTTGAACAACCCACTGTTATCATTCTGGCCTTTTAAATACTCCAGCACATACTTGGCTTCAATATCGGAAGTAGGCAACCCGTACCGTTCAGGGTTATTGTTGTAATACGCTTGCCGCGATGCCTTAATAAAACTAAGAACAGAAATGGGCCGCGAGGTTACTGTAATAGAATCGAGCGAGGATTCAAAATCATTAATAACGTTGGCTATTTTTAAATTTTGTAACGGTCTTCTTCGTTTGGTTTGAAGATCAATCTCCATTTCCAATGGCATTATTCCGCTAAAGTTTTCCTCCACAAAAAGAAGGTCGCGCTTTATATCACTGTCTTCGGGTATATCATCTACCATATACGAAACAGAATACAGCCGGGTCATTCCAAAAACAGCCAGTGCAGTAATAACTAAAGTAGCCGCATAAATGTACAAGCGGTGGCGGTGTACCAACAGATCAACTAGTTTAACAAAGCCTCCCAGTATTCTGAAATCAAGATGCCTGAGGTGCTTTTGCGTTGGCTCCGGCATCCACGAAAGTATGCCCGGAATCATAACCAGACTTACAATAAATAAAGCAATAATGTTTAACCCGGCTACAATACCAAATTCGCGCAGGATAGTTATATCGGTTGCTAATAACGTAAGAAAGCCAATGGCTACNNCTCACATACTCGAGATGATATTTATTCAACAGGTATATAGCATTGGTAATACCAATGGTTACAATTACCGGAGGAATTAACCCACTGAGAAGACTGATCTTAAATCCTAGCAAGGCAATGGTGCCAATCGTCCACACCACTACAATACCAATCATAATCATAGAAAAGATTACAGCGCGGAACGACCGGAAAAACAGCAGCATAATTACTCCTGTTACAATAGCCGACAGGTACAAAAAGAACGATAATTCTTTGCGCACTTGTTCGGCCATTACAGAACGCACAAAAGGCAAGCCCGCATAATGAATCTTGATCTTGGTTTGTTCTGTAAATTCTGTTCCTAATTTTATCAGGCTTTTGGTTACGTCTATTCTTCTGGCTGAGTTGGCATACTCTTTATTCATAGGCGCCAAGATCAACATGGCTCCGTTGGTCTCATTCACTAATTGCCCCATGTAAAAGCGCTGACCTTTGGCCACGGTAAGCAAGCTATCCAGTACCGCCTGCGAGGTAAGATTGTCTGGAAAGAGTGGAGAGAGTTTGAATTTTTTCTCAATTGTATCTTTCGTAATTATACGAAGGGCAGGCAGTGAAAGGACTTCGGTTACGCCTTCAATTTTACGCAGGTTATTACCTAACTCTTTTAGTTTCTGAAAATTCTCCAGTTTATATAATGCACTGTCTTTAAACCCAAGCGCCATCATATTTCCATCTTCACCAAACTGCTTTTTAAATTCATTGAAATAAATCATGTCCGGATCGTTGGGCGGAACGGTTCGGGTAAACTCATAACTCATTTCAACTTTGGTGGCATGGTAACCCATGAACGCAGTAATTACCCCGATTACGGCAATCAATGCGATCCGGTACTTAATAATAAATTGAGCAATCTTAGACCACATGCGTAAAGGCCACAGTTAGGAATTTGTGGCCAAAACTAAGGAATTTTACCAAAGTTTGGCCTTTATACAGCCGCAATCTTGTATACTAATCAGATTGTACTTAGTGCGACACTACCTTTAAGCCGACTATGGATATTATTAGTGTGCTTATAAAAAACACGCGCCAGAAATCGGCTGGTTCCTTAAAATGGAAAATGCCAACTAACGCTGTGCCTACCGCTCCAATGCCCGTCCACACAGCATAGGCAGTACCAATGGGCAAGGTTTGAGTAGCCTTATACAGCAGCCCCATGCTTATGGTTAGGCAAACGAAGAAACCGCCAAGCCAGTACCACGAAGTAACTCCGGTAGTTTCTTTTGCTTTACCCAGGCAAGATGCAAACCCTACTTCGAACAATCCGGCAATAATGAGGATAATCCAGTTCATGTTTTGATTTATTAAAAATTACTACGGGTTTTTATAGAGTAGGTAGTTGGCAGTTAGTAGTCGTTTCAGAGTAAATTTACTGCCTATTGCATACTGCCTACTTCTCTTTAAGATTATACTGCAAATCCCTTAATCTTCTTAAACAAACTTATCGCATATCGGTCGGTAAGGCCCGAAACAAAATCTATAATATACCGGGCTACAGTATAGTAATCGGTTGCCTGTTTAATGTTCAACAAAATATCTTCGGGTAGTAGCAAAGACAGGTTTTCATGCTTGCGCGATTTCTTTTTCTCCAGCATACTTATGCCCACTTGCAGAAATTCTTCCAATAAACCGGGTAACACCTTATGCCCTGCCGCTTCAATCTCTACTACCTGCCGGGCCCGGTAAATTTTATCTACCGAAATATCAATGATCTCTTTCAATGCCTCTTTAGAAGGGCACAAATCAGCCAAAGCCGAATTGAACTTACCCTCCAGAATTTCCAATTCACTATCTAAAAACAAGGTTGAGCATTCATCCATTAAATCGCCAATAGCAAGCGCCCGCAAAAATCCAATCTTCTCCTGTTTGCTTGCAAGTTCTTCAAGCTTACCCAGTTTAGATTTATTATGAGTAAGAATGTTTTCAAAAAGAGATTTTGCTTCTTCATAACTAACCAGCCCCAGATTGCAGGCATCTTCCAAATCAATAATGCTGTAGCAGATATCATCGGCAGCTTCAACCAGGTAGGCAAGCGGATGGCGTTCGTAAACATTTTCAACTACCGGTAATAATTTAAGAGTTGAAGCTACCTCTGTAAAAATTCTACTTTCAGATTGAAAGAAACCAAATTTCTTCTGGCTGCGCTTTTTCTTGTTGCGATCGGGATAAAAGGCCGGACACGGATATTTTGTAAACGCACCTAATGTGGCAAACGTAAGTTTAAGGCCATATTGGTTTTTATTTAAGATGCGAAAGCCTTGTGCGTTACCTTCAAACTGAATAAGATCGGCCCATTGCGCTTCATTCACCTTTTGTTGTAGCGATAATCCAACAGGATGATGTTTAAAAAAATCAGATATTGAATCTTCGCCCGCATGGCCAAAAGGCGGATTGCCCAGATCATGAGCCAGCGATGCAGCCGATACAATCGCACCAAAGTCGAACAAGGAATACTCACTTTTCAGATCAGCATGGCGTTGTAGAATTACCTCGCCAACCCGCTTACCTAACGAACGCCCCACGCTGCTTACTTCCAGACTGTGGGTTAAGCGTGTATGCACGAAGTCGTACTCGGGTAAAGGATGTACCTGAGTTTTATCCTGCAGCTTGCGAAACGGGTGCGAAAAAATAATACGATCGTAATCCTGTTCGAAGGCACTTCGCGAGGGCTCTGTAGCGGGTTGTGGTTTTTGTCCGCTGCGTTGGGCTGAGAGTAAATTTTTCCAGTTCATTCGGCAGCGAAATAACAGAATTGCTTTTGGTTAAAAAACGGTTTGGCTGATTTAGTTGCGCCAGATTACAGTCTGTCCATCAAACACATTACTTGTCTTCGTCATCTACATGCAGCCGGTGCAAAAGTCGGTGTAACATGGGCGACAGGAATACCGCCACTGTACTTAAAAAAACAACACCACTAAAAATTGAGTAAAAAGATGCAAACCATTTGGCCGCATCATTCTTCATTGCATCAACCGGCCCCATACCGGTAAGTATCATAGAAGCATTCAGTAAAGCATCCAGCCAACCCAGGTCGTTAATATAATGATAGCCCAGAACGCCAATCCCCAATGAAATGGTAATCAACAAAATTGAAAAAAGCGTATACCGAAGCATACGCCAGATAAACAAGCGTAAAGGAAGAACCGGTTTTGACCGTTGTTCAAACATGTGTTTTTATGATCTGACGTTTACCTTTTTTGCCGTCAGGTTTTTCAACCTGAAAGACTTAATGGGACTATCAGGCCGGAAGACCTGACAGCAATTAAAATTCCTGTTTCCCTGGCCTTACCTTACAGCCATTTATATTAAATCTGTTTCAGTAATTCGGCCATAGAAACAGAATCGCTAATGATTGACTTTACAGATGAAATAGTAACCCGGTCTTGCTTCATGGTGTCACGATTGCGAATGGTTACGGTATTATCCTGTAGAGTTTGATGATCAACTGTGATGCAATAGGGTGTACCAATGGCATCCTGCCTGCGGTAGCGTTTGCCAATAGCATCTTTCTCTTCGTAGAAACACCGGAAGTCAAATTTCAACAGGTTCATAATTTCCTGAGC
>DEIA01000037.1:0-11325 GCA_002352225.1 Flammeovirgaceae bacterium UBA2786
CACAACGACAATTGGGATGCTGTGCTGCCCGAGTTTCAACACCTGCGCAAGCCCGATACCGATGCCATTGCCCGGTTAGCACTCGATAATTTTATTGAGATGCGCGACCTCGTAGCGGATGCTGATTTTTTACTGCGTAAGAAAATCGAAGGCAAATTGTACGAACTCTTCCCTGATAAATGGATTCCGCTCTACCCGATGGTTACATTCATGGATTCCATGCGCTACTCTGATGCGCTGCACACCGGCCTGAAGCAAAAACAAATTATGGATGAAGTAATGAAACAGCCCGGCATTGAAAATAACTGGCAGGAACTGGATTTTGAAGCAATTGTGAATACGTTAATCCGAATGCTTTAACCAAAGAATTTCACTTTAATCCACACCCCGGTGGTCATTTTACTTTTAGGATTAGTCATCGCGACTGATTTAATTTGATAAAGAATTCTCTTTTATGAAACATCTTCTGCTTACCCTTTTCATCTCCGTTATTTCCTCATACCTGTTGGCCCAAAGCCCTGATCTGCCAAACGATTTTCTGGGTAAAGCGTGGCACAAAGAACGCAGAGCCAACCTTCGCGCCAGCATGCCTGCCAATTCGGTTGCTGTTTTTTTTGCCAACGCAGTGCGTAACCGCTCGAACGATGTGGATTATGTATATCACCAGGATCCCAACTTTTTTTACCTCACAGGCTACCGCGAACCCGAAGCTGTTTTGTTAATTTTTAAAAACAAACAAACCGCAGCCAACGGCACTAGCTACGATGAAATTATTTTTGTTCAGGAGAGAAATGCGATGGCCGAAATGTGGACGGGCCGCAGGCTTGGTGCCGAAGGTGTAAAGAATCTGCTGGGTTTAGATCAAGCCTTTAACGGCAGTCAGTTCAAAAAATACAATGTTGATTTTTCAAAATTTACTGAAGTACTTTTTTATGATTTCTATAACGATGTACGCGATAACCCGCGCGATTCGGCCGACCTGTACAGTCTGATCGATCAATTCAAGCAAAAGGTAAACTATCCTAAACAGGATAACAGTCTTATTGTTGCAAAAGAGCAACCAAAAAACAACTTAAATACAAGAGGCCTGAATCAGCTCATGGCTAATTTACGGGGCATTAAAACTCAGGAAGAAATTGAGCTTATCCGCAAAGCCGTTATGATCTCGTGTGTTGGCCAGGTTGAGGTGATGAAAGCCATTGAGCCAGGCATGAGCGAGCGCGAAATACAGGGTATTCATGAGTTTGTGTTTAAAAAATATCAGGCCGAAGATGTAGGCTATCCTTCTATTGTAGGCGGAGGGCACAACGGCTGCATTCTGCATTATATCGATAATTATAAACCCTCTCTTGACAATAAAGAATTAATTCTAATGGATCTTGGAGCTGAGTTTCACGGCTATACGGCAGACATTACCCGCACCATTCCCGTAAACGGGAAATTTTCACCAGAACAAAAATTAATTTATGAATTGGTGCTTAACGCCCAGGAAGCCTCTATGAAAGCCTGTAAACCCGGTGTTGATATGGCATTTCTTACCACAGTTTCGCGCGAGGTTGTGAATAAAGGGTTAGTTGAATTGGGTATTATTAAAACAGAAACAGAAAAACATTTGTACTTCCCTCATGGTGTATCGCACCATATCGGGTTAGATGTGCACGACAAAGGTAATCGTATGCTGGAACCTAACATGGCAATTACTATTGAACCGGGAATTTACATACCCAACAACAGCGCAACCGACCCGAAATGGTGGGGCATTGCTGTACGCATTGAAGACGATTATCTGGTAAACAAAGAAGGTTGTGAATTATTGTCGGGTTATGCACCCCGCACCGTGGCCGACATTGAAGCTATGATGAAGCAATCCAGCCCACTTCAAAAATTCAAACTTCCGGATATCAATCCAAAAAAATAAATCAGGCAACAATCCGAAGTTTATACTCATCGTATCGTTGTAATACTTCTTTTACATACCGAACGGGGCCATCGCACCGGCAATAGCCAACCACGGCCACTGGGTCTCGAAAGTATTTAGGATCGCGCTTTTGTAAAAGATAGTATTCTACATTACCATCCCACAGGGTAGGGTCTTTCCCATACTTACGGGTTAATTTTTGTGCGTCAATTACGTGCGATAGCCCAACGTTATATGACGCCAACACAAACTTCATGCGCTCTTCCGGATCAGAAACAGTTTTAGCCCAATGTTTATCCAGAAATTTCAGAAAGCGAATACCTACATTAATGTTTTGCGAAGGATCCCATAGGTTACTGGCTCCAAAGTACTCTCCGGTTGCAGGCATAATCTGCATAAGCCCCACAGCCCCGGCCCAGGATTTTACGCGTGGGTTAAAATTCGATTCCTGATACACAACCGATGCTACCAATCGCCAATCCCAACCAATTTGTTCCGCACCGCGTTTTAATTGTTCATCGTACGGAGAAAGGTGGCCACCAGCCAATGATGAATAGTCATCTTTTATGCGAGCTAATGCCAGTCTATTACTTTTAAAATATTTGCTATAGATAACCCGAAACACACCCGACTTCTTTGTTTTGGCTAGCCACGCATTAATCTCGGTTTGAAGCTGAGGAGAGTTTGTTCGCACAGCCCATGCAATTTGTTGAGGTTCGCTTAAAACAGTTTTGATGTCGAGGTTTGAATAATACAAGGTATTGGTATTGGCAATCACCTCATCCGTTACCGTGAATTTAATTTCTCCGGTAGCTACTTTTTGTATAAGCGATTCGGTCTCTGCAGTAGCGCTATCTTCTTTAATCAGAATTGGTTTTTGCAATTGTGTATTCAACTCCCGTAGTCTATCAAGAAAAGCAGAACCTTTCATTACGTACACTTCTTGTCCGCCTAGCTGTTCGGGTTGCCTAATCAATTTTTTTTCGAGCATTTCCGGTGCCTGCATGCGCCAGTTGGCCGGTTTCTTTTGTACCAATACCTGGTGCGTATCAAAGTGTGGGTTTGTAAAGGTTACGTATTGCTTTCGCTCAGCTGTAATTGTTAGCGGAAATGCCAACACATCGCCTTCGCCTTTGTTCAGCAGATCAATGGCCTGCTCTATTCCGGTAACCAGCCGGATTTTCAGATCAACCTTTAAAGATTTTGCCATATCCCTTAGTAACTCATACTCATACCCCATCGGTTGACCTTTGTAAATGAAGTAGCTGATGGAATTGTTATCGAGCAGAGCTACTAATGAGCCGCGCTCGCGAATAGCCTCAAGATCAAAATTTACCTGAGGTTCGGTGGTAAAACTCCGGTTGTGGCCGGAGGGTGTACAGGCGTACAGCAGAAATAGAAGAAAAAACAAAGATTGCCGCCTGAACATAGTTAGGGAATATACAGCTAACCGGTAAATAAAAAAAGGCCCCAAATGAGGCCTTTTTAAACTTAGTAAACCAACTATCAATTAAAAATATACCGCAAACCAAATTGCATGTAGTAGGTAGACGAAATACTGTTATTATCTCTGAAGGTAGTTGATACCGGTTGGCTACCATTTGATTGCAGCCTGAATGTTGGTGCTACTGCACCGCCTGTAGTAACAGCCCCACCAGTAGAGGTTATGTTAGTAGGTACCAATATACCAGGCGCATTAACCGATTTGTAAATACCCCACTTCGAATTCAACAGGTTTCCGAAGTTGAATATATCAATCGTAAACTGCAGGGTGTTTTTTCTTCCGGCAATATCTGTAAATAAGTCTTGTGTAAAGCGCAGGTCAATCTGGTTTCTCCAGGGCATCTTAGCACCATTACGCTCAGCATACTCTCCTTTATGTTTGCTCAGATAATCGTCTTGTTCAATATATTGAAAGAACAAATCGCTTTGTTGAGCAGCAGTTACCACGTTAGGATTAGCGCCTGTACCATAATTAAAATCGGTAAATGTAATTTCAGATGCGTCTCTTGGTATGTAGATCAAATCGTTTACCTGACCATCGCGGTTAAAATCTGAACTGTAAGTATAGGAGAATCTTCCTGCTACAGAGCCTTCAAAGAAAATGGAGATTTGTGATGCCAGTTTTTTCAGATATTCTTTGCGATATGAAATTGAAGCCACCACGCGTGAAGGCACTATATAGTTTGCAGAGCTCAATTGTGGATTATTGGGATTTCCAGTTATCTGGGTATTCTGCCAGGTGTTGATCAACTGATCTCCACCACCATCATAAAGCACTTTCGCATCACTTTTTGTATATGCGATAAACGCTGAAAGTCCTTTATCAAATTGCTTTTCCAATTTAGCCGTAACTGACCAATAGTGCCCTTTGTTACCATTTGTTAGCATAATAGGATTCCATGCACTACCGCTTACAGTGCTTGCCTGACCACCACTTAGTTTATAAATAAACTTGTTATTGTTGCTGGTTGGGAAAAACGGACGGTTATCAGGATACCCAGCTACATTCAAAGCAGTAGGGTCTTGTATATTGTGATTAACACCCAGCGCAGTATTGATGTCTTTAGTATAAATACCTTCTAAACTACCCACTAAACCAAATGGCAATTTCTTATCAACCCCAAGGCTGGTTTTCCATGCCTGTGGAAATTTGAAATCAGGATCAATGGCACTAAACGTTGACGGGATGGATGTGCCTGCTGCCGGGGGGGTTGCCGGACGATAAGGTTCAACACGGAAGGGCCCCGGGGTGTTGCCTTGGCCTGTAAAGGTTTCTGTGAATTGAAGTAATCCGGCATCACCAGATTGCGCTACTAACCATACGGTTGGTACACGACCGGTGAAAATACCTGTTCCTCCCCGAACCTGTAATGAACGATCTCCCTTCACATCCCAGTTAAAGCCAACACGTGGCGATACCATTAAACGGGCATCCGGTAACTGACCTGAATCCATCTTTTTACCATTTGCAAAAGTGAGAGGTTCAACCAACGGGTGTGTTTTAATACCATCTACTGAAGGGAAAGCAGCCATATCAAAACGAATACCAGCTGTTACCTTCAACCGTTCATTAATAGACATTTCGTCCTGTCCATACACTGAATACTGATTATATCCAATGTTTGGAAATGCTTGTTGAAAACCAGGTGAAAGTGAGTAGGTGATGGCGTAGTTGATCGGGTTAGCTCCACCGATAAAATCATCCCAATCTGCAAACACATAGTATCCTGTTCCAAACCGTTGAAAGCCGTTTTTGGTTTTTTGAAAATCTGCCTGAATACCAGCCGTTATATTATGGATACCTTTTGTAAAGGTAGCATAGTCAACAAGCGAATAAGTGGTAACATCGCGCAAGTTGCCGAACGAAAACACTTCGTAACCAAAAGATGTTAAGGTACGGTTGTTTGCAGGGTCTCCATCCAGAATATCTACAAATGGGAATTGACTGCTATTTGTACTGCGTGGGTCATTTTGGTGTGTATACGTAAACCGAAGAGTATTAGCAACCTTGCCAAACAGCGAGTTAGCTTCTGCCGCTAATGAATAAAAATTTGCTTCCTGAAAATAACCTGCATTTTTAAAGAAAAGTGCATTATTGCTTTGGCGATTGAATCCACTGGCTGCATTAAATCCAGAACCTGATGTAGACGTACTAGGAAATGATGGCGACTTGCTCTCTACCTGGCTGTAGCGCACATTAATGCGGTGATTGTTGTTAATGTTCCAGTCTACACGGGCAACAAAACGTGTATTACCACTTTCGTTGTCATATCCCTGATAAGGGCCTGTTTCATAACCATAGTTAGTTCTCAGGTAATCGCTTACATCATCCAAAAAGGTAGCTTCCGGGCGACTTACCTGGGGATTAACTGCCGGGTTAAAGGGTTTTCCAGGGGTTGATGCTACTTGTAACTGACCCGGACGAGTCTCAGATGTTTTTTCGTAGTTAACAAAGAAGAACAATTTGTTTTTCAAAATCGGGCCACCCAGACGAATACCGTATGTTTTAATATCAAGTGGCGCACGGGTTAATTCCGGATTGTCGCCAACTTTATTTCCCTGCTGATTTTGATTTCTGAAAAAGGTATAGGCCGATCCGGAAAAATTGTTTGTACCTGAGCGGGTAACGGCATTGATAGAACTACCAATGAAGTTTGCCTGGCGAACATCGTATGGCGTAATGTTTACAGAAATTTCTTCAAGGGCATCCAGTGAAATAGGCGATCCGTTTGCCGGCAGGTTTCCTCCAATACCAAAGGTGTTGTTAAAATCTGAACCATCAACCGTTATATAATTCTGGCGATAGTTACCACCACCAATAGCACCCGTACTGTTTGAGGAAGCCTGCGGTGTCATTCTTATCATATCATTCATGCTACGCGATATGGAAGGCATGGTCATAATCTGACGCGAACCAATATTGGTAAGCGTTCCATTACGACTGCTGTTCATAATCACATCTTCTGTAGCAAGCACTACAATCTCCTGCAGTTGTGTCCCCTCTTCCTTCATCAAATGATTAAGAACATAAGGCTCGCCTAACTTCAGATAAATGTCTCCGTAAGACTGAGTCTGGTAACCTACAAAACTGATTGTAACCTTGTAAGGACCACCAACGCGCATGTTTTGAATGGTAAACTTTCCATCCAGACTAGAAACTGTGCCATATGTTGTTCCCGATGGCTCATGTACCGCCACCACGTTGGCACCTGGAATACCAGTACCCGCATCATCCTTTGCTGTACCGGTTAATGTAGCTGTTGTAACCTGCGCATTCATCGTTAGATTTAACCCGAGCGCAAAGGTTATTAGCAGTAAAATTTTCCTCATAAAATAGGGTTTAAGTGATTGGATTTTCAGGCAGCAAAAATATCCCTTTTAGCCCTCAAAAAAAGAGACCTTCGTTTTAAATCTTCCACACATTTTATTAACAATTTCATAAACAACTAAGCCCTTGTACTTTATGCCCTGTGCTTTGAGTTAAAAAACAATTACCTGGCTTAAATGGATTAGTCTTAAAGCCCACTTTTTTATCTCAAAAAACAGGTTCAACACCTTAAAAATCACCAAAATAAGATTGGTCGGGGGCTGGTTCTTTGCATTTTATAGCCCGGTTATATCCAAAAATTAATGCTGTAGCTTTGCCTGGCTATGAAACGGTATGTGTGGTATGGTGTGCTTTGTGTTTTCATTTTACCGGTTATGGCACCCGGCCAGGATACCACACACTTAAAAAAAATCGATCAGATTAAACACAGTAAAATAACCAAACAAGTAGTTGGCACTATTACCCGCACCCCCCCTGCCGATACCGTTATTACCGTAAAAAGTGAAGACTCGTTTTTACCCTACGAAGGAAAAATTATTCGTAAGATTATTGTAAACCGTATCGGGTTCGACAGAACCGTGCAGGATACTACCCGCAGGTTTCGATCGGCTGTAGCACATCTGGCCAACCGCCTGCATAATGACACCAAAGAGTGGGTAATACGCGAAAATATTTTTTTACGCGAAGGCAAACCCTTTAACCCGTACCGGGCCGCAGATAATGAGCGCTACCTGCGCGATCTGGATTTTATTCTCGACTCCAAAATATTTGTTGCCCCTATTTCAGAAGAAAGCGACTCTATTGACCTGTTGGTAATGACACGCGATGTGTTTAGCCTGGGCATAACGTTTTCTCCTCGCGGAATTGCCGATTATCGCTTTCGGATGCAGGAAGCCAACCTGGCAGGCATGGGCCAACGCGTACAGGTTTCCGGAGTGTATAATACCGACCGCAACCCCACAACTGGTTATGAATTTCTGTATCGCAAAACGAATTTGTTCGGAAGCTTTGTTAACGCTACCGCGGGCTATTCAGAAATTAATACAGGCCGCAGTGTAGGCAACGAAAACGAAAGTGCATACTTTTTTAGATTAGACCGGCCCTTATTCCACCCGTTTGTACGGTGGGCTGGTGCGGCAGAAATAAGCCGCAACTGGTCTGCTAATACAACCCGTAAAGATGATGCCGACTTTAAAAAGTACGAATACCTGATACACGATGTATGGGCCGGATATTCGTTTGGGTTTAACAAGTTGCCGAACTCACTCACCGAAAATCGTAACCGCAGGTTTATTGCTGTGCGCGCGTTTGAAGAACGCTTTTTAAAAAACCCGGAAAACATTTCGTTCAACGATCAACTTATTTATTCAAACCGCACCACTTTTTTGGGGCAACTCACCTTCTTTAAACAAGATTTTTACAAAACCAATTATGTGTTGGGCTTTGGCCGAACAGAAGATGTGCCCTATGGTTATAGGCTTGCGTTTACCGGTGGCTGGGAGCGTGAACTCGGTAAAGAAAGATTTTACTCGGGCGCTGAACTTACCTTAAGTACCGTAAATAAAGACGGAACATTTTACACCTACACCCTTAAACTTGGCAACTATTGGAGCGAAGCATTAATAGAAGATGCGCAGGCACAATTTGGAATAAGCAGGAACAGCCGGCTCTATTTTTTAGGCAAAGTGAAAATAAGACACCAGGCCGAACTCAATTTTGCATCGCAAATTAATGCTGGCCACAAAAGGTTATTAGATATACGCGATGGAAATGGCATTCATGGTTTTAGGCCCGATAGTTTGTGGGGTGCGCAACGGCTCGTGTTCCGAACAGAAACGGTTTGGTTTACTCCCTTAAAATTAGCCGGCTTTCATTTTGCACCTGTTACACGAGTAGACCTGGCCTACCTCGCCAAAGCGAATCGTGTATTGTTTCAAAAACAAAATTTTTATTCCGGGTTTTCTGCTGCCCTGCGCGCCCGCAACGAGAACCTCATCTTCAATACGGTTGAAGCACGTGTATACTACTACCCCAAAACAATAGAAGCATTAGAACCATTCCGGTTTGAGTTTAGAACCAACCTGCGGATTAAGTATCCAACCAATCTGATAACCGCCCCGGCAACCGTGTATGATCCCTGATGGGATAAAATTTTTGCACGCTTTGTTTTTCTTCTTACTTTTGTAAAACCTTCTGTCCCAGCGTGATTCGTAAATTTTTTCCGCTAGACAAAAACTATCTGCTTGAAGAAGCCCAGATTACATCGCGGCAACACTTGCTGGTAAGCCTTGTCGAAAAAGTAAAATCCATTTATCTGCAAAAGCATAATCCATTAGGCCTGCAAGATGCTTTTACATTACTCTTCGCCACATTTAAACTTAAAAATTCAAAACCACTCGAAGCTTTTTATCAGAATCTGGCAGCAGTGTATCGCTACAAACATGGAGAAGTTCAACTTGAATTTGTATGGGATGGCCGCGACCATATTGAAAAATACAAAGTTGAGTGGGAAACTGCTTTCGCAGAATGGACAACTCGCTTTTGTGCCCATGAACTTTTTCTGCAGGCTGTATTGGATTTAACCGTGTTTCTGCCAGAAAACCGCCACGCTATACTTGCCGAAAACAAAATGAATCATTTCATTCTTACTCATTTTGAAATGCGGTTGCATAAAAGTAAAGGCCTGGTAGCAATGAAAGTAGCCTGAGAAAAATCAAAATCGGTTTGATTCCTGTTTGAGAATAGCTAATTTATCCGGTCTTTAATCCTAACCAATCTATGAAGCGTACCGCATTCTACCTCTACTCTGCACTTGCTATTGCCGTTGTATTGGCACTTGCCTATTTCTGGAAAAACGCACTCTACCTTTTTATTCTGATTGGCCCCGTTATCCTGCTGGGTATTCAGGATATACTTCAACCCCGGCAATCTATTCGTATCAATTTTCCGGTGCTGGGCCGTTTACGCTATGTGTTTGAAGATCTGAGACCTAAAATTCAACAATACTTTGTAGAGAGCGACACCGATGGGGCACCCATCAACCGCAACGAACGCTCTGTTATTTATCAACGCGCAAAAAAACAAACGGATACTATTCCATTCGGCACCCAGTTAAATGTATATGCCGAAGGTTACGAATGGATGACCCACTCTATTGTTCCTAAAGATTTTCATAAACTTGATCATAGCCCACGCATTCGTTTTGGCGGAAAAGAATGCACACAACCTTACAATATGAGTGTGCTTAACATAAGCGCCATGAGTTTTGGATCGCTAAGTAAAAACGCAGTATTAGCATTGAATGGTGGCGCAAAAATTGGTGGCTTTGCCCATAATACAGGCGAAGGTGGCATTAGCCCATACCACCTTAAACCCGGAGGCGATTTAATCTGGCAGATTGGAACGGGCTACTTTGGTGCCCGCGATGACAATGGAAACTTCAGCGATGAAATATTTCAAAAAAATGTTGCTCACTCCAATGTAAAAATGGTAGAGATCAAACTATCGCAAGGCGCAAAACCCGGGCATGGCGGAATTTTACCTGCCAAGAAAAACACACCTGAGATCGCTGCCATCCGCCATGTAAAAGCCGGCACTACTGTTTTCTCACCCCCTTTTCATAGCGCATTTAGTACTCCGCTTGAGTTAGTTCAATTTGTAAAACGATTGCGCACACTTTCAAATGGCAAGCCCATAGGGTTTAAACTTTGCATCGGCCGTAAGGGCGAGTTTCTTTCTATCTGCAAAGCTATGGTACAACTAAACACCTATCCCGATTTTATTACAATTGATGGTGGTGAAGGAGGCACGGGTGCTGCTCCGCCAGAATTTTCAAACTCGGTAGGCATGCCCATGCTGGATGCACTCGCTTTCGCGGATAATGCCTTGCGCGGTTTTGGTATTCGCAACGAAATGCGTTTGATTGCCTCCGGTAAAATTCTAACCGGCTTCCATATTCTGAGGGCCATGGCACTGGGGGCCGATACGTGTAATTGTGCCCGCGCTATGATGATGGCCTTAGGTTGTATACAAGCATTAGAGTGTCATAAAAACACCTGCCCTACCGGTGTGGCCACCCAAGATCCTTACTTTATGAAAGGCCTGGTGGTAGAAGATAAAACCGTACGCGTGGCCAACTATCATAAAAACACGGTAGAAGGGTTTGTTGAACTGATGGGGGCAGCCGGATTAGACAACCCCGATCAGATTAACCGCACACACGTATACAGGCGTGTGTTTATGAACTTAGTAAAAACGTACGAAGAAATTTATCCTACCCTGCCCGAAGGTTGTTTGCTAAGTGATGGAGACATTCCGTTTGATTATGATGATTACATGAAACGCGCCTCGGCCGAGAGTTTTGAGGTGGCGGTGTGATTAAGCTCCNNAACCTGACGGCAAGAAAAAAAAATTCATACTGCTTTCATTAAAAAAGGTTACCCCAAAGTTCATCACTACAACAACCCCCGGGATAACCTAACCCACCTGTTTAGAAAGTTAACTTCTTTGTTTTAGCCGTTTCGCGCACCGCTTTAATCATGGCTGCATCTAACATACTATCACTTATTTCTTTGGG
>DEIA01000037.1:11368-14914 GCA_002352225.1 Flammeovirgaceae bacterium UBA2786
CGCTCTACCTTATTTGCTTCACCGTAGCTACCGGCATTGCTGTCTTGCACAGCTTGCAATTCTTTTTTAGAGGCTCCGTTGCTGCCATAATATACATAGGTGTCATTCAGTTTTTCATTCAATGCGCTAATCCGATCATCGTAAGGAGAGGGCACATACACTGTTTTGCGGTTTTGTTCAATACTCATATAAGAACCACCGGTAATATCGGCTCCGTTTTTCCAGCTTGTACGCACACCCTCCTCATACGGGCCACAGAAAATTGTATTTACTACCACTCCTTTTTCTTTGGCGTTTGTACCGGCTAAACGATACGATATACCACCTTGTGTAAATGGTTCATTACCAGCAATAAAAATCATCTTCAGATCATTAGCCAATGTACTCCAATCCAATTGCTTTAACGAGGTGTTAATCACATGGCCACAATACTCATTACCGCCATTGGTAGAAAGGGCAAAGAGTTTTTCGGAAATCACATCCAGATCATCGGTTAAACCACTTACTAACCGAATGTATCCTTCCGAGGAAGGCAAGCCATCGTTACCATACTCATAAAGCGCTATTTTAATATTAGGCTTTCTTCCATCGGCACATTTGGCTGCAGCCAGTTCGTTTACAATTTTCCAAAGTTGCGATTTAGCCTGGTCAATTAATCCATCCATACTGTTGCTGGTATCCAGCAATAAGGCCAGTTGAATGCTTTGATCTTTAACCACAGGAGGTGCGGGTGCAAATGCACTGAGGTTAAAAAAAAGAATCAGAGATAAAAGGGCAAATAAACGGTTCTTAACCTTACCTACCCAACATGTTAGTGTGTTCATGGCGTTTTAGTTTTTGGTAAAGTTTACGCGTAAAAACGTGTGGGGGTACCGTAACTTAGTGATACCCGCATTTGAGTGGGTGAACCCCTCTACTGGCTGGGTAAACCCTCTTAAACCAATAAGGCAAGGTTAAATGACCCAAAATTATTGTATTAACTTTCCGGCCTAATTACAATTTAGCACGTTGATTAAACCTGACAACACGTACTGAAATGAAAAAGCTGCTTACATTTTTTCTTGCTACTGCGCTCGTTTGCCTGTGCAACGTTTGCCTTGCGCAGAAGAAAAAAGCAGACTCGTATTCAGATTTTAAGAGCCGGTCATCGCAAGGCAGTATTACGCAACTTTTACGCGATGCAGAATTAACAAAGAGTGCAAATCCGGCACAAGCCCTAAACTATGTTCAGGAAGCATTGGGCATGAGTCTGGCGCAAGCCGATGCATTGAACGAGGCGCGCTGCTATCTACTGATAGGTGAAATAAATGAACAAATAAATGAATGGACGCTGGCACTCGAAAACTATACTAAGGCCTATCAGCGGCTGGCGGTGCGTTATGCTTCCACGCCAGACTATGCACGCACGTTGCGCGGACTGGGAAATACGTACTTAAAAATGGCAAACTATGATAAGGCCTTAGACTATTACAGGCAAACCCTCGCGCTCCGTTTAACCGACACAGAGAAAGCAGAACGCCAACTCGATATTTCGGAAGTGTATTACCAGATGGGCGATTACACTGGAGCGCTTACTGCGGTTGAAGAAATTAAAGTGAATCCAAAAATTGCTGGTGATGTGTTGTTGGGTAAAGTTCAAAATCAAAAAGCTAAAATCTATGCCCGCACCAATGAAGTAGATAAAGCCAATACGCTTTACCAATCTTCGCAACAAAATATCCGCTCGGCTGGCAATGCTGCACCAGCCAAAGAGGAAGAGGCTCTAAAAAGCACCAAAGAAGAAATTTCAGAAGTGTTGCGCGATCAAAAACGATATGACGAAGATATCACGTTACGCAATCAATCTATCGATTATAACCGCGAGTTGAATAATCTTACTGAAGTATCAAAAGATAAAATCGAACTTAGCAAATCGCTGGTAGCCAAAGGCGAAACAAATAAAGCCATTCAACAATTAAAAGAAGCAGCAGTGCTGGCTGATTCGATAAGCAACCCTAACGATCAAGCCGCTGCCTATCTTAATCTTGCCACACTTTATGAAAAAAACGGACGTGCAGCCGATGCGTTAGGCGCATACAGGAAATACAGCGAATCCGTAATTCGCAACGAACAGCAAACTCAAATTAACCAACAACAACGGGCCGAATTGCTGCTTAAGCAAAAAGAAATTGAAACGCTGAGTAACGAAGTTGTAACGGGCCAACGCGAAGAACAAACTCTGCTTCAGCAACAGCAACTGGTTATCTACGGGCTACTCATTATAATTGCAGTCATTCTGATCACCAGCTATTTCATTTACAAAAACGCACAGGCCAGCAAACGGGCCAATCAGTTGCTGGCGCTTAAATCGCTGCGCGCTCAAATGAACCCGCATTTTATTTTTAATGCTCTTAATTCGGTTAATCAGTTTATTTCGCAAAACGATGAACGATCGGCCAATAAGTATCTTTCCGAATTTTCTAAACTTATGCGACTGGTACTGGAGAATTCGCAAGAAGATTTTATTTCGCTACAGAAAGAGGAAGAAATCATTTCACTTTATGTGAAGTTAGAGCACTATCGCTTTCGCGATAAATTTGATTACACTTTAACAATTGATGAAAGCCTGAACAAAGAAACCATTCAATTACCCCCCATGCTCATTCAGCCTTATATTGAAAATGCGGTTTGGCATGGATTGCGGTATAAAGAAGAAAAAGGAAAACTAAACTTAGAATTTATCAGGCAAGATGGCCATATGAAAGTGGTGGTGGCTGATGATGGTATCGGCCGGAAAAAATCAGCTCAACTAAAAACAGACAATCAGAAGAAGCATCATTCAACAGGGTTAAAAAACATTCAGGAGCGTTTGCAGATTTTAAACACCATATACAAAACAACCTTTACAGTTTCTATTGAGGACCTGCCAGCTGATGCCGGCACACGTGTAACTATTACATTACCCATTTCAAAAGCTCCTGCACTATGAAGGCTATAATTATAGATGACGAAAAAGATAGNNTTTCTGGATATTGAAATGCCATACGGAAATGGGTTTGACCTGCTTGATAAAATAGGTTCTGTAACGTTTGAAATTGTTTTTGTTACCGCGTTTGATAATTATGCTATTCAGGCACTCAACCAAAGCGCTGCCTATTATCTTCTTAAGCCCATTGATATTGATGAGTTGGTGAAGGCCGTTGAAAAAATTAAAACCGAGCGCACTGAAAAAAATTACATGCAGCATGCGCGCCTCTTGCTGGAAAATAAAAAAAATGGTGCGCATCAAAAAATTATGTTGCCTACGCTGGAGGGGTTCGAAATTGTAAATATTAACTCCATTTTATATTGCGAAGGCGCTGACAATTTTACACGGTTTCATTTTGAGAGCACACAACCGCTTTTAATTTGTCGTACGCTTAAATATTTCGAAGATATACTGAAAGAACATCGTTTTGTGCGCATTCACCGATCTCACCTCATCAATCCGGATTTTGTGGTACGATATTCGAAGGGAAAGGGTGGATACGTAACCATGAAAAACAATCAGGAACTTGAAATTTCACC
>DEIA01000048.1 GCA_002352225.1 Flammeovirgaceae bacterium UBA2786
TGGGTGCCACCACACAAATTAGCTGCTGAAACAGCGGCAGTTTTTTGCAAGGCTGGCCGGGCAATGGAAAGTGTAAACCGGTTAGCACCATAGCTGGCTGTGTTGCTGGTTACGGCAAAAGCATAGGCCTCGCTGTCGTTCACTACTTTGGTAGTTTGGGTAAAGTTATCGGTTAAAATTATCTCGCCTATTCCCAGCAGGTTGCTGATGTTGGCAAACGTAAGACTGTAATTACCCGGTGTTACATTTTCTACCGTTAAACCAATCTGCTTCTGGCAGAAACTATCGGTTAATTTATTAAACACCAACTCAGTATTGTCTGACGAGCGGGTGCTCAGGTTTAATACATCGTTTTTCTTTTTGCGGCCATCGGCTGCAGGCTCAAACGCATCGCTGTATTGGTCACCTAAGATTACATAGGCAGGGTCTTGTGCGGTGCTGCTGTTTAAGAAGACTGTAAACATACTAACCGGTGCTGCTTCGCGATAAAAGGTAGAAGTATTGGTGCGCTTGGCTTTTTCGGTAATGGTAAGCGTGGGCGAAGCGTTTATGGTTTGCACCCAGAAAGCCTGGCCGGGGGCGATTATGCCGTTCGTTAATGTGCCTGTATTGGAAGAAGCATCCCAGGTTTTATACACCAGCGTACCACTGGTATTATCGGGTACAGACACAACGGGCGATACGCCTGTGCGGGTCCAGTTGCCGGCCACGTTGTTCCATTGAATAGCCGAAGCATACGGGTTGCCCACCAGGTTCCAGCCATCGTTACCGCCCGTACCCGGGGTTAGCGTATAACTCCAGTTGCCCTGGTAAGGTGTACCCAGTGTAGTAAGCGTAAGCGGGTTGTTTCCATTAAAGTTAAAGATGGAGTAGCCTCTTCCTTTTTCAAACATCTCGGTGTTTGCGCTAACCGGGTAGCGTTGATAGACCGGTGTGGCTGTTTCATCATAATAAAACATGGAAGGTGCTGTTGCATTGGTGTTGGCCCCGGTAAACGGCCCCGTTACCGGTATATGATTTTGAAATGCCGCTACGGTAAGGTTAGCCACAGGCGATGCCATATACCGGTATTTGCGGGCTGCGCTTATATAACGCTGCACGTTTACCTGGCCGGTAACCGAACCATTGCTTTCAATCTCCTGCAGGTAAGCGGTTTTACTTACGGTAGAAACCAACGTAACATTACCGGCACCGGCATTAAACTCTCCTGCTGCTACCTTCAATCCGTCTGTGATAATTAACGGAGATTGAATGTTTAGTTTACTGCTGCCGCTGAAATTGCTGGTAACCATAGCCGCTGTTTTTTGTGTGGCATCTAGGTACAGGTTAGAGTTTTGTGTACTGGATGAAGTCAGCGAAAGGTTACTGTTGTTAATGGCAAGCGTACCGGTTTGATTAGCCGGGTTAATGGCACCGCTTCCGCGCAGTGTTAAATGATTAGTGCCCAGATTAAGGGTTGAACCATTTGCTAACACAAGCCCGCCTCCTTGTGCAGAACCTACGCCTAACGTTACCGGATCAAAACTGTTAACAAGCGTTACCGTAGCACCAGGTTGTGTGGTAACCCGGTAGAAATCAATAGAACCCGGCAACGTAATACTCTGGCCGGTGGCATTGGCCATTACCAGATCTAACGTATTATCTGCTGCAAGCAACCCGGGCGTATCCGACATCTCTAAATTTCCATGCAGCGTTACTTTAGATGTATTGCCCGGTGCACCTTTCAGGGCTACAGGGCCCAATACGGTCAGATCACCGTGTATTATGGTCTCGCCTGCTGCAAAGTTTTTGTTACCACTACCCATCAATACCACGTTACCAAACTGCCGCGCAGGTATAGCATTGGTTCCGTTAAAGTGAATGGTACTGTTGTTGGAAACAGATATAAACTCGGGTGTGGTGGCAGCATCCAGCTGCACTACAGCATTGCCCTGCAATTCTAATTTAGCACTTAGTGGTTGATCTACCACCAGGGTAACGCCTGTGGGTACAATCAGTTTTGAAGCCGTACCTTGTATGGTAAGGCTACCCCCCACATCGGCTGTGGTCCGGTTGTTAATCTGGTAAATCTGGCCATTCAGGTTAAAGTTTGGAGCCGAGCCGCTGCCGTTCGTTTCAGTACCCCATGTCGAACTGCTGCTCAGGTTGCCCTCATCCTTGGAATAAAACACCTGACCCATATTGGTGGTTACCACAAGGGCATCGGAAGGCGCTGATTTGTTGTGGGACGCATCAAATGCCTTTACAGTAAAGTTGTACAGGGTGCCCGGATTCAGATTCATAGCCATGTAGCTGGTGGAGGCTGTGGTGTCTGTTACCACACCGTCAATCAGTATTTCATAGCCGGTTACCCCCACGTTGTCGGTAGAGGCTGTCCACGTAAAGGCTACGTTGGTATAGGTTTCACTTGCCAGTGTAAGGAAAGACGGAACAGAAGGCGCCATGGTATCCGGAAAAGTTTGGTCTGAGTCTACCATGCTGAAAGCGGATGAACCATTGCCGTTAACGGTCTTCAGTTTATAGTAGTAGGTAGTACCCGGTATTAGGCCGGTGTTATCGGTATAGCTCTGGTTATTGGTGCGGTGGATTACAGCATACTCGCCATTCAGTTCTGTAGCCCGGTAAATTTCGAACTCATCGGTGCCGGCACCACCATATTCCCACGTTAAATCAATGGATGTCATGCCGGTGGCAGTTGCATCTAAATCAGTGGCAGCAACCGGGGGAGTAGGGGGTATATAATTCCCGCTGCGTAGCGGTAAATCAGAGGGGTTATTACCCCCTGAGGTTTTAGGTATGTTGGCCCAGGCAGTGTAGTTGTTGGGGCCTACCCTTTTAACCCGGTATTGAACGGTTAAACTTTGACTACCTGTACGTTCGAAATAAAGTATTACAATCCGGTGAGGACCGGGTGATAGTGTTACATCGCCTGACTGAACTGTTACATTACCATGTAACCCATCATTGTCAACCTTAAGGTATTCGGTTAAATCATAGGGATTAAAGCCGTCTATAAACAGCATACTGCCGTCATCGGACGTGGTGCGGAACTGGTAGGTTTGTGTTAAGGCCGGAGAACTGGCAATCAGGCTATTATCAGGCACATCAATGAAGCCATCAAACTTAAAGTTATAGAAGTCAGATTGAGTGGCTAACCCTCCCGTACCTAAGTTGCTGGGTTGAATGTGTAAATTAAAATTAGGATTGGGAATAGAACCGTAAAACTCAAATGTATGCCATTGCATAGGCGGAGTATCTTCCGCTCCTGCGGATAAACCAGGATCAATATATGTCCAGGCACCGGTAGAGTGGCCATAGAACAAGCCCTGCACATAGGTATTGCCAATTACCTGGTTACTATGTTCAGAAAGGTTGCCCCCCAGGTCTTCAGCTCTTACCGTAATCGGGTAAACCGAGTTCAGGGTAAGGTCCGTAATAGTAAAGGAGGTTTGGGTAGAATTGGTGTTTACGCTATCTGCTCCGTAATATACCCAGTATTGCCTGATACCGGAATCATCGGTAGAGGCTGTCCAGGCTAAAGTAATGTTCTCAGTATCATTAGCTGTTACAGCCAGGTTTTGCGGAGCAGTAGGAATATTGGGATCAGCAGGGGTGTTTACCACCAGGTTGGTGGCTGGTGCATGGTCGGAACGCCCGGTATTGCTTACGGCTCTCAGCTTGTATTGATAGGTGGTATTGGGCTCCAGCCCGGTATCTTCAAATGAAACGGCATCTTCTGCCGTACGCACCACAAACTTAAATATGGTTTCACCTGCCTTGCGCCTCCAAACCTCAAAGCCTTTTTCGTTGTTTGAATTATCCGTCCAGCTTAGGAATATAGTAGAGTAGGATGTGGCCTGCCCGGCAAAATTACCTGGTGCAGTTATATTGATAGTTGCATTCCATACATAATACTCCGGATCAGATAATGGACTTGGGCAATTTCCAAAGTCGGCAGTTTTTAGAGTATAATATCCAGGATTGCTTCCTCCAGCGCGAGTGATAGATGAAACGGTGTCCTGGTAGTTTGTATTTACTCCAGGGTGCACAATTGGATTGGTGTTGCCGCCATAATACCAGTAATATCGATCTGCTTTTTCAGAGGCACTGAGCTTCACACTATTTTCAACTCCATTTCCGTTAATGGTGGGGAATACCTGTGTACCGGAAGCGGCAATAACAGGTTTAACAGGTGAGCTTTCGGTTATGGTTACAGGTTTAGACCAGCGGTTCCAGTCATTTTCAGTTGGGTTGGGCACCCGGCTAAAGCGGGCGCGGTACGTGCCCGGCACTTTAGCCGTATCTAAATAGGTAGTAGCACCGGCTATAATTTCACCATCCAATTCCCATTGATAGGCGTGGAAACCCTGCGCCAGTTCAAGAATAACACCATCACCGGTTGTTCCGCATATTTCGGTTTTACCATATCGCACAAAAATGTCGGACTTATTCTTAGACAGCATCCAGGTAAAAAAATCAGGTTCAGCATAAGCGGCATTCCACGTACCATGCCCCAGGTTGGGGTACAGGGTGTACCGTACACTCATACCTTGATTCTGATACTGACTAATGAAAGAAGTTGTCAGGCCGGGGGATGGATTGCCATCTACACCTCCTTGAAAAGTCCAAATAGGTATCGTTCTAATGTAAGGAAATAGTTGGAAATCTGTTATCTGAGCATTATTTACGGCAGACATTGGTAGTACTGAAGTAATTAACCACGGGGCAGACCTAGTTAAACGATAAGCGCCTGCACCACCATCCGACAAACCATGTACATAGATGCGATTTGGATCAATGTTATACTTCTTCATTAGCAAACGGACAATAAGAATAACCTTACTATCTTCTAATCGGGTTGTTGACCAAGTATTCATATTTTGAGGGAAAAGCACAAACCCCGGGAATGAACGCGCGGGTAATGCGGGGTCGTCTGGCGTCATGCCGGTAGGAACGGCATTAACTGCAGTTTGATGCACAGCTCCGCCATGCACCATACTGTGATCGTTGTTTAAAAGTTGCTGGGTTGTAGTTGGCTGGGCTGCCAATGCTGTCGTTGTATTTCCTGCATAAGTGATTGTAACGTCATTCCAGTTGTTTCCATTCTTAACAGGAATAGCCATAGTAAATGTTGTGGGAGTGGGGGTAGAAAGTATCTTAAAGTATGTTTGGTAATTATTTCCAACATAATTACTTAGATTGTATGATGCCACCGATGATCCGGAAATTAAAACTTGGTTTGATCTTACAGGGCCCCCAACAACAAATTGATGTGGTTCATTCGTGGTAAAAAGGGCAATTCCAGAGTTGTCAGAAACGGAAGTTATTGAAAATACTCTGGGGATGTAGCGTTCGAGTGTGCCATCCGTAAATGGTGCCTGTGCATAGGTTAATATGTTAGTTGTCTGACCCGCATTCCAAGTTAGATTGTTGGAAAGTTTAAAGGTGGTGTCATTTAATCTAATAATTCGTCTAAGAGAATTAAGACTGGAAGGATTTCCTCTTACAAAAATCAGATCACCGGTATTAAAAACACCTGTTTTGATGAATTGCCCGCCAGTAATTTGGAACTGGGCATGAGTATTATTTCTGACAGATGCTGTTGTAGTCCCACTATATTGACCATTCGAAATTTGAAAGTTAAAAGTGTATGCGGTAACAGAACTAATAGATTTATCTCCATTGTAAGCAGAAATCGATGATCCGGAGATATTTACAGTTTGGCTATTGAGAAAGTTGTGAAGTTCACTGGTTGTCACTTTTACAGTTGTAGAGTTTACTGACTCAACTGAAGTGATATTATAGATTTTAGGCACGAAGTTTCTACTCTCAATTGATACCTTGGATGGGTTCCAATTTTGATTAGGAAAATAACAACTACCTGGGTTTGTTTCATTTGCACAATTACCTACTTCACCCAAGCCATGTGTCATAATAATTAAGGGGTAACCATCTGGAAAGTTTGGATTTGAATCATAATTCTTGGGAAAAAGCAACCGATAGTTCATTTCATAGCTATCGCCCCCATTCCAAATAGGTTTCATACTCCTCAAATGTCCTTGGGTATATTGTGTGGAGATGAACCCTGCCATTGAATAATATGTATTTGTATTTCGGTAACTAAATGTTTGTCCCTCTTGGAGATAATATTTATAGTTTTGCCCTCTATCAATTCTAATGTCAACAAATTGCTTGTTACCTGGGGGTGATATGTATGGAGTTCGATCGCCATTTGACTCGTATCCAAAGTGGAGCCAGGCGGAATCAACGGGAGCAACTGTTTGCCCAATTGCATTTTGTAAGTACCCAAATGAGGAAATGAATAAGAGAAAAAACAGGAAGAGTTTCATAAATAGATTAAAGCTTACTACTAATATCCCATAAAGGTCTAAAAAGTGAGTGCCTTGCACGTACTTTTTTAGATTAAAAATTTAGTTTTTTGGGCCCAAGAAATAGGCAATGGCTTTAAAATCCATAAAACAGACCTTTTTAAGCCATGTAAGGTTTTTAACCTTTAAGCAATAGGGTTTTGGAGGTTTTTGTGCCGGGTTTTTTCGGGTTAAAAAAGCGGGCTAACGGGCTGGTTTCAGGCCGGCCCGCGTTACAATTTCGTTTAACAAAAACCGCTGGCCTTGCTCGCTTACATGGCCATGGTCTATATAGTTGTTAAAATTGCGGGTAAAATCAGTGTAGGCTTCGGCATTAAAATCAAGTATAGTGGCTTTGCCCTGCAGGTGGCCGGTAATAATTTGCTGGTATTGGGTTAGCGGGCCCTGGTATTTTTTATAGAGCGGGTAAGGCAGCGGGTGGAAGTAGGCAATAATCTCTACCCGTTTATCGGTTAGCGATTTTATCATGCTGTTAAACTCGGTTAAGGCAACGGAGTCAATGGCAGTGGGTATTGCATTTTCAAGTTGCAGTTCGGCTTCAATTTTTTCTTGTGCGGGTATTTTTTGAAGTATGCTGTTATAGAAGTTGTAGCCGTACGCGTTAAACTGGCCTTTCGGGTATTTGCCCGGTAACAGATTAAAGTGGCGCACTACGGCCAGGGCATAGGCTTTATATAAACTAAACGAGCCCAGCGCACCGTAAAATTCTTTGGGGTTTATCATGCCGGTTTTCATGCCGTGGTCGGCCGTTAAGTAGGGGTGCAGGCAAAGGATTACAAACCGGGGTGTATTTTTTTCCAATGCTTTTTGCAACACGGCATTTTGTTCGGTTATGTTGGCGCCCATCATGCTCAGGTTATAGATGCGCAGGTCTTTAATTTCTTTCGGGTTTAGGTTAGCCGATAGCGAGGGGCCTAAAATATAACCTTCAAAATTTTCGGGTACGTATTTATGGGCCAGCAGGTATTTGCTGGTGCGCTCATCGCTGTAAATGGCAATATCGGTTTTGCGCCAGTACAAGCCATAGAGATCAACCCACAGGTTAATGCCTACCAGTATAATTACACCCAGCAAACTCCAGCGCGAATAGGTAATCAGAAATTTTTTGTAGGTATCCATTAAAAATCAAAGTATAAAAATTCCTGGCTGATGGAAGAATTTAAAAAGAGCAGGTTTAACAGAATAAGTAAAACTAGTTTAATACCAAAAACAAGGTTGGGTTTAAAGGCATCGGCAATCTGGTTGGTATTTTTTCCAAACAATAGGATAACCGCGGCAATCCAAATGGGCAGGTTATAGTAATCGTTAATCAGCACAAAATTGCCGGTGGTGTTGCCCATGCCTGCCATAGCAGTAAGTAGCTGCATGGCATTTTCCCAGCTATGCGCCCGGAAAAACACCCAGGTAATGTTTACAAACAGAAAGGTTATAATAATAGCCAGCCAGGTTGGTATGTTTAGTTTTGTTTTAGAAAAGATTCTGTGAATATTAAGGGCAATGCCATGCAGGGCACCCCAGGCAATAAACGTCCAGCCGGCACCATGCCAAAAGCCGCCAATTAAAAAAGTAATAAGCAGGTTTTTACCCGTATTAAACTCCGATACTTTACTTCCGCCCAGGGGTATGTAAATATAATCGCGCAAAAAGCGGCTAAGGGTCATGTGCCACCTTCGCCAGAAGTCCTGAATGTTAATGGCTTTATAAGGCGAGTTAAAGTTTAGCGGCAAATGAATATTAAATAAAAGTCCCAGGCCAATGGCCATGTCAGAGTATCCGCTAAAATCGTAGTAGAGTTGCAAGGAGTAAAACAACGAGGTTATCCACGCGCCTTTTAAATCTAATGCACCGGCATTCAGATATCCGTTTGCCACAATAAGCGAGAGCGAGTCGGCTATAACCAGTTTTTTAGCCAGGCCCATGTTAAAAACAAAAAAGCCTTTGCTGAAGTTGCTCCAGTTAATAAGGCGGTTTTGGGGGTTGGCAAACTGGGGCATCATTTCGGCATGGTGCACAATGGGGCCGGCCAGCAGTTGCGGAAAGAAAGTAGCAAAGAGGCAGAAATCGGAGAACGAAAGTTTGGCTACTTTGCCCTGGTAGCTATCTACCAGCAAAGCAATTTTTTGAAACGTAAAAAAGCTGATGCCCAATGGCAGAATGATATGCAGCAAAGAGAGGTTGCTTCCTGTGAGCAGGTTCAGATTGAAAATAAAGAAATCGGCATACTTATAATATCCTAATACGGTAAGGTTTGCAACAATACCCAGGGTTAATACCGCTCTGCTTCGGGTTTTGATCAGGTGTTTGGCCAGAAAAAAATTAACAACACTAACGGAGATAATAATCAGTACGTTAATGGGATTCCAGTATGCATAGAAGAAAAGCGAGGCAGCAATTAACCAGGCTTTTGCATAGTAGAAGTATTTTTCGGCCAGAAGAAAATAGACAATAAGCGTAACGGGCAAAAAAATGAACAGGAACTCGTACGTACCAAATAACATGAGGGGCTGTATTTAGGCGCAAAAATAAAAAGCTAAAGACAGAAGCGGGTAGTATAAACAGGTTTATTCATCTATACTTAATACCCAACAATCGCGCAGGCTGGTTTTGGTTTCTTTTCTATACTGATCGCGGAGTTTAGCAGCTTCTTCTACATTAGCCAGGTTGCCCATGTGTACGTAATAGTATTGTTTGGTGGCCGAGTAAGATACTGTAACATTGGGATAGCCTTCTTTCTTCAGGTTATTCATGTGGTTAAGCGCATTTTGATTAGATCTGAAAACGCCTACCACTACATAATGTCCTGGCCGCAGGTCGCGCCCGGTTAGGGTTACAATTTTTTCTTTTTCAGGTTCCTTTTCAGATTCTGCAGGTTGCTCAACTTTTGATTCTTCGGTTACTACCGGTTTTTCTTCTACTACCGGTTGTTCTACCACAGGTTCTGTTACCGGTTTGGTTTCCACTTTTTCTTCCGGCTTAGGTTCAGGTTTTTCATTTTTGTTTTCTTGTACTTCAGGTTGGGTGGCCAGTTGCTGATCGGGTTCTTGTTTGACTTCGGCAGCAGGACGTTCACGTTTTTTTTTCCCAATCCTAAGTATCACCTGGATTTCATGCGAACCGTTACCAAAGCCGGTGGTTTGTTCGGGAGCAAATTCGTAGGCATAGCCTACTTTTAGTTTGTCTTTCAGGTTAAATCCTAAAAAACCGGCTGGTCCGTAATTTTGCCGGTACGAGGCACCACCCCACACCAGGTTATCGAGTTTTAGTACACCGGTTGCTTCAAACTGTCCTTTCACGCCTTCGCTGGTACGATACAGGAAGAAGGGCTCAAAGGCCATGCGTTGCGAAAGTTTAAAATTATAACTGATGGTACTGATGGTATGATTGAGCTGATCTAATTTGGGTGTATTAAAACCATTTTCCGAAACCAGATGCGATACAAACAAGCGGGGTAGGGCAAACCCGATTTTTAAATTATTGTACTGATAGTTAATTCCAAACTGACCATCTACACTGGAAGAATTGTTGTCGGTTAAGGAAGGATCGGAAGGATCATCTACTTTATTTAAGTTAATGTTGTTAATGGTTACACCAGCCGATAACCCGAAACCAAGCCTGTGTAACTCGGTAGTACTTTTACCTAAATAAACCTGGTAGGCAAACGAGGCCATAGCCGAATTGGTTTGCAGCACACCGGCCTGATCGTTATACAGGTTTAAACCAAACCCCATTTTGTAATTAATGGGGAGTTGTAAATTAAGGGTAGCGGTAGTAGGAGCGCCATTAAATTGTGCCCATTGTTTGCGGTAGTTCATATACAACTCCGAATAGCCATTGGGAGCTATATAGCTGGGGTTGTATAAATACGGATTAAGAAAGTAGTGGTTGTAGACGAGATTTTGCTGGGCATTAAGCGTAATCGAAATTCCTGTGCTTAAAGCGAGTACAAATAAAACCTTATAAAATCTCGTCATGGTACCTACCGGATTAATGTTACAGAACCGTTTTGGGTTTTTGCTCCGGCACAGCTAATAACGTAAAAATATACACCAGCCGGAAGAAGTTTTCCATTGTAATAGCCATTCCACTCGGTATTGTAGCCTCTGGACTCGTAAACTTTAATTCCCTGGCGGTTATAAACCACTACATCGCAGTCGGTTAGTAAGTCGGCATTGGCAATGTGCCAGGTTTCGGTAGCCGGATCGCCTTTTCCGTTTGGCGAGAAGGTATTTAACGGCCGCGCCACCGGATCTTCTTCACGCACAATTAACACTACTTCAGACGAAGCCGTAAGCCCTTCATTATCGGTAACGGTAATCACAAAAGAATACGTGCCGATAGCTAAGTTGGTAAGGGCTAATTCGTTGGTTCCATTGGCGCTAAGATCTGCTGTTGGTCCCTGTAATTGAGTCCACAGGAATGTATTGATAATACCATCGGGGTCTTCGGCATTGGCCACCAGTGTAATCGAGTTAACCGGTAACTGAATGGTTTGATCTTCTCCGGCATCTACAACCGGTGGTTGGTTGGCCACTACTACCGGAAATACAGTAACAGTAGCTTCGTCAGTATCTACCAATCCGCCATCATCTGTTACCGTTAACCGAAATACGTAGGTACCGGCAATAAGATTAGAGGCAGTAAGGGTGGTGGTAAGCGGGTTAGTTAAAAATGCAGGTGGCCCGGAAACTTTTACCCATACGGTGGAGGCAATGGTGCCATCATCGGTAGCCGATCCTGTTAAAATAACGGAGTTAGCAGGCAGCATTACGTTTGCATCGGGCCCGGCATTGGCAGTGGGCGGGGTATTTACGCTGGCCGGTAAAACCAATACCGTTACTTCATCCGTACCGGTGTCACCATCATTATCGGTTACTATAAGCTGAAAGGTATAGGAACCCTCCACCATGTTGCTAAGCGATAAGGTATTGGTGTTTTGATTGGCCAGTACTACAGTAGGGCCGCTTAATTTAACCCACAGGTACGATGATATGGTACCATCGGCATCTAACCCTAAGCCTGGCAAGGTTGTGCTGTTGGTTGGCAACTTAATCGTTTTATCGCTGCCTGCGTTAGCCGAAGGAGGTTGATTAACGGTTGCCGCATTTACTGTAACCTGTGCTTCATCAAAAGAGGTAGCACCTTTATCATCGGTTGCGGTAAGGCGAAAGACATAAACACCTTCAGTAAGATTGTTGACAGTAAGCAGCAGACCGGTTTCGTTAACCAGTACGGCACCTACGGGTCCGCTTATTTTTGTCCAGCTAACATTGGCAATTGATCCATCAGGGTCTGTTGCTGTACCGGTAAGTTGTACGCTGTTGGTAGGTAAAAATATTACCCGATCAGTTCCGGCACTTACAGCAGGAGGTTGATTTACAGCTGCCGGATTAACGGTAACCGTAGCCTGATCGGAATGAGTTGCGCCATCATCATCGGTTACTTCTAATTCAAAAACATAAATACCCTGAATCAGATTGCTTAAGGATAAAGCGGGGCCATTGGTTGCGCCCGAGGTAAACGTAGGGCCGGATAGTTTTGTCCATGCATAGGTGGAAATTGATCCGTCCGGGTCACTTCCTGATCCGCTTAAGGTGAGGGAATTAGTAGGTAAGGTAATAGTACGGTTAATACCTGCATTGGCAACGGGTGCCTGATTAGCTGTTGCAGCCTGTACCGTTACGGTAACATCATCGGTAGAGGTAGCTAGGTCTTCATCGGTAACGGTTAACCGGAAAACATAAACACCTTCCAGTAAATCGGAAACAGACAGAGCTGCTAAGGTTGCGTTGGTTAAGGTAGCAGCAGGGCCGCTAACTTTAATCCAGTTATAGGTTACAATCGTTCCGTCCGGATCGCTTCCTGATCCAAAAATGGTTGTAGCGTTTACCGGTAATGTAATTACGATATCGGCACCGGCACTGGATACAGGTGGTTGGTTTACAACAGCAGGTAAAACAATTACCGTTACATCGGCTTGCCCGGTTGCTGCCAGATTATCGGTTACCGTTAATCTAAACACGTAGGTACCCTCTACTAAGGCACTTAATGTAACTACAGGTGTGGTTTGGTTTGCTAATGTTACAGCAGGCCCACTTACCTTAGACCACAGGTAGCTGGCAATTGATCCATCGGGGTCAGATCCGGAACCATTTAAGTTGAGTGTATTCTGGGGCAGGCTAATGGTTTGATTTGAACCGGCAGAGGCTACCGGAGGTTGGTTAACCACAGCTGCATTTACAACAAGAGTTACTTCATCAAAACCAGTTGCTCCACCGTTGTCTGTTACAGCTAACCGGAATGTGTATGTACCGGCTACGGCTCCGCTTACGGTTAAGGTATTAGAGTTTGCATTGGTTAAGGTTAATGCACCTCCGCTTATTTGCGTCCATTGGTAAGAAGCAATTGAACCATCGGTATCCACACCCGATCCTACAAAATTTGTAGAATTAGTAGGCAGTGTTATGCTTTGATCTGCACCGGCATTTGCAGCAGGAGTCTGGTTTGTGGCAGACTGAACCACAACGGTTACATCATCAAATGCGGTTGCACTTTCGTTATCGGTTACGGTTATTCTAAAAACATACGTACCTGCAATCAGGTTGCTTGCATCCAGTGTTTGTGTGGTAATACCACTAAGGGTTGGAGCAGAAGGCCCGGAGGTGTTGGTCCAGAGATACGTACTAATAGACCCATCCGGATCTGAGGCTACAGCAGTGAGCGTAGTAGAAGAAGTTGGAAGGGTAATGGTAACATTGTTGGAAGCCACCACTACAGGCGGTTGGTTAATGCTGGTTACGGTAACGGTTACTTCATCGCTGGCTGTTGCTCCAATATTATCCGTAACGGTTATTCTGAAAACATAAACACCTTCCAATAGGTTTGTAGCGGCCAGTGTTTGTGTAGCTGTACCCGCCAGGGTGGCGGCCGGGCCGGTTACTTTTTCCCAAAGATACGTGGAAATCGAACCATCGGGGTCGTTTGCAGTGGCGGTTAGGTTAATAGTATTAACCGGAAGTGTAATGGCCTGATTGGGGCCGGCATTTACGGTTGGGGTTTGATTTACTACAGCGGGGTTTACGGTAACCAGTACATTATCTACAGCCGTGGCACCAAGATTATCGGTAACGGTAAGCCGTATCAGATAAGATCCGGCAATCATATTACTAACGGTAACTACATTGGTAGTTTGGTTGGTTAGGGTTGCAGCGGGGCCCGAAAGAATACTCCAGTTATAGCTAGCAATACTTCCATCCAGATCATTTGCAGTACCGGTTAATACAATAGAATTAACTGGCAGGGTAATGGTTCTGTCCGGTCCTGCATTTGCAAAAGGAGCCTGGTTAGTGGCCGGGTTAACAACAGTTACCGTAACAGTTGCCGTTCCGGTTGCGCCATCATCATCAGTTACGGTAAGCCTGAAAACATAGGAACCTTGTTGCAGGTTGCTAACGGTAACAGTTGGATTACCGGCATTTGTAAGGGTGGCAGAAGAGGGTCCGCTTACTTGTGTCCACAAGTAAGTTGCTACAGAGCCATCCGCATCGGTACCAGATCCTAACAGGTTGGTTGAGTTGGTAGGTAGTGTTACTGTTACTGTGCTGCCGGCATTGGCTACCGGTGCCTGATTGGAGTCAATAACGGTAAGGGTTACCAGGTCGTTTGAGGTTGCCCCCAGGTTATCGGTAACCGTTAACCGAAAAACATATACACCGGCAGTAAGCCCGGATAAGGAAAGCGTGTTGGTATTAAAGTTGGCCAGTGTAGCATTGGGGCCACTAACCTTTTCCCACAGATACGTGGTAACGGTACCATCGGCATCGGTACCACTTCCAGGCAAGGTGGTTGAGTTGGTTGGTAAATTTATTGATTTGTCGGGGCCTGCGTTTGCTACCGGTGCCTGGTTGGTAGCAACCGGATTTACCGTAACGGTAACATTATCGGATGCCGTAGAGCCTAAATTGTCGGTTACAGTAAGCATGAATACATATGTACCGGCTAATAGACTACTTAATGAAAGGGTGGCTGTGTTTGTTCCGTTAATGTTGGCATTGGGGCCGCTTATTTTTGTCCACAAGTAAGATGCTACAGATCCATCAGGGTCCGATCCGCCTCCGGTAAGGGTAAGGAAATTTGTAGGGAGTGTTATTGTTTTATCTGGTCCGGCATTGGCAACGGGGTTTTGGTTACCCGAAATAACGGTGACTTTAACCAGGTCTGAGTTGGATTGACCTAAACTATTGGTAACCGTTAATCTAAAGGTATAAACCCCTACAATAAGATTGCTTAACGATACAGTAATTGACGATGCATTATTAATGGTTGCAGCAGGGCCGGATACCTTTACCCAATCATAGGAGGTAATGGTTCCTGATGAGGTGGAGGCAACTCCTGTAATATTTATGGAGTTGGGGGGTAAGTTTAAGACCACATCCAGGCCGGCACTTACCGAAACACCGCCCTTTGTAAAGCCCATCATCCACTCGTACACGTTGGGTGTATGAAGAGAATTGTTAGTGCGATAGGCATAATCCCAGGCATTATGAGCTACGTTGGGGTAAATAGTGAGTATGGGTGCAGGGTTAGGGGCAGGCACACAGGCATTGATGGCATTAATCATATTCACGGTTCTGGCCATAGGCACAACTCCATCTTTATCTCCGTGCGATGCCCAAATAGGAATGTTATTGTTTGCGTAAATACAAGCTTTTGCCAGCGTGTTGTACCCACCACATACAGGAACTGCCGCAGCTACCTTTTGCGGGTAGGTGGCTACATATTCCCAGCAACCACCACCACCCAGACTTAAACCCGTAAAGTACATTCTGGACGGGTCAATTCTGAGGTAACTTCTGGCATGCTCCACCACTTCATCAATATAAGAGGAGGGCCAAACACCGTACGAAGATTTTAACTGTGGCGAAATAAGAATAAAAGGAAATTTGTAACCATCTCTTACATGCCGGGGAGGGCCCAGGTTTGCAATTTTTGCGAGTTCGGTGGTGCCGTTTCCTTTCTCTCCCATTCCATGAAAAAAGAAAACCACCGGGTATAAATTTGTGTTGGATTCATAACCCGGGGGCAGGTATTCGTAATATCCAATTGCGCTTTGCGGTGTTAATTTGGCCGTTTGGTTCTGCCCCATGGCAGAAACCGAGATCAAAATTGCTATAATGGCAAACAAATGCCTGTGGTATAAGGGTTTAATCATAACGGATCACTAGGTTAAGGAGGTCCTATACGAGGGAATATTACAGCCTTTAAATGTAGGTATTTGAAAAAAGGTAAACAATCTTACATGCTTACTACCCCCATATTAAATGAAGTTTATCGTGTGATTAAAAAAAACGATCATTTAAATAATAAAAAAACACTGATAATCAGCTACTTAATATTTAAAGGATTTAAGTCGAGCTTATAAATATTCCCACCCAAAATATCGAACTCTTTTTCGTCCACTACATAAATGGATGAATTTCCCGAAAAAGCCAGTCCGGCTTTATGGGTTACGTGTGGAAGCCTAAGAAGGGTTATTTTTCCCTGTGAAAAGGGGCGGTTTTCAAAATCAGTTATAATCCAGATTTTATCATGCCCCAGCAGCGCCAGCATTTTCATGTCGGGGCTCAGCGCAGCATCTGTTACCCAATTTTCCATTAAACTTCCCTGGCCGGTGAAAACACTATCAATCAACATGGCGATGTAATTCCCGGGTTGCTGAGAAAGTTGATAGATGTGTGAATATCCGGTGTTGGGGTTGGTTCTGTTTTTGGTAAAAATCAACAGCGTATCACCCCATGCAATTAGCGCATCTGAATCAAAGTTTTTTTTGCTGGAAGGAGGTGGATATTCAGTTTGATCAGAATATGAGAAATGTATTAATTGTCCTTGTGTTACTTTTTCGGTGATTGCATTTAACGGTTTAATTTTAATAATGGCGAGATCTTTCCGGTCGTTCTTATTATTGCCAATTCCGGCTATATACATGTTACCAGCCCGATCGGATGTAATGCCCTCCCAACCGATGTTGGTATGATTAAGGTGAACAACTTTTTTAACAATTCCTGCTGAATCGAAGTTGTAGAGGATTGGATATCGGTCATCATTATGACTCCAGAATGTCCCGTTTTCGTCTATGTATAAACCGGAAGCTTCCTTTAGTATAGCCGGAGTCTTACCAATTGTTTTGAATTCGGATTCGGATAGTACTATTTCTTTACGATTTTCAGGGCGCTGCGAAAACGTGCTGTAAAACGATAACAGGAGGAATAGCAGAATTACCCGGTTCTTGTTTTTCATCGTAAAAGAGTTAATAAAAATTATACCAATTCATTCCTTCTTGTTAAAAACTTCAATGTAGATCGATAATGTTTGTTTCGCATTATTTAACCAGTTGAAGGTTTTTACGCGTTCATATCCATTAGCAACCAACCGGGCTCTTGCTGCGGAGTCGGTTAACAGGGTTTCAATTGCGTTTGCGATTTGTTCTGGATGTAGCGGATTAACCAGCAGGGCAGCATCTTCAACAACTTCGGGCATGGAAGAGGTGCTTGAGGTAATGATGGGTGTTCCGCAAGCCATAGCTTCTAACAAAGGTATACCAAAACTTTCGCGAAGAGAGGGATACATAAATAATGTAGCCAGCGAATAAATAGCAGGGAGTTGATAATTGGGAACGTATCCTGAGATAACAATATGATTTTTTAATTCAGGATTAATTTTTAAAATCATTTTTTCGAGAAATGATTCTTTAATATCCAGCACAACTAACTTAGGTATAGGCTGTCCTTTGTTTACCAGAATGGAATATGCCCGGAGTACACCAATTAGATTTTTCTTAGGGTCGGTATTGCCAATAAAAAGAATAAATTCGTTCGGCAACCTATACTGTTCTTTTACGTCCTGTAAAATTTCCGGATCAGTTATCTTAACAAATGAATCCTGCAGTCCATTGTATATCGCTACCAGATCCAGATTGGGAAATTTTTTTTTGATTACCTCTTTTTCATATTCAGATACCGTAATCACCTTTTTTGTAGTACGGGCAATAAGCGGCACAACCCCTCTCCTGTACAGGTTTCCAAATATCTGATACCAAGATCCTTTTCTTAGGTTTATCCGCTCCAGGTAAATAATATCATGAATGGTTACCACTAACGGAACCGATAATGCAATAGGTGCAGTATTGCAGGTACAATGTAATAAGTCGAGCCGGTACTTTTTTGAAAGTTTCCTTAACACCACTTGTTCCCACCACAGGTAAGGGTACTTCCGGGTTGTTATAATCTCAAAGTTTTCAGTTGGTGTAATGCAGGAGGAATCCTGATCTGCTTTAACAAATACAAAATATTGATTGCAGGTATCTGTTTTTTGCAGCGCCTTTATTAACTCAAGGGCCACAATGTCCATTCCATGTTTATTCTTGCGGAATAAACGCTGCGCTTCAATCCCGATTCGCATACTGTGCCGGATTATGAAAATGCCAAAAAACAGCTTTATAAAAAGCGTTAAGATGTTTCCATTCTCGTCTAATACCAAACATCAGGGTATTTTTAGGGAGTGTGATGAAAGTAAAATAGGCAATAAATGTAAACCGTTGAAGGTGGCTTGCATTTCTTCTTATAAAAAGGATTCTGTTTCGGTTTAGGTAATACGTTTTAAGGGTGCTGGCCTTACCGGTTGTCATTGATTCTTTATGGTAGATTAACGCACCGGGTTCAAAATAGATTTTATACCCTTTCCGTTTCATCATCTCGCACCAGTCTAATTCTTCATAATATAAGAAGTAATAATCGGGCATAGTACCCACGGCATCAATCACCGCGCGGGGAACCATCATTCCGCCTCCGTGTGCATAATTTGTTTCTGTTAGGGTAAGATATTGGCCTGTATCCACCTGTTTGTTTCCTTGCATGGTTGCCCGTGCGGTAAAAAAATTCATAGGGTTGTAGCCGGCATATTCAATCACCCCCGGATGAAAGTAATAATGAAATTTTGGACTTACTGCTCCAGCGTCAGGATGAGTTTGAAGCACCTGAACCATTTTGGCTATAGCTCCCTCGGTAATTTCGGTATCATTATTTATAAACAAAAGGAATGATCCGGTGGCCTGATTTACACCCAGGTTATTTCCTCCGGCAAAGCCCAGATTTTTGTTACTCCTTATTATTTTAACATCGGGCATGGTTTGTTGTAATATACCCGTGGGGTCTTCGTTCGATGCATTATCAACCACAATAACCTCCATGTTTTCATAGGGATATTGCAAAACTGATTTTAAAAAATCTACCGTTACAGCAGTACTGTTAAAATTTACAGTAATGATGGAAACACGGGGAAGGTTAGTGGTGGTTGTCATTCTTAAATACACTATCAACTCCAACTTTGGTGTGTGTAGTATGGATGAATTTACTTGCTCCTTTCATTTTAAAGAAAGCTTGTATCATTTTGATAAATGCCAGGGGTATAGAAAAGGTGGCTACCAAAAGTTTTCGGGTATAAAGTTTAGCAGGAATGGAAATGAGAAGACAAAAAATATAGGTACCCGTGAGTATCCACCAATACATAGCTAATGTACTGTTTAGCAGGGTGGCAATGACCGGAATAATGAGCAGTAATCCCAGCAACAATACACGGGGAGGAAAGATGTTATTTAGTACAGAGAAGTTATAGAACGACAGGTTTCCCTTAAAAAGCATAATGTGGCCTGGTATAAAATTGTCGAAAAGAGACATTACCTGAGCATACACCCAACGTCTTCTTTGATTTTGAAAAGCCTGTGGGTTGTCGATTTTTTCATCGTAAACTAGAATTTCTTCCACGTAATGAATCTTTGTTTCCTGCTTGGCTAACGCGAACTGAATTTCACGATCTTCATAGACGGATTCAATTTTAGAAATTATTTCTTTCAATAAAGTGTATCGGAAAGACATTCCGGATCCTATCAGGCTGGCCGATAGACCGATGGCATATTGACCTTTTCTGAAAATGTGATTACTAATGGCTTCGCTGCAGGCGTCAAGTACAGCAAAGGAAGTATCGGTATTTTTTGCAACCCGCTGCATTTGAACTGCGGCCACGTTATTCTGCATGTATTGGTTAAGCCGATCTAAAAAATCAGGATGAACAACATTATCGGCATCCAGGATAACCACTATGTCGTACGTTTCAGGTAATGTCTGAAAAGCGAAGTTCAAAGACCTGGCTTTAGAGCTCTTCTCAAATTTAGGTTGAAGCAGGATTATCGGTAAAGAAGAGAGTTCTTTAATAGTTTTTTCCTGAAAAGAATCGGCTATTACAATTATATCAAATAAATGTCTGGGGTAAGTAAGTGTAAGAAGTTGATTGATTACACTCACGATGATTGAATCTTCTTTATAACCGGGAACAAAAACAGCAAATCGGTTTTGTTTTCCATTAGGTACTTTTGGAAGAGGTTTATAAAAATGACCTGCAATGGCTAAAAATGTAAAATAGAATACTCCAGCCGCCAGATATAGAAAAATCAGAAATTCAGGTATTGACATCGTTAATTCTGAAAATAGTTAGTGTTTTTATCTAATACATCCTGGTAAACTTTTTCAGTTTTAGAAACCATTTTTTGAATTGTAAAACTATCGTGGATGGTTTTACGAGCATTTAATTTGATTTTTTCATTCGCTTCGTTTTTCTGACACCCTTCTTCCAGCAACCGGCTTAGTTGTTCAGAATTACCAGGTGAAAACAGATATCCGTTAACACTGTGTTTTATTACTTCACGTGTGCCATCTACCGAAGATGCCACCACAATTTTTTCAGAAGCCATTGCTTCGAGCACACCCAGGGGGAGCCCCTCCCACAACGAGGGAAGGCAATAAATATTTAGTGCTGAAAGTATATCGGGCACATCATTCCTGAAATTTTCAAAATGAATGGATGCAGTTAAATTTAATTCCTTTGCCATTTTTATGGCTTCGCCTTTCATATCCCCTTCGCCTACCATAAGAAGCCTGAATCTATCTTTATTTTTAGTCTTTTGTTGAAGGAGATGGAATGCCTTTATTAAAGTTATTGGATCTTTCTGGTAGGTCATCCGGGAAATAAAACCGATCAGTATTTTATCCGGGCCTATCTTAAGTTCAGCCCGTATATCTTTATGGTTGAGCGCAGGCTCAAATTTCCCGGTATCAATACCATTTTGAATTACCGTTGAGTGTAAGGCGGGAATATGGGCAAGGCCTATTTGACGATTATATTCTGAAACATTAATAATGGCTTTGGCAAAACTGCACAGGTATCGCTCGGCCAGAATTGATATTTTTCTCCGAAAAATATTTTGATAGTTATGGAATGACCATCCATGTACGGTGTAAATAATAGGAATGTTATTACGTGTTGCAGCCAAAAAGCAATTAGAGAGGGCCCTTGTTCCATGAATGTGGATCAGATTGAATTGATTATTTCTAATAAGTTTAGAAACCTTCCCCCACGTTCTAAAGTCGAAAGGAAATTCGGTAGGTATTACGTAATTAGGAATTCCAAGATTAGTTAACTGGTCAATCATGGGGCCAGTAGTAAAGGATAATACACTACTTTTAAAGCGATTTTGATTCAGATTCTGAACTAAGTCAAGTACATGACTCTCACCCCCTCCAATTTGTCCCTGCCTTATACAGTGTAGTATTTTTACTTCTGACATGTAAAACTAAAATGTCAGCAATTATACCTTTTCCTTTTGAATCAAAGCTGGAAAAGTTGCAAATATGATCTTCATATCAAGCAGGAATGAATTCTTCATGGCATACTCCATATCCAGATGAATACGCTCATCTAACGACATATCCTTATTACCTCTTTTGGTTACCTGCCATAAACCGGTTATGCCGGCTGGTGCCAGAAAGCGCCAGGCAATCTGGTCTTTTGTAAGCCGCTCGGCCTCATACAGGGGAAGAGGTCTGTTTCCTACCAACGACATATCGCCCTTCAGCACATTAACGAGCTGTGGTAATTCATCAAGGCTGGAATTCCGCAAGAACATTCCAAAAGCGGTTATGCGTGGATCATCTTTTATTTTAAAGAAAACGGTTTCAGTGTTTCCCTCGGCATATTGATTTAAGTGAGCGAGATTCTTTAATTCTTTATCGGCACCTGCACGCATGGACCTGAATTTATAAAAATCGAAAATTTTATAGCCCGATCCGGCCCGTTTGGAAATGTAAAACACAGGTCCGCGCGATTCTATCTTAATCATAATGGCAATTAACAAAAGAATAGGGGACAGCACGAGTAAGGCTAATGATGATAATAGAATATCTGAAAACCTTTTTAACCTCCAGATTTTTATGGATTGCATGGGGTCAGCGCTTTTCACGGGCTCTATTTGCACAGCATCCGACCCTGTTCTTGATTTTGTTTTTCTGATGAAGTGAATCCGTTTTGCCATCAAATCGGTAAAAGCACCCAATAGATAGTCGTCTACTTTTAAGGCAAGCGCTTTTTCTTTTGCACTTTCATCATACTTATTCGTGTAAAGTATAAAGGGAATTTTGTACCGGCTTAAAAGTGCCGATAATTTTATCATTTGCTCCGGATTTGTGTCGGGGCCAATAAATACCGCGTCTGCTACTGTTGGGTTTTCAAGAATAGCAAACGACAAGGATTCCAGGGTATAAGAGGAGAAGTGCCAGTTATCCTGCACAAAATCAGATTGAAGCTGATTTTCAAGCTGAAGTAACGCAACATGAATATTTGAATCTTTAAAAGTGCCCCGTTTTTGGGCAGGCAAAGCAATATCACTATCGGTTTTCATCGATTAATAGCCAACGGTTTTTCTAACCTTTTGAATGTATTCTCAATCTCACCGATAAGTAACTGTGGTTCGAAAGGTTTAATTAAATAGCTGCTGGCCCCTAAAGTCAGACATTTCCTGCGTTTTTCAGGGTCTTCGCTGCCCGATAGAATAATGACGGGAATATGCCTCAAAATTCCACTGGTTTGGATGTTTTCCAGTAGTTCAATGCCATCTATGGAAGGCATGTGTAAATCTGAAATAATAAGATCGGGCAATGGATTTGATGATAGCCAGGCCAGCCCGTCAAGGCCATTTTGAAGAAAGGTAACATCAAACTTATCTTTCAAAATACGCTCTAATAGCCAACAAAGAGGCTTATCATCCTCAATAATCAGGATCCGCTTTAAGGTTTGGGAGCTCACAGGGTGTTTTGATTAGGGCAAATTAATTCAATAAGCAACTTAATAAACTCAATACTTTATGTCAAGATCAAAAATACTTGAAAGATTGGGGTGAAATGTTATTAAACGATGATTATTTTAATAATTATAAGATCGTGCAAACCATTGAAATTCTGATTGCGATAAAGGAAATACTAAATTATAGGCCTTACCACCGCAGTTTATTCATAATCTAAAACTTGGATTTTATTTTGAGCATGAAGCAGAATAATATCCAAATACTGTTACAGCCATGAACACTTCGATGCGGAAATTCAGACTTACCTTTGTGTTAATGATGGCCTTCAACCGTTAAACGATAGTAAACGCAGGGCCTGTGCACATAATATTGAAGTGTAAGTAACCGTTTAACTATTCTATTTTCTATTAATCGCCTTGTGAACCCGAAAATCTATTCTGTATTGTATATCCCAGAACATTTGTATTATGTTCACCCATCTTAATTTGTTATGCTATGAAAAAATTATTCTGCATTATAATTCTCACTCTTCCTTACCTAACATTTGCACAGCCGGCTGCAAAAGCATTGGAAGACGACAAACTTGAATTAAAAGAACGGTACCAGGTAATGAAAACCAATTCGCAGACGTACGAGGATTATAAAGTAATAAAGGAATTTGTGCTGGATGGGTTCTGGAAAATTACATTAGATACCATCAGCAGAAAAGAAACTCAGTTAGTAGAAGCACGCCAAAAGATTACCGGCCTGCAAACTGAATTGGCTGATTCGCACCAACAGTTAGCCCAACAAAAAGCATCGGTGGAAGGCATTACGTTCGATAGTGAACATATTTCGGTATTAGGGGTGCATTTTGGTAAAGGTGTGTTTTTGCTGATTGCCTTTGTGATTATTGCGGCTCTGGTTGCAATTATTATTGCGGTAACAGCACGTTTAAAAATATTGCAGGGCACTGTGAAAGATAGAGCACAGGTGGCTGATTCATTATCGCACGAGTTTGAGGAGTATAAACGCAAGGCATTGGAACGTCAGACTAAGTTGTCGCGCGAGTTACAAAACGAACGCAATAAGTTGGTTGAATTAGGCAGAAGCTAAAGCGTGATTTTAGTAGCCAGCCGGTTTAACAGCTTCCACTCTTTTCCAACCTTTACATAAACTTCTGTATAAAACAGACTCAGGTTAAATTCCGATTGATCGGGCATGAGCCCGCGAAAGCGACCCTTACCGGTGACAATACCGGTATTTTTATAAACTATAGTTTTACTCTCTGCAATTTCAATCTGTGTATAGTTTAGTTTACCGGTATTCAAGTCTTCTGTCACTTCTTTTTTGGTTTGTACCCAGCCGTTGGAGTGAACGTACTGCACCTGCTCGTGCATAATCCAGTTTAGTGAATCGTAATTTTTGCTGATGAGCCACGTAAATTTTTTGCGATGAAGATTATCAACGATAGTTTCGTCTTTTTGCCCGAAAGAAGAGATAGTTATAAAAGTAAACCCGATCAGAAGAATTGTTTTCATTCCTTATTGGTATATCCGTACATAATCAATTTCCATGCGCTGGGGCCAGATGGAATCATCAATACCTTCTTTACCACCCCAATTGCCACCCACGGCAACATTCATGATCAAATGAAATTTTTGATCGAATGGCCAGCCGTTAAAATCGTCTTGCGGATCGCGTATTACGGTGTGATATAGATTATCGTCCACAAAGAAATCAATCTTGTCTTTAGTCCAATCGATGGCGTAAACATGAAACTGATCCATGGCATCGGCAATCGTTATCTTACCTTCCTTCTGTGTTTGCTTAATGTGATTATATTTTTCGGTATGAATAGTACCATGGACCACGCCCGGATCGTAACCCACATGTTCCATAATATCTATTTCGCCACTGGCAGGCCAGCCGCCATATTTCCAATCGGTAGAAAGCATCCAAATGGCAGGCCAGGTACCTTTGCCTTTCGGGAGTTTTGCCCGTATCTCTATCCGGCCGTAGAGCCAATCGCCTTTTTGTTTGCTGATGATGCGCGTTGAGGTATACGCTTTGCCATCAAGCGAATCTTTGTGCGCTTCAATAATCAGGTTTCCATTTTCAACGCGAACATTTTTACTATCGGTAGTATAATATTGTGCCTCGTTGTTGCCCCAGCCGCACACATTGGGGCAACCATCACCCAGGTCGTAATTCCATTTGGTGCTGTCGGGTGCTCCGGAATAATCAAATTCATCAGACCACACGGGTTTTTTCTGATAAGTTATTTTCTGACAACTTACTATTGTAGTTGCGATGCAGATTAAAAGAGTGAAGCACTTCATAGGCTCAATAAATTTTGTTCTACAATAATCCAACTCCGCGTGACATCAAACCAGCCAGAATTGGGATGATGAATAAAATAAGAATTTCAAATCGCACCAAAACAAAGATAATCTTCGGAACATGAACAATCTCATCCCCATTGCCCTTTCTGTTTTTAAGAAAGAAAACGGTTGGGTAAATAGACAGCAAACCAACAATCAAAAATAGAGTAAGCTTGGTGTGAAATATCCAATTCTTGCTGTATACGATAGCCGGTTTGCCAAAGCTACCTAACCAGAGGGTGAGCCCCGCACCCAATAATAACAAGGCCGCCACACCGTAAACCGCATCTATCATGGCAACCTTGCTGATAGTAGCCCTGGTCATTTGTTTTTGCAAAAGCATGTGCTCAGAAACCAAAGCTCCCACAATGGCAAAAATGCTGATGAAGTGGAGGTAGCGAAGTAATAATTCGATAGTCATATTATTCAGGTAAGATGTAATACCCATACGTGGGAAAATGATCCGAAATTCGCATAGACCTGTCAACCGTGTATTTCTGTACCTTAAACTCTTTACTAAAAAATTGATGATCGATGCGTAAATAATAAGGTTTTTGATTGAGTGTAAAGCCAAAGCCCTGTCCTCTTTTCTCAAATGCATTGGTTAGCTTACTTCTCATTTCAGAATAGACATAGCTGTAAGGGGTTTCATTAAAATCGCCACAAACCAGGTAAGGATAAGGTGAGGTATTCATGTGATTGAGTAATGTGTTTATCTGAATGCTTCGCTTAATTGAACCTGTTTTTAATTGATAATATACATGCAGCAACTTCCCTTTCCAGTCGGATGGATAGGCTTTAAGACTCATAGATGATAAATGAAGATTATACACCCTGATAACGGAATTGTTTTTTTTCAAATCGGCAAAAATGGCGGCATTTTGAGTCTTTGATTCTTGCCATATTATACCAGAATTAATTATTTCAAATTTGGTGAAGATCGCTAATCCTGGATTGAAATCCTGATTCTCGGAATAGGCTTTGAATACGAATCCATTATAGCCAGATTCCTTCATCGTTTTTGCAATATTAAACTCCGGGCTTCGAACCGATATAAACTCCTGAATACATTTAATTGAGGAGGTATCGGACTTAACCCAGTTAAAGAGTTCTGACGAAAATTGTTTGTAAACATTAGGCTTATAGAATAATCTGGCGTTGAAACTAAGTACGCGGGTGGTTCCGTCAGTTTTTCTATATGTATTAAATCTTACTGTGCGAAGCAGGTACGGAGCACCCAGAATGAAAAGGATAAACCAGATAAAAGCGGTCATTCTTTTTTGAACCAGCGCAAGAATCAACAAAAGTAAATTCAGAAATATCAGTATCGGAAAACCATAACTCAGAAAAGCTGCGGGCCAAAATACGTGTGGAGGAATGCGTAAACTGAAGTAGCTAAGTATGGTTAACAGAACAACAGAGATATTAAAAATTCTGCGTAAGCGATGGTTAGTGAAGATCATTAAAGAATGCTCGAACTAAATTAATGTAGAAATGAAGTAGCGAACAACAACCTGAACACTATCGGGGCTACTCTCACTTTTGGGTTTAAGTTAAACAACCAAAGCACATAAATCAAACTGACTGATCACTACAACTTAAAGAATATTTTTTTCCGGTACAGAAAATAGCACAATCCCCACTCCAATGCAAAAATACAAAGGGGTGTAACAATTAACTGAACAGCTGTTGGTATATGAACAATATCCATTAACCCATTTGTAACGGCCCCCGCATAATCATTGAACCACCGGTTTCCAACAATCTCAAAAAAAAGGTAAATGAAAATTGAATTCATACCCACGATGGTAAAGAACCGCAGACCCCGTTGATGTTTTTTTAGATCAATCCACCAGTAGCAAGCCATCAGCGCTATAAGGCAATACCCGCCCGATACCAGAACGAATGAACTGGTAGCAATACGCTTAATGATTGGAGTTATAGTAAAGTCTAAAAGATAACCAACAACCAGTGCAAGCACTCCCCAGATTAGCAATGCTTTAATTTTTTTAGTACCGGATGTATTACTCAACAACAACTTGCCGGCTAGTACTCCCCAAATAGTGTGCGCTGCGGTGGGCAGGCAATTAATAGCCACCCAACCTCCGGAATTGATTTTGTTCATCAACATCAGGTCTATGAAATTCCCAAAATTATGTTGGTCAGTAAATGGTTGATCGAATCCCGGAATTTGAATGAAGCGATAAAGAATTTCCGTAAGGAGCAACAGACCTATGCTGGTAATAAGCTGAGCCGATACTGACCAGCGATAAATCAAAAACGCTACTAACGTGGTGAAAGAAAGTTGGGTAAGTACATCCCAAAGTTCGAAAGAAAGCCCTTCGGGGCGTACCGCATAATCCAGCACACCCCAAAAGAAAAGCCAACCGCTACGTTTTAGGGTTTTGGTAAATTGACTGGGCCATGAAATCTGCTCTTCGTTTTGCCGATGCAACGAATAAGCAAGCGCAGTTCCGGCTATGAACATGAATCCCGGCTGAATTAAATCCCAGAAACGAAGTCCATGCCAGGGATGGTGTGTGAATTGAACAATGAGTGATTGCAAGTCTGAACCTTCTGTAAGGCCGAATAGGTTGTCGTATAGCCTTACGCTTTCCAGAGCCAGCAATACCATGATGAAGCCGCGCAGAAAATCAAGCGAGAGTAAGCGATTGACCGATGGCGTCTGGTTCATTGTTATAGAGTCAGTGCATTAAGGCGAGAAAGCAAAGGCGGGTGTGAATAATGAAAAAACACATACCAGGGATGGGGGTATAAATTACTTAACGAATCTACTGAAAGTTTTTTCAGTGCATTGCTTAATGCCACTCCGTCAAAGGTTTGCCTGGCATAAGCATCAGCCTCAAATTCATTTTTGCGACTGAGCAGACTCATGAGCAAACCGGCAATACCGGAAATAGGAGAGAAGAGAATGCCAAAGGCAACCAGATTAAGGTGAATGGCTTGCTGGGTACCACCCAACGCGCTGGAAAGGGTTGGATTGAAAATCATTTTAGAAAGTACAAACAGTATGAAGAATACCTGAATAATTGAAATGAGATAACTCCATATAATATGTTTTTTCTTGAAGTGACCGACTTCATGTGCCAGCACCGCTACCAGTTCATCGGTGGTGTGGTTGTTTATTAACGTATCGTACAGTACAATTTTTTTCTTTTTACCAATACCGGAAAAGAAAGCATTGGCTTTTGCCGAGCGCTTTGAGCCATCCATAACAAAAATGTTATCTAACGGAAAGTTTACTTTTTTTGAAAAGCCTTCAATAGCGGTTTTAAGATCACCATCGGCCAGCGGTGTAAGTTTGTTGAATAAGGGCAGGATAAGCGAGGTGTAAAACATGTTTACAAACAGAATGAACGCGGCTGCAATTAATCCGAACCAAAGCCAGAAACC
>DEIA01000016.1 GCA_002352225.1 Flammeovirgaceae bacterium UBA2786
AATACGCACGCGAAAAACGTATCGGGTATATCCATTTTAGAAATGTAATTGGCAAAGTGCCCAGCTACCGCGAAGCATTTGTAGACGAAGGAGATATTAACATGATTAAAGCCCTTCGTATCCTTAAAGCCAGTAAATATGATGGCGTGTTGATTCCTGATCACACACCCGAAATGACTACCAAAGCAGGTTGGCATTCAGGAATGGCATTTGCACTTGGGTATATGCGTGGCGCCATGCAAGCAATAGAGACCGCGTAATGAGTTGTACGTTAACCCATACTACCATTGCCGGAATGCAGGCTTTCTACCTTGAAAATAATTTATTGAAAGTGGGGGTGCTGGCCGGCCGTGGGTGTGATATTTTTGAGTTCAAATACAAGCCAAAAGAAATTGATTTTTTATTACATCTCTCTAAGGGAATACGAAATCCACAAACAGATTTCAGTCAAGTAAGGAATACAGCTACACAGTTTGAGGATTACTACTATGGCGGATGGCAGGTGTGCCTGCCCAACAGCCCGGCATTTACATATCGGGGTGCTGCGCTCGGCCAACATGGCGAAGTGGCTTTGATTCCCTGGCAAGTAACCGATACAACCTGTTCGGATGAAGCGGTTTCGATTAAGTTATATACAGAACCAATACGAGTGCCCATTCGAATAGAACGTGAGATGACTATTAGAAAGGACACCAGCGAATTGGAAATAAAAGAACGAATAACGAATAGAGGCGGAACTTCCCTAGATATTATGTGGGGCCAGCATATTGCCTTCGGGTTACCATTTCTTGAAGAAGGTGTTTCTATTGAGACTAATGCCCTTACACTTAAAACAGAGCCTTTAATGCCCGATCACCATAGGTTTCAACGCAACCTCGTATATGAGTGGCCACAAGCAAAAAATAAAAAGGGTTCCGTTGATGACGCCCGTTTTGTTCCGCCAAAGGGCAAGGAGCAGTACAGCGATTTGTGTTATCTCGAAGGATATGGAAAGAACGCCTTCTACTCAATTAAAAATAAGGTAAGGAATGTGGGCTTTGGATTAATGTGGAATGGTGAACTTTTCAAAACATTATGGATGTGGCACGAACTTAACGCTACAAAGGATTTTCCTTGGTGGGGAAATTGTTACACCGTGGCCTTAGAACCCTGGACATCTCCGTGGACAAATGATCCTCTGGAAGCCATAAATCGTAAAGAATGGTTGATTTTAGAAGCAGGTCAAAAAATAGAAACAACACTGAGAGCAAAAGCATTTGAGGACAACTTTAACCCAATATGGCTATGAGTATTCTTTCAAAGACAGAGATATTCTGTGATGGGCTTGATCATCCTGAATGTGTAGCATACCAGTCTGATGGAACCGTGTGGGCCGGTGGCGAAGCGGGACAGATCTATCACATCTCGGCTGATGGAAAACATGTAAAAGAAGTAGCAAACACAAAGGGATTTATTCTTGGCATTGCACTTAGTAACGATTTAAGTTGGTTGTTAATCTGCGACTCAGGGAACAAGTGCCTTTGGCGAATGGATACCAAAACCTTTGTACTGGAAAAATTTGGAATGTCCGATCATACCTTCAACATTCCCAACTACGCCTGTTTTGACAAACACGGGAACGTGTACGTTTCAGAAAGCGGGGCCTTTCGCAACATTAAAGGAAAAATAATAAAGTACAACAAAGAAGGCCAGGGCCACGTGTGGTGCAAAGGTCCGTTTAATTTTTCTAATGGAATGGCGTTAGATGCAGCCGAAGAGTTTATTTACGTTGCCTGTTCTTTTTTACCAGGTGTTGAACGTGTACAAATACAAGCCAATGGTAGTGCAGGAAACAGAGAAGTATTCGCAACCCTGCCAGAGTCTGTACCCGATGGATTAGCCTTTGATGCTGCCGGCAATCTTTATGTGTCTTGTTATGCGCCTAATAAAATCTATAAAATAACGCCTAAGCAAGAAGTGAGTGTATTGGTAGATGACTGGGAAGCCCACACGCTTTCAAACCCAACCAACATTGCTTTTGGTGGAAAGAATTTTGACCAGTTGTTTGTTGCCAATATTGGAAGGTGGCATATTTCTAAAATTAATCTGGGAGAAAAAGGCCTTCCGCTAACTTGCAACCGATGAGTACGTTCAAAGGAAAACATATACTTGTTACCGGAGGGGTAAAAGGGATTGGCCGTGGAACCGTTGATGTTTTTGTGCGCGAAGGTGGGCTTGTATCCGTATTAGATCTAGATTCGGCCGGGCTAGAACTCGAGAAAGTACATAGGGGAAATGTACGATTTTATTCATGCAATGTAGCCGATCACACGCAAGTGAAAGCATGTGTAACACAGGTTATTGAAGGTTTTGGCGATATTGATGTTCTGGTAAACAATGCAGGCATACAGCGTTACGCATCTGTCACACAATCAACCGAAGAAGAGTGGGATATGGTAATGAATGTTAATCTGAAAAGCGCCTTTTTGGTTTCTAAATATGTTATCCCTTCCATGCAACGCAAGCATGCTGGTGTGATTGTGAACGTTTCGAGTGTGCAGGCATTTCTGAGCCAACAAGTGGTAGCAGCCTATACAACTTCTAAAACAGGCTTGTTAGGGTTAACGCGAAGTATAGCGGTTGACTATGCACCTGCAATACGGTGTGTAGCGGTGTGCCCGGGTACAATCGACACACCCATGCTACAGCAAGCCATACATGAATCTCCCGATCCTGTAGCAGTGTACCGCGAATGCCAAGACATGCATCTGGTAAAAAAAGTGGGAAGTGCCGTAGAAGTGGGGGAGTTCATAGCTTTTCTGGCATCGTCAAAAGCATCGTTTATTACTGGCCAGGCATATAGAATTGATGGCGGGCTGGGTGTTACCATTGCGGGAAGTAAACGCAGTGAGTAGGTAGTGTAAAACGTGAAACTAACCTTAGAGTAAAAAACTCTAATTGAATAAAATGAAACTCAAAATAGACCATAAGAGCTCCATACCTCTTCACGTACAGGTAGAGGGTTTGATTCGCGAAATGATTACGATTTCAGAATATAAGAATGGTAAGTTGTTGCCCAACGAAGAAGACTTGTCCCGTAAACTGGGTATTTCGCGTAATACCCTTAGGCAAGCCACAAACCGGTTAGTGTTTGAAGGTTTATTACTACGTAAAAAGGGCTACGGCACTGTCGTATCAAATCCGGTTGATAGCAAAGCCAAGAACTGGATGAGTTTTACACAAGAAATGAAATCGAAGGGCATTGAAATTAAAAACTATAGTACAGAACTCTCATGGGTAGTACCTCCTGATGATATACTTAGTTTTTTCGGGCTTGATAAAAAAAATAAGCTATTGAAACTGGAGCGTGTGCGTGGAGATGTTAAGGCCCCCTTTGTATTTTTTATATCCTATTTCAGCCCTAAGATTGGTCTTACAGGCGAAGAGGATTTTAACAGGCCTTTATACGAAATAATGGAACAGGATTACTCGGTAGTGGCAAAAGTTAGTAAAGAAGAAATTACTGCAATAGCTGCCGATGAGGCATTGTCTGAATTACTGGGTATTCACAAAGGCGATCCTATCCTGAAACGAAAGCGCTTTGTTTATGATCCCGGCAGGCGCCCAATCGAGTACAATGTGGGATACTATAAATCGGATAGCATAGTTTACACGGTAGAAAGCGAACGAGATTGAAAAAGATAATTTACATAACACTAGTTTCCCTGGCCGGGTGGGGATGCAAACCATCAACGCAGCATACCGCTGAAAAACTACCTGTTGTTGAAGACACTGTTTTTACAAACTCCTTTTTACCCAAGGGTACCCGCTTTACCGGTGGCGATGGCACCTACTCCGTGGTGTTACCCGATGGAAGAACCGTTTGGATCTTTGGTGATTCCTTTATAGGAGGGTTAACACCAGACTTAAAACGACTGCCTTCAACCCCCTCTTACATTCGTAACAGTTTTGTCATTCTTCAAAAAGATAGCCTGCTTACATTTCAACAAGGCAACCCTAAAGATTTTAAATCAATGCTAATCCCACCTGAAGTTGCCGATGGTACAGCTGGCCTAACAGAGTTGAATATGTGGTACTGGCCGGGCGATGCTTTTATAGATGACGGAGATTTACACGTATTCGTTTCTAAGTTTTCTCAGAAAGACCCCAATGATATGTGGGGCTTTAAATTTTTGGATACTGAATTAGTAACCCTCTCCATTCCCGATTTTACTACAAAGAAGGTTATCCGTTTTACCGAGACAGACAGTGTTCATTACGGACATGCTGTTCTGGAAACGGAAGACTATCTGTATATATATGGATTAAAAAACAGGTTTCCTTATGCAGCGCGTGCCAAAACAGGCAAGGTTACAGAGGCTTGGGAATTCTATACCGGTAGTACCTGGAAACCCCACGCTAATGAAGCTAAACCCATGCTTGAGTTTTCAGGATCGGAGCAGTTCAGTGTTTTCAACTGGGAAAACACCTATATACTTATTATGCAGGAGGGGGACTTTGGTAAAAACATATATTCGTTTACATCCGAAAGCCCGGTTGGTCCGTGGGTAAATAAACAGCTACTTTATACTACACTTCTTCCCAATAACTGTAAAGAGTGTTTTACCTATAACGCATTAGCTCACCCGCAATACATAGAAAACAACCAGCTTCTTATCTCTTACAACACCAATAGTATGTTATTTCAAGACCATTACGACAATGCGTTGGTGTACCGACCCCGGTTTATCCGAGTACCCATGCAATCGATTTTGCCGTTTAAATAAGCATTTTAGTACTTCAAAAATTACTTTTAAAAACACTATGTTCATACATATGAACAACATATATTTGACCTGAATCATAAAAATTTATCCTATGAAAAAAATACTATTAACCTGCCTTTCAGCAATGCTGGTAGCTGGATCAGGTCTTTTTGTATCCTGCGATGAGGAAACTTTTGCCTTGCCTGAAATAGAGTTGTCTACAACCGCGGTAACGGCATCGCCCGGAGAAGATGTATCGGTAGTTGTAACAATTAATGCCGATGCCGGATTTAAGAACCTTACCGTTACTAAATTTTGGGATGGTGTTAAGGAGAGTGAAGAAGTACTCACAACCGTACCTTCAAGTGCATATGTTTACCACGTTACCGATGAAGATGCCGATCATATTACCACAATCAACTTTACGGTAACAGATTCAAAAAATAAAACAGCATCAATCGAATTGGTTATCACAGTTGAACTTACGCCACTTCAGGTACTATTAAAATACAACTGGAGATTAGATCAGGAAATCTGGATAAAAACCGGAACTAATGAAATTACTGATGCTTACACCGATGATGTTTACCGTTTTAATGCGAATGGTACATACGACAAAAGTATTGGTGCAAAGGTTGATGATTTTTCTGATATCTGGTTTAACTACTGCTATTACGACTTAAATCAGAACACCTTAAGGTTATTAATGAGCAAAACAGGTGCGTTTGGAGAAGAAGTAACAGATACGTTGAATATAACCGTAATTGATAGTGATAAAATTTACGCGAACATAAGGTACCACGGATTAGATGTGTTTGATCCAAAGTATAGCGCGATGGAAAATTTTCAGAAACGTTTTGTTGCCGTTGCAAAGACTGCAAACTTCGATCCGTACCAGGCGGGTGCTGATGATAATGGCGGCCCGGCAGGAATGTGCGCTGAAGTAGAGTTTGATAACGATTAAGTAAGTAAGCAGGCCTTATTCTTACCTGTATCTGCAGGTAGCGGGTAAGGCCTGCTTTTTTTGTTTTATTAAGTTGTTTCTATGAAAGTTAGCGTACGCCTTCTAATTAGCTCCATGTTTGTATTATGCACCCACCTGGTGGTTGCTCAGCAAGTTTTGGTAATGGGTACTGTATCCGACAATAAAGAAACGCTGGTAGGGGCATCCGTTGCTGAATTAGGGACAACGAATGGTACTATTACTGATGTGGATGGTAAGTTTACCCTTAAGGTTACAGCAGGCAGCAAGGTTCGGGTTTCCTACACAGGATACCTTCCACAAGAATTTACAATTACCGCTGACAAAACATTGGATGTTGTATTGGAAGAAGATCAGGAACTACTTAACGAAGTAGTAGTTATTGGGTATGGTGTTGTAAAGAAAAGCGACCTTACAGGTTCTGTTGCCACGTTAAAATCAGAAGATTACATCAATACAGCCGTATCTTCAATCGATCAGGGCATTCAGGGTAAAGTAACCGGTGTAGTCGTAGCAATGAGTTCCGGCCAGCCCGGTGCACCATCATCAATACGTATACGGGGCACAAATTCCATTAATGGAAACAACGAACCACTCTATGTAATTGATGGTGTATTTATTGTACCCGAAACAAATGTGGGTGCTGTAACAGGCCCATCACTAAACCCACTGGCAAGTTTGAATCCTGCCGATATTGAATCAATAGAAGTTTTGAAAGATGCTTCGGCAACAGCCATTTACGGAACGCGAGGTGCTAACGGAGTTATTTTGGTAACTACTAAACGTGGTAAAAAAGGTGCCCCTGTTTTTAATATAAACTACGCACACAGTGTACAGGAACTTCGTAAGAAAATTCCGATGCTGAATGCTTCGCAACTTGCGATTTTGGGCAATGAAGCCACCGACAATGCCGGTGCACCCCGCAGATTAATTTATGCTAGCCCGGTAAACCTGGGTGTTGGAACCGATTGGCAGGATCAGATCTTTCAGCAAGCTCCAATGGATAATTTACAACTATCTGCAAGAGGTGGTACCGATGGATCTACTTACGCTGTCTCAACAAACTTCTTTAATCAACAAGGTATTATTCAAAATTCTCAGTTCACTAAAGGAAATATAAGAATCAATCTTGATCAGCGATTAAGTTCGGTCTTTAATATGGGTACCAGTATTAATGTTAACCGAAGTTCGTTGCGTGGTGTTGTTACCGATTCAGAAGGAGCTATTCCCTCCAGTGTAACTTCGTGGGCGCTGGCTTTTAACCCGGGCCTTTCTGTCTATAATAATGCCGGGCAATATGTATTTGAGAACAATACCTCGCAGCCTGCAGTAGGAAACCCGGTAGCCGACATCAATAAGACAGAGCAGATCAATAATTCAACCCGGTTATTGGGTAACTTTTTTGTGACAGCCGATTTCCTGAAAAAATTCAAGTTCAAAACCTCTATAGGAACCGATGCGGTTTTCCTTACTGAAAAATCATTTATTCCAAACGATATTAAAAGAGGTCAGGCCAGCAATGGTCAGGCGGCTATAGCCACACAACAAGGGTTAAGTTGGCTATGGGAAAACACAGTAAGCTACAATACTACTTTTGGCAATCATCGTATTGATGCTGTTGTAGGGCACTCCATGCAGGCGTACCGAAACGAATTTGTTTTTTCAGCTACATCCGATTTTGACGATAACCGGTTAGGGTACAATGCAATCCAAGTTGGCAAAGACAAAACTTTAATGCTAAATGGTACAAGTGGCTGGCAATTGCAATCATTTTTAGGGCGCATCAATTATAACCTGATGGAGAAGTATTTATTCACCCTATCAGCCAGGGTGGATGGTTCGTCAAAATTTGGTACCGGTAATCGTTATGGTGCTTTTCCTTCTTTTGCTTTTGCCTGGCGTTTGAAGGAAGAGTCGTTTTTAGAAAGTGTAGATGCAATCAGTGATTTGAAATGGAGAATAGGATATGGAGTAGTAGGTAACGAAGGTATACCCCCATACAGTTCGCTAGGATTATTGGAAACTACCGAGGCCTATTTTGGCGAGAATGAAATAGCAAAAGGTTCTGGCCAGGCCACACGGCAAAACAATGCATTACGGTGGGAAACTACCAGTCAGTTTGATACCGGCATTGATATTGGATTGTTTAACGGGCGGGTTACAGTAGTGGCCGATATTTACTATAAAAGAACAACTGATTTGTTGTTAAATGCACCCGTACCTTATACATCCGGGTTTGACTATTCCTTTTTTAACGTGGGAAGTCTGGAGAACAAAGGGATGGAGCTTGCTGTAAACACGGTTAATACAGTAGGTGATTTAAAATGGAACAGTGCTGTTAACATCTCTTTTAACAGGAACAAAGTATTGGATTTAAGCAGCGACCAGGGAATACCGGCTGATCCGATGTTAGGAATTAACGGATGGACAGCTATTAATGCAGGCGTTGCAATGGGCACATTCTATGGCTACAAAACCGATGGCATTATTCAGTTGAATGAAGATCCCAGTGCCGTGGCCCGGTTTGTGGATTATGTACCTACCTATGGCGACCGTAAATACGTTGACAAAGACGGAGATGGAGACCTTGATGAAAATGACAAGTTTGTGTTGGGTAATGCAAACCCTGATTTCTCATTTGGTATAACAAACTCCGTAAGCTTCAAAAAACTTTCATTAAGTGTGTTTATTCAGGGCGTATATGGAAACGAGATTGTTAACTTCAATAAGTTCGCCTTAGAGAGTTTTGATGGAAATCAAAACAATTCAACTGCGGCACTAAATCGCTGGACTCCCGAAAATCCAACCAACGAATACCCCAGGGCCAATGTATCGCCCCGGGTTAACACAATCTCTAACCACCATGTAGAAGATGGTTCGTACCTCCGCGTAAAGGATATTACGCTGGCATACGATTTAGCATCTCATATTTCGAAAAAAATTAAACTTACATCGTGCAAAGTTTTTGCCAGTGCTAAGAACTTAGTTACGCTAACTAATTATACCGGGTATGATCCTGAGGTAAATCGATTTATAAATAACCCGAGAAGCTTCGGTGCCGATTTCGGATCTTACCCTGCTGCTAAAATTTTCTCTGCCGGATTAAATATTACCTTCTGATGAACAGGCTCATTATTATTTCGATTTTGCTGGTGTTTCAGGCTTGCAATTTTCTGGACGAGGACCCGGAATCGGTTATCAATTCATCTACCTACTACAAAACAGAAAGCGATGCAGTAGCGGCTACCAATGCAATCTATGATTATCTTACGGTAGGTACAGAAGGAATATTCAGCCGTGGGTTTGGAGGGATATTTTTTAATGACTACTGGGTATTTAAAGATATACTTTCTGACAATTGTACTGAAACCATTGTTTCGCAGGAGTACAGAACGCTTAACGATTTTGGTTTTACAGCAGAGAACGAGCGTATCGAGTTGTATTGGCAGAAACTTTACAAAACTATTAGTGCCGCCAATGTCGTAATCGATCGGGTTCCGGGCATTGCTATGGATCCGGCAAAGCGCGATCATCTGGTGGCTGAAGCCAGATTCATCAGAGCTATGATGTACTTTGAAGGTGTTAGGCTCTTTGGTGATGTTCCGCTTATTCTACACGAAGCCGTAAACCTTGAAGATGCTTTTGTAGCCAGAACACCTGTGCCTGATGTGTACAACGCAATAGTGGAAGATTTAGAATGGGCTCGTACTCATTTTAGTACAACGTATCGTGTAGGGCAGGGGCGTGGTACAGCTATGGCTAGTCGCGCATTGCTTTCAAAAGTTTACCTCGAAATGGGAGAGTATCAGCAGGCAGCAGACCAGGCAGCAGCCGTGGTAGAATCAAATGCCCACCCGCTCTTTTCTGACTTTGAAGATATTTTCCAATTAGAGAATGCCAACTCGGGCGAGATTATTTTTGCTGTTAATTACAGCGGTACATTAAGCCAGGGTTTTAAACCAAACCAATATCATGTGCGGCTCCTTCCGCCCAATCTTCATGTAAATGGAGAAGGCCCTAAAAATGCATTTGGGTGGGAAGTACCAACCGATGATTTATTCAATAGTTTCGATCCGCAAGACAGAAGGCGGTCGGTTACTTTCATTACTTCGTTCACCTATTCAAATAATAATACCGTAACCTTTAGACCCTACATCGGAAAATTCTGGGATCGCGATGATGAACCATTAGGCAACAACACCGATGCAGATGTTATCTACCTGCGCACAGCAGACATTATGCTTGTATATGCCGAAGCATTGAACGAAATCAACAACGGGCCAAATGCTATTGCGTACGACATGATAAATAAGGTTAGAAAAAGAGCCCGGTTTAATGGAGTAACTGAGTTACCAATCTTACCCGATTTGTCTGGCCTTAATTATCAGGCATTCAAAGATGCCATACTACAAGAACGGAGATGGGAGCTGGTAATGGAGGGTTCGCGTTATCACGACCTCGTGCGCATGGGAAAATTAGTAGAGAAAGTGAGTGCCGCCAAACCTACAGCAACTCCTCAGGCCTTCCATGTGTTGCTTCCTATTCCCCAACGGGAAAGGAATCTGAACCCCAGTCTCACACAAAATAATCCATACTGATAACGAAATAATGTCTTTTAATAAAACTCCTTTTGTAACGGTTCAAACACAAGAACCCTGTCTTTCCGGTTGGGCTGCAATTACCGAATTATTATCGCAGCAAATAAAACAGAAAAGTGTAAAAACAATTGTTGTGGAATGCTATCAGGGCGTGTTTGTTAACGATATTCGTTCCGCTCTTGCTCGTTCTTTTCCTGAAGCCTTGATAATAGATGCAAGCGCTGCCTTAAAAGATGAAGCCGAAATCATACGAATAACACATCCAAGTGTAACAGACGATCGCATATTTGGTGTAATCACCAATCTGCAAATGATTGACCTGTTTGATGAATCTCGTATTGCGAAGAGCAAAGCAGATCGCAAATCAGATAAACTTACCTTCGTTATCGGTACCGGAGCATCGCTGCTGGCAGACGATCCGGGGATACTTATCTATGCAGACATGGCGCGCTGGGAAATTCAGTTGCGAATGCGAAAGAAGGAAGTGGCAAACATTGGTTTGTCTAACTATACCGACAATTTTGAAACACAATATAAACGTGGCTTTTTTCTGGATTGGCGATTGTGCGACAATGTAAAGAAGGAATTGATGAATAAGTGGGATTACGTCATTGACACCAATTCCAGAAGCAATCCTAAAATGATTAGTGCAGCCATGTTTGAGGCTGGTATGCAACAGACTGTTCAGCAACCCTTCAGTGTTGTTCCTTTCTTCGATCCGGGTCCATGGGGCGGGCAGTGGATGAAAGAAAAATTTAACCTCGACCCAAGCGCACCTAATTATGCATGGTGTTTTAATTGTGTTCCGGAAGAAAATAGTCTGCTTCTCAATTTTAATGGTGAAACGTTTGAAACTCCTTCTATAAACGTAGTGTTCTCAAGACCGGAATCACTATTAGGCAATCATGTACATTCGACTTTTGGTGAAGAGTTCCCCATTCGTTTTGATTTTTTGGATACCATCGGTGGTGGTAACCTAAGTCTGCAAGTGCATCCGGATACAAAATACATTCGCAAAGAATTTGGGATGGCGTACACACAGGATGAGAGCTACTATATGCTGGATGCATCAGAAGGGGCAACCGTTTACCTGGGGCTTACACAAGATGTAGATAAAGAGGGGATGATACGCGACCTCCGCCAGGCCCAAACTACCGGCTCTTTTAATGCTGATAAGTATGCGCAAAAATGGCCTGCAAAAAAACATGATCACTTCCTGATTCCGGCAGGTACTGTGCACTGCTCTGCCACAGGTTGTATGGTATTGGAGATTAGCGCCACTCCATACATCTTTACATTTAAACTTTGGGATTGGGCCCGGCTTGGTTTAGATGGAAAACCACGACCAATCAATATCGACCATGGTGTTAATGTTATTCAATGGGATCGTCAACCGGAGTGGATAAAGAGCAATCTTATAAATAGAATTAAAGAGGTACGCAAAGGCGACAATTGGAGAGAAGAACAAACAGGTTTACACCAACTACAATTTATCGAAACCCTGCGGTACTGGCATACGGGCGTAATGCATCACAATACAGATGATACGGTTAATGTATTAATGCTGATAGAGGGAGAACAAGCCTGGGTGGAAAGTCCGGAAAATAAATTTGAGCCCTTTCTGGTTAACTATGCCGAGGCATTTATTGTTCCGGCAAGTATAGGCGAGTATACGATTCGACCTTTAAAGTTAAATGAAGGAAAAGAGATTGGTATTATTAAAGCATTTGTCAGAAGATAATTGTATGAGTAACCCGGCTAATTTAAAACATCTTTATTTCGCTGCGGCTATTGCAGCATTGGGTGGTCTTCTATTTGGATACGATACAGCGGTAATAGCCGGAGCCATCGGATATTTAGAAACCAAATTTCAGCTTACCCCGGCCATGACAGGCTGGGCTGCCTCCAGTGCTATTTGGGGATGCGTAATAGGTGCCATGTTTGCCGGTTATCTGAGCGACCGGATGGGACGTAAAAAGGTATTGATTCTTACAGCTGTTCTCTTTGCCGTATCGGCAATCGGCTCAGCTATTCCGAGAAACCTGACTGAATTTGTTATAGCGAGATTGATTGGCGGCATTGGTGTGGGTGCTGCATCTATGTTATCGCCTTTATATATCTCAGAAATTTCACCCGCCAATAAACGAGGTACCCTGGTAACATCATACCAATTAGCTATTGTACTCGGAATTAATTTGATCTACTTCATCAACATGCTAATTGCCGGTGCTGGTAATGAACAATGGAATATTGAATTTGGTTGGCGGTACATGCTCGGTTCAGAAGTAATACCTGCAGCATTATTTCTGATTGCTTTGTTCTTTGTTCCTGAAAGTCCGCGTTGGTTGGCCAGCAAAAACAGAGATGCCGAGGCACTTGATATTCTGGAAAAATTGAATGGAAGAGAGCATGCTAATCAGGTATTGCAAGATGTTAAACAAACGCTACATACAGAAAAGGGAACAGTGGCAGAGCTGTTTGCACCCGGGTTACGAACAGCCATGATTATTGGTTTATTTCTGGCGCTATTCTCACAGATAACAGGCATCAACGCTATTATCTATTATGCCCCCGAAATATTTAAGAGTGTTGGGTTTGGAAGCAATTCTGCCTTAATGCAAACTGTCGTTATCGGTATTACCAATACACTATTTACTTTTGTTGCCATTCGGTTAATAGATCGTGCAGGAAGAAGAAAACTATTATTGTGGGGTGTATCAGGCATGACTATTTGCCTGATAGCGGTTGGAATAGTTTATTATCTCGGCTTCAGTAATGGTCCGCTGCTGTTGATATTTATTTTAGGTTTTATCGCGAGTTTTGCTTTTTCGCTTGGACCAATACCCTGGGTAATAATTTCAGAAATATTTCCTACCAAAACGCGCGGCATTGCTATGTCCTTTGCAACATTTACACTTTGGATTGGTGTTGTGTTGGTAACGCAACTTACACCCGTTCTGCTTGCTACATTCGGTGGAGCTGTTACCTTCTGGATATTTGGAGGAAACGCATTGCTCATGTTGCTGTTTACGTATAAGATGATACCCGAAACAAAAGGTAAAACATTGGAGGAAATTGAAAAGTACTGGACAAAACACTGACCATGCGTTCATGAGTAAAAACTCTTCGTTTACTGCGCTAACGCTGGATGCAGGCGGTACAAATCTGGTGTTCTCTGCATTCCGGGATTTTAAGGAAATCGTTTCGCCCATTACACTACCTACCCACGCGCATGATTACGATATGTGCATGGCTAATATCATTTCAGGATTTGAACAAGTTGCAAAACAAGTAAACGATTATCAGGTAATCAGTTTTGCTTTTCCCGGCCCTGCCGATTACGACAAAGGTATTATTGGCAAGCTTCCAAACTTTAAAGCATTTCAAAAACCAGTGCCCCTGGGGCCCATTCTACACAATCATTTTAAAGTTCCGGTACTGATAAACAATGATGGTAATCTTTTTGCTCTTGGCGCAGCACGTGTTTGTTTTTTGCCGGCATTGAATATAAGGCTGCATCAGGCTGGTAGTAAAAAGCAATTTCAAAACCTGATAGGCATTACATTAGGCACTGGTTTTGGGTGCGGCATTATTACGCAAGGCCAACTTGTGCGGGGCGATAACTCTTGCGGGGCAGAAATTCATAATACATTAAATGCTTTTTATCCAAATTGGAACGCTGAAGAAAGTGTTAGTACACGGGCGCTTCAACGCGTGTATGCCGAGCAGGCAGGCTTGCCGTTCAGCGCATCCATTATGCCCAAAGATATTTATCAAATAGCCAAAGGCGAAATTCCCGGAAATGAGGTTGCTGCTAAACTATCTTTTGAAGAATACGGGAAAGCACTGGGCGCTTCAATCGCCAATGTACTTACGTTAATTGATGGTATAGTGGTTATTGGTGGGGGTGTTTCACAAAGCTGGGATTTATATTCTACAGCTATGTTTAATGAACTTAACCGCATGAGTAAAGATTTCAGAAACGAAGAGAGCAAGCGGCTTTCTGTTGAAGTCTTTAACCTGGAAGATCCAACGGTGTTTTCAAAATTTGCAGCGGGTAAGGTTCAACTAATTCCCATACCCGGATCAACTGAATCAATTGAATATGACGCGATGCAACGTACCGGTATTGCCCTGTGCAGTACTGATAGTAGTTATGTAACATCGCTTGGTGCTTATGCCCTTGCATTAGAGAACTTTGGTAAGACATGAAATATACGGTTTATATCCTTTTACTGATTGGTTTGTTCGCATGTGATAAAAATGCTCATGATAAAGACATAACCTCATACATTCCCACGCTCGAAAAACTCTCAGGCCAATGGGTTTCGGTTGATACCGTTGATATGGAACCATCCATACGGAATTTCAGGGCGCAGGCGCTTACGAACAACGATTTGACTTCTTTAAGTTGGTTTGCATCAGCGCCATACGCAGGCGGGTACCACACCGGTACATTTCGGGTTAACAACCAAACACCACGGGTAACACATTTTCGCTGGCAACCTTACCAGGCATTGCGCAAATCTGTATCTGACAGCCTTGAGCTAACAAGTGCCACCCGAATGGTACCCAATAAAAATATTATTCTTTGGCAGGTTGAAGTTAAGAATACGAATAATGTAAGCGCAACATTTAACATCGCTGCAGATCATATCGGATTCATCAGCAAATACCCGGAACAGGAGTGGCAATGGTGGTATCCCTATCCAACGCTTACAGGACAAACCACCACACGCGATGATATTGTGGAAAACATGCGCAACCACATTGGTACTGGTATTACGTCTAAAGAAGATGAAGTGGAAGAACTGATAAACGGAAGGCCTGAAAAATCGTTAAAAAAAATCTCCTGGCCTTCAGATCAGGATATTCTCAGAAGTATAAAATATACTACCACAACAAACGAAAATAACATTCTGATAAGCGATACTGAAACAAATGCAAGAACAGCTTATGCAATCATCACCATACCCAACCAACAGGAAGTAGCGAACGCTGGTGCTACATCTCACTGGAATGTTTCCCTTAAACCTGGAGAAACAAAGCTGATACAATTTGCTATGGCGTGGGGCGATGACAGTACTATTTTTGATAATGAACTAAGAGAAGTTCAGAATAATTTTAATGCTGTTTGGAAAGGTGTACAATCCGAGTGGGAATCTACCTGGCAGGAGATATTTAAGCCAGACAACAATCAACTATCGGGCACTTTTCCTGCGTTAGAAACCGAAGATACCCTTGCCAGTAAAGTGTATTACACCGGTCCGCTTACTATGCTGTATCTAACTAACAACAATCTACCTCAACATAAAAAAGTATTTTTAACAGGTGGCCCACGGTGGGGTGCTACCATTACATTTTTCTGGGACATCACCGAATGGTCTACACTTTGGGCAACGGTAGATCCTGAAATGATGAAAGAACACCTGACTGCGTGGGTAAGCATCGATCCAAGCAAACATTTCGGGCAAGACAACTTTTTAGGCGGAGGCGTGGGTAATGGATACTCAGCAAACTACTGGGCCTTGTTTCAGATGATGCGTGCGTACTTAACCGTTTCCGGTGATACAGGTTTTCTAACACAGGTTATAGATAATAAAACGATACTGCAGCATCTGGAACACTATGCACTAAACTGGAAACGGATTTCTATTTATGACGAATCTAAAAACATGGACGACATGTATAAGCTGGCCGATTTTGGCGATGATGAGTGGAATTTACTGGAGTGTGTACCCACCTATAAACATATCGTTCCATCGTTTAATGCCGGATATATCTGGATGATGCGTGAAACGGCTCACTTTCATGAGCAGTCGGGTAACCGTGAGCGGGCAACCGAATTACGCAAAGAAGCCGATGAAATGGTGCAACGCTTGTTGAAATTATATGCGAGCAATGGTGTATGGAACAGCCTGTATCCTGATGGGCGTAAAATAGAAGTTCGGCATTGCCTCGATTTTATGTTTCTGGGCCGGTACTTACCCAACGATATACCCGGTGAAATAAAAAATGAAATGATGGACTTTGTATATCGCGAACTTATCACCGATAACTGGATGCGTGCTCAATCCATGCTGGATGTGGCAGCAAAAGATTCAGACAGACCAGACCATGGCCCACTGGGCGCGTTTGACGGATGGCCCGCAGGAACAATGGATGCGCTTGTACAACTGGGATATCCTGAGAAAGCACTTGATTTTTATCATGCCATTGAACCCGTTACCAACGAAGGAATATGGGCACAGGCACACGAACTTTGGGGAAAAGATAAATGGAATAAAAACAGTAAAGTTCGGATAGCCAAGCGCGGTTGGCACAATCGCGAATCATCTTCTGGAATTGCAATGTCGCAGGTAATGCTTAAGAACTTCTTTGGATTCTATCCTTCGGTTGACGGAGTTGCTATTAAACCCAACAAGTCCTTAAACTTTACGGGCAATTTGTACCATGTAAAATACAAGGGCAAATACTACACGCTGCAAACTGCCAATGGAAATACTAAAATGATTGAAGAGTAATGTTTGTAATCTGGAAAAGCATGAATAAATATCTTTACCTGTTGCTATTGGCAACGATACCGGCTGTTGCACAGAAAAAACCAATCGAATATGTAAACACATTGATTGGTACACATAACTCGCGTTGGGAACAATTTCCGGGAGCAACCAGGCCTTTTGGAATGGTTAAACTAAGTCCCGACAACCAGGAGCAGGGATGGAAGGCCGGTTATGAATACACAATAGAAAATATTGCTGGGTTCAGCCACATCCACTCGTGGACAATGGGCGGGCTGTTGCTGATGCCCACAACAGGTGAGCTTAAAATACAACCCGGCACAGAAAAAGATCCAGACCGTGGCTATCGCTCACGCTTTAATCATAATAATGAAAAAGGAGAACCCGGTTATTACACAGTTGTACTTGACGATTACAAAATAAAGGCTGAGTTAACAACAACAAACCGAACAGGATTTCATCGCTATACATTTCCAAAAAGCGATTCGGCCAGAATATTAATTGACTTACTTACACCCACCGAGTATGGGTATGAAATGTCGTGGTCGCAAATTAAAAAAGTAAGCAATACCGAAATCGAAGGATTTGTCTATCAACAATCTCTTCGCAAGGCAAACTTCAACGAGTATGTACTCAATTTTGTAATTCGCTTTAGCAAACCGTTTGAATCGATGAATGGTTGGGTTCAGGAAGATGTATTGAGAAACACGGAGTTCATTTCCGGGGGATTTGAACATCGTGATGTGGGCTCCTTTGTGAATTTCAAAACAAAAGAAGGCGAGCAGATTATGGTACAGGTAGGTATTTCATTGGTTAGTGTTGAGCAAGCAAGATTAAATCTGGAAACAGAACTTAATCCGTTTAATTGGAATTTTGATCAGGTGGTGGCCGACAGTAAAGCTGAATGGAATAAACTTCTATCTACTATAGAAGTTCAATCAAAAGATGAAGACCTTAAAACTAAATTTTATACGAACATGTATCGGGCCTACTCAGGCCGATCGGTATGGAGCGATGTAAATGGCAAATACATTGATATGTATGAAAAAGAGCAAACTATGGCAAATGGGCCGCTGTACGGATCGGATGGGCATTGGATTACATTCTGGAATTTAAATCAGTTGTGGTCTTTGGCAACACCCGCACTGGCCAACAATTGGGTGGTAAGTATGTTGGAGATTTACGACAAAGGTGGGTGGATACCCAGAGGCCCAACCGGTATCGAGTATTCGGGTATTATGGTTGCAGCCCATGAAATTTCGCTTCTAACAAACGCATACCATAAAGGAATCCGAAATTATGATGTAAACAAATTGTATGAAGCCATAACCAAATTACAGACAGAACCCGGAAGGCCGCATGAAGGAGGTGGATACGTGGGCAACCGACATCTGAAAGACTATAAACAACTTGGTTATGTCCCTGACGACATTGGTCCGGTTTCTAATACACTTGCCTATGCATATGATGACTGGACTGTGGCGCAGATGGCAAAAGCTCTGGGTAAAGAAAAGGACTACAAAACATTTATGAAACGGTCTTTGAACTACAGAAATGTATTCGATAAAGAAGTGGGTTACATGCGGAGGAAAAACCGCGATGGCTCGTGGGCACATTTTTCACCTTTTGGTGATGTAGCCTGGCTGGGTTCCGGATTTGTAGAAGGCAATGCATGGCAATACACTTATTTTGTACCACACGACCTAAGCGGGTTGATAGAACTTATGGGAAAAGATGAATTTAATAACCGTCTTGAGAAAGGGTTTGAGACGTCCGCACAGCATAATTTTAATTCTGAACATTTAGGCTCTAACTCGCTGGATGGTATGGGTGTGCTGCCGGTTAATCACGGCAATCAACCCAACATGCAGGCTGCTTATTTGTTTAACTATGGGCAAAAGCCATGGCTAACGCAGAAATGGGCTAATGAAATTATGAATAAGTACTACGGAACCTCGCCTATGAATGGCTGGTTGGGCGATGAAGATGAAGGTCAAATGGGAGCCTGGTTTACCATGAGTGCTATTGGTTTGTTTGAGATGGACGGAGGCGCGTCCGTTAAACCGATATATGAAATTGGTACACCAAAGTTTGAAAAAACTATTATTCACCTTGATCCTGCTTACTACACAGGAGGAACATTTGTAATAGAAGCAAAGAATGTTTCTGATAAAAATATTTATATACAATCGGCAACACTAAATGGAAAGCCGCTTAATAAACCCTGGTTCTATCATGAAGAATTGGTGAGCGGGGGTTCGCTTGTGCTAAAAATGGGGCCGAAACCAAATGAGAAATGGGGATCTTCGGCCGATGCTGTTCCTCCTTCACTCAGCAATACACTTACCAAAACCGAGATCGATTCAATTCTGAAATATGATCGCACTAAAGAAGAATTAGATGAATGGAACCGTGCTGTAAAAGCATATTATTATCACCGTAAAGAACACTTCGAATCTTTACCCAATACGCCCGGTGAAATCATTTTTCTGGGCAACAGTATAACTGATGGAGCAGAGTGGTTTGAGTTGCTGGGAGGAAACCCGAATATTAAAAATAGAGGAATTGGTGGCGATGACACAGATGGAGTTCTGGAACGTTTAAACGAAGTAACATCTTCTAACCCTGCCAAGGTGTTTATTATGATTGGCACTAACGATCTTGCCTACGGAAAGTCTACCGATCATGTTGTAAATAATCACCAGAAGATCATTCAGCAAATCCGTACTAATTCTCCATCTACAAAAATTTATATGCAATCCGTTTTACCGGTAGATGATGCCCTACACTTTACGCGACCAAACGCTGCTATGCTTGAAATAAACAAGCGAACAAAAGCATACTGTGATAATAACGAAATCACGTACATCGATCTGGTTCCTCTATTTAGCGATAGAGATGGCAAACTTAATAAACAATACAGTATTGATGGATTGCACCTTAATGCAAAAGGATATCAAAAGTGGATTGAGGTGGTGAAGAAATACGTAGACGAAAAATAATGCTACAAAGAATTTTCCTGCTTTTTGTAACAATACTAATTCTTTCCTGTGAAGACCCCAATCAGGAAGTGATTGATACCGGGGAGCCAGAAGAACCAATACTGTGCGAACAAAGCATTTGTTGGGATAATAAATTTTACGTTTGCCGCGACTCAACCTATATAAAGTTGTTTACCCGAAACAAAGGATGGACCGGTGGTGATGCTACCTATTCCGTTAATTTAAAGAATGGAAAAACGTTGTGGATGTTTGGCGATTCGTTCATAGATCAGGTAAGTGCCAATCGTTCAAGACCATCTTTTCGATTAATAAACAATTGCTTAGTGCTTCAGGATGGAAATAACCTGACAACCTATCACAAGGGAACAACCGTAAATCCAAAAGCCTTTGCTAAACCACCAGAAGAAACAGATTGGTATTGGCCAGGAGATGCTACCGTTGCTGATGGTAAGATTTATCTGTTTATGCATGGCTTTAGTACCGGAGGTGGTGGTGCGTGGGATTTTTTCAGAACTTCTATCGACTTACTTACGCTTAACCTTGAAACGTTAGAAATAGAAAATAATTCACGGCTTTTTGATGATCCCTCAGTCTCGTGGGGAGCCGCTATATTAGAAGACACGGATTACACCTATGTATATGGTGTGCGTTCCGATCAGGCCGGCAAGCGGCTATTAGTGGCCCGTAGCAATGCAAACCTAACTGATACCTGGGAATATTTTACCGGCTCCGGCTGGAGCCTGCAGCCTGAAGATGCTACGGAAATTTATTCAGGCGTATCTGAGCAGTTCTCTATATTTAAAAGAGATAACGTCTATTATTTTGTAACACAGCATAATATATTTGGAAAGCAAATCTATATACTGAATTCATCGGCACCACAAGGTCCTTTTGAAGACAGGCGTGTGATGTATTGCACACCCGAAACAGGAGGTAACATTTTTACTTACAACGCATTTGTTCACGATCATATATATAATGACTCATTACTTGTATCGTATAACGTAAACAGTTTTGATTATACAGATTTACTAAAGAGTGCTGACAACTACCGTCCTTATTTTGTGAAAGTAGGGGGGTGGAAAAAATAATTTAACCTATCACTATGAAATCATACCTAAAGCTTTTAGTTATACTGGTTTTGGCCGGGTGTTCATCACCAAAACAGAACGAAACTGTTGTAGCCGATACCCTTGTAAACTTTACAGTAAAGGCTGCTCCCGAATGGACAGAAATGTTTTATCAGAACGATGGGTGGTTTGGCGCTGACGGTATTTTTGAAATGACACTAAAGGGCAATGAATCGATAGGAGCAGGTAGTAAAGATTCTGTGCTCATGTATTTTTCTGATACGATGACGGGCCAGGTTGTGGGAGACTCCAGTGTGAAGAATTTTAAAATGATTAATAATTCATTTGCATGGATAACCGGGCTGAACCCTTCTAAAGAGACGGTGAATATATTTTTCAATAAAGATAAAGCCGGACAACCTTCCAATTATTTTAATCCGCAGACAACAGCCAGTAAACCCAACGAATACTTTTGGTTTGGTGATGGTTTTGTAAATCAGGAAGACAATAACTCCATTAATATTTTTGGGTATCGTACGTTCGACAAAAGTGCTGCATCCTGGGACTTCGAAATTCGAGGTGTAGTCCTTATTACTGTTCCCTCCGGTAAACCTTTTTCTGCTCAAACACAAATTGATTTGCCTTTGTTCTTAAACAAAGAAGGTATAGGTACGGGTACTTTTGGGTCGGGTATTTATGTTAACACAAAAGGGGCAGGCGCTCCAGATCCAGATGGTTATTTATATGTGTATGGTGTGTTAGATCCAAACAAACAATTAGTGGTGGCTCGGGTAAAACCGTCAGCAATTAAGGATATCTCGTCATGGAGGTTTTGGAATGGAGTGGAGTGGGATGCGGAGATCGAAAATGTAAAACCCGTTACCGACCGTGTATCGAACGAAATCAGTATAACGCCTATGAAAGATGGACGTTATCTGCTGGTATTTCAGGCCGATGGTATTGGTACACATACAGCTGTTCGCATTGGAAAAAGTCCGGTTGGCCCCTTTGGGCCTTTGCAAAAAATCTGGCTCGTTCCCGAACTTCAGGAACCTCCCGGCATTATTCCTTATAATGCAAAAGCTCACCCGGTCTTATCGCACAACAATAAATTACTGATTAGCTACAACACTATTTCGCTTGATTACTTCAATGACATTCTGAAGTATCCACACATGTACAGACCACGGTTTTTCTGGTTAGAACTACCTGAGTAGTAAAATGAAAAAAGTGCAATTTCTTATGGAGTCTTCGCCTTTCTTTTGTTGATCATATCAGCCGCGCGTTCTTTTGAAATGCCGTAAACCTTACCTTCACTTGCGTCATCCAGAAAACGATCAATGTATTGATTGCTGATTGAGTCGTTATCGTTATATTTTGTTCTGATACTCCTGAGTTGCGCATGAAGTTCCTCACGAATAGCCGCGTAAGCCGGATCGTTATAAACATTTTTAAGTTCATCAGGATCATTTTTACGATCGATCAATTCCCATTCGTTGGCCGCAAAGTAGTAGTGAATAAGTTTGTATTCTTTTGTAACAATCGCATAATGACGATTCACCATATGTTCAGCCGGATACTCATAGTAGTGATAATAGATTGAGTTTCTTGTCCATTTTTCAGCATGGCCGGTAAGTAGGGGAAGCAGGCTTTCTCCATGCATATCAGCAGGCGCATGAATTCCGGCTGCGTCCAGAAATGTTTGGGCAAAGTCAAGGTTCTGTACCAATTCATCTGAGGTTGTACCTGCTTTAATCTGGTTGGGCCAGGCTATCAATAGGGGAGTTTTGAATGACTCGTTGTAAACAAATCGCTTATCGAACCATCCGTGTTCCCCTAAATAAAATCCCTGATCAGAGGTATAAACAATAATTGTATTCTTTGCCAGATTATTTGCCTCCAGGTAATCGAGTAATCTTCCTACGTTTTCATCTACTGACTTTATAGTTCCCAGATAGTCCTGCATATACCGTTGATATTTCCAGCGCATCTTATCTTCCCGGCTCATTGCGGGGTAAGCCTTTTTGAACTCTTCATTTATCGGTGTGTATGCTGTAATGAAATTTTCTCTCTGTTCCGGTGTAAGACGGTTCATCTCACGTTCAAATCGAATCTTATCAGGGCCAATTTCGGCAATCTCCAGCGCATCCATCACTTCCGGAAATACTTTGTTATCACCAGCCCATCCCATATGATTTAGAATATTCATTTCAGCTTCTTTTGCTGAACTTGTTCGTCCGGTGTAATCGTCAAACAATGTTGCGGGTTCATCAAATTTCTTTTTCGTGAACTCATCAAGGTGGCGTTCAGCCATCAGCCAGGGACGGTGCGGAGCTTTGTGCAGATACATGAGTAGAAAAGGCTTCTGCTTATCGCGTTCTTTGCTCAGCCAATCTAATGTCATGTCGGTAATGATATCAGTAGTATATCCTTCTATTTTTATTCTGCCTTGATTTTTGGTTATAAAGTCGGGGTTATAATACGCACCCTGACCCGGTAAAATTTTAAACTGATCAAATCCTTTCGGGTTGTTTCCAAAATGTAGTTTTCCAAACATGGCTGTCTGGTAACCATTATTCTGAAGAATTTGCGGGAACGTTACATTGGTGCTGTCAAATTGGAAATGATTGTCCACTTTACCATTCCGGTGCGAGTGTTTACCGGTTAAGATAGTTGCCCGGCTGGGGGCACAAATAGAGTTAGTTACGCTGGCATTGGTAAACACCATTCCTGTTTTTGCAATCCGATCGATGTTGGGTGTCTCAATCAGTCTGTTGCTATACGCAGAAATAGCCTGATAGGCATGATCATCGGCCATAATAAAAACAATGTTGGGCCGCTGGTCATTTACTTTCTTTTCCGTGCAACAAAGAAATATCAACGGAAAACTGAAAACCATCAAAAGGTAAATTCGTTTCAACTTCATAGCAACTGATGAGGCTGTGTACAAAATATTTAACTCGTTACTTACGCGCGAGGCTAACTTTCACAAATTACCATTCCCACAGGAATTACTCAAACAATCGTGCAAAATGGTTTTCCAAATGATTGCGCATAGCATTGCGAAATAATTCAGGCGAACCGTTTTCCAAAATGCTTACCAGGCCCTGATGCGATACAAATCGCGTGGTATTAGCTGGTTTAGGGTTTGGAGTGGTTGCTTTCGGTGGAAAATAAAAATAACAAGGAATTAACCCAGACCAGGGGGCTTGGATTTGATTTGTTTATTCCAATATTGTAACTCGATGTATAATATATATTAACCAAAATGAACGCACAACATCTATCAGGCTTGATATCCGCACCCTTCACACCCATGAAGGAAGACGGATCTTTAAACCTGGCCATTATACCACAGTACTATGAGTTGCTGAAGTCTAACGGAGTACGGGGAGCTTTTATAACCGGATCTACGGGCGAAGGCGTTTCCATGACCACCGAAGAAAAAAAACAAGTGATCGAAGCCTGGGGGGCAGCAACCAAAAACGATCGGGAATTTAAAGTAATGCCTCTGGTGGGCGGCACTTCAGTTAATGATAGCATTGACCTGGCACAACATGCGCAGAAAAACGGTTTATATGCTGTAGCTTTTACGGCACCGTTCTATTTTAAACCGGCCAATGTTCAGCAATTAGCAGAAACATGTATAGCTGTAGCTCAGAGCGTGCCTAACATGCCCTTTTATTATTATCACATACCGGTGCTTACAGGGGTAGGCTTCCCGATGATTGAGTTGCTAAAAGTTTTGCATGGTAAACTAAACAACCTGGCCGGTATAAAATACACGCACGAAGATTTTATGGATTTCCTCTCATGCCTGCATTTTGAAAATGGTCGCTACGATATGCTGTGGGGAAGAGATGAGAATTTTTTAGCCGCACTTGCTTTGGGCGCAAAAGGTGCAGTAGGCAGTACTTATAATTATGCCGCACCCTTGTATCTTCAATTAATAGATGCCTATGAAAAGGGAGATATGAAAACAGCCCGCCAGGTACAACAAAAGTCAATCGATATGATTGGCCTCTTATCCAAATATGGTGGTATTTCTGTTGGAAAATCTTTTATGAAATTAATTGGTATGGATTGTGGTAAATTCAGGTTGCCGGTACGAAACATGACTGACGAGCAATACCAACTCTTTACACAAGATGCCAAACAAATTGGCTTCGATAACTTCTGCTCTAAACTTGTTTAATCAAAGCGATGACATGTTTTTTAAGTCGATACAGTTTTTCATCTCAATGATTTTAACGGCTGGCGCATTGGGTCAGGAGAAGACAATTTCCATGGAGTGGAAGGCATTACCACTAAACCCTGGTGCTAACGCAAAAGGTGATACCCTGGGCATTGCCGGTCCGTTGGCCGGAGTACATCAGGGCAATGTACTAATTGGAGGTGGTGCAAATTTCCCTGAGAAAATGCCGTGGGAGAATGGAAAGAAAATGTACTATTCCTCATTGTCGGTTTACAAATTGAATACCTTAACCGAAACTCCGGTTTCAATTCAACTTCCGTTCGCTACGGCATACGGAGCCAGTTGCTCCACGCCCAAAGGCATTGTGTATGCCGGTGGCGAAAATGAAGATGGACTCAGCAGTAAAGTGTTGCTGCTTCAGTGCGATGAGAAAACGCGAAAAGTAACGATCAGCTACCTGGCCGATTTGCCCAAAGCCATTACCAATGCTTCACTTGTTTTTTACGAGGGCATGGTTTACCTGCTGGGAGGCGAAACCAGTCATGGTACTTCTTCCGGTTTTTATTGTCTTGATTTGAATAGCCGAACAGGACAATGGAAGCAACTGCCTTCTTTACCGGTTGCTGTTTCGCACGCAGTAACTGTAAGTTGCGATGGCATGGGTAATATTTTTTTAATTGGCGGTCGCGCTAAGAACAGCACCGGCATCAGCACAATATATTCATCCTTATTTCAGTACAGTATCAAAGGAAAAAGCTGGAGTAAAAAGCAAGCATTACCGTATACATTAAGTGCCGGCACGGGCATAGCCGTAAATAACAACTACCTTTTGGTTTTTGGGGGCGACAAAGGCGAAACTTTTTCTCAGGCAGAAAAGCTAATCGTAAATATTCAGAACGAGAAAGATGAGCAGAGGAAGAAGGATCTGATAGAAAGAAAGAATAGTATTCAAAGCAATCACCCTGGCTTTAGCAACGAAATTCTGTTGTATAACATCGCACACGATACATGGACTTCAGCGGGTTTAATACCATTTGAAACACCAGTAACAACTACAGCTATAAAGACAGGCAATCAAATTATTATTCCCAGCGGAGAAATAAAAGCGGGTGTGCGTGCACCCCGGATTTTAACTGCTGAATTTTCGGTAAAGTGATTTTTGATTTTGCCGTGTGTAACGGGTATCTTAACAGGAGCAGATGAATGAATCAAAAAAATATCCGTGGATAGTAGTCGGCCTTCTTTGGGTAGTGGCTTTGCTCAACTACATGGACAGGCAAATGCTTTCTACCATGCGGCCTTCCATGCAGGTAGACATAGCCGAGCTACAACTGGCAACGAATTTCGGATATCTCATGGCCATCTTTCTTTGGATTTACGGATTCATGAGTCCGGTGTCAGGTATTATTGCCGATAGAGTAAACCGAAAATGGCTGATCGTAGGAAGTTTGTTTGTTTGGAGTGGCGTAACGTTTATGATGGGATACGCCACCACGTTTACTCAACTCTATTGGTTACGGGCCATTATGGGTGTAAGTGAAGCGCTGTATATACCAGCCGGCCTGTCGCTCATTGCCGATTATCATTCCGATAAAACAAGGTCGCTGGCGGTGGGCATACACATGACTGGGTTATACATGGGCCAGGCATTAGGTGGTTTTGGCGCCACCATCGCATCAGAATTTTCGTGGCAACAAACATTTCATTTATTCGGTATGATGGGCGTTGTGTATTCTGGTGTGCTCATTTTCTTTTTGAAAGAAAAAAGAAATGCAGGCACCACGCATGAAATTATAAAAGAGAAAGCACCGGTATTCAAAGGACTGGCCGTTTTGCTTTCTAATATTTCATTCTGGATCATCCTATTTTACTTTGCCATTCCCAGTCTGCCGGGTTGGGGAATAAAAAACTGGCTACCGACTTTGTTTGCCGAAAATCTGAATATTGATATGACACAAGCCGGCCCTTTATCAACTATTACTATTGCTGCCTCATCTTTTATCGGAGTAATTTTCGGAGGCATCTTATCAGACCGATGGGTGCAGAAAAATTTGCGCGGAAGAATTTACACCAGCGCCATCGGGCTGGGCTTAACTATTCCGGCATTAATGTTCATCGGCTTTGGTCATTCGTTGTTTGCTGTAATTGGTGCAGCGTTTTGTTTTGGTTTCGGGTTTGGCATGTTCGATGCCAACAACATGCCCATCCTTTGCCAGTTTGTTTCAAAAAAATACAGGGCAACGGCCTATGGATTAATGAACATGGTGGGGGTTTTTGCCGGAGCATTTATTACCGATTTGCTGGGTAAATCCACCGATGCCGGAAATCTGGGAAGTGATTTTGCCATGCTGGCTGGCATTGTTGCTGTAGCGTTGATCATACAGCTATCCTTTCTAAAACCCAAAATGAACGACTCTCTTAATAGTAATTAAAACTGAATCACCCATGTTTAGCGCATACAGAATGAATACGATTAAGAATACATTTCTCAGCTGCATCATTATTTTTTCTGTGGTTACACTTGGCTTGGCACAGCAGGAAAGCATAGCTGTTTTTGTTTCCGGAAACGAAGGTCACAAAAGCTACCGCATACCTGCCATTATTGATTTGCCCAATGGCGATTTGCTGGCCTTTGCAGAAGGCAGGGTGCATGGCTCGGGCGATTATGGCGATGTCAATATTGTGTTGAAACGCAGCAGCGACAAAGGAAAAACCTGGACTGCACTACAAACTGTTGTGGATTACGATGTGCTGCAAGCCGGCAATCCCGCTCCGGTTGTCGATCTTACCGATCCAGCATATCCTAACGGAAGGATTTTTCTTTTTTATAACACAGGAAACAATCACGAAAATGAAGTAAGAAAAGGAAACGGCCTGAGAGAAGTGTGGTACAAAACTTCTGTCGATGGCGGAGTTACCTGGAGCGATCCGGTCAATATCACAACGCAAACACACAAACCGTTAAATACTCAGGCCAACGCAGCTTACAATTTTACTGAGGAGTGGAGAAGTTATGCCAACACACCCGGTCATGCCATGCAATTTCAATCTGGAAAGTACAAAGGCAGAATATATGTGGCAGCCAATCATTCTGTTGGCGATCCTGAAAGAGATGCTACCGACTATGTGGCTCATGGATTTTATACTGACGATCATGGTAAAACATTTCAAATTGGCGACAACCTTAATTTGCCCGGCAGCAATGAATCCATAGCGGCAGAAATCAGTGGTGGCAGACTGATGTTTAACAGTCGCAACCAAAAGGGAGATGTGCGTGCCAGAATTGTAGCCATTAGCAGCAACGGTGGGCAAAGTTGGGACACAACGTATTTCGATAATAACCTGCCCGATCCGGTTTGTCAGGGTTCTATTTTAACACTTGGCACCAAAAAAGAAAAGAGCATTCTGGCGTTTTGCAATGCAGCCGATGAAAAGAAACGAAATAACCTGACCCTGCGCATAAGCTACGATGATGGAAATACCTGGGCAAAAAATTTCGTGATCTACAATAACCCTGAAAAAAATGATGCTGCCGCGTATTCTGATATTGTGAAAACAGGAAAGAATTCAGTCGGCATACTTTTCGAAAAAGACGGTTATTCGCAAATTGTGTTTACCACATTGAAGTGGAAATAAATTCCATTTACTTTTACCTGATACTGAACAACTCATGACCTATTCAATACAAGAACTTAAAGCGTTAAAAGATTTTTACAGCCACCAACTGCTCAACGATACTATTCCCTTCTGGTTTCCACGCTCGGTCGATGAGGAGTTTGGGGGTTATCTGCTTATGCGCGATCAGGATGGCTCGCTGATCGATGACGATAAAATGATTTGGGTACAAGGTCGTGCCTCCTGGATGCTGGCAACGTTATACAATACCGTTGAGAAAAAGAATGAATGGCGCGATTGGTCCAAGTCAGGTGTTCGTTTCTTGCAGCAATATGGATTTGATACTGATGGACAAATGTTCTTTCATATTACACGCAAAGGGGAGCCCATTCGTAAACGCAGATATTATTTCTCAGAAACATTTGCCGTAATTTCTTCGGCTGCCTGCGCAAAAGCAACGGGCGATAAAGAACTGGCAGAATGGTCGCGAAAGATCTTTGGCAATTGTCTGGCTTACATAAGCGGTGAGAAGAAATTACCTCCAAAATATACCAACACACGTCCTTCAAAAGGAATAGGTGCGCCTATGATCATGATTAACACTGCGCAACAATTGCGAGAAACGATTGGCGATCCGCGGTGCGATGAATGGATATCGAAATGGATTGCAGAGATAGAGCGCGATTTTGTGAAGCACGACATTAAATGTGTAATGGAACAAGTAGCACCCGATGGAAGTATCATCGATCATATTGACGGACGAACACTAAACCCGGGCCATGCCATTGAAGGTGCCTGGTTCATTTTGCATGAAGCCAGATATCGAAACAACGATCCACACCTGATTGAATTAGGCTGTAACATGCTTGACTATATGTGGGAACGGGGGTGGGACAAAGAACATGGCGGCATTATCTACTACCGTGATGTGTACAACAAACCCGTACAGGAATATTGGCAGGATATGAAGATGTGGTGGCCGCAAAACGAAGCGATCATTGCTACCTTACTCGCCTATCTTATGACAGGAAACGAAAAATATGCACAATGGCACAAGCAGGTGCATGACTATGCCTACAAACATTTTCATGATAAACAGTATGGTGAATGGTTTGGCTATCTGCATCGCGATGGAACTCTGGCGCAGACAGCTAAAGGAAATTTTTTCAAAGGACCATTTCATTTACCACGGCAGGAGTGGTATTGTGCTAAATTATTAGCCGAGTATCTCAAATAAAGAGACGGTACGATCTTATAATCAGAATAGTCCTCAATGTCTCCAGCCAATACTTCAGTGATTGAATGGATAGGTGGGGGATTAGTATTTGCTATCCTGTGGCCGTCAGCATCTACTGCTACCAAAGTTGGGTTATTGGTAGCACAACCTTTAGTAATTGCTATTGTAAGATTTGCCATGGCATCTGCTTTACTGTTGTTGTTAGCTCATGTTATTAAAGGCTATAGGTTGCCTTCTGGCAGAGAATGGAAACAGTTAGCGGTGTATGGTTTACTAAACATTACTATTTATCTGGGTTGTTATGTAATTGCAATGCAAACAGTTTCAGCAGGTATTGGTGCCCTGGCAGTTGCCACCAATCCCGTTTTTATAAGTTTCCTTTCTATATTTCTTCTAAAAAAGAAAATGCAATGGCCGGTGCTTGCATCATTGCTGATTTGTAGCATGGGTGTTGTATGTGCCGCATGGCCTTTGTTCAGCGCAGCCACCGTTACACCTGGTGGTCTTTTGCTTTTATTGTTTAGTATGCTGTGTTACTCAGCTGCAGCCATTTACTTCTCATCCAAAACATGGAATAACTTGTCGTTGATAACTATTAACGGATGGCAAACACTACTGGGTGGAATATTTCTATTACCGTTTATGCTGTTTTCTTATAAACAAGAACTAAATAAATTTACAACAACCTTTTGGTTATCGGTTATCTGGCTAGCCATCCCTGTGTCTATCATTGCTGTGCAAATATGGCTGTGGCTTTTAAGGATTAATCCGGTAAGGGCAGGCCTTTGGTTATTCTTATGCCCTATATTTGGTTTTTTGATTGCAGCATGGTGGATGAATGATGAAGTTAATACATATACGATTATTGGAGTGACTCTTGTAGTTACCGGACTACTTTTGTCAAAAATTAATCCTACAAAAAATGAGGTGGTATTTGATTAACCTGCGATGGCTCTTCCTTGCAACTTTCTGGTTTCTTCAAACAGGGTATGCGCAAAATATCTCTGACAATTTCTATGCTCAACGAAGTAAGCAACTATTTCCCGATAGTCTATTCTCTACTTATTATTATCAGCGGGTTAGTCATTTCAAAAGCCTGCCGCAAACAACAGGCGATATAATTTTTATTGGCAATAGCATTTCCGATGGCGGAGAGTGGCAGGAGTTGTTTGACGATCTTAGAATAAAAAACAGAGGCATAAGCGGTGATGTGTCAGCAGGTGTTATCCATCGCATAGATGAAATTATCGAGCGAAAACCAGCTAAAATATTTTTGATGATTGGCACTAATGATCTCGCCAGAGGTATCAGCACAGATAGTCTGGTGAACAACATTTTGTGGATCGCAAAGTATCTGCAAATACAGTCACCAGCGACTAAATTATTTATTCAAAGTATTCTACCTGTAAACGAAACGTTTGAGAAGTTTGGTAACCATACCAATAAGAGCAACTTAATTGCTGAAGTTAACTCAAGGCTACGCAATCAGGCAGTAGCAAATCATTATACGTATGTCGATTTACACACGACTCTTTCAAATAAACAAGGTAAGCTTGATGCAAGCTATACCAACGATGGTCTTCACCTGACGGGCAATGGTTACTTGGTTTGGAAGCATTTGATTTTTCCGTATGTATACGATGCTCAACAAAAACCTGCCTTAATTCCATTACCGAAGGAAGTTCAATGGAGAGAAGATTATTTTTGGTTGAATAAGTGTAAATCAGTCCTGATAACAGATAAGAATCTGCACAAAGAGGCCGTGCTTTTGCAGGATATTCTGAAAGAGAAAGGTTGGCCGGTAGAAATGAAAAATAATGTCTCAGCCAATGAAAGCCACATCGAGTTATCTATCAAGATGGTAAAAGTACCTTTGTTTGAAAATGAAGCGTACCGTTTAGAAGTTACTCAAAGTAAAATCAGTATTACTGCGAACAGCGCCAACGGAATTTTCAATGGTATTCAAACGCTTCGTCAGTTAATGCGCGACAATCAGATGGTGGACGGCTGCACCATTACCGACTGGCCATCGTTTTCGTGGCGCGGATACATGATTGATGTGGGCCGAAATTATATGTCGGTACCCCGACTGAAACAGCAGATAGAAGTGATGGCTAAATACAAGCTGAATGTTTTTCATTTTCATGCCACTGAAGACATTGCCTGGCGCATTGAGAGCAAAATGTATCCGCAACTAACAGCACCTGAGCACATGCTGCGAAACAAGGGTATGTATTATTCAGAATCTGAAATCAAAGACCTGATTGCCTATTGCAAAGAACGTTACATCACCTTTGTTCCTGAAATTGATATGCCCGGTCACAGTGCCGCCTTTAGACGCGCTATGAAAACCGACATGCAGTCGGACTCTGGTGTTGTTTATGTAAAAAATATTCTAAAAGAATTTTGTACCACGTATGATGTGCCCTATGTTCATATTGGTGCCGATGAGGTAAAGATATCGAATAAGCAGTTTGTACCCGATGTAACATCACTTATTGAAAGCTACGGTAAGAAGGTAATTGGCTGGCAACCCGGTGGAAATTTTTCTGCCAGCACGATCCGGCAGCTTTGGATGGACGACAATGCGCATCGTTCCAATGGATCCACTATTCAATACATTGATTCACGCCATCTTTACCTTAACCACATGGATCCGCTCGAAGCAGTAGTAACCATCTATAACAGAGAACTGGCCGATAAAACGCAGGGGGATGCCACTGCTCTGGGCGCAACCATTTGTATGTGGCACGATCGGGCGGTTGCACAGGAAGAAGATGTGTTGAACATGAATCCGGTTTATCCTGGTATGTTAACTTTTGCTGAACGGAGCTGGCGTGGTGGTGGACAAACCGGTTGGGTGGCCAACATCAGTGATGGTGATGAAAAAGGTTTTATTGAATTTGAAAATCGGTTGCTGGAGAATAAACAACTCTACTTTAAAGGCACGTCATTCCCTTATGTGAGGCAGGCAAACATAACGTGGAAATTTTACGGCCCTTATGAAAACAATAAGCAGGCGAACACAAAGTTTGATCCTGAAAAACCGGGATGGAACGAGAGTAAAGCCAAGCCTTATGCAACTGTAACAGGTGCAACCATTGTACTACGACATTGGTGGGAACCCCTCATTAAAGGCGCGGTTATCGATCCAAAAGAAAATACAACCTGGTATGCCACCACAACCATTTGGAGTGACGAAGATGGAGAAAAAGATTTTTGGATAGGTTTCAATAACCTGTCGCGATCTCCGGCAACCGATTCGCCACCGGCTGGTGCCTGGAACAATTTGGGCGGTACACTGTGGGTAAACGGAAAAGAAATAGCACCACCTGTGTGGTTAAGAGGAGGGCAGAGGGGTAACTCAGAAATTCCGTTAATGGATGAAGGTTACGAATACAGAGTTCCAACGAAAATAAATTTGAAGAAAGGATGGAACACTATACTGGTGAAAGTACCCATTACCACATTTAAAGGGCGTGATTGGCAAAACCCGGTAAAGTGGATGTTTACGGTTGTGCCAAGGTTGTAGTATTGCTGGATTGAACCCCTTAACCAACCTGACTTTTCTGAAAAATGATTCGTGGTTGAATGCCATACCAATATCACTAATTATATTTGATACAAAGACCTAAATCAACCAAGGATGAAAAAAATCGTAAAAATAATTGGGTACACTATTCTGGGCTTGCTACTGGTGATAGCTGCACTTCTTGCTTTTTTTGTTTCGAGGTACAACAACGTAAACAAATCCATAAGCGAGGTCAACAGTAGGCTGGCAACAACTGATGCCTCCTTTTTCAAATTTGAGTTCGAAGAAGTTCCGGAAGGAGAATGGACTGTATTACCCAAACCGAAAGAGGTGATGCCAAAAAGTGGTGAGTTTATGTGGCCTGTAAAATGGAACGTAGTGGCCGACTTGCCTGAGGCCGCTACCTGGATTGATCGCCTGCTGGGGGGGAAGGATGTTATCGGTACCTCAAAAACAACTATCCGGTTTACTAAAGATGAGCAGTTGACAGCCGAAGGGTATCAGCTGGATATTCAGCGCAATGGAATCGATATCCGGTACAGTCAACCGGCCGGTGCCTACTATGCTGTTGTTACTTTATCGCATTTAAAAAAGCAATTTCCTGTTGCTATGGCCTGTGTGTCGGTAAATGATGAGCCGGATCTTGCCGTACGTGGACTGATGCTTGACATCAGCAGAGACAAGGTGCCTCAATTAAGTACGATCAAACAATTAGTTGATAAACTTACACTCTTAAAATACAACCACCTGGAGTTGTATGTAGAAGGTTTTTCTTTTGCCTATCCCAGTTTTAAAGAACTTTGGGAAGGCAAAGAAACGCCCATTACACCGGAAGAGATAAGAGAGCTCGATGCGTATTGCAAGGAACGGTTTATTGAACTGGTACCCAACCAAAACTCTTTAGGCCACATGCAAGCCTGGCTGGCTACAGAAAAATACAAGCACCTTGCCGAATGCCCTGACGGGTATGAGGTTTTGCCAATGCAAAAAATGAAAACAACGCTCGACCCAACAAAGGAAGAGAGTATTCAATTGGTGGGTCAAATGATTAAAGATATTTTACCAAATTTCAGTTCCAATAAATTCAACGCTAATCTTGACGAACCTTTTGAACTGGGGCATTGCAATACGGCAGAAGTGGCAAAGGAAATTGGAGTGGGGCAGCTTTATCTAAACTTTGTTTTAAAGGTGTACGCACTGGCTAAAGCCGAACAAAAAGAATTTTGGATGTGGGGCGATATTGTAGGCAAGCACCCCGAAATTCTCAGTCAACTACCTAAAGACATAACGGTGTTGGAATGGGGCTATGAAGCTGAGCATCAATTCGATCGCAACACCAAACGCATTAAAGATGCCGGGCTGGAGTTTGTGGTTTGTCCCGGCACCAGCAGTTGGATGACCCTTACTGGCCGCACAGATAATATGTTGGGTAATATCGAGAACGCAGTATTAAACGGAAAGAAGAACGGAGCTAAGGGGATGGTACTTACCGATTGGGGTGATATGGGACATTGGCAGCAACAACCCGTAAGCTATCCGGGTTATGTATATGCCGGTGCTATTAGCTGGAACAGCAGCAGTTCCAGAAAATTATCCATTGAGCGGTATATGAATGCGTTCATCTTCGATAACCCGCAGTTAGCTGAAATCATCATGGATATGGGCCGCTCATATCGCTTTGAAGAAAGTCACTTACCCAATATGAGCCATAACTTTATGGCCTACCAGTTTGGGTTGGTCGATCCGGTATTGGAAAAAACAATTTACGATGCCATAGCAAAAAAACTTCCTGAACTGGGTGGTGAAGATTTCTCAAAAGTGATTGAAGATCGCTTCGGAAACCAAAAAGTATTTGAAGTGGAAGCCTTGAATAAAAACCTGGAAGGGTTGGATGCAACTTTAAAAGAAATAATAAGTAAAAACAATGTTGAAGTAATGAATAGCCACAATACAGAAATTCAGGATGTGGCCTACCAGCTTCAAAATGGTATTGAGATGGTTAAGCTTGGCGCAGAAATCAGAAATTATGGAATTCAAAAAAGCAACTGGACGAGTGAGGAAAGAATTGCTTACCTGAAAGACATGAAACAACGATCGCACCACATGCAAGAGGAATTCAAAAGGCTGTGGCTACTTCGCAACAAAGAGGGCGGACTTGAAAGAAGCATGGGCGCGTTTCGCAGACTTGATGAAGCCATTGACAAACAATTAGAAGTTGAAAATGCGGGAGGCTTTAAGAAGAGCGTTTCCGGGTTTATGGAAAAAGTAATCGGTGGCGCTGCGAATTGGTATTTGCTGGATTGAGAATTAGTAAGATTTGTCAATAGGGGTGGAGTACACACAAGGTGTGTGCTTCACGCCAACGAGCCAGAATTCCTGAACCGATACAAATACGGAGCTTTGTTCTTTTCTCCACTAAATTTTTTGCCCAATCGCTCAAGCACGTTAAGAGCAAGTATTCTTTTTTGAAAATTATTGTTGGGAAAGGGACGATCATAAACGGCCTCATACAGTTCCTGAAGTTCTTTCATGGTAAATTCATCGGGCAGCAGATTGAAGCCAATCAGTTTGCGGTCCAGATTATTCCTGAGCGCCTCAAGTGCATCCAAAACCATTTGGTTATGGTCTAAAATAAGATGGGGTAGATTCTTAACGTCATACCATTCAATGGATTCATCAATGTTGGATTTAACCGGTTTAGTCTTTTGTATATTAACCAATGCATAGTAGCTAACGGAAATAAACCGATCTTCGAAGGGTTTAAGTCTATCCTTGTCAAAGAAGTTTCCTGTTTCATGGCTCAAATTGAGAAACTGTTCAATAAAGCTCTTGTTATTTCGCTCCGCACCTCCATATACCCTGCACTGATCCAGGTATATTTCGTCAATTCCAGTCCGCTCTTTCAAAATCCTTTTAGCCGCTTCATCAACTCCCTCATGTTGCCCGATAAATCCGCTGGGTAACACCCAGAATTCACCCTTCGATAAAAGCTTTGGCAAAAGGATTTTCAGTGTTGCCTGTTCGTAGCCAAAAACCACGCAGTCAATAGACAGTTGTTTGATTATTCCCTCGCTGGTAAAATCCAACATAATATTTAGGTCAAATTTGAGGTGTTTGCTCAGCAAAACTACAAAAAGTTGAAATTTGAAACAAATTAACAGTGTATTTCGTATAAATTATATTATCTATAAAATAGATAATAAATAAATATTTGCTATGTTTGTCATCGATATCTCTCATTAAACACACCGGAGTATGTTACATGCCGCACCGAAATTTGTTACACTATGCTTGATTGTTTTGATCACGTCTCTGGCAAATGCCCAGATCCAGAATCAAAATCCGGCTTCCGCTCCAACAGACTTTTATGTTGGCAAGTGGGTATTGACCTTCATCGGCACACCGCAAGGCGATGGCGTTTCTCGTCTGGTTCTGGAGAGAAAAAATGGAAACCTCACAGGTGAGATGGTGGACCCATCAGGAAAAGGGAAACCAACTCCTTTAACTAAAGTAATAGAAAACAAAGATGGCATTGAAATCTCTTTCTCCGCACAGGGCTTTGATGTTTCGGTTACGCTGAATAAAGTAGATGCCGATAATCTGAAAGGCTCGCTCATGAATATGTTCGAAGCAAAAGCCACAAGGCTCAAAGCAGGAATTTTATCACAAAATAGCGATTCAAAAAAGACACCGGATCAACAAAAAGAGGAGCCTGCATGGAAAGAAGATCCAAAGGCTTTTGGAATAGAAGCGAGTATGTACTATGGTGCTTCTACCATTCTACCCAAAGCGAAAACACCATCTGCAAATGAAAAATGGTTTCCTGTTTTTGATTTCGATGCGCAGACTTTTAAAAATCCGCCTCGCGAATTCGGTCCATTCACCCGCTGGTGGTGGCCAGGAAATGACGTGACCAGCGAAGAACTTCAGCGTGAAGTGAAACTCCTTGCCGATCAGGGTTTTGGTGGTGTGGAAATACAGCCACTAACGGTGGGACTAAATCTGGCCTCCGAAAAAGAAACAAGTGATCGCATTTACAGTTGGAATACGCCTGAGTTTTTTAAACACTTAAAGGCGGTAATGGACCAGGCGAAAATTTCGAAGGTAACGGTTGATATGAACGGGGGTAGCGGCTGGCCAATGGGTGGACAGTTTTTTGATCCAAAAGTGAGTATGCGGAGCCTGGGTGTTGCCGACACGATCCTTCAATCCGGCAGCACGTTTAACGGTCCCGTACCCATGATGAAAATCGAACACGCATCCGGAATGGGGGCTTCTCCCAATAAAGTGTTTACTGAGTGGGGAGTTTTGTTAAGTGTAGTGGCAGCCAAAACCACAGTGGGAGCGCACGGGCAGATCCTGATGGACAAAAGCTCATTGGTGGATCTTACCGAAAAATTTACATCATCTGAAAAAGGAAACTGGCTGATCTGGAAAGTTCCAACGGAAGGTGCGTGGCGGTTAATTGCCACGTGGAGTATTCCTACCGGAGAACAACCATCGCTGGTAGCAAAAAGAGGAAGTAACTATGTGGTTGATCATTTAGATCCGTCCATTGTTTCAAAATCGTATGACTACCTGCTGGGAGACCGCACCGGGCTGCCTCAATATTATGGTTCACCTCTTCGGGCCGTCTTCAACGATAGCTACGAATTTCATGTACACCGAATGGTCTCACCCGATATCAAAGCAACCTTTAAAAAACTAAATGGTTACGATATCACGCCTTTCTTAAGTACCGTCTTTAAGCAAGGCTACAATCATCCTATGTATTTAGGCATGAGGTATTACAACGATCCTATTCCTTATAGCATCGATACTGCGCAGCATTGGAGACTGATGTATGACTATGACCTGGCTGTGAATGAAGTATTCAAAACCAATTTTATAAAAACCAGTAACAATTGGATGCGTGAGCATGGCATGCTTCATCGTACGCAGGCATACGGATTTCCTCTTGACCCAATTGGAAGTGCCGGTGCTGCTGACCTGCCGGAGACGGAACAACTTTTTGCTGATGGATCAGAGGGGGCATTGAAACTCGCAACGTCAGGTGCACATTTATATAACCGGCCGATTGTTTCGCAGGAATCTTTTGTGGCCATTCAGCGCGCTGAAATGACTACTCCGCAGAAAATTAAAGTCTGGGCAGACAAGTCGCTGGCAAGCGGAGTCAACCACTTTATCTATCATGGCACTCCGTACAAATATAACTCTGGTGAATATCCTGCCGAAGGTTGGAACCCCTGGTCATCGCCATTTCTTCCCATGGTTAGCTTTTCATCGGGGATAAATGAAAGCGATCCATTTTGGAATGATATAAAGGACATTAACGCATACCTCACCCGATGTCAATACGCGCTGAGAGCAGGCAAGCCCCAGCACGATGTGCTGATCTATATGCCGTTCATCAGCTTCGCAGAAAATCAAATCGTGCCAAACCCGAATGAGCTTTTGGTGGGTGGTCATTTTAAAGGTGTGGAACCGGAAATGGGCAACATGTCGCAATCAAGCAAGGGAGAAATTTCCGAATGGTATAAAGGGCTCTGGCCTATCGTCAACAAGTTGGAAGCACAAGGTATTACCTGGGAGTTTGTCAATGACGAGTCGTTGCAAAATGCTGCTTGGAGCAACAATACCTTAATCATCAACGGTAATGAATACCAGGCGCTCATTCTGGCTAACCTGCCTTACATTAATTTGAAGACCGTTGAAAAAGTAAAAGAACTCAGCAACCGGGGAATGAAAATCTGGGTTGTGGGAGACGAACCCGCTAAACAACCCTCTTACCTGAACTATGAACAAAACGACAAAATTGTTCAGGAATTGTCGCGCCAAATTTGGTCAGCCGGTAAAACAGTGGTTGTGAAAGATAATGCGCTGCCCGTAAATCAGATTGAACAACTCATCCGGTTTGCCGAACCCACTATCTGGTCACGACAAATTAACCGGCAAATGACGGATGGAAGTCTGATCAAATTCATATGCAATCAATCAGACCAATGGCAAACAATTCGTCTCAGCGTTGATAAAAATTTGCCACACCGGTATTGGTTTGATGCAAGCACGGGGCAGTCATTGGCAACAGAAGAGGAAGTTTCTTTCCGAATGGCACCGTACGGTTCTATTTTCCTGCTGGCATCAAAGAATCCGATAACCGCAGGTACCCTCCAACCTGTAACGGATGCAGGGAAAGAACTCTTGCAGATAGAAACCTGGAACTTGGTGATAGGAGACAAAAAGTTTGACAATACAAAGCTCTTCGACTGGCGTGAAAATGATCAAACCAAATACGAATCCCGCAAAGGAAAGTACAGCGCTGTGTTCAGGCTCAAACCAGCTAAAGCAAAACAATACTTCATCGACCTGGGTAAAGTTTACTACACGGCTAAGGTAAAAATAAACGGTACCGATGCGGGCAAAATGATTTATGCTCCCTATCAATTAAACATCACCAAATATTTGAAGAAAGGAGAGAACACCGTAGAAGTGGAAATTACTACCAGCAGGAGAAACGGTTTTGTTGGCGAAGCAGCCAATGGAAACAAACAATACCTTCAGTTTCGCTTTAAAGAAAAAACAATTGTACCGAGTGGTCTTGTCGGACCGGTAAGGATCATTGAAAAATAACTACGCATGAAAAAACTAGCAAGAATCTTTATCCTTATTCCAATCGGCTTGATGGTGTTGGATAGTACATGGTCGGTGGGGCAAAATGCCGATACCGGGAAGGTATTCAATAAGGTGTACTTCGATTTGAATTTTGAAAATTCCCCGGCAATTGAACCCTTGCAAGTTGAGCAAGGAGGGTATATAAAATCAGATCAAAAGCCCGCCTACAACAGAGAGGGCTATCGGTTAGCGGGCTGGTACATTTCGCCAAATCCGGTGTTAACAAATGGCTACTCCAACGAAGAATGGATTTTTGGTGAACGAGCGTTAGAGATGTTGAAAATGTTGGATCACAGCGGATTGCCCAACACCATGGCAGTCTCCGAAAACATAACGCTATATGCCCGTTGGGTTAAGCCTACCAAAATAAAAAGTATCTCTGATTTACAGGCAATACAGCAAGACCTGAAAGGCTGGTATGTATTGGAAAATGACATTGATTTAACAGGAGTAGAGTGGAAACCCATTGGCGACTATGACGGAACTTATGAATATGCCTATCCTCAATGGTGGCAAAAAGCGTTTCAGGGAATCTTTGAAGGCAATGGGCATCATATAAAAAACCTGACCTTCAGGAGAGCAAAAAATACTATCGCTCTGTTTGGAGCAGCCGTTAACTGTACAATAAAAGATGTTTCAATTGACAATTACCTGATTGAATTTGAACTGAAAGATGAAGGCGATTTGAAGGCATCCTACCTTTATGCCTCGCCCCTTATCGGATTCTTGCATGGCGAATCGACTGTACAAAATTGTCATACATCAGGCAAGGTGAATGTAAGCGTTGAGGATAGTCATTCTGATTTTACGTTTGTTTGTGTATCAGGAATTGCTTCTGGGGGTTGGGGAGGTGAAATCAACGGATGTTCTGTAAGGGGCAGTTTAAAGCTAACAACCAAGAGTCAAAACGGAGGCGAAATTCACGTGGGAGGAATTGTAGGTGAAGGATATAGTACCACTGTCAATTGCACATCAGATCTTAGCATTAACACCCATGCTACTTCTGCAGCAACAAAAGCCGACACAGAAATGGATAAGCATCTTGATCTTTACGTGGGTGGCTTGCACGGAGCGTCCACTAATATTATTAACAGTGTAGCCAACGGAACCATTGCTGTGTCTATCACAAAACCAAAAGGAAAAGGCGCGATCAATGTAGGCGGCATTAGTGGAAGTCCGCGCTACGGCTTTATTGAAAATTGCGCGTCTCATGTGGCTATACAGATTGGCGAGGGGCGGGAGGTACATGCAGGAGGAATCATTGGCGCGTTTAATACCGGTGGATTTGGTTTGATTGGCCTTGGCCTTGGAATTAAAAGATATGAAGCTGTTAATTGCCTGGCTACCGGTAAAATCGACTTAGGCAAAAATTTTAAACGTGAAAAAGTTCAGTTGGGAGGAATCGTTTCCTCCATACCCGATGGAATTGTAAGTGAGTATATGGGTGGCAATAAAATTCCTATTAACTACAGAGCCGACCATTGCGTTTATGTGGATTTTTACAACGGTGCCACTATGAGTGATGCCACTGGAGGGATTACAAAAATCGCAGATAAAAAAGCCGCCACGGGCGAAGCGCTAAAAAGCATTCTGGGCAGCGGATGGATATACAAGCAACACGAGCTGCCGCAACCTTATGGTATTAAATTAGTATCTAAAAAATGACTTGTTAAGTTGTAGGCACCGCTGGCTTTATACTTTTTAATGGCCTAAAAAAGAGGAGCCTACAACTCCACCAACTTCCCTGAAATAGAAATATCCTTACTTACTTACTTTCTTCCCAATCCTCTCCATAATTGCATTCCATACAAGCGTTTGCATAGGCATCGTATTCGTCATAGGCAGCACCCGGTTTACCAAAAAGTGTAATGATGCGGTCTATCCGAACAGTAGCTTCCGGAGCCAGATTTATAAATAACCCTTTGCTTGTTAGCTCGGTTAGTGCCACTACCTCACCTTCTACACAGTCCACTTCACCTTTTGCATTGAAGTAAAATACTTTTCCGGTTCGGTGTGTGGTAATCATATCTTCAATTACCTCGCGGTAGCAATACTGAACAGGTGTGTAGGAGGCTTCAATATAGGGTTTCATCTTCGACAATTATTTTTAGTATGCCAGGGCTTTTGGTAATAAACAACACATTCCGAAAGTTTGTTCAATAACCTACTTCGTTATATTTATTTACAAATAGTAGCTTCTACTTTTGGTGCGATCAAAAAACCAAGCGCTTTAGCCTTCCTCAGGTCATTACAAGCCTCAGTAGTTTTTCCTAACCGGTGCCAGGCCTGTGCGCGATTATAATAAGCAAGTCCATAATCGGGGTAATATGTTATGGCCGTAGTATAATCTTCAATGGCTTCGGTAACCCGGTTTAAATTTACCATTACGTTTCCATGACTAAGCCAACCTTTCTCATACTCCGGTTTTAGTTCGATCACTTTTTTATAATCGGTTAGCGCTCCATCGTAATCTTTAATGCGTTCTTTCACCAGGCCTCTGTTTAAAAGATACTCATAGTTATCGGGTTCCAGTTTAATAGCTTCATTATAATCGCTTAGCGCACCCTGTGTGTTTCCGGAATTTAATCTCAACAAACCCCGCTCAACATAAGAGTAGGGGAGTTTAGGATTGGCTTCAATCGCTTCCGTTAATAGTTTTTCGGTCTCAGCAAAAGATTGATTACGGCCCAGCAAGGCCAGGTTATGTCGTGCAAGACTGTTCTCAGCATCCAGTTGTAAAACTTTATTAAAATCCAGTCGCGCTTGTGTTGTGTCTCCAATTTGTTGAAGCGCCAAACCTCGCCCTATGTAGAAGTTGATTTGTTCAGGTGCTAACCGAATAGCCGAATCAAAACAAATCTTTGCCTGCGTGTAGTTTTTGAGTTTCAGTTCAATCTGCCCCAGGTAATCAAAAAAAATAGGTCTTAAATTGTTACCCGCAGAAAACGCCCGGCTTACTCCGTCATCTCCCTTTTGGGTTTGAAAAAAAATAGTATTGGTTTCGCCACTTATTGCAAGCTTCAGTAATTTTTGAAAGTCTTCTTTAGCCATCGCCCATTGGCCATACTCAAACCGACTTACAGCCCGGCTAAATAATGCTTCTTTATTTTCCGGATTACGTTCCAGGTAAATATTGTAATCGGTTAAAGCTCCTTGCTTATCGCCTAAAGCTTCGCGTACCTGTGCCCGGTTAAAGTAGGCCTCCATAAAGTAAGGATCCAGACGCAGACATTCGTTTAAATGAGCCAATGCGGTTTTGTAAGATCGGGCCGTGTGTGCACTTTCGGCCTTATCGAAAAAATACTGAGCCGTTCGTCTTTCCTGTGCATGGCCAGTATGGATAACCCATACAACAAATAAAAGAGTAAGTCGGAGTAAAGCCATACTCAAAGGTGTATAATATCGGGTAATTGCAAAAGGTAATTACAGGCGGAGTGAGGCTGCCGCAAACGTAATGTGGCATATTACCCCATCGCTTTTGGCGGATTCTACCAGTAAAACAAATTTTGAAAAACCATTCATAGTCAATAACTTAGTGCCTTGTAGTTAATTTTTTAAACTAAGATAATATGCGAGCCATCTGGAAAGGACACATACAGTTCTCTTTGGTAACTATTCCCATCCGCATTTACAATGCCATCGATACAGGCTTAACGATAAGTTTTAACCTGCTTAGCCGCGATGGGCATAACCCTGTTAGCTACGAAAAAAAGGACAAGGTTACCGGGCAGCCATTAAAGAACGAAGATATTGTAAAGGGCTATCAGTACGAGCCTGGGCAGTTTGTAATTGTAGAGCAAGATGACTTGAATAAAGTAAAACTGAAAAGCGAAAAGATAATTGAAATTGAAGGGTTTGTAAAAGGTGAAGAAGTACACCACACCTTGTTTGAATCTCCATACTTTGTTGGCCCCGATGGTGACATGGCAGCCAAGACATACGGTTTACTTTGTCAAACATTGAAAGATAGCGGTAAAGTGGGGGTAGGCAAAGTTGTTTTGCGCGATCGCGAAACCCCGGTATTAATATCACCACATGAAGGCGGTATTCTGATGTACCGATTACGATATCCAAACGAAGTGCGCAGAATGGGTGAAGTACCCCAGTTGCTGGAAGTAAAGGCTGATAAAGAGCAGTTAAAACTGGCTAAGACATTAGTAGATTCCATGACTACCACATTCTCGAAGATCGAAATGAAGGACCATTATTACGATGCATTAAAGGCTATTATCGATGCAAAAATTGCTGGTAAAGAGATTGTAATGGTAGCGGAAGAAGAGCCTGTGGTAGTAGATATTATGACAGCCCTTAAAGCCAGCATTGAAGCTGCAAAAAAGAAACCCATGGAGAAAGCCAAAGGCACCACTATGAAAGTGGAGAAAGAGAGTAAAAAAGTTATACGCAAAAAAGCAAGTTGATTTTCGTTGTTTAAATTCCGTTCTGTCTATTGTTTCTGAAACAGCCAGCCTCATCATTGCCCATTCTTACTAACACCGTATACAAAGTTTGGCTACCTTTGTTCAATGGCCAAAATAATCCAGTTTCCTGTTCCTAATCCTGAAAAATTTGGGTTTAAGCCGGTTCGAAAAAAGAAACCGGATACCGAAACCAATACGCATGGCCAACTGCATTTATTTGGGGAAGCCAGAGTTATTAACCTCAACAAACTTACTGCATTTGAAGAAGCGCTTTTGTTAGATGAGCAGGGCGATAACCGGGCAGGGCAACAATATCAGAAAGCAATTGAAGCCGGAGATTCTGTGGCCGATGCGTATTGTAATCTGGGTATTATTGAGTCGGGCAAAAAGCAATACACCAAAGCTGTAGATTGTTTTACCAAATCGTTAAAGGCAGATCCACGCCATTTCGAGGCGCACTACAACCTGGCAAATGTATATGCCGAAATAGGCAACCTTGCGTTAGCAAAGATTCATTACGCCATTTCTATAGAAATTGAACCCTCTTTCCCAAATAGTTATTTTAATCTTGGAATTACACTGGCTTTGAATAATGAGATTAACGAAGCAATAAAGCATTTGCTTACGTACCGCAACCTTTCGGGTGAAGATCAAAGCCAGGCCGAAGATCTTATTGCCAGCTTAATGCGCTCACTGCACTAATCACAGCATAAATACTGTTATAAAGAAGAGAATGCTCCTGTAAATTTCAAGTGCTACTTTCAGAAACAGAATAAGCACCACCGACTTAATCACCAGGCGCCATCCACGTTCGTGGTAGAAGGTATAACTGCTTCGCAAAACGAAATAGAGATTAGTGGAAATAAAAATCACAGTAAGTATGGTTTCATCCAGATAAGTGCCTAGCCCAAACAACCGCACAATAAGGGTTAGCAAAATGGCATTCACAAACAGGTTAAAGCTGGCCAGTTCAACAGCATACCCCACGTGATCCATAAAAAATTTATTCTTCTTCCAATACAACAGATTAAGCGGAAGCGAACTTATCACCACAAAAACCATTACCATTAATTTTGCAAGTGTAGCGGTCTTTAAATTATACAGCATAGCAAAGGTGTTTACATCTACCCCCAGGCTTACAGCCTTAGTGGCTATAATAGTTTTATAAAATCCGCTAAAAGGCGACATGAGTTGGGTATTGAGCGAAGCATTGAAAAGCTGTATAACCGGAAAGAAAAAATAAATAAGATTAAGAATAAAGAACAACGACATGGGGCTAATGTTCTTTACTCGCTTGCCCAATGAAAAATCGCGGGCAACCGTACCCGGTTTTCGTAACACCTGCCAAAGGGTACGAATAAATTTACTATCGGCAAAAGTAATGGTGAGCAGAACCGAATTCAGAATGGTCTTAAATGATTTATCGGCAGAAGTAAGAATCTTTTCTCCGCAGATGTTGCAAAAACTTCCGGTAAACTCGTTACCACAACTTTTACAAATGTGACGGGTGCCAGACATCGTGTGCAAAAGTAGGCTTTAAATGTTGATTAGAAATATTACCGCTCTCATACCGTTTCCTGCTAGCCCATACGGGCGTAACGCAATAAAAATTCACTTCAATTGCTTTAACACCCGCGTTGCCCGCGATACAAACCCGGCCGAGCCATAGGGGAGTTGCGCTGTAAGTAGTGGAATTATTTCGTTTTTAAGTTCACTATTACGTTGGGCCAGATCAGCCAGTACCGTCATGGCAAAAACTTTTATGGCTACAGGTTCCTTACCACGTAAAAAGGCTAAGCAACAATCAACAACCCGACCCTGGTAGCGGGTTGGAATTTTAACGAACTGGAGTGTTCGTAATAGATTTCGTTTAAGCGCTTCGGATGTGTATGGATTCTCTAAAAATTTTATAACAACATTAAAATGTTTACCCAACAAGCCGGGGTGGCTTTCTACGCAATAGCTTAACGCCCAGGCAGCCCGTTGCGTAGCCCCATAAGGCCCGTGAATAAGAGCCCTCATTAACTCATCAAAACGTTGCTGACTTGTACCCACATACCTTACTATTTTATCCTTTTTAGCTCTGGAAAGAGGCTGGGCTAACATTTCTACTGGATTCATAGTCAATTGATTACTAAAAATTTTAATATAACTAATTGATTTACTGTGTTTTTACATAATTTACTTTAACTTTATATTTAATATTTAACTGATGGACTCTATGATGTTATTTTTTGCCATCGCAGCTACGGCACTTTTTCAACTTGGGTTGTGCTTTTTTTGTTTCTATATGAAGCAATCGCGCACCGTCTGATTATTGCCCTGCGAATTTTATTTTTCTAAACACCTGCGGTTATAACCTTCGCGGCTAACTGTCTTGTGCTACCTTTGCAGACTTTTAATTTTTTGTTGTGAATTATTTATCTGCAGAAGGAATTGCCAAGTCATTTAACGATCGATGGTTGTTTAAAGATATTACTTTAGGAATTGGCCAGGGCGAAAAACTTGCCCTGGTGGGTGAGAATGGTACGGGTAAATCTACTTTACTTAAACTCCTTACCGGCCAACTGCCTTCCGATGCGGGTGTTATAAGTATGCGCGAAGGAATCAAGCCTGGTTTCCTAACCCAACAACCCGTTGCCGATGAGCAGCTAACCGTAAAGGAAATTATCTTCGATAAGAATAATCGCGTGGCTGCGGCTGTAAATGAATATGAGTCGTGCCTTCACGATCCTAACGTATCGCCCGATCGTATGCAACATGCCCTTGAGCAGATGGAAGCGCTTAATGCCTGGGACTACGATGCTAAAGTGCAGACCATAACCGGCAAGCTGGGTATCACCAACCTCGATCAACCTTTTGGCGAGCTATCGGGCGGTCAGCGTAAGCGAATCTTTCTGGCCCAGATGCTATTGGCCGAACCCGATCTCATCATTATGGATGAGCCCACCAACCACTTAGACCTGGAAGCAATTGAATGGCTTGAGAGCTACCTGAGTGGCCAAAACATTACCCTCCTGATGGTAACCCACGACCGCTACTTTCTCGATAACGTTGCAAACGAGATTCTGGAACTTGACCGGGGTAAACTTTATAGGTATAAAGGCAATTACGCCTATTTTTTGGAGAAGAAATCTGAGCGGGAAGAGATGCTAAAGACGGAAGTTTCCAAGGCCCGAAACCTTTTAAAAAAGGAGTTGGAGTGGATGCGCAAGCAACCCAGGGCACGGGGCACAAAAGCCAAATACCGCATCGATGCCTTTTACGATTTACAGGAAAAAGCATCGGTAAACCTGAAGAAAGACAAGCTGGAACTGGATGTGCAGGAAGCACGGCAAGGAGGCAAAGTGATTGAACTTCATAAGGTGAGCAAAAGCTATGGCCATGCGGTAATGGTAGATACCTTCTCGTACGTTTTCAAAAAGAAAGATCGTATTGGCGTAGTGGGTAAAAACGGTGTGGGTAAATCTACTTTTTTAGATATGCTTACTGGTAAGACTAAACCTGATAGTGGTGAAATCATTCCGGGTGTAACAACAAAAATCGGATACTTTACACAAGAAGTAGAAGACCTGAATCCGGCACACCGGGTAATTGAAGAAGTAAAAGAGATAGCAGAGTTTATTACATTGGCAGATGGTTCGCAGGTTTCTGCTTCCAAGTTTTTAGATACATTTTTATTTCCTCCCGAAAAGCAATACAACTTTATTGAGAAGTTGAGTGGGGGAGAGAAGAAACGACTTCAGCTTTTAAAAGTACTGGTACGCAATCCGAACTTCCTGGTGCTGGATGAACCCACCAATGATTTTGATATCGATACACTAAATGTGCTGGAAGACTTTCTGGAAAAGTTTAACGGCTGCCTGGTGCTGGTTTCGCACGACCGGTATTTTATGGATCATCTGGTAGAGCAACTTTTCATCTTTGAAGGCGATGGAAAAATCAGACTGTTTAATGGTAATTATTCAGATTACCGGCTGTGGGCCGATGGGCAAACCAGCGAACCAGAATCAACTGAATCTATAGCTCCTGAGCCAAAGCCAAAGGTGACTAAAAAACGTCTTAATTTTAAAGAAAAGCAGGAATTTGAGCGTCTGGCAACTGAAATTCAGATATTAGAAAGTAAAAAAACAACCCTTACGGGCGAACTGAATAGCGGCATTACAGACCACGTTAAATTGCAGGAACTTGCCGCGCAGGTAAAACAGGCAGGCGAGGAGTTAGACATGAAAACACTGCGTTGGCTGGAGTTGTCGGAGTTTGAAGGTTGATGCACTTATCCCGTTGTGGTTGTTAAAGTTGCCAGTGAAGAAAAAGCAGGGTTCTTTCTAAACGCAGTGTCCCTTTAGGTTTGTATTCACATTGAATTCATATCCATTCACTATAATCATCATATTTTCTTTTTTGCTTCTTTTTTCTTTTTGAAAAATGTGAATTTGTGGATAACAGTTAACACCGGCAGGGGCGAATTAACGGAGTCCCCAGGTTAGAGACCTATGCTTCGATTCAATTCCCTGCCGGCTTTCTGAACAAGCATCAAATAGAAATTCAGGCTCGCGGCCTATTATCAAGGGTTCGATAGTGTTCAGAAACGTTAACTGGAAAATTTATTGTTCAATCAAAATTAATCAGAAGATGGCAAATTATTATTTCGGGATCGATGTGTCGAAAAAAACATTGGATGTTGCCTTGCTCAAAGACGGGGTGCTGCTTTCCAGCCATGTAATCGATAATGACCCACACAGTATCGATGTTTTCTTTGCTCCTTACGCTAAACAGTTTCAACTGGCAACCGATCAAGCATGGATATGCATGGAACACACAGGCATCTACAACTATCCATTGCTAAAATCATTAGGGGAATCAAAGTTTCACATCTGTGTGGAGCCTGCCTTGCAGATTAAACAGTCGCAGGGCATGACTCGCGGCAAGAGCGATGCGGTGGATGCCGTGCGCATTGCACAATACGCTTACAAAAACAGGGACAGCCTTAAGGTATGGAAACCCCAACCCGTCAACCTACATCGCCTCAAGGCCCTACTCTCACAGCGAGATTTGTTGATAAAAACGAAACTCCAGTTGGAAGTCTCCACAAAAGAATGCAAAGGCTATTTAGATGCCCAGTTGGTTAAAGATCTGGTGTCTAACTCCAAAAATTCTTTAAAGGCAATCGACAAGAGCATATATAAGGTGGAGGAAAAAATTTATGCAGTCGTTAAATCCGATAAGAGCTTAAATACCTTGTTCCATAGAGCCACTTCGGTAACAGGCATAGGACCGATCACTGCATTCAACCTCATCGTGGCCACCGGTGCATTTGAACAAATCAAGAACCCTAAGAAGTTTGCTTGTCATGCAGGCGTGGCACCGTTCGAGCATAGATCGGGAACGGCCGTGCGCGGCCGAACCCGTGTCTCTAAAATGGCAGATATGGGGATGAAGCGGCTGCTGCACATGGCTGCGCTATCGGCCACACAATGCGAAGGGGAATTACGCAATTACTATCTGCGAAAAGTGGCTGACGGAAAAAACAAGATGGCCGTGCTAAATGCTGTGCGTAATAAGTTAATAACACGTGTGTTTGTGTGTATAAACCAAAACCGAGACTATCAAAAAAAATATGAAAGGGCACTTGTTTGATCCATAGAAATCGA
>DEIA01000055.1:0-18729 GCA_002352225.1 Flammeovirgaceae bacterium UBA2786
TTCCAGAAATAGGCAAAGCACCAAAATTGATTGGCATTATAGTAGATCGTAACATCGGGCCAGTTTTTCGAAACATATTTTCGATAGGTGGCATCCTGATCGAGAATGGCATAGATAATGGCCTTATCACAAACTTTTTTATAGATCGATGGCCATTGAGCTGTGTTCTTATACTGGTCTTCTATTGACTTAAGTGCCCGGGCAATAGTATTGGTACCACCCCATACCTGCAGGTAAAGAGGTTCGGTAGAATTGTCCATCAATTTTTCTTTAATGAAATCCGATCCCTCAGTATCCTTTTCCATTTCACCTTCAAAATCAATATTACCAATCCGTGTAACGGAACGCAGATATTCAGCAGTTGGAAAACCGGGTGAGTGCAACTTAAGATTAGGATAAACTTTACTGTACGCATCAATCAGGTTGTAAATCCAATCCGTTCCGGGCCACCGGAGTTCCGTGCGTTCGCCATACAACTGTTTTGTCATCTCCATTTCAGAGACAAATTTTGTGCCCTTGTCATCGCCTTTGTAATGCCACATAGAACTACTGATAACCAACCCTTCAATCTTAAACTCATTGGCATGAAGCAAAAGGCGTATAAATGAATCTACGTCATCTAATTCACCATCGGTAGTAACAATAGTGCGAGGCTTAGTTGTTTGAGAAAGTACCGATATTGTGCTGAATAGCAACAACACTATAATTCCTGTCAGATTCCTCATAGTTAAAACTAATCGACTGATTCGAGAAATTGAAATTCGGGTTTAAACATAGCCGGTTTCATTTGTGGCTTAGTATCTATGTTCATTATACTGTTGGTAACAGCATCATACTTTTTCCATTCTGGCAAATCTTTTCCGTTCGGATTACCTGTTTTTACAAAATTAATCCAGTAGGAAGACATGGCGGCTTCAACAGCATAATCTGAATCCTTCCAGGGTCTTTTCCATTTTGATAATGTGTTAAGTGCAAAGGGAACCTCAGAAGTATGAAACGCACCGTAATTGGGGAAGTTCGGTTTATCGGTAGGTACGTAACTAAACTGGTATAGGTAGCTGTTGTTGGAATTACTCAAAGCCCATACATGGTTGGCATACCCTGCAAAGGTAAGGTTGCCTAATTTATTTTGAGAGTGGGTTGCCACTTCATCTGTAGTGGCCGGAAAAACTTTTAAGAATTCGGGTGCCTTGCTTTTATAAGTTTCGGTTGCCCAGGCTTTGAATTGTTCAGCGTTTTTGGGTTGCCCGGTTAACGCGGCATCGCCTGTTACCCAACCTGCAAGCAGGTTCACATCGTTATGTTTCTTGTTTTTGAAGATAGTGCCTATCGCATCAGGCAGCACATAACCATCAATAATAGGCGCAAAAGAACCAAAAGGTAATGTGCTTGCCAAGGTAAATAAACTATCAGCCGGAAGTTTACGAAGAGCAGCAACCCCGGTTGAATTCAATTTTTGTGATAATGTGATTCCGGTTGCCTCAGCGCTCTTTAAATTTTTATTGAATCGATTCATTGATGCGCCACTTTGGGCAATGGCGCCACGAAATAATCCTTTAGATAGAGGCGAAGCTACTAAAGCCTGTACGCTAAACGATCCTGCCGATTGCCCCGCAATGGTTACTTTGTCTGGATCGCCACCAAACATACTGATGTTGTCTTTAATCCATCTTAGCGCAGCAAGTTGATCAAGCAAGGCATAATTACCCGAAGCATTCTTACCCGATTCTTTTGTAAGATCGGGATGGGAAAAGAAACCAAACACTCCCACCCTATAATTAATACTCACAAAAACTATCCCTTCTTTAGCCATAGCCTCTCCATCATATACGGCACATGCACTAGAACCTGAAACAAATCCACCTCCATAAATCCATACAAGAACAGGAAGTTTTTCTTTCGATGATTTGGCAGGTGTCCAAACATTCAGATACAGGCAATCTTCACTCAAAGGTTCTGGTGGAGCAATAAACTCTTCGGTCCACATGGCAAAAGGTGCAGGTTTGCTTTGGTACGGACTTGCCGAAAATTTAGTGCAGGTTAAAACACCCGACCAGGGCTTTACGGGTTGAGGTTCCTTCCAGCGCAGATCACCAACGGGAGGAGCAGCAAAGGGAATTCCTTTAAAGGAAATTACACTACGATCAGCATTCCAACTTCCTTTTACTTTACCACTTTGGGTAGCCGTTTCTATCAGGGCTTGTGCATTCAATTGAATGAATGCACAAGCTAAAATCAGGATAGTTATAATGCCGATTCGCATTCTTGAAGGATTTTTATTTTTCTGTAACCTAAATCTTTGCGTGCAATGTTACTTTGGCTTGTTCATTTTATCCTGAAATAAGTATCGCGCATCATCGAATTTTACTGCCTTTGATTCAGTATCTAGAATCATTACAGCGGGTGTGATATCATTGGCTTGCGCTGCCGGCCACTCGGGAAGTTTATCGCCATTCGGGTTTCCGGTTTTAATAAAGTTAGCAAAGTAGTTTAACATGGTTTCGGATACTTTATAATCATCCGCTGTCCAGGCATAGTCTTTCACTAAGTGTAAATTACCCATACAGTACTCTATTTCGCAGGCATGTGGCGCCCCTATTGGTTCGGGCATTCTCATGCCGCCTTGTTGTGTACCACCGGCCAACCCCGGAGTAAGATTTTTATCAACCAAAGGCGGGCGAAGTTTGCTATAGAGATAACGATAAACCGGTTGTGCGCTATTTTTGCGATGGGTATCGAACCATTTCCATGTGCTGTAGGAAATAAATCTATCGGATGCCAGGTTAGTAGCAGCCCACTCCACTTCTTTGGCATTGCCGTGCGAATAAACTTTTAGTGCCTCTTCCCAATCGTTGGGATAGGCTTCCTTAACTTTACTAATTAGAATATCCTCAGTGATAGGACCTTGCGTAAAAGCCATACCTGGAATTTCGGCTGAGTTCCAACCCACCAATAAAGGAACCTGTGCTTGTTCTTTGGCTTCGAACGTTGCGAGCATGCTCTTGGTAAAGAAATAACCATCAATTACCGGAGGAAAACCAAACCGTCTTGAATCAACATAAGCTTCATAAAGGTCGCGTGTTGATGCAGCCCGCAATTGAGCCAACGATGTATAGCCGGCATTTTTTGCAAACTCTGCTCCTGTCTTTTCTGCTTCGGCTAACGATACAGCAGCCAGCGCACTAATACCCGATCCACTTTCGCCAATGGCACCGGCAATCAATTTCCGCGAAAGCGGAGAAACCATTTGAGCACTTACCGAAATTGAACCCGCTGATTCTCCCGCAATGGTAACTTTCTTAGGGTCGCCTCCAAACGCTGCAATATTCTTTTGTACCCATTGCAGAGCGTGTGCCTGATCGAGGTATCCGTAATTACCCGATCCTTTATAGGATGCTTCTTTACTTAATTCTGGATGAGAAAGGAATCCAAACAAACCTAACCGATAATTAACGGTAACCACAACAATTCCTTTTTTGGCCATGCTGGCTCCATCATATCGAGGCTCAGATCCATCACCTGCTACAAAACCACCGCCATAGAAATAAACCAGTACAGGTAAGCCGCTTGTATTGCGTTTGGCGGGTGTCCACACGTTCAGGTATAAACAATCCTCACTAATTCCATCCGAGCGTGAGTTCATATCGCCAAATACGATAGCCTGTACGGGGCGTGGACCAAACTTCTTGGTTTGTTTAGCGCCTGTCCAGTTATCCAATGCCTGCGGTGCCTTCCAGCGCAAATTGCCAACCGGAGGTTTTGCAAAAGGAACACCTAAATAGAATTGCAACCCGGACTGCGTGTCGTACAAGCCTTCAATAATTCCATTTTCAATTTTGGTTTGTACAGGGAAACCATTGTTGCCCTGCGACCATGCCGCAACAACTGTAGCAAGCATGAATAGAAAAGATGTGTAATATTTCATTATTGTCTCATTTTGTAACAATAATAATTAGGGTTTCGGAATTTTGCCAGTTAATTTTGAATAAAGTAATCGCCCATGCCCAAAATAACCTTTCTACCCCATATTGCATACGACTCGGTTATTTTTGGATTTTCAGACGGGGAGTTGAAAATATTAATTATGGAATACCATAATACCGGGCTGTTTGCTTTGCCGGGTGGTTTTATACAATCGAATGAAAATTTAAACGATGCCGTATTGCGGGGATTGTATGAGCGCACAGGACTTACAGATATTTACCTGGAACAGTTCTATACGTTTGGCGATGTAAGCAGGTTTAAGCCCGAAGTGATGCAAACCTTGCTGGAGGCAAGTGGTGTTGATGTGAAGAAAATGTACCGCTGGATGCTGGATCGTTTTATTACAGTAGCCTACTATGCCCTTATTAATTACAAAGATGTAACACCCAGGCCGGATGCCCTTTCCGATTCGTGCGAATGGTATTCCATTAAAAAGCTACCCAAACTGATTCTGGATCATAAACTGATTGTAGAGAAAGCCATTCAAACGTTGCGTGTTAATCTGGATCGTAAACTGGTAGGCGGTAACCTGCTGCCTAAAAAATTTACGATGAACGAACTTCAAAAAGTTTACGAAGTTATTCTAGGCACCAAACTACGGAGAACCACCTTTCAACGAAAAATGCTGGCTGCGGATGTACTGAAACGGCACGAGAAACACTATTCCGGCAAGGCACATAAAGCACCCTATCTATACAGTTTTAAGAAAAGATGATTCTACTTAACCGCACCAAACGTTAGCAGGTTGTTGTCAGGATCAAGAATAGAAAATTCCTTTTGTCCCCAGGGCTTGGTTTCTAATTGGTTATAATTTATTCCTTTTGCCTTGGCTACGCTGAATTCTTTTTCAATAGCATTTGTATGAATATAAACCTGTCCGTAATTTTCTTTAGGGTTTAATTCTTTAAACTCAAAGAAATGGATTTCGATTTCGTCTTTTACTACCATCAGATAACCTTCAAAATCAGAATTTCCCAGAGTTTGAAACCCTAATGTGTTCAGGTAAAATTCTTTTGTTATAGTCTTGTTACGCATGGGTAGTTTAGGACAGATTTTTGTAAGCATAAAGTCGGGTTAAATCATTGAAAGCGTGTTGCACTAAGAAAGCCTATCGGTAAATTACTTTTACCGTTTACCACAAGTTCACTTACTATTTCGCCAATTACAGATGCAAACTTAAAACCATGCCCGCTGAAACCGGCAGCAACTATTACATTTTTACTTCCCGGAAGGAAATCCAGTATAAAGTGTTCATCGGGTGTATTGGTGTATAAACAGGTTTTAGTTTGATGAATAGACCTGCAACTGGTAGGAATGTATTTTGAAATAGCACGCGTTAATTGCTGTGCTTCTTCGTGCGATACCTCACGGTTTACATCAGCAACAGAGGTTGGCATACCCGGGTAATGATAAGCCGATTTCAATCCAGCAGGCAATCCGAATTTACGTTCATCCAACATCGGAAATCCATAATACATACCGGGTTGATCATGATCATCAATTAACCAGCATGGAAATTTATCAGGTTGAAATTGCTCAGGCTGGTGTGGAATTGTCCAGGTAAGAACCTGCCGGGTAACCGTTAACAGCGGGGCAAGATCAGGCAGAAATTTATCTGCCCATGCACCTGTGGTAATAATTAGTGTATCGCATGTATACGTTTGCTGATTGGTTACCACATAGATTAGTTTATCCTTTTGCTTCCAACTTATTACTCTTTCGTGTGTATGAATAGCAGCCCCTTTCTCTTTGGCCTTTGTTGCAAACGCCTTGATGCTGCGCTCGGGTGTTAGAAACCCGGCATCGGGCTCAAACAAAACATCATATCCATCTGGAAATACAAATTGTGGAAATCTGGATTTAACTTCTGATTCTGTTAATGTATTTACTTCTATTCCGTAAAGTTTTGCCGATTCTTTTACACCTTTTATTAATGTGCCATCGGGTTTTCCTGCATACAATAGGCCGGTAGGAAAATACAATTGAGCATGACAATCCCTTTCGAGCTCTTTCCAGTTTTGATAGGCACGCTGCAGTAACGGTACATAATCCGGATGTTCAAAGTATGCTTTACGGATAATGCGACTTTGCCCGGCATGCGAACCAAACTCGTGGGTAATATCAAATTGTTCTAACCCTAACACCTTTACGCCCCGGTTGGTAAGATAATAACAGGCAGCTGAGCCCATCGAACCTACACCCAACACAACAACAGGAAAGTGTGTCATGCTATTCCTCCTTCAGGGTTACCAAAAAGCTAACCACATCGCGAATCTCGCGCTTGGTAAGCAGGTATTGCATAGGAGGCATACTGGAAGGTGCATCTGTACGCTTGCTTACCGCTGATTTCATGATGACGGTATCGGGCTTATCGCCTGGCTTCAATACAAATGAATCGGGCTGTTCCTTTTGCAGGATGCCAATTACCTTTTTTCCTGAAGTTAGTTCGAGTGTAACAACTCCATATCCATCGGCAATACGCGCACTGGGGTTAATGAGCGACTCCAGCAATTGCTCGCGTGTTAGTCGTTTTGCCACTCCGTTAATACGTGGCCCGGCTGTTCCTCCATAATCATCTATAGCATGACAACGCACACATTGTGCAGTAGGATGACTCCAGAATAATCTTCCGCCTTTATTAGGATCGCCACCTAACAACGCCCCAGCAAAACTGGCCCCCAGCGAATCGGCCGATTGTGTACGAATTGCTTTTGTAAAGCGTTCTTTCAGTTGTTGAGATTTTGTACTATCAATTGCTTCGGCTAATTCCAGTTGTAGTTCGTTAGCAAGTTTCTTGGATTCAAGTTTGGTTAAAAGATTCTGGAATATTTTTTCCGAAAAATCAAGCGGTAATGTACCTAATGTGGTGATGGCCGCCTGTTGTTCTTCTGTGGTACGGGTACCTATAACATCGCTCAAAAGGTTAGCCATTACCTTTTTATCTATATCTACTTTACCCAGTAGATCCAACCCTGCCACGCGTACATTTTTGTCTTTATCCGCTAATGCAGTTGAGATTCCGTCCTGCATAAGTGTGGTATTCAATTTTGATAAAGCACGCAAGGCTTCAGTTTTTACCTCAGGCTGGTTGTCGGTTTTTAATCGCGCCAGCAAGTGTGGTGCGGCAGCATCAAGCTTTAGCGTTCCAATTGCTTTTGCAATTTGTTTTCTAATAGTTGCATCGGCATTAGTAAGCTGTTGGATTAATACTGTAGCTGATTTTTGTTGAACTTCAGCTAGGTCGCGCGTTATCTCTCCCCGGTAACGGCCATCTACCCTATCCAGCACAGAAGGTTTAGCCCATGTGCTTAATGCAGCAATAGCTTCGGCACGTAAGGCAATAGGCGCGTCTTTCTTTTGCAGATACAATAACAAGTTTTGTAAGGTTGCTTCTGTGCCTACGCGCAGGTTTGCATTAATAGCCCTGCGGATTAAAGGTTCGTTCGTAAATGCAGTTTCTACTAACAGGTTACTGAGTGCTGGTAACGCTTCTGGTATCGACTTATCGTCATTGATGGCACGCGCTGTTTCGGTTACAATAAACTCATCTACATCGTTCAGGTATATGGCAATTCCAGGATGTTGTAATCGCCTAAGGGACAGAACAGCGCCTAACCGAACGGCTTTGGACGGATGGCTACTTAATGACATCAACTTATCGGCTTTACCAATGCGTGCAAGAGCGAGGCTGGCCGCATGGCGAATGTATTCGTCTTCATCGTTATTGGTTTGCAGTAATTCAACTAAGCCATCGAATGCAGGTTCACTTGCCACTCTTCCTAATGCTTCGGCTGCAAAGAATTTTACACGTGGTGTTTCATCTTTCAACAATGGAATAAGTTCTGCTGCAGCTTTTGCATAGCGCACATCGCCCAGCCACCGGGCAGCCTGGGCCCGAATTTCAGCGTCCTCATCTTTTAAATACGGAATTAGATTTTCAGCAACTGCTAAATCTTTTCGTGCTATCTGACTCAACCCCCAAATGGCATGCACACGCGCCAACTGATTTTCTTTTTGACTTAGGTACGTTTTGAAAACTTCAACCTGCTTACGCGAAGCCAGTTCAAACTGTGCCTTTTGCCTAACACGCATATCAGCATGTGTTAAAAATTTTCCAAGTTCGTTGTCCTTCCAATCCGTAAAGTCAGATTTGATCAATCGTTCAGTTTCATTTCGGGTATCTTTATCGGGATCTTTTACATCCAGTTTCCAAATACGACCATAATCTTTTGTTCCCCAACCTTCAATCCAATCGCCCATATATAATGCACCATCCGGACCGAAATCAATGCCGGTTGCCAGCACTCCGCTTAAAATCATTTTTGATTCAACAAATTCAAATGTTGCGCCTTTTGGTTTCAGTTTAAATGTGTGAATACCTGAACGGGTAGGGTTACCAACAAACTCCACAATAAAAAATGTATTCCTAAATCGCTCGCCTAATGCAGTACCAGGATTGTATAGCATACCCGTTGGACCATTCACAAAATTTTTGATTGTGGGGAGAATGTAAGCCGCCTGCCCTTCGTGGCGAGGTATATACAATTTTTCATCCATCCATACTTTGTAAGTATTGTTGTCGGGATCTCTATACTTTCCAAACTGCCAGTTGGTGCGCCAGCCAATATCGGCACCATCTACGATATATACCAGTCGCTCGCTTTCACCTGCGTGATCTCCATCGTTGTCTTCACTAATCATGTTCCCGTATTCATCAAACACAAACTCGTGTGTGTTACGATTGCCATAAGCAAACACTTCAAAATTGCTTCCATCGGGTTCAGATCGTACCACCACTCCGCTGTTAGCATGGTCATATTTTTCTCCGTTAGTACCTACACCACTAAAACCAATATCACCAATCTGCCAATAGATGCGGCCATCCGGGCCAACCTCAATACCCGACATACCATGCCCGCCAAAGCCGATGTGAATTCCATAACCATGCGAGAGTGATGTTTTTGTTTCTGCCAAACCCCATTTGTTTTCTTTGATGCGCCACAGATCCGGGCCGATAGCAACAAACAAATCATCGCCATGTTTCAAAACACCTCCGGCTGCATCGGTTGTTTCATCGTTAAAGTCTTCTACTACTAATTGCGATTTATCGGCTATGCCATCGCCATCTGTATCTTCAATGCGATAGATGTGCTCTTTTTGAACAGTCATGTCGCGCCAGTCGTGCGAGCCATCTCCATTCAAATCAGCAAGCCATTGGTTTTTAGCGCTGTGTTCCGGAGCGAGTACTTTCCTCAGAAATGCTCGCTTCTCCTCAATAGTTTGCAACTGGATTGAGCCAATCTCCCAGTCCTGATGTCCGCGAATATCAAACTCAGAATCTTTCTGCCGATTGGTGCGGGTATAATAAATTCTGCCCTGATCGTCAATATCAATAGAAACCGGGTCGGCCACGAGCGAATCGCTGCCCCATAATGTAAGCACCAGGCCGGAGTCTATTTGAGGTACTACGGTTTGCTGAATGGTACGCGCCAGCGTTGCCGCTTCGGCAGGATTTAGTTGTTTCAATTTTAAATCGGCAGGTGGTTGTTCGCAATTGAAAACCACCAGCGCAATGAGAATGAGCTGGAGTGTAGATTTAACGCGCATTGCTTTTTGGTTGGGGTTGGAAAGATAATAAATAGCGTTTATAACCCACAGCACGGTTTAACAGTACCCTTAACCATTCATGTAGAATTATCCTTTACAGATTCAGGTTTTAATGTAATTTCAAAACTTAATTTGTTTACTATGAATAAGTTTATAAACCTCTGCCTGCTGGCTTGTTTGCCGCTGGCAGCTATTGCCCAGGACAAACTCAAAGCCATGCCTGGCTATGAACAGTATACCAAGGTAGCACCACAAATCAGAACATCTGTTAATTCTGGAACCTTGTCGGTAACCTGGAGCGAAGATGGCAGCTCGTTCGACTATGTGCAGGATAAAAAACTGTACCGTTATTCGGTTAAAACCAAAAAGGTAACGGAAGTTGGTGATGCTCCGGCTGTTGAAAGACGAATGCCTCCGCGTCCCGTTCGGGGCAGGCAATATGATTTTGCAAACTCGCCCGATGGCAAATGGAAAGCTTATACCAGAAATCGTAATATGTACATTAGTGAAGCGAATGGTAACAATGCGGTTGCTATTACTACCGAAGGCAACGAGCAGAATCAGATCAAATATGGAATTGCTACGTGGGTATATGGTGAAGAACTTGGACAAAACACAGCCATCTGGTGGTCGCCCGATAGTAAGAAAGTAGCCTTTTATAAGTTTGATGAAAAGAACGCTAAGAAGTTTTATGTGCTACTGAATCAATTAAAACTTCAGGATTCGTTGGAAATTGAAGCCTACCCCAAAGCGGGTGCAGCCAATCTACCTGTTGATTTAATGGTGTACGACATCGAAACAAAAAAAACTACCTTATTAGACTTGCGCGATGGCAAGCCCTTTCACGATGGCGACCTGGGAACATACATTTATGGAATGAACTGGACTGCCGATAGCAAAGAGTTAATATACCACAGCACTAATCGCAAGCAGGATATTATGGAGTACCGTGCTGCCGATCCGACAACCGGTAAAAGTCGTACGGTGATACGCGAAGAGTGGTTAGCCAGTTACACCGAAAATTCACCAGAAATTCGTGTACTGAAAGACGGCAAACGCTTTATCTGGGCTTCGGAACGAACTGGCTATAACAACTACTATCTGTATGACTTAAGTGGTAAACTGATTTCTACACTTACGGAACATCCCTTTGAAGTTTCGCGCATTGTAAAAGTAGATGAAAAAGAAGGTACGTTGTATTACATGGCACGTAGTGGCGATAACCACATGAAGCTGCAACTGCATCGTGTAAAATTAGATGGAACAAAAGATGTACGGTTAACCAACCCGGCATACAACCATACTATTACACTTTCTCCCGATAATAAATTTTTTATTGATGTAGCCGAAACATACAACATGGCTCCCTTCACTTCGCTGATTGACAGCAAAGGAAAAGTTGTAGCTGAACTTGCCAAGAGCGACATGAGCAAATTTGAAGAACTTGGTTTGAAGAAAGTGGAAGTATATACCTTTACTTCGGCCGATGGTGTTACACCTTTGCATGGCGTTATTCATTTTCCCTCTAATTTTGATCCGTCTAAAAAGTATCCGGTTATTCTAAGCAACTATGGTGGCCCCGCTACCAATGCATTCCGCGAAAACTTTACCTATCCGGATGCTTTAACAGAATATGGGTTTCTGGTGTTAAACATAGATGGGCGCAACGCAGCCGGTAAAGGCAAGAAGTTACTGGATCAACTTTATGGAAATTTAGGCATTGTAGAGATGGATGATTTTGCTGCTGGTGTAAAGGCATTGCATAGCCGCCCCTATTTTGATAAAGATAAAGTTGGTGTTTATGGCACCTCGTATGGCGGAACAACGGCTGCTACGTTGTTGCTGCGCTACCCGGATGTGTTCCATGCTGCTGTAGCCAACTCGGCTGTTACCGATTGGCGAAATTATGATAACATTTACACCGAGCGATTTATGAATACACCCGAAAACAACAAGAAAGGGTACGATGCCTCAAGCTTAATGCCAATGGCCAAAAACCTGAAAGGTGAATTGCTGATTTTCTTTGGCACAGCCGACAATAATGTTCATCCATCTAATTCACTTCAGTTAATAGATGCTTTACAGAAAGCAGGTAAAAGTTTTGAAGTACAGCTTGCACCAGATGGTGGCCACGTAGCTATGAACCGCGACCGGATGATGGAATTTTTTATTCAGCATTTGGTTTTGAAGAAGTGAAGTTTTCCAAATGCGGGGTCGCTGCGCAGACCCCTCTGGGAACTGATTGTTGCAGGTAGATTTTTTATAACTCTTTATAACTATATTTAAAGCATGGGCGAACCCGAAATGGTTAACCTATCCTATACCCAGCGCCTGGATGATTAAAACTGGATATATACCTGAGAATACATACAGGTGCGTGGTTATATACCTGCTTCTGATCTCCTGCATTTCAAGTTATGAACCCAAATTAGAACCCGATAGTCCTAAACTTACTGTTGACGGATGGATTAGCGATCAGCCGGGAACTTACACCATTACACTCCGGTACAGTTCTCCGTATATTAATAATGAAATAGTTTTTACCCGGTATGCGGAAAATGCTTCTGTAACTATAACGGATGATGCAGGCGGGGAAACACAACTTACCTACGAGGGCACAGGAAAGTACCAGACCAGCCCTACCTTTGCCGGCCAGGCAGGCAGAAGTTACGTGCTCAACATAATGCTGCAAGACGGAACATTTTATCAATCACAACCTGAAATGTTAAAGCCGGTACCGCCCATTGACACTATTTATACTTCCTATAAAGAACTCTCCAAAGGATTCCTCAGGGGAGAGTTCAGTGTATTCTTTGATTTTATGGATTTGGCTGGTACAAAAGACTATTATCAATGGGACTGGACGCATTATAAACTTGAACAGTATTGTCATATTACCCCTAGTCACAGTAACGAGTACGATTTCCTTGTTGCAAATTGTTGCGGGCCATGCTGGTCTATCGACCGGTGTTATGGCTGCATCAACATTTTTTCCGACACTTATTATGAAGACAAAAAAATCAGCAGGGTGCCTGTGCTTAAAATTCCATACGACTCAAAAGCACCTTACTTTGTACAAATACGATTAAAGTCGTTGACCGAATCAGCTTTTAAATTCTGGTATATAGTTTCAGAGCAAATCAACAACTCGGGCGGGATATTTGATAAACCACCGGTTACTATAAAAGGAAATATTGTTAATGTAAACAATCCAAACGATCAGGTGCTGGGCTACTTTGGGGCATCAGCTATATATGAGGTTCCGATTTACATTGACAGGAGTAAAATTGACAAGCCGCCATACGGAACTGCCTATATTTATCGTGAACGACCGATTTGCATAGAATGTAGTGTAGGTCCATACAGAACAGACAGGCAACCGACAGGATGGTAAAGAGTTTACGATATTACTTATTAATTTTTTTCTGTCTTACCGCCCTGTTGGCAGCAGCGCAATCGCAATACCTTCGCCTGTCAGGAAAAGTATATGACAGGGAGTCAAAGGAACCGTTAGCGAATGCAAACATCGTATTCAAAAGCTCGCAAACAGGTGTAAGTACGGATTCCACAGGTAGGTTCCAAATACTGGTGTTGCCTGGTTATCATGTATTAACTGTTTCTTATCTCGGTTACAAAAGCAGAACGGTGAATGTTACGATCGAAAACAGCCGTGAACTGAACATAGCGCTGACAGAGGAGTTGAAAACGCTGGACGAAGTATCAATCAGCAGCCGGAGATCGGATGAAAACATTACAAACACACAATTCGGAACAAACAAACTCAGCATGGAGTCCATATCGAAGCTGCCTTCGTTTATGGGTGAAGTGGATGTTGTAAAAAGTGTATTGCTTTTGCCGGGCGTAACTAACGTTGGCGAAGGAACTACCGGACTTAACATTCGCGGAAGCAATACAGACCAAAACCTGATCCTGATGGATGGAATTCCGTTTTTTAATTCTGGCCACCTCTTTGGATTTTTCTCTGTATTCAATCCAGATGTCGTGAATAATGTTACCCTGCACAAAGGAGGCATTCCGGCAAAGCATGGAGGAAGAACAGCGGCTGTACTTGATGTGAAACTGAAAAGTCCGGATACTGAAAAGTGGTCGGTGAATGGTGGAGCCGGGCTGGTGGCAAGCAGGGTGTTGGTTGAAGGGCCTGTTATTCCGGAAAAACTGTCGATGCTTGTTGCGGGCAGGGTTTCCTATCCCAATTATTTATTCCGGATGTCTTCAAAAGAAGAAATTAAAACCACCTCTGCCGGTTTTTATGATATTACCACCAAATGGGAATACAGAGTTTCAGATAAGAGCAGAATTGAATTCACCGGGTATGCATCCAACGATGATTTTAAACTTTCGGGAGACTCACTTTCCAACATTGAAATAAATGCAACATCTTCAGAATTTAACTGGCAGGCACTTAATGGCTCGGTCGCATGGTACAAACAGCTTGGCAAAAACCTCACGCTTCGCTCAAGTGCAATTCGGTCGCTTTACAAATCTACTATATCATCTCCCGATTCGTCCAATGCATATACACTGGGCTCCCAAATCCGGTATCAAAGTATTAATGCCGACTTCACCTGGCAGGCAGCGCCAAATCATGAACTTGATTTTGGAATAGCGGTTAATTATTATACAACCTGGCCAGGCACGTTAAAACCCGATCATCCGGCATCCAGCATTAATCCATTACAAATACCGCGGGAGAACGGACTGGAAATGGGAATATATGCAAGTGATCAGTGGAAAGTCAGTGAACGATTCTCGGTGCAGTTGGGTGCCAGGTACTCTCAATGGCAGGCATTGGGAAAGGCTGACAAATATGAATATACGCAAGGAATGCCCCGAACCATAGAATCTATTACCGATACTGTTTCTTATGCGGATGGAGACATTATCCGATCGTTTGCAGCAATAGAGCCGAGAGTATCCGTTACGTTAAAAGTAGGCCCGACAAGCTCACTGAAAGCCAACTATAACAGGATGTACCAATATGTTCAGCAAGTATCAAATACAACAGCGTCCATGCCCTCCGACAGGTGGCAGTTGTGTACTACTCACATAAATCCTCAAAGCACTGACCAGGTTTCTGCCGGATATTTCAGGAATTTCCAAAACGATATGTTCGAAACATCAGCAGAGGTTTTTTATAAGAGCATGAACAATGTTACGGACTACAAAGACGGAGTCAATTTGTTACTGAACCCCGTGCCTGAAACTGCAATGCTGCAAGGGAGAGGAAGGGCTTACGGAGCAGAAGTGTTTGTGAACAAGAAAAAAGGTTCTGTTACCGGCTGGTTCAGCTACACGTACTCACAAACACATCTTAAAGTTAATGGTGACTTCCCGGAGGAGCAAATCAATAATGGTAAATGGTATGCCTCCAATTACAACAGGCCGAATAATTTAAGTTTAGCGTTAAATTATAAACGCGATAACCGTATTACCTATTCGGCCAACTTTGTATACAGCACAGGCCGCCCCTACACTTCTCCTTCTGATAAGTACCTTGTAAATGGAGTATATATTCCTAATTATACAGGAAGAAACCAGAATAAATTGCCGGATTATCACAGGTTAGACGTTTCCATGACAATTGACCCAAACCCGAAAAAGGAGCATCGATGGAAAGGATCATGGACACTCTCCATTTATAATATTTATGCAAGGAAAAACGCCTACTCTATATTCTTCAAGACAAAAAACGACAACTATGCATTGTATCTTAAAAAAGTAAATGCCTATAAATTATCTGTACTCGGCACAATCTTTCCTTCAATCACCTACAATTATAAATTCTAACAGGCTCCTCGAGGAAATGTCTTAATTACAAGTGGAATTCTTATCTCCCACCCAATTGCTGGTTGTTTTTCATCCCAACTGAAATCGTTTGCAGCGAAGCGCGGGGTCGTTGGGCAGACCCCGCTGGGAAGAGGAAATACGATTGAACGATGCGCCTCAGGAGCACACTCCATTCTGGCTGCGCCATATTATCTTTTCGTTCAATAATAAACTGGGATTAATATCAATGTGTAACCGCCCAACTACCTCACCATTGCAAGCTTTTATTTGAGGAGGTATAACATTGCAAGTCGGGCAACAAATATCTATATAGATAACTTCGTTGCCTTGGTAGTAAGCATGATATACCAAAATATCTGCGAACGAGGACTTATTGTAATATCCGTTAGATACCATTTCTGCTTTTAACCATTCAAGGTTATTAACTGACGTAACATGGCAGAATTTGGGTGTGTTATCTTCAATACAGGCAGAAAAGCATAGTACAAGAAGAAATAGCGACTGTATTCGAATCTTCATAATGTTGGTTAGTTTGCAATTGGACACAAAAAAATCAGTAAGAGTTGGATTTGCCTATACCAGATTTTACAATTACCTCAATCTTATCCTCTTGTCTGTAATTTTCTAATTCACAGCAGGGTCTTCGCAGCGCCCCGTCCTTTACTCATTATCCATTACTCAAAACTACATCAACCCTTTCTCCCACTCCCCACCCTGCTCTCAAAGAAAAAACTTTTATCACCCGTTCTTCGTACGTAACCGTAACCAGATAATAACTACCAAAATATTCAATCTGTGCAACTAACCACTTCCCTGTTTTCTTTTTAACAACCTTTAGTTGTTCAGGTCGTATAAATTTTCCGTTCAGGTCCGGTTTGCCTAACAACCGGGCAAATTTGTTATCAACAAAATTATATTCTCCAAACAAGCGTGCTATGTACTCAGTTTTAGGGTTTTGATAAATTTCGTGTGCGCTTCCTTGCTGCACAATTTTACCCTTCTTTAACACAACAATACGTTGTGCCCAAGGCAATGTATCTTCAGGGTGATGCGATACCAGCACACAAGTAACACCCAACTTACTTCCAATCTGAGCTACAACTTCTTTCAATGTAGCTTTCAACCCGGTATCGAGATGTGAATAGGGTTCATCCAATAACAACACCTGTGGATGGGATAATAACAACCGCGCAATGGCAATACGCTGCTTCTCTCCTCCTGAAAGCTGATCTGTCTTTCGCGNNCACTTGTTCTACACGCAGAAATTTGGGCAGCTCAAAATGCTGCGATAAATACGCAATGTGCGGATGACCCGGAACCAGGTTATCAGCCGGACCGCGAACAGGTTCATTATTCAATAATACAGTTCCGGTATCGGGTTGTTCAAGACCAGCTATTATTCTTAATAAAGTACTTTTTCCAGAACCGGTTTCACCCGCAATAACTACGTTCTCGTGAAGTTGAACTTCAAAACTCACGTTGTTCAATACGGTACCAAACTCGGTAGTTGTACCTATTTTAGTTACTGTAAGTAATGATTTATTCATAGGTGGCTAACGTATTCCAAAGTTGCTCAAACTCTTTCGAAAATGATTTAATCACGGGCCCCTCGCGCGTAAGCAAAATATTTTCATGGTTAAAACGGGCAGCGCTCCGTGTCCAGTTATAGCTTCCGGTAATCAGGGCTTTATTATCGGTAATCATAAATTTATGGTGCATGTGGTTAGCCGTGCGGTCGATGCGAACCGGAATACCCACACTCGCCAGTTGATCTACATCCGAACCTTCGTCCAGCATCTTATCATTGTCGGTAATTATTTTTACTTGTACACCCTTTTTGTGCGAGTCGATAATAGCCGATGTAATGGTATCATCGCTGATCGTGAAAACACAAATCTGCACTTGATTAATGGCCTGCCGGATTTGCTGTATAATTATATTCCGGCAAGTATCGCCCGGGCTAAAGTACGCATCGGAACCCGATGCATTGGGCGTGGTGTTCATCAACGCACTGGTGGCATCGCGAATCCATTGCACAATAAACCGATAGTTTTCCGGTGTGGCTTTTTGGGTAGCCAGTTCAAAAATCTGGCTGCGTAAAAAAACCAGTTGGCTTTCGTTGGGTTTTACATCATCCACTATCTCGCGCAGCGATTTACGTTCCGACTTTGAAAAAAGTTCGTCTTCGATACTAAGCTTCAGAAAATCAATTATTGGTTGCATAACATTAAGGAAAGCTAAAAAGGAAAGTTAACAAACTTATTTTTGAACCACATAGAAACATAGAAAACATAGCTATTAATAGAACCCCTTATGTGAACTATGTGCCTATGTGGTCCATTTGGGACCAGCATACATTTGGGTAGGCAACAGAATCTGGTATCTTTGCGGCTTATTTTTAAAACCTTTATGATTTCGGTTGACGCAGTAACAGTAGAATTCAACGGCTCGGCTCTTTTTAGCGACATCACCTTCAACATCAACGAAAACGATCGCATTGCCCTAATGGGAAAAAATGGCGCTGGTAAATCCACCTTACTCAAGATAATAGCTGGCAAAAATAAGCCTACCCGGGGAAAGGTATCGGCCCCTAAAGATGCTATCATAGCCTATTTGCCTCAACATTTACTTACCGAAGACGATTGTTCGGTGTTTGAAGAAACCAGCAAAGCCTTTTCTAAAATCCACGGTATGAAAACCCGGATTGATGAATTGAATCATCAACTGGAGACCCGTACCGATTATGAATCGGATGAGTATGCGAAGATTATTGAGGAAGTATCGGAGCTGAGCGAAAAATTTTATTCGATTGAAGAAATCAACTACGATGCAGAAATTGAAAAAACATTAATAGGCCTGGGATTTGTTCGGTCTGATTTTACCCGCCCCACAAAAGAATACAGCGGTGGCTGGCGTATGCGAATAGAACTGGCAAAGATTCTTCTGCAAAAGCCCGACTTGATTCTGCTGGATGAACCAACCAATCACCTGGATATTGAATCGGTACAATGGTTGGAAGATTTTCTAAAGACAGGTGCAAAAGCGGTAATTGTAATCAGCCACGATAAAACGTTTGTCGATAATCTTACCAACCGCACCATTGAAGTAACCATGGGGCGTATTTACGATTACAAGACGAACTACTCGCACTACCTCCAACTCCGTAAAGAAAGACGCGAACAGCAACAAAAGCATTTTGACGACCAGCAAAAAGAGATTGCTGACATCACGGCTTTTATTGAACGATTTAAAGGAACGTACTCCAAAACACTGCAGGTACAATCGCGCGTAAAGATGCTGGAGAAGATTGAGATTGTTCAGGTTGATGAA
>DEIA01000055.1:18804-34190 GCA_002352225.1 Flammeovirgaceae bacterium UBA2786
TTCGCTCAAAATCAGGCCGCACTTTTAGATGGCGAGCTTACTGTTTTTGAAACTATTGACCAGGTGGCGCAGGGCGATATACGCACCAAAATAAAGGATATGTTGGGCGCATTTATGTTCAGTGGCGAAAACATAGATAAGAAAGTAAAAGTCCTTTCGGGTGGCGAAAAAACCCGACTGGCCATGTTGAAGTTACTATTACAACCGGTTAACCTGCTGATACTCGATGAGCCTACCAACCACCTTGATATTAAAACCAAAGACATTCTGAAAGATGCCTTGCTTGCTTTTGATGGCACCTTAATTCTGGTATCGCACGATCGGGATTTTCTGGATGGGTTAGCGCAAAAAGTGTTTGAATTTGGTAACAAACGGGTACGGGAACACTTTGAAGATATTAACGGGTTTTTGAGAAATAAAAAGATGGAGAACCTGAAGGAAATTGAAAGGAAGGTTTAAAGTAAAAAGNNATCCTATGTCAGAATCAACTTGCCCCAAATGCCAGTCGCCATACGGTTACCCTACCGGCAATTCTATGATGTGTCCCGAATGTGGCCACGAATGGAACCCTGGTGAAGCTACCAGTATTGAGGAAGAAACCACAACATCAGATAGTATTATTAAAGATGCCAATGGCACCATTCTACAAGATGGCGATACCGTAATTATTATTAAAGACCTTCCTGTTAAAGGCGCAAGCAAACCGATTAAAGCCGGCACGAAAGTTAAAAACATAAAACTTACTACGGGCGACCACAACATAGACTGTAAGGTAGATGGCTTTGGTTCAATGGGACTGAAATCGCAGTTTGTAAGAAAGAGTGTGTAAGGATAATTATGGGTTTGACTAAAGTTTTAAATTGAAAACACCACTTATTACACCCGAAGGTTTAGAGAAATTAAAGGCTGAGTTGGATCACCTCTGGCGTGTTGAACGGCCAGACACTACACAAAAAGTTACCTGGGCTGCCAGCCTGGGCGATCGCTCTGAAAACGCAGACTATCATTACAATAAAAAACGGTTGCGCGAAATTGACAGACGTGTTCTTTATTTGCGCAAGTGCATCGATGATCTGAAAGTAGTGCACTACTCCCCTTTTCAGGAAGGCAAAGTAATGTTTGGTGCGTGGGTAGAAATTGAAAATGCTAAGGGCCTGAAAAAGCGCTTACGTATTGTAGGCTCGGAAGAAATTATTGGATCGACCGATTACATTTCAATGGACTCGCCTATGGCCCACGCCCTTTTAAAAAAAGAAGTAGGCGATGAAGTTATTGTAAAAACAATTACGGGGCAGTTTGTTTGGCGTATAACTAAAATTGAATATCAAAAATAGGTTTTGGGTTCGTGCACACGCAAACCACTTTTATTAATGATTTGCTGTTTAAAATACATTGTAGCGAACCGGCAGGTCCGCTACAATTTTTATGCAACATCGCTTAACCTTAATGGACTAAAACAATTGAGCCCTTTGGGGGTAAGTATACCAAAAAGAAAGAGGCTGTGTAACTCCTCAATCCATTGCGAAGACCTGTCTATTCCCTGTAGGTCAACTATATCCTGTAGTTGTGAGAAATATAATTGAACAACAATGGAAGACTCTACATCGCTACGATAAAAACCCTGAGCCTTTCCCCGATTGAGGTTATCAATAAAAGCCTGATGCACCCGGTTAGTAAAAGAGCTCATAAATTGATGCACTCCTGTACTTTTTGTGGCCTTTAGGGAATACAAAAACTGGGTTGAGAATTCCTGCACAGCATCCATAGTAAATAAGAGTAGGCCTGTCATTTCAGTAACTACATCTCTGTTTTCGGTCAGGATCGATTTGATCCTGGCTTCGGATGTCTGTGCATGATGCTTAACCACTTCCTGTATCAGGCTTTCTTTATCAAAACACTTATATAGCGTTTTCTTTGATATGCCGCATTCAGCTGCTACATCATCCATGCTTACCGATTTAATACCGGCCCGCATGTACAGATTACTCGCTCTCCGAACGATGAGGTTCGGAAGATAGGAATCAATATAAATCAGATTAGCATCCATAGTATTAATATTTTAAAGAATAGCCTGACTTAGTGTTTGAGTGTTTGCCTCTTCCTCATTGGAAGCATTCATTTGCTCGCGGATAGCACGCTTCTTATTCAAGTCGCCCCAGCCAAAGCGTAACGAGATTCCGTCCATGATTTTATAAATCACCGGTACAACGATCAGCGTTAAGAACATCGATGAAATCAATCCACCAATAACCGCCCAGGCCAACCCTTGTTTGATAGCCGCTACCCCACCCGTAGCTAAAGCAATAGGAAGCATACCGATTACCATGGCAATGGTGGTCATTAATATTGGGCGAAGGCGGGCATTGTTAGCGTGTACCAACGCATCGTCTGTTTTTTCACCTTTTTCTTTCATCTGGTTAGCAAAGTCAACCAGCATGATGGCGTTCTTGGCCACTAATCCAATCAGCATAATAATACCGAGTATACTAAAGATGTTAAGTGTATTGTTGGTAAGTGCCAGCGCCAGCAATGCACCAATCAGCGAAAGCGGAATGGAGAACAACACAACAAACGGACGCACATAGTCATCATACAGCGCCACCATGATCAGGTACATTAACACGATGGAGAGCAATAAAGCTGCACCCAACGTGCCAAACGCATTGCCTTGGTTCTCGGCATCACCCCCGAAGATGTAGTTAACACCGGCAGGCTTTTCAAGTTTCTCAAGGCTTTCTGTAAACTCGGTTGTTACCGCTCCACTAGGGCGACCAATTACCTGAGCCTGTACGTTTACCGAGGCTAGTTTATCTCTGCGTTCAAGCACCGTTGGACCAGAAGTTTCGGTTATGCTGGCAAACTCGGCCAACCGGATATTCTCGCCTTTGTTATTCACAAACATGATGTTGCGCACATCATCGGCATTTTTACGGTTAAAGTTATCATAGCGCAGATTGATATCATATTCATATTCGCCCTGGCGGAATTTCAACTTACTATCCTGATTGGTTCCGCTAAAGGCGGTTTGCATGGTACCTCCCACTACATCCATGCTTACACCTAACGAGGCCATCTTATCCCGATCGAGCGATACACGAACTTCGGGGTTACCATCTTCAGCCGATAGTTTCGGTTCAGATACGCCATCAATCTTTTGCAATTCGAGTAATGCACGTTTAGCAAAGGCCATGGCACTGTCCTGCTCCGTTGCGGTTACCACCAGATCGATGGAAGCACGCTCGGCAGTTCCCATAATACTCACAGCCGAAGTTGTTACTTTGGCGCCAACCAGTTGTGCAGCCAATTCCTTTTTAATTTTGGCGGCATAGATGCTAGAAGGCTCAGAGCGTAACTCTTCGTCAATCATGGTTACGGTAATCTCTGATTTGTATGCTGTTGTTTGTGCAGCGCCAAATCCACTATCACTGCTTTTACCTACTGTTGTGGTTAATCCTTTTACCACATCTTGTTTGGCCAAATAGTTTTCGGCACGCATCGTCATCTGATTGGTTACTTCCAGTGCAGCATCTTTTGGCATTTCAATCACCACCATAAACTGCCCCCGATCGCCTTTCGGGATAAATTCACCTCCTATGTAACCTTTGCCCAATAACATGAAAGAGGCAACCAACAACACTACTGTACCGGCAAGTACATACCGTTTGTGGCCCAGCGACCAGCGTAAGAGGTTTGTCATCCAGGCTGTGAACTTATCCAACTGGCGCTCGAACCAAAGAATGAATTTCTGAAACAGGTTTTTACCGGTAAGGTGCTCAAGTTTACCAAAGCGAGATGATAACCAGGGAACCACCGTAAACGAAACCAATAAACTTAATGTGGTTGAAATTACTACGGTAATACAAAACTGACGTAAAATCATTGATACCAGACTGGTGGTAAATGAAATCGGAAGAAATACAACAATGATAACCAGCGTAATGGATGTAACAGTAAGGCCAATCTCTTTCACACCATCAAAGGCAGCCCGCACTTTGTTCTTACCCATTTCCATATGGCGGTAAATATTCTCCAACACCACAATAGCATCATCCACCAGAATACCCACCACCAATGAAAGGGCCAGCAGCGACATGAGGTTTAATGAATACCCCATTACATACATGCCGGCAAATGTTATGATTAATGAAAGCGGAATCGAAACCATTACAATCAATGAGTTTCTAACACTGTGTAGGAATAACAGCATTACTATAGCAACCAGAATAATCGCAATAAATAAATCGAACACCACATCGTTAGCCGATTCGAGCGTAAACTCAGACGCATCGGATGCTACAAACAGTTTCAGGTTATTCGCTTCGTATTCTTTTTCGATGCTCGCAATTTGTTTGTGCACTTCTTCACTTACTGATACTGCGTTAGCATCCGATTGTTTAACGATTTGCACGATAATAGTTTCTTTTTGATCCTGACGCGCTAGTTTATCAACGTCTTTCTGTCCATCGCGTACATCGGCAATATCCTTTAAGCGCACTTGCGATCCATCCTCGCTGGTTTTAATCACCAGGTTGCGTAACATATCTACATCCGCATATTTACCCGACAAGCGGATAGCCATCTGATTATCGGTAGTCTGAATTTTACCCGTAGGGTAATCTACGTTGGCATTGGTGATGATCTGGCGCAACTGTAATAATGAAAGCTTTTGCGCATTTAGTTTACCGGCATCAACGTTAATCTGGAACTCGCGTTCCATACCACCGGTTAATTGAACCTGCGCTACACCGGGCAACCGCGAGATGCGGGGTGCTAACTGCTGATCAATCAGATCAAAGAACTTACGAGAATCCATATCGGCTGTAACCGATAAGGTTATTATGGGCAAATCATCTACCGAAACTTTACTAAGTGTTGGGGTTTTGGCATCACTGGGCAAATCCGATAACATTGCGTTTACCTTGCGCTGCGCATCTTCCAGGCTTCGGTTAGCATCTGCACCCACATTCATCTCTACCGTTACAATGGAAACACCTTCCATGGAACGAGATGTAAGCTTCTTGATGTTCTCCATCGAAGCCACCGCGTCTTCAATTTTCTTGGTAACTGTATTTTGTACCTCATCCGGACCAGCGCCCGGGTAAACCGTGCTAATGGTTACCATAGAAGTACTGAACTTAGGCAACAACTCGTAGTTAAGCGAGCGGTAGCTCATGAAGCCAAGTATACCCAGTATGGTAAAGATCACCACAACCATGGTTGGTCTGTTGATCGATATTTCTGTAATTTTCATTTTGTTGTGATTTTTTGTTAAGAGCGAATTGTGCGCCTCCTTATTTCATAATCGTAATGTCTTTGCCATCTATCAGGTTAATCTGGCCGGTAACAATTACCTGGTCGCCATCTTTCAAGCCCTGACGAATTTCTACCTGATCGCCATACGTACGGCCAGCTACAACTTTTTGAAGTTTTGCTTTACCATTGTCGGCAAGAAAAACAAGGTTGCTGTTAACACCGCCCTGGAAAGCCGAGCGCGGAATCATTAGCGATGAAGTTTTATTTTCAGGTGCAAAGTGGGCAGTACCATACATACCGGCTTTCAATGCTTTTCCGGTAATATTTTTAATTTCAATTTCAACCGGGTAATTAAGCGAAGCATCGCTTTTAGCGGCAATGAAGGTGATTACACCTGCGTACGATACTTCGGGGTAAACCGAAGCAGTTACTTCTACCTTATCGCCATTGCGAAGTTGAATTACCTGATACTCGTTTACATTTACAGTAAGTTTCAATTTGGCATCGTCAACAATTTCTACGATTTTGTTACCGGCTGCCAGGTACGTTCCCACCTCTACAAATCGTTCATTGATAATTCCGTTAACCGGAGCTTTTACTAATGCGTTGCTCAGGTTTTTATTTGCCTGAACAAATTTTGCTTGTTCGCTCTCTACTTCCAGGCGGGCATCATCAACCTGCTTTTGTGTAACGCCACCACTTTTCAACGCTTGTTCGTACCGTTGCAGGTTTTGTTTCTTCTGCTCCAGGCGTACCCTTGATTCAGCCTGATTTGCATTTAAAATTTCATTATCGATTTTAGCAATAACCTGTCCGGCTTTTACCACGCTTCCTTCCTTTACATATAATTCGCGCACACGGCCCGATAACTCAGACGTTAACTCAATCTGATTAACCGCCTCAAAGTTTCCGTTTTCTGTAAAAGTCTGGTTAACCGTAGCTTCTGTAACGGTTAGTATTTGCACAGGCACTGCACCTGCTGAACTCTCGCGTACCACAGCAATGCGTTCTTCATTCTCTTTTTTATTGGCATTTAATTTCCAGGCAATGAGTGTCATCGCTATTACAAATGAACCTCCGTATATAAGTACCTTTTTCATAGTGTTTATTTTCTTTAGTTGGTGAGTTTAGTCTACAAGTTTTAAAAGGGTGCCATTTGAGCGCATAAGCTCGAGTTCGGCCAGTTTATAATTCAAAATACTTTTAGTGTATAGATTTTTAGCTTCTAAAAAAGAAGTTTGAGAATCGAGTAAATCGGTTAATGAACTTAACCCCATGTTATAGTTAGCACGATTGGCTGCATACACATCTTCCGATAGTTTCACGTTTTCTTGCTGTGTATGCAACATGGTTAGTGTGTTATTCATTTGAAGGTTGGCGTTTTGATTAGCGGCATCCAGCTCCAGCACCTTTGCTTCGCGTTGTTTTTGTAGTTGTTGAATCTTAAGGTTGCTTTGCGCCACACGCGAGGTACGCGAGAATCCATTGAAAATAGGTACTTGCAAACGTACACCCACTCCACCCATGCCATAAGAAATAGCCGGGGTTTTAGATGTGAATATGGTGTTAAGCTCGTTGCTCACAATGTTATGGCTATAATTAAAATAGGCATTCAACTTCGGATAGCCTTCTGCACGAATGGCGTTGCGTTGCAACGTATTTAGTTTAATCTGCGAATTGAGTAACCGTAACTCAGTGCGGTTATCTACTTCAAAGCCAGATGCCTGGTTTGTTGTTGGTAAAGCCTGTTCGTCCAGTGTAAGTGTATCCAGTACAAGCACTGTATTTAATGGCATTCCTAATGCAACTTTCAGTTGGTTGATATTACGATCTGCTTCGTTTTGCGCCTGTATTAATTTAGATTGGGTATTAATCAGATTTACTTTTATACGATCCAGATCAACCTTTCGCAGTAAACCATTATTGTATTGACCTTCGGAAGCCAGAATTAATTGTTGTAGAATTTGTACTGTACGTTGTTGTAACTTAACTTCTTCCTGATTGGTCAGAATCTGATAATATTGTTTTGAAACCGAATTGATTACCTCTTCTTTGGTTTGCTGCGTGTTGATAAGCGCGTACTCGCGTCCGGCTTTCGATGCTTTAAGACCGGTAAACGCAGCCATATCTAACAATGGCTGCGTTACCTCCACCCCCATGGCCGAACTGTATTTTGTTCCGGCCGTAATTTTGGCTGGCCCTCCGCTCCCATCTCCACCCCCTAATCCGGCAGGGAGAACCAGCACTTGTCTTCTATAGTTATCTGTAAGATTGGCATTACCATTAATTTGCGGCATGGTGCGTGCCCGTGTTTCAGCAATCTGCTTATCAACAACTTGTTCTTCCAGTTTACTTACCTGCACGGTATAGTTTCCGTCCAGTGCAATTTTCAAAAGCTCTTTTAATGTTACAGGTTGTGTTTGAGCCAGCGCTGGTGCTGTTAGCGCCATACTCAGTGCAACTATTCCTTGTTTCAAATTCCATTTCATATCTCCAGGGTTTTATTGGTTCTGCTTCGGGTTCTTTTCTATCCCCGATGTGCATTAGAACTCAAAATTGTCCCCTTTTGGATAACTTTTTGGGGGTTGTTTGGCTGAAGCAGGAAAAGTGGTAGCCGAGCCGGAAAATGGCAGAACTGAACTATTAACCAGACCCATAAGCCGAAAAATCAGGTTAACAACTGTTTCAGTGTTGGAATTAGCTACTTCGCTACCCGATAAGTTCTGCTTGAGTAGCATTTCAGGAAAAACAAGCAGTACATTTTGCTTGTTTTGTATGAAGGTATAAACGCTTCATTATATTTAGTCCCTCGTGCACGATAACAATTAAAAAGATGACCACCCGAAAAGAACAATGGGCCGAATACATTAACAGACACTACAAATATTTTCTTGTGCCGGTGGTTTTTGGTGCCCACAAACTTTTCTTTTTTCTTACCGATCCGTATTCCGAACCCTTGCGAACCAGAACGCTGGCTGAAAATATCGTTCAGAATATTGGGTTGATATTTTTCTCATTTATCATTGTTCATGGTAGCATTAATATCACCAACCGCCTAAATGTTAAGCTGCCGTGGGCCTCAACCCCTGCGTTACGGGTAATTGTACAGATCCTGGCTCAACTGATGCTCGCAACTATATGGATTTTTATCTTCCAATTTATTATTGTTATTGTTCTATTCGATTCAAATATTTTCAAAGTTATTCTTTCAACTGAGCTTACATCCGCAGAGCGTTTTGTAATCTGGCGCTTCTTCTTTACTTCGTCTGTCATTTCGTTATTCGTGAGCCTTATTATAACGGGTCGCAATTTTCGTATGCAGACAGCCGAAATGAAGATTCAGGCTGCGCAGTTAAAACAGACTGCCATGCAAGCCGAACTACAGGCATTAAAACTTCAGATAGATCCTCATTTTGTTTTTAATAACTTCAGTACGATATCGGCCCTGATTGAAGAAGACAAGGCGCTTGCCCAAACATTTGTCGAGAACCTGTCGCGGGTATATCGTTATATGATTCAGAATATTCACTGTGATACGATTACACTTCAGAAAGAAGTGAAGTTTATTGAATCATATATTTACCTGATTTCAATACGGCACAGCAACAATGTAAAAATAAACATCAACATCTCTGAAAATCTGATGCAAAAGCGGATACCACCCATCACCCTTCAGTTATTAATCGAGAATGCCATCAAACACAATGTTGCATCGGAAGCAAAACCCCTCACTATTACCCTGTTTGCGGCCAATAACACATTACTGGTTAGTAATAACTTGCAGCGTATTGTCATTCCGCCATATAGTTCGCGTATTGGTTTAGAAAATATTAAATCGCGCTATCGGATTGTATCCGGCAAAGAGCCTCTTATAGTTGAAACAACAGATAGTTTTATTGTTGAACTTCCATTATTGGATTAAGATATTAGTAATATGAAATTTTTAATAATTGAAGATGAAAAACCGAATGCTTCCCGTTTAAAAAAAATCGTGGAGCAAATTGATCCTTCATTTGAAGTTGTACATATACTTGACACCGTGACTGGTGCTGTAACCTGGTTTAAACAAAATCAGCACCCGGAGATTGTCTTAATGGACATACGCCTGGCCGATGGATTAAGTTTTGATATCTTCAGTCAGGTAAAAATAAATAGTGCCGTCATCTTTACTACCGCATACGATGAATACGCCTTACAGGCTTTCAAGGTAAATGGAATTGATTATCTCTTAAAGCCTATTGAGAAAGAAGAACTGGAAGCGGCCATTAATAAAGTAAAGGTAAGCCCGATCAGCGCTGCAACCGATCCTAATTTAAACGAGCTATTGAAGTTCATCAAGCAAAAGGATGCGCGGTATCGCACCCGTTTTTTATTCCCATATAAAGACGGGTATAAAACTATTACCGTATCAGATATAGACCTAATCTATTCGGAAGACAAAAACACACACATGATATTGCAAAATGGCGGTTTGCAAATGGCCAGCCAAACACTCGAAGAACTGGAGGAACAATTAGATCCTGAACAATTTTTCAGGGCTAACCGGCAGTACATAATCAATATCAACAGTATCGAAAGTTTACATAATCACTTTAACGGTAAATTAAAAGTAGTTATCCGTAATCAGTACCAACACGAAATATTAATCAGCAAGGAGAAAGCACCCCTGTTCAAGCAATGGCTCGACCGATGAACCGGAAAATGATACGGTAATACCGAAATAAGCCAACGTACACTTTGCACGATTGTATAGTTTGAGTAACTTACTCGTACTCTAAACCCTTTTATCTAATAATTTTCTAGTTCAGGGCTTAAATTGAATGCCGGTATTCATTAACTCAGAAAACCATGAAAACATTCCTGCTTATTCTTGCCAGTCTAATTTGGGGTGAAAGTTTGAGAGTTGATCCTGTTCCATTGGCTATTGGCGCCCCGGCCCCTGATTTTTCTCTTCCGGGTACGGATGGAAAAATATATTCGTTAAAAGATTTTAGTACCGCTAAAATACTGGTGGTAGTATTTACCTGTAACCACTGCCCTACTGCCCAGGCCTATGAAGACCGGATTAAACAACTGGTGGTAGATTATAAACCAAAAGGTGTTGCCCTGATTGCCATTTCACCTAATGATCCATTAAGTGTAAGACTGGATGAATTAGGCTACACAGACCTGAACGATAGCTTTGATGAAATGAAGATTCGCTATAAAGACAAACAATTTAATTTCCCTTATCTGTATGATGGGGAGAACTCTCAGGCATCTAAACTATATGGCCCGCAAGCCACACCGCATGTTTTCATTTTTGATGCCGAACGTAAACTTAAGTACACCGGCCGCATTGATGATGGAGAAAAACCAGGTTCGGCCAAAACACACGATACACGCAACACACTCGATGCATTGTTAAACAATCAACCTGTACCGGTTGAGAAAACCAAAACCTTTGGCTGTTCAATTAAATGGCCCGATAAACGTAGTTATGCCGAATCTGCTGCCGGAGAATGGGCCAAAGAAAAGGTAGAACTGCAAACCATTACACGCGAAGGAGTGGCAGACTTACTTCAAAACAACACAACTGACTACCTGTTAATAAACATTTGGGCCACATGGTGCGGTCCTTGCGTGGTTGAGTTTCCTCACTTTGTGGATATGAACCGCATGTATCGAAACCGCGATTTTGAATTAATCACCATTAGCCTGGATGATGCCGAACGGGAACCAGCAGCGTTAAAATTTCTTACCCGAAAACAGGCTTCAACAAAAAATTTCATCTTCACTGGCGATAAATATAAATTCATAGATACTATAGATAAGAAATGGGAAGGCGCATTGCCCTATACCTTATTTATAGCACCCGGTAGCAAAGTTCTGTATGCCAAACAAGGTATTATTGATCCTATAGCCTTGCGTAAGCTTATTGCCGATTCAATTGGGCGGGTATACTAAAAGTATTAGAGATTGAGATACTCTCTTCTGATTTAAACCAACGCTGTAATTTTTAAATTCAATCTCAGCTCGGTTTTTTCATCACTTTATCTAAACTCCAGACACCCGGACCGGTAAAGAAAAACAGTACACCAAACAGAACAAACATAAATGGGTGTTGATCTTCATACCAAAAACGACCATTCCCCACAAAAAAAGTAATGTATCCTAATGTGCCGACTGCAATCAGTGCACCTAACCTTGTAAAAAGACCTACTGTTAGCAGTACACCTGAAATAAACTCAGATGCTTTACCCAGGTAGACCAGAAACTCACCCTTCCCGCTCTTAAAACTATCCCATGTTAAATAGCTCTGCATGGTTTCCCGGTCAAAAACTTCAAAGCCATGATAAGCCAGTAGCAAGCCCACTACAATTCGAATGCCTCCCAGTGCCTTATCGGGATAAATTGGAGCAGACGAAAAGAGTTTTTTCATTTACTTTTTAGGTTCTGTTATTACAAACATTTTCATCCGCACATCTTCTATGGGTCTGTCTGATGGATTCGTCTTTGTGCTGGCAATTTTATCTAATACATCATAGCCGGAAAGCAACTCACCAAATACAGTATAGCCTCCATCTAAATGAGGTGTACCTCCTTGTGTAGTATAGAGCTGTTTCTGAGCATCGTTTAATGTTAACTTACGCTGAACTATAGTGCTATCTAATTGCGTAGCACGCCAGGCCGGGCGTTGCACAATATAAAACTGACAATTACTACTTGCCTTTTCGGGATTGTTATCGCGGGCAGCAGCTAATGCCCCGCGTTTATGGTAAATGCCTTGCTCCGTACGAAACTCTGCTGCTATTCTTTCGCCTGGCGCTGATCCTCCACCCAGCCGATCGCTTTCTGTTGCTTTCTTACTGGTAGGGTCGCCACCCTGAATCATAAAATTGTTAATCACCCGGTGAAACAAAAGGCTGTCGTAAAAACCAGATTTAACTTTGGCAACAAAGTTATCGCGATGCAGGGGCGTTTCATTAAACAGTTTTACTACCAGATTACCATAATTGGTAATAATGAGTACCCGGCAGCTGTCGTCTTGTTTAAATTGTTGTTTAGTTTTTTTTATTTCGACAGTTTCTGAGTCAGATAATGATCTGAAGTATCCCGGTTTACTGCACGCACCTATTAAAAGACAAAATGAAATCAGTAGAATAAAACGCATATAGTTTTTGTATAGAACCAGATCTAAAATTAATTAAAATAATACAATGACATTTAACCTGCTTGCAAACAAGTCAGCGATAATAAAAAGAATTCTTCGTCTTTATCTGCTTATTGACTTAACCCCAATTGGTAGGGCTAATCGACTTAGCCGCGCGTAAAATATCAATACGACTAACTTGTCCGATCAGCACACCATTTTCAACCACTGGCATTCTTCGTATTGGCGAATTTAAAAACTCAGTTGCTGCTTCTACCACATTGTTATCGGGCGACATGGTTTTTACATCGCGGGTCATATAATCAGCTACTTTGGGTTCGCTGTGGGGTAAATTATGATAAGCCTGATCTACAATAATACGTAAGCAATCGCGCTCGGAAATTATTCCAACAAGCTTACGGTTTTCATCTAATACCGGTGCCCCCGAAATCCGTTTTTCAATCATTATGTTAATAACTTCATTGATGGATTGATCTGGCCGCACAGTTACCAGGTTGTGTTGCTGAACCATGTACTTAACAATGGATTCGTACCTGGGCTGATTGCCTGCAATTTCCTCCTTTGATTTGATTTCGGGTTTAAAATTCATGGTTGGTAGATTTTTAGGTAAAGAAATGTAAACAATTCTATNNTCATTATTTTTAAAAACACAGTAAAATTTCATTCGCATGCTAGACTCATCGCTGGTTAAAAACAATCCTCAACTGCTGGTATTTGTTCCCTTATTTTATACGGTTTGGTCCGACTCAATCCTTACCCCCAGCGAGGTATCAACATTGGAAGGACTGCTTACATCGCAGCAATGGCTCACGGAAACAGAGCGTAAATTTCTGCTTACCAAAATTGACCCTAAACAGCCTCCTTCTGTCGAGGAATTCAACTCATGGAAAGCAGCAATTGCAGAAGTTGCCAATAATTCACAATCGGGCGACACGCTGGTAAATCTGGGTATCCGGTTAGCTGCCCTGCAAGGCAATGGAACCATTACCCAAACTCTTGAAAAGGTAAGACCATCGCTTGCAAAAATTGAGGCAACACTTGGTTTCATTAGCCACGAAGCTGTTTTTAATTTTTTGGGTGGTCGTAAAACCATTACATCAGAACAGTCCACACAACAAAATTTTAACGTAGATGAACTCTCAAAAATTCTGGATGGCAACCAGGCAGAAATAATAAGGAAAGTAAAAACGTTTTTGTCCGACCCTGAATTTACATACGTAGGGCCTGGCGATTTAGACTTATACCGCAAACGGGTATTACAATGGTGTAAATTTTTAGCCGAACAGGGTTATGGCGCAATGGCTTACCCAAAAGAGTATGGCGGTAGTGGCGATATGAGTTCGTATTTCGCCATTATGGAAACACTTAGTTATCATGACCTAAGCCTGGTTATAAAATTCGGGGTTCAGTTTGGCTTATGGGGTATGAGTGTCTACTTTCTTGGAACCGAAAAACATCACACCAAATATTTAAAAGATATCGGTACACTGGAACTTCCGGGGTGTTTCGCCATGACTGAAACAAACCATGGATCTAATGTAAAGGGCATTGAAACAACTGCGACCTACGACCATTCAACTCAAACATTTAAAATTAACACCCCCAACGAATATGCACGCAAAGAATACATTGGTAATGCGGCCTGCCATGGCCAAATGGCTACTGTGTTTGCCAAACTTATTATTGATGATACCGACTATGGCGTTAGTGCATTTGTTGTTCCCTTGCGCGATAAAAAAGGAAAATTACATCCGGGGGTAAAGATTAAAGACTGTGGCCGTAAAATGGGGCTTAACGGTGTGGACAATGGCGTTATCTATTTCGATCATGTTGTAATTCCAAAAGATAATATGCTCGACCGGTTTGCCTCTGTTGACGAAGCAGGAAAATTTGCAAGTCCTATTGCCAGTGATAACCGAAGATTCTTTACCATGCTTGGTACACTGGTGGGCGGTCGTATCGGCATTCCGCGTTCTGGCAATGCTGCATCTAAGTCGGGACTAACCATTGCTATTCGGTATGGAGATCAGCGCAGGCAATTTGGCCCGGAGGGCGGAAGCGAAGTTCCAATTTTGAATTACCGAACCCATCAACGCAGATTAATGCCTTTGCTGGCTAATACGTATGCCCTGCACTTTGCCTTGCAATACCTAACCGAACGTTTTCTTAATCGCAAGGAAGAAGAAATGCAGGAAATTGAAGCATTGGCTGCCGGGCTCAAATCCTTTGCAACGTGGAACACAACCGCCACCCTGCAAGAGTGCCGCGAAGCGTGTGGCGGCAAAGGTTATTTATCCGAGAATCGGATTGAGGTGCTAAAAAATGATTCTGATATTTATACAACATTTGAGGGCGACAACACGGTACTGATGCAACTGGTTGCCAAAAGCAGGCTAACGGAATTCAGGCAGGAGTTTGCCAATATGAATGTATTTACCATTCTGAACTATGTGGCTGAGAAAGCAAAAACGGGTATAACTGAAATGAACCCGATTACGGTTCGCAATACCGATGAAACTCACCTGCTCGATCCGGAATTTCAACTTAATGCTTTCAAATACCGCGAACGGGATATTCTTACCTCTGCTGCTAAACGATTAAAGCGACACATTGATAGCGGCATGGATAGCTTCGATGCATTTAATGTATGCCAGCATCACCTGGTTCAGGTTGGTCTTGCTTATATAGAACGCATTATTCTGGAGAAATTTATTGAACAGGTTGAACAAACAACAAACGCAGAATGTAAGGTTGTGCTTAAAAAATTATGCGACCTGTTTGCCCTATCACAAATAAATAAAAACAAAGGTTGGTACCTGGAACAAGGATACATGGAAGGTGTTAAGACAAAGGCGATTCGAAGAATGGTAAATCAACTCTGTTGGGAAATCAGGCAAGATGCCGTACCGCTTACCGATGCGTTTAAAATTCCGGAAAGTTGTCTTGCCGCTCCTATTGCGGTAAGAAATTAATCTGTGAT
>DEIA01000060.1 GCA_002352225.1 Flammeovirgaceae bacterium UBA2786
CTGCATTACACACTCACTGCACTTCGGGTTCGAAGGCCTGCATATTTCACGCCCCAGAAATGAAATAGCCATACCCACCTCACCCCAGTCCTTGGCATCAATTACCTCCATCATTTGCTTTTCTATTTTTTTTGGGTCTGTTCCAGTAGCTATTCCTATTCGTGGTGCAACGCGCACCACGTGCAAATCCACAATTATACCTTCCGCCTTCTTGCCGGTTTCGCGCAAAATTACATTGGCTGATTTGCGTCCGATGCCAGAAAGTTCTGTAAGGCCATCAAGCGTGGTAGGAATATTTTTATCTTCTTTAATACTTTGTGCCATGGCCAGCAGCCACTTGGTTTTATTACCGAAGTTGCGCACATCTCCAATTAACTGATGAATAGCCGCAGGCTCGGCTTTTGAGAGGGCTTTCATATCCGGAAAAGCGGAAAAGAAAGCGGGTGCGATTTTGTTAATATGCCGGTCTGAGTCCTGGGCCGACAACACTACGGCCACCACAAGCTGATAAGTAGAGGCAAACTCAAGCGGGTGTTTCTTGCCTTTATATTTTTTAATGAGTGGCTGTATTTCCTTCTGCCAGTTTATGTTAGCCATAGTTGCTTATTTTGGCAACTAATATAGCGAATACTCACACCCTGTGCTCTCTACCATTTTTCAATTTGCTTACTTCCAAAACTCATCTTCCCATTCCGATTGGTGTGACCCATCGGAATGAATTTGTTCGATGAGTTGTAACTGTTTGGCAGTTGCTGTTTCCTGAATGACATTAAATAACTCTCTTTCTTCAAACCGGATGTGGTTATCTAATTCTTCTTCGATCAGACTCAAGGCTCGTTTCTTATCCTCATCAGTCGAAGTAAGTAACCGGGCTATTCGTCTATGGTCGCTAATTGCTTTTTTCACCATGGTGTTTGTATCACTTAGAATTGGAAATATATGTTTTTCTTCGGCTTCAAAGTGTTGCTTCAACTGCGTATCCCAAAACCACCGGGCATAAGCCATCATGCGTGTAGCATCAATACCCTTTTTAATGCCTTGCCTGATTTTCCAGCTTAACAACAAACCATGATGGTGATCGCGACTTAGAGGCTGCAATGCCTTGTGTCGCTTAATCGGTTTTTCCATGAAAGATGTACTGTTAATTTAATGAAGATTGCTTAAGATGTCTTTTGCTACTTGCGTATCAGTTTTTTTGCCAAAACCTGAGCATGGTTACAAACTTCATCCTTCGCTGCGTAAAGTAAGCATAGTTCTGCTTTTCCGGCCAGGTTCCTGAGGCGTTTGAGTTCATCTTGCTTTTTATCCAGTTCCCGGTTATATCGTTTAGTAAACTCATTAAACCTTTCAGGATCATGACCAAACCATTTCCGTAAAGAGGCCGAGGGAGCAATGTCTTTGTTCCATTCGTTAAGACACGCTCCCGTCTTTGTTATTCCTCGTGGCCACAGCCGATCCACCAACATCCGATAGCCATCAGTACTGGTAGGTAATTCGTATATTCTTTTTATCTTAATGGAGTACATTAAATGTACTTTCCATTTCTATCGCCTTAGGAAAGAGAATATTGTTTTCAAGGTGAATATGCATGTGCAAGTCATTCTCAAACTCTTTGAGCATGGCAAACGTAACCATATAGGTTTTGCAGGCATCGGCCGGAGGAGTAAAGTTGTTGGTGAGGTCAGCTATCTTTTGAAACCGCTCGCCTTCAATATTATGATCGTGTTTCATCATGGCCACCGGATTTTGAATGGTACCAAATGAAGGTGTAGAAAAGGGTTCACCAGAAGTTTTCTGCGCCACCATTTTTCTAATGAAAGGGAACAAAACAAATTCCTCCTTTTTCATGTGAACAGTAAGTTCGCCAGCAGTTTGCTCAAACAATTCTGCTACCTCAACAAGTTCAGGATGTCTGCTGCCATGTACGGTAGCTACCTTGTTTAAAAAAGGCATAATCTCCGGAATTCTGGAATCTACATAACGATGGTGTTTCTTCTCAATATAGTCTGCCAGTAAATCCAGAGGCCACGAATTGTAATCGGTGGCATTATTCTCTGTTTGCTGAGTCTCCTTTTCAAGAGCTTCAATCACAGCTTGAGGAGCAACGTTTTTTCGTTGACACGCATCGGCTATACTATGCCCGCCTTTGCAACAGAAGTCGATACCAAAAGAATGGAATACAGCAGCCGTACGGTAGTCCTGCGCCACTATTTCGCCTACGATATGGGATGAATCGATTTTCATAATATAATTTGTTAAAGTGTATTAAAAGATAATTTTATCCTGAATAGATATAAATTTTTTTATCGCACCAACGTTGTTTTACCGGATTTAAGCCCTATAGCCAAATCATACACAGTCGTTGTCTCCAATATTTTTTTTAGCTCGTTTCTTACTTTCACAAACCTGTCGTGTATGGGGCAGGGGTCTGTACTGTCGCATTCGGCTAACCCCAACCCGCAACCGTTGTAAATGGAGTCGCCATCAATAGCAAACACGATGTCACTTGCCTTAATTCTCTTCATTTGTGCAGGGTCAATATAAAAACCGCCATTTGGCCCGGTTAGTGAGTGCACAATATTATGCTTGGTCAGGGTTCCTAACACTTTACCCGTAAACGCTGCTGGCGATCCTGAATTCTCCACTACATCGCCAATTTTTACCCGCTTTCCATCAAGCGATTGCGTGGCGATGTAGATAATCGCTTTTATTCCGTATTCACATGCCTTCGAAAACATTCGGCTTTCCTTCGTTTTAGAGCACAAAGGTAATCGATCTTTTTATATTTACGACAATTTTATCTTAAATATTCCTGATTATTAACTTTTCTTCAAATTCAGGAAAGGCAGTTGCTGAATAGATCAAGAAATAGCCCTGCAACGAGGTTATCTGGTAGTATGACTAAATAAACTGATAATATAGGTACAGGGAAATTAACACCATTCCGATAGCGAATACATACAGGTAGGCAACCCAGTCAGTAGATAGAACTTCTTCTGTAGGCGTATTAAATCCAGAAGTCTGCAAAACAACTTGTAAAGTTTTATACACTACAACCAAAACGATAACGGCAAGTAGAATAACGACTATTGCCATGTACAAGACCAGGTTCATTAAAAATGGACTGCTTGTTTGTTGCAGGAGAATTGAAAGGTGACTCATAGTATTCATAGCTGGTTTTGGATTAGAATGGATGAGTTGTTTTTCGTACGATCGTTTCGTGTAATTGACTGTAGGATAATGATAATGAAAAATGTTATCAGTGCAGGCCCGAGGATCATAAGCAAACCCCAGCTCATGCGCCAGGTACCACTGGCCGGATCATACTGAAAACAACTGGTCCACACCGTGTTGTTAAGCGTTGAATAAACCGGCACAAACTCACTTGTCAATTCCTTAAAGAGACGGTCCCACTGAGCGGTGCCAGGGAGGCCTTCAATCCATTGAAGAATGCTACCATCTTCACCAATCAGGGCTAGTACTGTGTTGTGCTCATACAGCCCACCCACCATTTGGGTTTTCAGTCCAAGCGATGTCAACAGGGAAGCCCGAGTATCCTCTTCCAAAACACCAAAAGTCCAGTTAGCCGGAGGTGGACTGTTTTCGTTAAAGCCTGCCAGGCGCCAAAGTTGTTTGGGTTGGTCTTCAGCATCAAAGCTCAATACCACCACCTGAAATTGTTTTTCGGATCCCAACAGGGAAATCTGATCACGGATTTGCAGCAAGTAAGGATTGCATACCCCCGGGCAGCGGCCATATGCCAGGGTTAATAAAACCGGTTTCTTTGAATACCAGGAAGAAATATGCATAGCCGAGGAATCGGAGGTTTTGAACGTAGCATCCGGTATTTTTCTGAGCAAATAATCCATCTCATTAGGATTTTGCCCAAGCAAAAAACTCAGGAGAACAGCTGCCCAGCACATCGCTTTGTAAAGTCAACCGTGTACATAATCATACCCACAAGATACAGGGAAGCAAATACTACTGCCATTTTAGCGAGCGAGATTCCTTCATCCACTGTTTCGCTGTACATGTCCACCCTTCGTGGAACGGAAAGCGCGCCACCCAGATAAAAAGCAATTACAAATCCTGTACCTCCAATCACAAGCAAACTAAAGATAACCTTCACCATGCTGGGAGCCATTTTTTCGCTACCATATTCATCGGCAAACCAACTGGCAAAGGCCAGACTGAAGAACACATTGCCCAGTAAGTTGTACGTATGAAAATGGGCCGGTACCCATTGGGTATTGTGCAGGACAAGGTTATTGGCAATTACAGCATCGAGAATAGCTCCCACTCCGCCTACAGCCCAAAACATTACACCAAAAAAATAGAGTAGCGAAGCAAGGCTCCATTTCATATTGGAGCGGTAAACGGTGGTGAGTACTGAAAAAATAGTAACGCAGGCAGCAGGCAACGGAGCAAACCACGACATCACCTGTCCGATAAACTGAAAAGCAACAGGTTGTGCAAAATCCATATACAAATGATGGAAGTAGGCAAACAAAACAATTAAGAGTGTGGCATTCCATGAAATAGCCACGTACCAACTGGTTTTGTAGGCTGGCTTACCGGCCATTTTTGGAAACAATTCATAAAGCACTGCCAGACCTAAATAGAGCATTTCGTTAACCAGGGTATGCCCAAAAAAGAAAGTGAGATTCTTCATCAGCAACGGGTCGTTTGACATTGTTCCGCTGCGTGCCAACTCAATAAAATAGAGAATCACCAAAACTACAGCGGCCAGCAGACAAGCGGTTACACCGATTAACGAAACAAAAGAGATTAGGATAAAGGGAGAAACCGCTGGCCCCGGCCTACCTGTAATGTGGTGCCAGGCCAGGGCTTGTGTTACTGTATATTTTCTGAGTATGGTTACCAATAACACTAACGACCACAGCAGCCATCCGGCACCTAAAATAGCTATGGCAATTAAAAAAAGTACTGGCCCGCTGTCTGCTCCCTTTGCATAGAAGGGCAAGGGATACAGAAAATACCATCCGGCATGAAACTTGGTTAGAAAGGTTGAGATCAGCAAAACCACCACACCCGCCAATGTGCAGGCATAGGCAACCACACTTCCCCACCGGGGCACTTCAAAATAACGACTTAATATATATTGAATGCCGGCCATGCCAGCCACAAACCAAACACCAGCCATCAACAGGCCGTGCGATGTCATGAGAATATAAAAATTCAACGGACCCACATCTACCATTTCAGCTTGTTCCATCCGCATGGTAATTCCAAATGCAATGGCAACAAGAAATACAATAAGGATTGTGATGAGCCAAAGCAGGGTAAATTTTTTATCAAATGTTTTCATGGTTCAGTGTGCTTTATTCAACCTTTAATTTAGCTGCCATGGCCGCATGCGCTACACCACAATATTCAAGACATAAGATATCGTATGTGCCGCTTTCAGAAAATCTCCATCGCAGGCGGTTTACGTACCCGGGCATCGCCTGAACCTGCGCCTGTAAAACGCCATCTTTGTAAAGGCTAAATCCATGGTTAACATCAAGGCTTGAGACATTAAATTCTATAATTTCATCTATTGGTACCGTAATTTCTGCTCCGGCCGACATATTGAAATCATCGTCTGTAGCAATTGGATATTTTGATATAGAAAAGGAAAATTGCTTTGCTGCTACAAACACCTTTTGTGCGGGCTGGTCATTAGCATAGAGAAAGTAAGGCGATTTTGGCAAGGAAACCCCCAGAACAAGCAATACCGTACCAAAGGCAATGAAAAAGAAAATGGCTCGCTTGCGATTGAGATTTTGAAATTCACCAATCTTTTTTGAAGAGATAAAAACAAGAAAAAAAACGGTAACAATAATGATGAACATCATGGAGAATACCAGGAACACTTCTTTCTGAATAATCATAAGCTATGGTAGTTAAACTCAGGTCAGATGCACTTTGCCCTATTATGAAACGAATGTAATGCTTATCTTCTATTTACGACAACTTTGTCTTAATTATTTTTAAAATTTTATCCTGAAATAACAACGGGTATGGATCTTGCAGCGTGTACAAGAAAACCAGTACATAACACGGAATTTTTTAAGCAGGGCAATGCATTATTATGAGATACTTTGGCTGTTTAGTCTATAGGAGCAGGGTAGTAAATCGTATGATTAACGGAAAAAATACCAGGGCTCGTTAAAGCTTAGTATTGTGCATAGGATTTCATCTGCATCTGCAGTCCTTCAAATTCCTTGGCTTTGATATATTTATTTGCTTTAGGAAACACTACATTCTCTTCGCGGAAGAAATGAAGCTTCATTAATTCAATAAGAGAAAATCCCTGCTCTGCGGCTACATCGAAGGTAAGGGCACGCGAAACCGGATCGGGCAACCGAGTGCCCAATGAAATTAAATTGAATACCAGGGTAAGGTGTTGCATCATTTTAAGATGGTCATCTTCCAGCATATCGATGGCCGTCTTGGGGAATTTTCCGTTACTGTGTTCTTTTTTTTCCATCAAAGCCTTTTGTACGGCCGGAAATAAAACTTTCTCCTCTTTCAGGTGATGTTTCACTACTTTATCGTCAATATAACTAAAGAACGAGGAAATATTTTTATGCAATTGTTCATCCAGCCGCCAGCCATTCGCTTTGAAATCAATCAGCGACTTCTCAAATACATCCAACTCCTTTTTTATCTCAACGTGTTCGTCAATCAATCCCTGCAGTAATGGGTGCATGTCTTCATATGGAATGGCATCCACCGTTGGCGGCATGTAGGCATCTGGCGGTTCCATGGGCGAGTACTCTTCAGCTCCGGATTCCTTTTCCACCATGCGCTTCAGCGGATCGGTGGCATTTGCTTTTTTGAGATCAATCATTGTCATTAATTGTTTTTCGGCCTGTACACCGACCAGCCATTTGAAGGGTTGCGAACTTTATTCTTGTTCCAGTTCCAGATAACCCGTTGGTAAGGACGCCAGATGTAATCCAGCGGTGCTACTAACGCGTGCATCAGACGCGAAAAAGGAAAGAGCATCACAATCAGATACGCTCCGATAATATGTAACCGGATGACCAGTGGCATGGCCACCACCGCATCCATGCGTGGCTCTAACAAGAAGATAGAACGCAGGTAGGGTGTAAGCGATGAAGCAAACCAACTTGAACCCCAGCGGTATTCGAGCGCAACCCATAACCCCAAAAATACTTGAGTCACCAAAAGAATTTCTACCACATGATCCATCCAACTGGTTACAACCCGGATGCGGTCTTGTGTCCATCTGCGATAGATCAGGTTTATCAGGCCCACCAGCATACTTAAACCAAAGGCAAAGGCAGCAACTTCAAGCACCAATAATCGCACGGGATGGCTGTTCCACAGTAATACACTTCTGGGAATAAGAAAGGCCGTGAGGTGGCCGAAGAAGAGAAACAACATGCCCCAATGAAAGGGCACGCTGCCCCAGAATAATTTCTTTCCTTCCAGAAACTCTGATGATAAGGAAGAAATCTGAAACTTAACATTGCGGTAGCGGTAAATGGTACCCAGCAAGAAAATGAACAGGGCCAGGTAGGGCAAAATGATGTAGAAGAAAGTATTAAGAATGGTCATAATCGTTTTTGGGTTATGGTTCCAGCTTCATTTCTGTGTTGAGGCTATTGATAAAATCAGAAGTTTCATCTTTCGTTGTATCTACAAGTTCAAACTCAAGCCTGAATATTTCGAGCAGCACAACCAGCGGNNTTCATTTTTCTTTTGCAGCTGATGAGGATCAAATTCCGAAATCATTTTCTTCAATCCGGGATATACAACTTTTACCACCAGTTCACGCTTCAGGTCTTTATCGGTCATTTTGGTGAGCAGCCTGATCACGTTGGGAAGATAATCGGCCAACTCATGCCCGCAGTCGTTGCCGGTTTCCGTATGCTCGCGGCTGAGGTTTACCAGCAGTTCAGCACGTTTATAATCATCACCAAAAAGAAGGTATCCAATATCGAGGGTGGTGATGGCCTGCACTTCGAAGGTACGCGTATGCAATTCCTGCAGTTCGTCTAACGAGGCACTCGTTACGAATTCGGTGAAGGGATCCATTACCTGTCCTAATTCCGGATAACAACCATCCAGAAAAAGCTGCACCTCTTTTACCTTCTCTGAGAAACCTTCCAAAGGAAATTCAGTAAGAGATGCCAGCAAGTTCAATCTTAAATTTTCGTGTAACATGGCTTACATCATTTAAAGTTAAGCACTGCGCAACGGGTCTGACTTCAATCCGAAACCTACTGACCCTTTGGTATCACCGGTAAACTCAAGCATCTCCATCGACTGTTCGCGGTGCGATGCCGGTATAACAAAGCGATCGTCAAACTTAGCCAACGAGGTAAGGTAGTAGATAGCTTCTGCTTCTTCAGACGTTAGATTCGTATCCTTCATCACCTGATCCACTTTAGCTTTATCCATATCGCCCACGGTTACATTTCTGCGGTGTATCCGCACAGCCAGCAGTTTTTTCAGAATATGTTTTACTTTATTCTCATCGCCTGCGCTGAATAAACTCGCCAGATATTTTAGCGGAAAGCGGGCCTGATCAATAGTACCCCATAATTCTTCTGTGCTGGTATCGTAGAGCCAGTTGTCGTTCCAATACTTGGCCGTAGGATTCATTTTTTCAGCTTGTGCCTGGTTGTTTACTTCGCGCAACGATGCCATAACCGGTAACAACGGTGGCACATAGAACAGCATGGGAAGAGTTCTGAATTCAGGATGCAACGGCAAGGCAAGTCCCCACTCTTTTACAAACTTATACGTGGGAGAATATTGTGCCGCCTTGATAGTTGAATCTGCTATACCATTTTTCTTAGCGGATTCAATAACCCGTTCATCGAATGGATCTAAAATCATATTGAGTTGACGATTCACTAAACTGGCTTCATCACAAGAAGCTACCTCATGAATTTCATCAGCATCATATAACACCACACCCAGGTAACGGATGCGGCCCACACACGAGTGCATACAGGCAGGCGCATAACCTGCTTCGATGCGCGGATAACAAAGAATACATTTTTCTGATTTACCCGTATGCCAGTTGTAATATGATTTTTTATACGGGCATGCCGTTACACACATTCTCCACGCACGGCAAACATTCTGGTTGATGAGCACGATACCATCTTCACCCCGTTTGTAGATGGCGCCCGAAGGACAGGAAGCTACACAGGCAGGGTTGAGGCAGTGGTTACAAATACGGGGCAGATAATAAAATGCCATGCGTTCCAACTGAAACATCGCTTCTTGTTCGGCCGGTGTCAGGTTTTTCAGGTTAGGATCTTGCCGCGCATAGTCGGGTGTACCACTCAAGTCATCGTCCCAGTTAGGCCCTGCTTTGATGTCAATCGGTTTGCCCGTGATGAGCGACACAGGTCTGGCTGTTGGCTGGTCGTTCATCGCAGGCGACTCGATCAGGTCCAGGTATTTATAGGTAAAGGGTTCGTAGTAATCGTCAATTACAGGCAGATTTGGATTGTGAAAGATGTTCATCAGTCCGCGCAATTTGCCGGCTCCTTTCAGACTAATGTCGCGGTCTTTCTTTTCCCATCCGCCTTTGTAAATTTCCTGGTCTTCCCATTTTGTAGGATATCCGGTTCCGGGTTTTGTTTCAACGTTATTCCACCACATGTACTCCGCGCCTTTGCGGTCGGTCCAAATATTTTTACAAGCGATGGAGCAGGTATGGCACCCGATACATTTATCGAGGTGAAAAACCATTGACATTTGTGCTCTTACATCCATGAGGCTTTCAGTTTATTGGTTCGAATAATGTTACCATACTAATTTTTCCATCTTCTTTACAATCACGTGCGTGTCGCGGTTAGGCGCGATCGGTCCCCAGTAATTGAAGTGATACGAAAACTGCCCATATCCACCTGTAAGGTAATTTGGCTTCAGGTGTATCCTCGTGAAGCTGTTGTGCCCGCCCCCGCGTTTATTGCCGCGCACCTGCGATTTGGGTATGCCGGTGGTTCGTTCAGGCACGTGGTATACAATGCAAACACCGGGTGGTATTCGTGAGCTGACACACGCACGTGTACAGTACACTCCGTGGTCGTTGTACACTTCTACCCAATCATTGTCTTTGATGCCGAGATCAGCCGCATCTTTTTCATTAATCCAGCATGGCTCGCATCCGCGCGAGAGCGTGAGCATGCGCAGGTTCTCCATATAGGTAGAGTGAATATGCCATTTGCCGTGAGGCGTGAGGCAGTTGAGTACCTTGGCTTGTTCAAGTTGCAGTGTTTCCTTGAGATCACCGTACGCTTCTGGCTTGGGTGATGGCTTATAGGTAGGCAGGTGTTCACCATAGGCTATGTACAGTTCATGATCGAGGTAGAAGTGTTGCCTGCCCGTGAGTGTTCGCCATGGAACGAGCCGCTCTACATTGTAGGTGTATGCAGAATAGGCGCGGCCATCCTGCATGAGTCCCGACCACAAAGGCGAGCTGTTGTACCTGCGGGGTTGAGCTTGCAAATCGCCATAGGTAATTCCCACTTGTTCATAGCCTTCGCCAATGTCGGTAAGCACAAGGCCGGTTTTCTTTTCGGCTTCGCGATAAGCACGAACGGTGAGTTTACCATTGGTAAGGGTTGACAATTTTAAGAGTACATTGGCCGCATCCCGATCTTCTTTCAATGAAGGATAAACGGTGCCGTTTAGTTTTTCTTTAGGGAAATGATTGGATGCCATGATTTCATCATAGACATCATCGCAGGTATAGTTGTTACCGTGGGCACCCAGGCCGCTGGTTTTTATGCGGTCGCCCAGCGTGATGAATTTGTCATATAGTTTGGTGTAGTCACGATCTACCACAGCAATACTGTGCATGGTTTTACCGGGGATGGGTTCGCATTCGCCTTTGTACCAGTCTTTCACATGTCGTTGTGTAATCTCACCGGCCGAATCGTGCGAGAGCGGTGAGCAAACGATGTCCTTCTGCGGTTCTTTCAAATGTTGCTTCGCGATTTCGCTGGTATGCTTGGCGATAAGCTTGAAAATATCCCAATCGGTTTTGGCTTCCCACACAGGCGCAATGGCTGCTGACAGCGGGTGGATGAAGGAGTGTAAGTCGGTGCTGTTCAAGTCGGCTTTTTCATACCAGCTTGCTGCAGGCAACACAATATCAGAATACAGGGCAGATGAATCCATACGGAAGTTCAGGTCCACCACCAGATCCATTTTTCCTTCCGGAGCAATGTCGTGCCACTTCACTTCCTCGGTATGGTCGGGCGAGTCTTTGGCAATGCGGTTGGAGTGCGTACCTAAGTAGTGCTTCAGGGCATACTCGTGTCCCTTCATACTGCCCATGATGGCATTACCGCGCCAGATGAACCATACCTTAGGATGGTTTTCTTCTGAGTCGGGATCACCTACGGCATAGTGCAGCTTTTTCGCTTTCAGTTTCTCAACTACATAGTTCTTGATCTCATCATCAGTCCTGGCACCGTTTTGTTGTGCCTCTTTACTTAGTTCTAATGTATTTTGATTGAACTGTGGATAAAACGGCATCCAACCCATGCGCACCGATTGGTAGATGGTGTCGGCAGTATGCTGCTTGGTCCATTTGTTTTTGGGTACGGTATTGTATTTCGAAAATTGACCGTCATAACGATACTGGCAGGTGTTAATGTAATGCCAGAGCGGTGCTTGCTGCAGGCGTGCAGCACTTTGCCAGTCTTTTCCAAATGTGATAGCGCTCCATGAATCTACAGGCGCCAGCTTTTCCTGACCGACATAGTGATTCATACCGCCACCGTTGCGGCCCACGCAGCCGGTAAGCATTAACGCCATGATGCCTGCCCGATACATGAGGTTAGCATGATACCAGTGGTTAATGCCCGCTCCCACAATGATCATACATTTACCGTTAGTAAGGTTGGCTGTATTGGCCCACTCTTGCGCAAACTGAATAACGGTTTTTGAATCAATGCCTGTAAAGATTTCCTGCCATGCAGGTGTGTAAGCCGCATCTTTGTCGGTGTAGTCTTTTGGGTAATCGCCTTGCAACCCACGGTCAACACCGTATTGTGCCATGATCAGATCGTAAACTGTGGTTACGGGCACTTTTCCCGAAGCAGTTTGCAGGTACCTCACAGGTACACCGCGCTGGCGATGCAGGTCGAGACCAAATTCTGTAAACGTTACCTGAAGTACTTCATCATTATTTTTAAGTAAGGTGAGGTAGGGATCATAGGGCTGGTTATCGATTTCATTTTCCAGCTTCATGTTCCAATTGCCGCCTTTCTTTTCCCAGCGGTGCCCCATGGCCCCTTTTGGTACTACGAGTTTGTTGGTCTTACTATCAAGGCTCAAAAATTTCCAGTCGCCATTTTCGATGCTGCTGAATTCCAACATTTCATTGGCTCGCACCAACTGGCCGGGCACCAGTTTGTCGCCATCTTTTTCAAGTTTAACCAGGAAGGCGCTATCAGTATATTGCTTGGTATAGTCGAGGAAATACGGAGTCTGTTTCTGATGGTGCCACTCCTTTAATATAATGTGTGTTACAGCCATCCAGAAAGCACCATCGCTGCCTGCATGTACGGGCACCCACTGATCGGCAAACTTACACACCTGACTGAAGTCGGGCGAGAACACTACGGTTTTGGTTCCGTTGTGCCTCGACTCGGCAAAGAAATGGCAATCGGGAGTGCGGGTCATGTTGAGACATGCCCCCATGTCGGCAATCATTTTGGCGTTGTACCAGTCGGCACTTTCGCATACATCGGTTTGCTCACCCCAGATTTCCGGAAAGGCTGTGGGCAGATCGCAATACCAATCGTAGAAACTTAAGTTAACACCACCAAAAAGTTGAAGGAAACGTGCGCCTGCCGCNNAGTACTTCATCCCAGGTTACCCGCCTGAAGCCACCTTTACCACGGGCATTCTGATACTTCTTTCTTTGTTCAGTATCGCTTTGAAGATTAGCCCAGGCTTTTACCGGGTCGGGCTCTTGTTTTTTTGCTTTGCGCCAGGCGTCAATAAGGGCACCACGAATAAGCGGATATTTTATGCGCAACGGACTATACAGATACCATGAAAACGAAATACCACGTTGGCATCCGCGTGGTTCATAGGGAGGAATCGTACTTTCCAGCAATGGGTAGTCAATCTGTTGGGTTTCCCACACAACAATTCCATCTTTCACATGAATCTGCCAGGAGCAACCACCCGTGCAGTTTACCCCATGGGTGCTGCGCACAATGCGGTCGTGCTGAAACCGGTTCCTGTAAAATTCTTCCCACTTGCGCGTTTGAGGTGATATGATGTCTTCAATCCAGCTCATAGGTATTAGTTAAGAAGTTTTATGAATAAACCTGACGATCAAAAATTTTCTTGTTAACGGCATTCTTTTTCCGTTTCGACCATACCAGAGAAAAGACACCCAGTAATAGCAGGAAGCTTGCTCCACCGGCAGCCAGAAAATACTGCTGCCAGTCGCGTGGCGTTTGGCCATACTGTTCTTCATCGGCATATTTGAGGAAGGCTGTTAATGCATACGCTTCATCTTCAGAGATAGAATTGTATTGGTAGGCTTCGCGCATGGCAGGAAAGGGCGGAGCGGTAAGAATGGCCTTGATTCCTGCTTCATCCATGCGCGAGTAGGCATCGGTTAAATCTTTAGCGAGCAACCCACCACCTACCAGTCTGTTGTTTTTGACATGATGGCACGACATGCAACTGGGACCTTTGGCCGCAAGCCTTGTATTGCCCGTAAAGAGTAATTCACCGAATTGTATCTCTTCTTCGGTTGCCTCATTGACTGACCGTACAGGTTCGGCAGGTTCGACAGGCTCGGATGCTATAGTGGTTTCAGTTGTAGCCACATAGCTGGGGCTCTTCGATTTGATGTAATTGATGATATCTTTAATCTGATCAGCCGAATAGGGGGCATCGGGCATCAAGGTCTTGTTATACTCATTAAATAAGGCCACCGCATCAGCATCCCCTTTGTTAATCATGGTTTGTGATGAAGTAATAAATTCAAGAAGCCACGCATCTGACCTTCGCAGGTGTACATCAGCCAGATCAGGGCCAATTAATTTGCCTTTAGATATGGAATGGCAGACTGCACAAAACGTGTTAAAGTTGCCTTGTCCGGCTTGTTGGGCATACGTGGTGTGAGCAATGATGTAGAGCACCCCAACAAAAAAACCCGTTCTAAGTGATTTCATAGACAGGAGGTTTAGTTGTTTCGTTTAATAAATATGAACTTTTTATATTGATAATAAAAGACTAATTAGTATTTTATTTTGACCGGAGCAGGATTATCATTAACGGTGGTCAGGCCGCAATTATGGTTCAAGGCAATACGATATTGCACTATCTTAAATTTGCAGGGCTTTTAGCGGTTGTGCTCATGATATGGCTTACCTCGAAGAAAAGCCCGGAAGCCCCACGCTTTTCAGGCGGCCAGCCCAAAATAACAGGCAACTTTGTAAATGGGAAAGCAGAGGGTACCTGGACCTGGTGGTATGAAAACGGTTCGAGAATGACTGAGGGGACCTTTGTGGAAGGTAAACGAAACGGTATCTGGAATACGTGGTACGAAACCGGAATTAAAAAGAGTGAAAGTCAATATACAGATGACCGGTTGAATGGTACCTTTAAACAATGGTATTCTAATGGAAACCTTAAACAGGAAGGAGTGTACCGTGATGACAAAAGAGAAGGGATTTTCGTATATTATGATACAAATGCCCGGAAGGTACAGCAACGCGAATTTTCGAATGGAGTATTAATTGAATAGCTTATGAAGAAGAAGCCAACCAAAGCAAAGGCCTTACCAAAGCCTCCAAAATTTTACGATGAATTTGTAAAAAAATATCCTGCCGTTGCCTCGGCATACGAGACATTAGGGGATGAAGTACACGGACTTGGTTCGTTGAATGACCGTGACCGTGCATTAATTAAGCTGGCGATTTCAGGCAGCCATTTGTATAGCAGTGCATTTAAAGCGCATATCCGCAAAGCACGGGCTTCGGGTATCTCGCGCGAAGAAATGGAACATCTGGTATTACTGTTCCTTCCTACCGTTGGCTTTCCCACCATGATGGCTGCGATGGGAATTGTGGAGGAGCAGTTTCAGAAAAAGTAATAATCAAATTCAATTCCAACTCCTTCATTTCTTGTAATGCTCAGATAAATACAATTTGAGTTCGGTAATCCAATTACTCAAAAATCCAGTCATTACCGCAGTCCATGCTACAAGCGCGATGTAGATAAAATATTTAGGAATGATACTCAAGAAGTGGAGGTTCATGGCTTCTGACATTTCATATGTAGCAACGGTGTACATGCCTAAGGGAAAAACCGCACCCCAGTACAGCGGATCGTATGTTAATGGAAACCGTTTATACACATGCCGCCAAAAAGCCAATATAAATAGCATCGGTATCCACCAGGTTCCTGTTGCCCAATAAAATATGGTGAAGCCCTTCAAAAAAGCCAGCGTTGAATTCAGGAATGGTGCGTCTGGTGTATTGATTATTAATAATGACCCAGCCAATGTTGAAATAGCCATAGCACCCATATTAATCCAATAAGGGGGTGAAAGATCGCTTGGCGAAAACTTAAAAAAAGTATACCGATAAAAAATCAGCGAGATCATCCAGATGTATTGCATGCCTCCCCACAGCCACATGGAAAACGCAAAAAAATTGATAGTTAGCTTATACTCCTCAAAATGCATGGAAAGTTTAGCGCTTAATACAGCAAGGGCCTGTGTGGCGACAACGGCCAAAAGCCATGATCCATTTATCCCTTCTGAAAGGGAAGGTTTATTTTCTTTTACAGTAAAGGTCGTAAAGATGGAATAGGTGAAAAACAGCCATAATACTATTCCGAATACCCATAGAATTACTGCAGCCAGGTAATTATTGCTGAACATGATAAACTGACTACCCAATAGAGAAGTCGCGGCAACCGTTGTAAAAAATCCAGGTGCTCGTGAGTGATCAAACAAGTCATTCAAAAAGTTATTACGGAATAAAAAAATCCTCAACAGAAAGAACAAACACAGCGTGATGTAGAATATAATGTTTAGCCAAAACAGAACACGGGCAAAAATTTCAAATCCAAGAAAATGGCAGGCTTTGGACACAATACCCGTTCCCATCACCATAGCAAAATAGGAGGGCGGCAATTTTTCTATCGTTTGAAGGAAAAATCCGGCCAGCGCTTTAGGTAAGGATTGTTGTGGGGCCTTACTCTTTGTTGTCATGTCAGATGTATTCAAGAAAGAGCTGTTAAGTTTCTACTGAGTGCTGATGGATTGATTTTTTGAAATTGTTTTAATAGCTAATCGCTGAAGTATAATACAAGCTGTAGCAATAATAAAGAGAAACATCCAGCACGTAGTCCATATGCCTGATTCTTTTAGCAAGAAACCAAAAATGATCGGGTTAAAGAATCCGGCCAATCCGCCAATCACGCCAACAATGCCACCCACTGCCCCAATGTTGTTAGGGTAATATTCAGATATATGCTTATACACCGCAGCACCTCCTATTCCCGTCAGAATTCCAATGATGAATACCAGCGCAGAGAATATCCATTTATTCGCCTGAAAGTAAATGTGTGTAACACCTTTTGCAATTAAATCTCCTTTACGAACCTTGTCGCCTGCTTTCACCAAGGGTTCCTGAATAAAGGTAGTGGTAGGCAAGGGAAGAAAGGATTCTTTGGTATGTTCTATACCAAAGCTAATGGTTACTTCATCATCATTTGCCTGGTTTTGCAGCATATAAACATCTTCACCAATTCGTATTTCATTTTCAGAAACTGTTGTTACAACTCCTTCCTTTGAAGCCATGAGCCCCTGGCCGGGAGCCATTATTTCCATTCGGGGTACGAAAAGAAAGACAAGGCAAATCATGCACACCACCAATACCCATGTCAATATTGTTCTTGCTCCAACCTTGTCCGACAGCCAACCCCCTACGGCCCGAATTACCCCGGCTGGTAAACTAAATAGCGTGGCCATAAATCCTGCCGAGACGATTGACATCGAATAGACGTTTACATAGTAGGGTATCAACCATTGCGCAAGCGCTACAAAGCTGCCAAATGTGAAAAAATAGTATAAACCAAAGCGCCAAACACGCGATTCTTTTAAGGGTAGTAACCGTTGGGCAAAAGTTTTGACTTCCTGTGGCTTCTTGTTTATTGTTCCAAGAAAGTAAATGACAGCAGAACCCAGTAAGACTGCGGCATAGATTTGTGGCAGTTCTCTCCACCTATCCGGGTTAGCACCATTGTCTGTTAATTGATTTAATACCCTGGGAGCAAACATGGTTGTTAATGCCGCACCCAGATTACCCGATGCAAATATTCCCAAAGCTGTTCCTTGTCTGTTTTTCGGATACCACACAGAAGTGAACGCAACACCTGCGGCAAAGGAACTTCCAATGATTCCAAAGGCCAGACTCAAAAACAAAAATGAAAAAAATGAATTTGAATGAGATAGAAAATACATGGGCACAGCACAAAGTATCATAATGGCCGTCATAACCCACCGCCCTCCGAATTTATCGGTAAGTATACCAACAGGAAGACGCATTACTGATCCTACCAAAACAGGTGCACCCAAAAGCCACCCAATTTGTACGGAGGTCCATCGGAAGATCGCACTCTCAACCAGGAATGTTACCATTACACCATTGAACATCCATGCCGCAAAGCAAACCGTAAATGCCACGGTATTGAATGCTAACATCCGGTGCGAGCGGTTGGTTACGATAGTTTCCATATGGCTTAACTTTTAATTAATGCCGTACGCTTACCAAAACTTTACTTTTTCATGATCATACTGTGCATTGATTCGGGCACGCTGCCCGATGGGAAACGCTGCCTCCTGATTTTTGGTGACGAACTTGCCATAACCGTAGCGATACTCACTTCGTAACATTAACTGACCACCCGTTGAAAATTGTGCATGAGTTGTTACCGCTGTAGTGAGCGTAAGGAGAATCCATGAAATTATTTGGAACCATGGATTTCGCATACCTTATTAACTAGGTAGTAACCAATTGAAAAACTTCAATGTTCGGATTCATGGTAACTTTAGCCTTAATAGAATTGGATATCAAACAGGCCGCTTCCGATTTTTCAAGAATACGGTGTGCCCTTTCACGGTCCCCCTCATGCAGAATAGTTACGGTTGGCTCCAGTATAACTTCGGTCATTAAAAATTTCCCGTCCACTCTTTCCAATTTCCCTTTGGAAGAGCATGTAAATGCCTGAAACTCTAATTTGGAGTTTTCGGCAATGGCCAGGAAGGTTGTCATCAGGCAACTGCTTACAGCTGCTGTAAATAAATGCTCGGGCGACCAGATACCGGGTATACCTTTGGCAAATTGGGGTGGGGTGGCCACTTCAATGCATCCGCATGAGTCTGCCTTAGCTTTTATTTCCGGGGAGCACATCATGCCTTTGCGATCTTGGTTCCAGGTAATATCAACCTGATAAAAATGTGATTCCATAGTCTTGTATCGTTTGTCAAAAACAAAGATACTAAAATTTAAAATAAAAGACCATATACTCTTTTATTTAACCCTCTGCAGAAAAGAGCTTCTTCTTTAATGAAGTTAGTGTGGTGAAACCGATAGCGAGCACCAGCAAAAATGATGAAAACACCATAATTAAAGTAATTGCATGGCGGGGGATTATCCCTGTGCAAATCAATGCAAATTCGGTTCCGGCAAACCCAAGCAGAAACAAGACTAACACGATAGGTTTAATTGTGATGTAGCCGTTTCCCTGATACCAGGCCAGTATGGAAAATGAAATGGTTCCGATTAAAACAAGATGTAAATAGGCCATTACATAATCGCGTACTTCATAGGCCAGCTGTGCAAAGTATGGGAATGCAGATAAAGTTTGCAGAATTAATTTCAGAATAAACGAAAGCAGAGCCACAGCTAATAGCGATCGGGATGTCCAATCGAATTTTTTCCAGGTGGTTTGCATGAAAGACATTATCGACTTGAACAACCACAGCAACGCCACCAGTTGAAAGGCTGCGGCAGCAAACCCCGCTATAAAGATCAGTAAGCCCGGTTCTGCCCATAAAGTAGATAACGCATAGGCCGGAAAGCAAGCCACAAACAAAATCAATCTGAAAACCTTTACATATTTTTTGTTTAGGCTGATGTTCTTTTTCTCAAGCCAATGAAACAATAAGCTAAAGACACCAAATGTAAATGCCCCGTTATACTGAAAGTGCAGATAGAAGTAAACAGCAAGATGGTACCAGCTTGTGTGCCCAAGACCGTTTGCTGCTAAAATACCTACGGCAAACGGACCAACAGAAGACAGGATGAAGAAAAGGGAGGCCATTCGGGCAAACCGGATTGGTTCTGAATTAGTCAGACGGGTTTCTCTATTAAATCGGAAGAGGAGAATAACTGAGAAAAGCATATGCAGCGTTGAGATGATGATAGAATACAGACCATAGCCCTGTAAGGGAAAGGTAATGAGCATTCCCAATACCAATAAGTTTAAGATAATTACGATACCCCTGTACCAACCTTGTTTGGGTAGTGGAATGAATGTAACGATAAAGCCACACAACAACGCATTGAACACCCAACCCAAAAACATGATATGCGAATGTGCATGCAGCCAATAGGGGTAAGCCAAACCGCTTATAGGCCGAAAGAAGTGCCAGCGCAACAAAAGCCCCAGTAAGGCAGCTATTGTAAAAAAAACAAATGGAAGCTTAAGTATTTTTTGCATGTCGAACAGGCAGCAAGGTAGCCGATAACAGCATAGAAAATAAATTACCATTGCCTGTTTGCTTAAAAAAATAAACGAGTGGCACCGATTGCATAAACGGTTGTTAGTACGGCTATTAAAAAAGAATATAAATAAAAGACCTTATTATCTTTTATTTAGAGTACTTTTGCCCCATGCAACACACCTCACTACACACGTTTCACATTCCCGTAATGGGTCTGGCCTACACAATCGACAGTCCGGTTAAGGTAGCCCGGTTTGGGATTAACTCGGTTATTTCAATTATTCAGGATAACCTGGTAGAAAAAATGCGCAGCTATTATTATCCTCAGATAGGTGAGGAGTATCAGGAGATTAGCCCCAACGAAACAGACGCACGGGCCAGGCGTATTACCGATTACCTGAATCTGGTAAACCGGATTATTAAACAACAAATGGCAAAATTGAAAAACTCGGCCTTTGAACCGGACGCTGAAATAACCAAATACTTTGAAATGCTTCCCGGGGGTAGTGAACTGAAAGACATTTACCTCAAGATGCTTGAATTAACCGATCCCGATGACAAGCGTCAATTACAAAACTGGTTGCGCGAACAAATTAAACCCGGCAGCATTGATGTAAACATCATGACCAAGCTTGACAAGAGCAACACCGACAAGCAAGGTGCAGTTATTGAAGATGGTTCTGATGCCGTGGCAGCCCTGCGCGGATATGCGAATAGTACACTCACTAATTCTTCTATCGTGCTATCTGCGGGAATGAACCCCAGATTATTTGCTTACATGGAGAAGCGAGTTGAGTTTGACGCAGACAGTTACGGTGAATTTGAGAAGAAGATTGTAATTAAAGTATCGGATTACCGGTCGGCCTATATTCAGGGCAAGATGCTTGCAAAAAGAGGACTGTGGGTGAGTGAATTCAGAATTGAATCGGGGTTAAACTGCGGAGGTCACGCCTTCGCCACGGATGGATTTTTGCTGGGGCCGATTCTGGAGGAATTCAAAATCAAAAAAGAAGAATTGGTAAAAGATCTTTTTGAAATCTATAATCAAACATTAACGGCAAAAGGCAAGCGTGGATTTAGCACACCCCACACTATTAAGATTACGGTGCAGGGAGGTATTGGTACCCATGAGGAAGATGCTTTTTTACGACAG
>DEIA01000027.1 GCA_002352225.1 Flammeovirgaceae bacterium UBA2786
CACACCTATCCCAATACCTCTGTAAACTGTGGTTATGATTTGGTGATAGATGCCGCCAATGCCTGTAATCCGCGTGGCAGTGTGGTGCCCATCAATACACAAGTTATTGTCTGGACAAATGATGTAATTTCGATTAACCCGGCTACGTATCGGGTTTGCCAGGGTTATGCGGCAAGCGTTCAGTTTACCGATGACAGCGATTGGAATTGTTTTCCACGAGCAACACGCGAGAATAATGAACCGCGTTGGATTCAATGGATGTACGGAACCGGCCCGTTGGCCAATCAGATTCCGGGTGTGCAGGTAAACAGTATTACACCGGGTGGATTTCCTTACCTGAATCCTGCGCCAGCCACAAATCCTATCTATCCGGTATTGGCACCCGGCCAGCAAAGTTTACCTATTCAGGTACCGGTTACTACTCCGGCCGATTTAGGTCGTGAGTTTGTAATTACGCTTAAAAACTGGAATCAATGCAATGCGTACGACAATGTACTCACCGACCTTAATCCATTCAATCCGGTTAACGGGAATTTAGTGAATGGTGATAACGCACCACAGGTTACTACTGCGCGTATTGTAATTGTGCCCTCGCCCCAACCTGACTACCTCACCCGTTTAGGTGGAAGTGGGGGACCCGTTCAAACTATATTTTGCGTTGGCGACAATATTTATTTTGACAACGAAACCCCCAATATTGCCGGAGCTTCCTTTGTGTACACCTGGGAATTTTTTGATAACAGCACCGGTGCGGGCGCACCCCTTTCAACCGCTACGGATAGCAACCCTACATTTGCATACCCTACATCGGGTCAAAAGTTAATACGTCTTTCGGTACGCGATCAGAATGCAGCTGGTAATTGTGTGGCCACCGTGGATAAAATTATTACTATTTCACCTTCGCTGGTGGCACAGATCCGGGTTACCGATCTGAGCAATACGATCATTACACCCGATTTTTGCCAGAATGCAACTGCACCGTTTACAACTTTTTCCGTTCGGTTTAGTGATGTTTCGGTAGGGAGTTTAACACCAACTACGCAGTGGCGTTGGGAATTTTATGACGAAACAAATGTGTTGGTACGACAGGAACCCGCATCTGGATTCTCTACTGTTTCGCTTGGGCCGTTTGATCAATCCTATCTCAATCGCGGTATTTACCGTGTACGGTTAATTGTGCGCGATAATGTTACTTCTTGCGAAACAGTAGATGAAGTTCAAGTACGTGTATTTGAAAATCCTTTACCCGTATTTACGGCATCGCAGGTTTGCGCAGGTCAGGCAACATCTTTTGCTGAAGCCTCCACCCTTCAGTCTATTAACGGTGAATCTATTGTGTTGCGCGAGTGGGATTTCAATTTTACCGGCACGTTTACAAAAGATCCGGCATTCGATAATCAAACATCGTTTACCCGGGTGCTGGGTCCGGCTGCTACATATCAGGTTGCTTTGCGGGTAACTACCAACCAGGCCGCATGCTCGGAGACATTAATACTACCGGTTATAGTAGACCCCTTGCCGGTGGCCTCGTTTACACCCGATATTACTTCCGGTTGTAGTGTATTAAGGGTTACGTTCAATAACACCGGTGCTGCTATTCAACCCACAGCCATTGGTAGTTATGTGTGGGAAGCAGATGAACAGGGTGGCCTTGGATTTCAACCAATAGGAACTCAAATACCTGCTGATCCTGCGTTTACTCCGTTTTTTATTTATGATTTCGAGAACATTGGGTTAGTTAATAAAATTTTTGAAGTCAGGTTAAGAGTAATTACAGCTGGCGGGTGCGAAACTATTTCGCCCTCTCAAACGATTACTGTTTTTCCGGGTACACGATCTGGGTTTATATCCACTAACTATTCTCCTTTTAATGATAACTGTTCGCCACAAAACATCAACTTTTCGGTTGACCTGGAGACACAATCGCTAAACCCTTCTGAATACAGGTGGGAGATAAGTGACAGCAATGGAATTATTGATAATATCAGCACAGGAACAACACCTGGATTCAGTTATCTGTTTACTAATAGTACCCAGACAATTAAAAATTTTTCTGTACGACTTCAGACTACTTTATCTACGGGTTGTTTTGGTGATTCAATCCGAACTATTCGTATTAGTCCAATACCCATTTCACAATTCACAACCGATACACTGGTGTTTGATTGTAATGTAATGACCGTGCGACTTGATGCCGTGCAGAAAGGACTTACCAGTTATCATTGGGTAATAACAGAAAATGGAATTCCAATTGTTGATCAAACCTCGGGGGTTGATTTTATTGAGCATACATTTAACCGGCCGCCTGCAGCTTCGCCTGCGCTAACGGTTGGGTTTAGTCTTGATACCGAAAATTTTGCAAATTGTAGCAGCCCGGTAACAAATCAGAACTTAGTTGTTCCCAGCCGCGATAATATTAATATCGGGTTTACAGCAACTCCTATTAGTCAATCGCTGCCTGCATCTACCGTTACAATTTCAAACACCACCACTCCCGGCCCCTGGTCTTATCTATGGGATTTTGGTGATGGAACTACCTCCGTAAATGCAAATGTTACTTCGCACACGTACGCCACGTATGGTGTTTATACTATCCGGTTAACGGTTACTAACAATGTATGCGTAGAAACACAAGCACAACAAGTTGAGATACTGGCTATTCCTCCAATCGTTGATTTTTCTTATGATCCACCAGAAGGATGCATGCCGCTTAGGGTGTCTTTTACCAATCTTTCTCAGTTTGCTGATCCGAATTCGTACCAATGGGATTTTGGTGATGGAGCAACATCACAAGCCATTAATCCAACGCATACTTACTTTCAACCAGGTTTATATTCTGTTTCGTTATCGGCCACTAATATTACCGGGCAGACAGTAACTGAAACAAAGGCAGGTATTATTGAAGTATTTCCATTACCCCGGGCCGATTTTGAAATTAAGCCCGTGTTGGTATACATACCGGGTGGTATTTTGTACACAGACAACCGGAGTTTTGATGCCAGCACATACTTGTGGGAATTTGGAGATGGCAACACATCAACCACTTTTGAGCCTGAACATAAGTATCAGGATGAAGGCTTGTACACCATTAAGCTAACAGCGTTTAATCAATTTAACTGTGCCGATTCGGCTGTGCGCGAAAATGCTGTACGCGTATTGAAAGGAGGGCAGGTGTTAATCCCTAATGCATTTTCGCCAAACCTTTCGGCTACCGGAAGTGGTGGCGGAAACAGCGATGGTACCAATGATATTTTTTTACCAGTAATGCGTGGTGTTACTGAATTTGAGTTATTGATTTTTAACCGTTGGGGCGAATTGCTGTTTGAAAGTCGCGATCCGGAACGTGGCTGGGACGGAACCTATCAAGGTAAGTTGTGCCAGCAAGATGTATATGTTTACAAGGTTGCGGCTTCGTTCGCAAATGGCGATCGTGTAGTGCGTGTAGGCGATGTTAACCTGATCCGATGAGAAAAATTTTCTTTATATCGATACTGATAGCGTGTACTGTAAAAGTATTAGCACAAGACCCACAATTTTCGCAATACTATGCAGCGCCATTGTATCTTAATCCGGCCTTTGCCGGTACGTCAGAAGATCATCGGTTTATTGCTAACTATCGCAATCAGTGGCCCAATGCAGCACGCGGATTTGTAACGTATGCTTTTTCGTACGATGTAAATCTGAATCATTATAACAGTGGTGTTGGTTTTTTGGCTACTGTTGATCAGGCCGGTACTGCCGGTATGCGATCATCGCAACTTAATTTTTTATACTCTTACAAATGGAATGTCTCTAATAAATGGGTTGTATCGGCAGGATTGAATTTTGGATACGCATTTCGGTCAATTGATCTTAACCGATTAATTTTTGGAGATCAGCTTCAGTTTGATTCGGATGGTAATGTGCCTACCGATGATCAGGCTCTTTTTAATCTGGGAAATACGCAGTACTTCGATTTTAATTCCGGAGTGCTTGCGTACAATAAAAACTTTTGGTTTGGATTTGCGGCCAGCCATTTAAATACACCTAACCGCTCACTGGTTAATCAGGAAGCAGAAGTTCCAATAAAAACAAGTTTTCATGGCGGAGTTCTGATACCCCTTTACGGAGGCCCCTTCAAGAAAGAACACATTTCTGTTTTGGCACCTTCGTTTGTTTATAAAAAGCAAGGGCATTTCGATCAGCTTGATGTTGGGATTCACTTTTTATACGATCCCATTATGATGGGGGTGTGGTATCGTGGCATTCCATTACAGCAAAACGTTCGCGATAATATTAGCCAGGATGCTATGGTGGTAATACTTGGGTTCCAGTTTGAAAAGGTTGAACTTGGTTATAGCTATGATTTTACGGTTTCGGAGCTTGGCCCAATTTCAGGAGGGGCACATGAGGTGGCCATAAAGTATAAACTGGAGATGGCGGCTCAGGTAAAGACAAAACGGAAGGATAAATTTATTCCTTGTCCAACTTTTATTAAAAAGTAGCTAACCCCAGATTCCTGTTAATCTATTACCTTTGACCTCATTTTGAGAGGTTAAATGGACTTCAAAGCACATCTTGATTCGGATTCAATTTTTGGAGAGGTAGCGGCTGCCGCACAGCAATTGAATACACCTGCTTTTGTGGTAGGGGGCTATGTGCGCGATTTGATTTTAAAACGTACTAATAAGGATATTGATTTTGTTTGCCTGGGCAATGGAATTGAATTGGCACAGGCAGTAGCAGCACGGTTAGGAAATCTGCCTGTTACCGTATTTAAGAACTTTGGCACAGCCATGATTAAATGGCACGACCGTGAGTTAGAATTTGTTGGAGCCCGTAAGGAATCGTACCGTAAGGAATCGCGCAAGCCAATTGTAGAGAATGGTACATTGGAAGAAGATCAGCAGCGCAGAGATTTTACCATCAATGCAATGGCTATTGGCCTAAGTGGCGAAACTTATGGTAAAGTACTGGACCCCTTTGGCGGGCTGCAACACCTGGAAGAAAAGATTATTAAAACCCCGCTTAATCCGGAGATTACTTTTTCGGATGATCCGTTGCGCATGATGCGGGCCGTTCGGTTTGCATCACAACTTTCATTTGATATTGAATCCGATACATACGAAGCTATTGTAAAAAATACCGATCGGCTTGAGATTGTGTCAATGGAGCGCATTACCACCGAATTGAATAAGATCATCGAATCTAAATTACCTTCTTATGGATTCAAGTTACTTTTTCATTGCGGCCTTTTGAAGAAATTTTTTCCAGAGATGGTGGCCTTGCATGGGGTACAATATCAGGACAACAAAGCACATAAAGATAATTTTTTTCATACCCTGCAGGTGTTGGATAATGTAGCTAAAGTCTCGGACGATTTATGGTTACGGTGGGCAGCTATTTTACATGACATTGCCAAGCCGGCTACCAAACGGTTCGACAAAGAAGTAGGGTGGACGTTTCATGGGCATGAAGAAAAAGGGGCACGCATGGTTCCGGGTATCTTTCGCAGGCTTAAGTTACCAATGAATGAAAAAATGATTTTTGTGCAGAAACTTGTGCGGTTGCATCTGCGCCCGATTGCCCTGGTGAAGGAGGTGAGTGACTCGGCCATCCGCAGACTGCTTTTTGAAGCCGGAGAAGATGTGGATGCACTGATGATGCTTTGCCGTGCAGACATAACCTCTAAGAATAATGAAAAAGTTGCGCGCTACCTCAACAATTTTGATGCGGTGCAGCAGAAAATGGCAGACCTTGAGGCCCGCGACCATATCCGGCATTTTCAGCCTCCCGTTTCAGGCGATGAGATTATCAAATTGTTTAACATACCGCCTGGCGCGATAATTGGAGAAATAAAAGAGGCTATTAAAGAAGCTATACTGGAAGGAACCATCCGGAATTCGCGCGAAGAGGCCTATGAACTGATGTTAAAACTGGCTGCCGAACGAGGATTGTATGTAAAAGAAGAATCAAAGAATTAACTTGCCAATCGATCTAATTTTTAGCTATGAAAAAGTGTGTATTCATTTTACTGTTTGGAGCTTCGTTAAGTGTGTGGGCTCAAAAACAACCCGCCAAAACGGAAACTAAAACACAACCTCAAACCGAGACGCAGCCACAAACCCAACAAAAGGGAACAAATGCGCTTACTGACCATTTTTATAAGAAGTATGTAACCGCTATTAAATGGAACGATTTCGAGGTAGCCAAAAGTGCGCTGTACGATCTTATTATGGAAAATCCACAAAACGATTCGCTTATTCTTAGCCTGGCCTATCATTACTATGAAAATCAACAGCATGTTCCGGCTGTATTAGTATCGCAGGAATTATTGGCCCGTAACCCAAAAAATACCACCGCGCTGGAAATTGCCGCAATTGGATATGAAGCCATGGGTGTGCGCGACAGGGCCCTGCAGAATTATGAAAGTCTTTATCTGTTAAGCAATAATGTAAGCGTATTATATAAGATGGCCTTTATTCAATACGAACTAAAACGATACAACGAAGCCATTACATCCATTGATATTTTATTGAGTAACAAGGATGTAGAAGCCCTTAAAGTGGTCTTTAATGATGTAGAAAATAAACCCAAAGAATACGCTATGCCGGTGGCCTTGTTAAATCTTAAGGGCATGGCGGTATTAGATCATTTGGGCGATAAAGCTGCCGCCAAAAAGCTTTTTGATCAGGCATTAGCTGCTGCCCCCGATTTTGTGCTGGCCAAACAAAATCTGAATAAAGTCAAATAAGGGTGCAACCTTTGGGTACGGTATAGGTCATTAGCCCGTACTGTTTTGTTTGGAGGCACAGGCTATACATATACATAGCGAGTTGATTAACCGTTGCCGTCAGGGCGACCGGGAGGCGTACTATAAACTGTATAAGTTGTATAGCCGCAGTATGTACAATGTAGGCTTTCGGATTGTAAACAATACAGAAGAGGCTGAAGACGTGCTACAAGAGGCATTTACCAGTGCATTTCGCAACCTGCACCATTACCGGGGAGATTCAACGTTTGGGGCCTGGCTAAAGCGGATTGTAATTAATAAAGCTATCAATTATCTGCATAAAAGGAAGGCTGAAAGAATGCCGGAAGACGAGCGATGGGATGTGCATGAAGAGGAGGAGGAAAATATTCTGGAAGGTTTTCCGTTTTCAGTAGAGCAGGTGCGCAGTGCCATTGAGCGCCTGCCGGATGGGTATCGGTCAGTGCTTTCTTTGTATCTTTTAGAAGGCTATGATCATGCTGAGATTGGTGAAATTATGGGTATAACCGAATCTACATCCAAATCGCAGTTTAACAGGGCAAAAAAGAAACTTAAAGACCTTTTGGAGGAAGGCGTAAAATGAAAGATTCTTTAAAAGATTTTATAGATACTAACCGCGAAGCGTTTGATAACAGAGTGCCATCAGAAAAAGTATGGAAAGGTATTCAAAACGACTTCCCCAAAACATCAATCTGGAATAACCTTACCCTGTGGCGGGCGGCAGCCATTATTATGTTTGGGGTTTCGGGGTGGTTGTTTTTTGCCAATAAGCCTGTAGAAATTCTTAACCGAAAAGAAACAGCTCAACTTCAGGGTGAATTTAATAACCTGGAGAAATACTATGCCGATCAGATAGCCGAAAAAGTAGAGTGGATAAGCGATAGCCGTGATACCTTTGCGGATGATCAGTTTGCACAAGACTTTAAAAAACTGGATGCTATGTTTCAGGTACTTCGCGAACAAATGAAAACCAATCCTACCGAACAGGTTAAAGATGCACTGGTATTGAATATGCTGGTACGAATTGATTTATTGAATCAGCAAATACAGAAACTGGAAGAATCGAAACGCGAAGTGAGAGCAGGAAAAGATACTTCGATTTAATCTTACGCTGACCTCGGTAATATCCGACTGTATTTATTCCTTCCCCCGCCTTTGCCGGTGTTCTTCACCGGCAACTTCGTAGGACTATTTGATCAAAATTATTCTAAATTTGATTGTATGCTTGTTAAGCACCATCAAACGAATGGCTTCCAGTGCTTTCGCAGGATATATACATGATAATCCAGTTAAGGCCGGTTTGTGCACCTTAACTTAAGATTGCCGATATTCAAGCGCAGGATTTTATGAGTTGAATATAGATGATTGGGATTTTCTACTCATTATGAAGATTAGATGCATGTTGGTGAAGAACACCAACATGGG
>DEIA01000086.1 GCA_002352225.1 Flammeovirgaceae bacterium UBA2786
GCATCGCTTATGCCCAGTAACGAAACGCCTTCGCGGGTAATGAAGGATTTGTTGCGTAACTCATGCAACGGATAATTGCGACCATAATGTTTGGCCACCATACGCAAACACGTAGGGCCGCAGTCCATCTGGTCGAGTTGCTTAAATACGGGAAATACAGCGCGCAAATTAAAGCCAGAATTAACGGGTCTGAAGGTAGCATAACCCTGTCAACCGGAATGAACGATATAAGGGTAGAACTTACGGCCTTTCAAAAATTTAGAAAGGCAGAATTAATTGTAAAAATTGGTTTTATGAAGTTTACCCCCCCCCCCATTTACAAACAAATTGTTCATAAACCTTACAAGAAGATTTTTTTTCTTAGAGACCCCAGTGCATGAAGGATGGCACAAACAATCGGGATTCCGGAATTCGCCTGAAAGGTTTATTGAATATAGGGTTAAGACTTACTTGCCACGTTACAAACACAAATCCGCCTGCTCATCCGGAATGACCCGCATGAGAGGTCACGCCCCTATGAACGTCATCGCGGTCGGGTAACCGGGGCTACATCATAACAGCAAAACTTCAAACCCGTACCGCGATCTCCATGATGTTTGATAGACTTCATGATAAGCTCCGGCTGACCAATGCCGGGATTCCGGAATTCGCATGATGAACTATTGAGATTTGGTGAAGACTTACTTGCCACGTTACAAACACAAATCCGCCTGCTCATCCGGAATGACCCGCATGAGAGGTCACGCCCCTATGAACGTCATCGCGGTCGGGTAACCGGGGCTACATCATAACGACAAACCTTCAAACCCGTACCGCGATCTTAATGAAGAATTAAGTTAAGATCGGGTGTTGAACTATAAACACAAATTCGCTTGCTCATCCGGAATAACATCCTGGTGATCATGCTCTCATCTATAAAAAATTATCTTGTATTCCGCATCAACAAAAACCCCACCTCGGCACTGGTAAATAAAATATAGGCCACCATAAACAAAGTAGCCATTGGTGCGGCTTGTGCCGGATTATCCCAAACTAAAAAAAAAATAAAAGCAAGACCGGCCACCATCTTTACCGAAATAGAAAGCAAATAGAACTGAACAAAAACCTGTGGTTGTTTTTTTCTGATGCGCATCAGGTTAAATCCAATAATAAGTGTAGTTATAAAAAGAAAAACCAATACCTGAATCCACATGGGCGGTAAGGCCCACCCGTGTTGAATGTGCCCTAACCAGACCCCGCCAAACAAAATTGCCAAAACAGCCAGCATTACAATTCCGTATCGAATCATCAATCCTTATTTAACATTCGGTATAACTGGTACATTACTCCACCAAAAAGCACAAACACAAACGTGAGCAGGAATACCGGAAACTTAAGCCCGAGATATTGATCGAGTTTATGACCCAGCCAGGCGCCCACGCCAATAGTTGCCAGCATCTGCAACCCCAGGCCACTATATTTTAAGAATGAATTAGCCGGCTTTTTCTGTTCGCTCATATGGCATTAAAACAAAAGCCACATATCTGAGGTTCAGAAATGTGGCTCTCTTCTTACGTTTATTTTTTTAGTTGGCTTGCGCTTCGGGGCGAAGAGCATGCATACCATTTTCGCCAATCTTAATATCTTTTATAACAGCGCCCATTTTACAACTTCCGTTAAAAGCTGCCCCGGGTTCTACTACAAGTTTGCCGGTAATAATGTCGCCATGAATTTTTGCAGTAGCCTTTAACACCAGCAACTCTGAAATTTCCAGTTTACCTTTTACTTCGCCTTCAATATCGGCATTCTGCGCAATGATGTTGCCTTCTACATGGCTGGAATGGCCCAATGCTATTTTCGATTTCGATTTTATACTGCCCAGCACTTTGCCTTCAATGCGAATGTTGCCATACGTTTCAACATTGCCTTCCAGCACGGTGCCTTTACCAATTACGTTGCTGGAGTTACTAATTTCGTCTGCTACTCGTTTTTGTTCTTTTGATGTTAACATGGCTTGTGGTGTTTTTAAAACGTTACAAAATCTTCCGGATTTATCGAGTTGCCATTGTACCACATTTCAAAATGTAAATGGGGCCCATCGGTCATCTCGCCACTGTTGCCAACTATAGCGATAATATCACCGGCATTCACAAAATTACCAACTTTTTTTAATAATCCGGCATTATGCTTATAAACCGACACCAGGTTACCCCGGTGCTGAACCGTTATTACATGGCCAGAGTCCTGCGTCCACGAGGCTAACACCACTACTCCATCGGCTACACACTTAACGGGCTCGTTGGTTTTGGCTACTATATCCACGCCAAAGTGGCCTTTCTTAATATCATAATGATCGGATACTAACCCGGTAATAGGCGTAAAGAAAAACATCTCCTGTAGCTCGCGGTATTTACCGCTGGCCAGTGTTACCAGCGAAAACTCGCTCTTCTCAAATTCTTGTCTGAATAAAGAATCGGCTGGTGCCAGTTTCATGTTGCCTACAGCCGAAAGGGGTTTGTTTTCTGAGCTAAACGCTTCGGCAGGATCGGTAAAACCACTGGTCGTATCGCCACTTAATACCCGCTGAAAGTTCTGAATAAACATATCTTTCTGGTGTACTTCAATAGCCAGCGAATCTACCTTAAGGGCAAGCTCATACAATTTCTTGTTAGCTTCCATTTGGGCATGTTTCGGATCGAACCATTTTGCCAGCAGGGTTTTGGAAAGAAACAGGCTAAAGGCAAACAGCAATACAAAAAGCGATACCGAAATAACCAACACTTTGGCATACGTAAACCCGATATTGGATGTCTCGGCCAGGTTTTCTTCATTGCGTATTACCACCTGATATTTGTTGGTAAGGCGCTCAGATATAGTCTTTTTGGGTTTCAACGGCTAAATTTTGGGCAAAATTAGATATTCCTATCGATTATAATATTGAATATCTGTTTTTTACGTTTGTAGTTAACAAAAACTGATTCTGTTGCGCGCATCTGTCTTTTGCTTCATTTTCCTGCTCGTGCTGGTTTCCTGCTCGGTTGAACAAAACAATGTTACCAGCAACGTGTACCATAATGTAACTGCCCACTACAACGGTTATTATTATGCACGCGAAAAAACGCGCGAAGTTGAAAAATTAATTACCCGCAGCCTCGATGATGATCCCAACCAGATATTGAGACTTTTTCCCAAACTCGATTCTACGCTGGCCAAATCGTATGTAAAGGATACTGAAGAAATTATCAAAATGGCTTCGTTATCTATTCAGCGCCATCCCAATAGTAAATGGGTAGATGATAGTTATGTGTTGGTGGGTAAAGCCCGCCTGTACGGATATGATTTTCAAAATGCAATTCAAACATTCAAATATGTAAACACCAAAAGCCACGATACAGATACCCGCCACCGCGCTCTGGTGCAACTTCTGCGCACCTTTACTGAGCAACAGGATTACGACCGGGCCGAAGAAACTTTTCGCTTTCTCGAAAAAGAAAAACTCAGCAAGCAAAACGCAAAAGATCTGTACTTAGAAAAGGCTTACTATTATCAGGAGCGTAACGACTATGATTATATGGTGCGCAACCTGGCATTGGCCGATTCGCTGCTGGAAAAAAGCGATCGTAAGGGCAGAATTTATTTTCTGATTGGCCAGGTGTATCAAAAACTTGGATTTGATGCCGAAGCCTTTAACTATTACCGAAAATGTATTGGCACTAACCCCGACTATGAAATTGATTTTTATGCACGATTGAATTTGGCGCAGGTAGCCAGGCTTGACGACAGGCGCGACATCAAACAACTTCGGGCACAGTTCGAAAAAATGCTGGCCGATACCAAGAATACTGAGTTCAGAGATAAAATCTATTACGAATTAGGCGAGTTCGATCGCAAACAAGGCAACTTAAAAGAAGCCATTGAAAGCTATTCATTAGCTGCCCATGCCGGCAATAACAAACGCATACAAGGCAGCGCCTACCTGCGCATAGGGCAATTACAGTTCGATTCGCTGAAGAAGTATAGCCAGGCTAAATTGTATTACGACAGCGCAATTGGTGCTTTGCCAAAAGATTTTGAAAACTATGAAGCCATTAAAAAGAGGCAAGAGGTTTTAGGTGAGTTTGCCAAATACACCGAAGCAATAACCTGGAACGATAGTTTACTTATGCTGGCAAGCGTAGATACCGCTTTGTTGCGCAAGCAAATAGATTCTGTACTGGCCGAACGCGCCAAACCCGTTGCCTCTGTAAAAAAGAAAAAACGCAGAAGTTATTCGGGCGAAAGCTCCTCTTCAAGCAGCAGCGCTTTCTTTAATACCGATAACAGCAATTCGGTAGATTGGTATTTTGGTAATCCTTCGGCAATAGCATTAGGGCAAAGTGAATTTCAGCGCGTATGGGGTGTTATTCCATTAGAAGACAACTGGCGCAGGTCAATTAAGACTACTGTTTTACAAGAAACAAATACTACTATTGCCGATGTGCCACAGCCCGATAAACCCGACACCGAAGCTGCAGCTCAACCGCAAAAGGCAGATGAGGCCGGTAAACTCATTAGCCAGATACCCCGAACCGAGGCCGACAAAGCCAAAGCACTTGCCCAGATTGAAGAAGGGTATTTTAAACTGGGCGATTTGTTTTATTTTCAGTTAAATGAAAAAAATAACGCATCCGAATCATACACCAAACTTCTTAACCGGTTTCCACAATCGGAATATGTACCCGAAGTGCTTTATAAGTTGTACCTGATTGCAAAAGATACCGATCCGGCCAAAGCCGAAGTATATGCCGCTGAATTAAAAACCAATCATCCACGCTCCACATTTACCCGTATTCTTATCAACCCAGATTACATGCGCGAAACCAGCGTGGCCGCAGAAAAACAAAAGTTAATTTATAAGGAAGCATACACCTACTTTCAGGCTAATAACCTGCGCCCGGCACAGGAAAAACTAAAGCAAGCCTTGCAGGAAGGTGAAACCTCCTTTACACCACAACTTGAACTGTTGCAGATTTTGATTACCGGTAAAACAGAAGATGTTACCCGGTACCAGTTTGAGTTAGGAGAATATATCAAGAAATACCCTGACGGGGAATTAAAACCGCATGCCGAACAGTTACAGGCTGCCTCAAAAACACTGTTGGATAAATTAGAGCGCGCCAAAGGCATTCAATTTATCAAATCAATGGAAGGACCACACAATTTTATAGTGGTTTATTCTACCTCCGATAAAATTACCAATCCGGTATCGTCCGCTATCGAAAAGTTTAATGCCACACAATTCAAAGACCAGAAACTGACCACAACCAATATCATCTTTAACGAAGAAAAAACGATTACAATCGTAAGTGAATTGCCCAGCCAGAATGTTGCCTTAAGTTATTTCGACAAATTCCTCGCTCAGATTGCACCCGGCAAGCCCTTTTCGAACTATAAATTCTATAGCTTTGTAATTACGAAAGATAATTTTCAGATTTTTTACCGAACTAAAGCGCTGGATGAGTACCTCGCCTTCTTTGATCGCAACTATCAAAAGCAAAATCAGTAGCCTGCTCCAATTTGAAAAACCGTGGATAGGCAAAACCATTAAATATATTTGGATTGCTTTCCTGTGTTTTATTATCGGGTTTCCACTCTATATCTATACTGTTAAAATAGATTTGTTCGGATTGTATGGGGCCATGCCCAGTACACTCGAAGTCGAAAATCCGGAAAACGATCTTTCTTCAGAAGTAATTTCCGCTGATGGTGTTTCGCTTGGCCGGTATTACAGAGGCGCCAACCGGAGTCAGGTTCATTTTGAAGATTTATCAGAAGATCTGGTTAACACATTGGTTTACTCTGAAGATCATCGGTTTTACAATCACTCCGGCCTCGATTTTCCTGCCTACTTACGTGTATTGTATGGAATTATAACCCTTAACCCACAAGGCGGAGGCAGTACCATTACGCAACAACTTGCCAAAAACCTTTACACCATGAATCCCGACAAAAGTCTGGATGGGCATTTTGCAAAACTGGGTAAATACCCCAGGCGTATTATTCAGAAAACGAAAGAGTGGATTATCTCCATTCAATTGGAAGAGAATTTTACGAAAGAAGAAATTATTGCCATGTACCTGAACACGGCTACTTTCAGCAGCAACACCTTTGGTATTAAAGTGGCAGCCGAAACGTATTTCGATAAAGGGCCCGACAGTCTGAATATTCAGGAGGCGGCCGTACTGGTGGGTATGCTGCAAGCGGTTACTTTGTTTGATCCCAACCGCAACCCCGAGTCTTCTTTAAAGAAACGAAACGAGATTTTGTATAAACTTTACAATCATGGTTACAAAATCAAAACGCAGGCGCAATATGATTCCGTTAAGGCAATGCCTATCGAGTTAAATTATAGTTTTCAAAATCAAAACGAAGGGCTTGCTACTTACTTCCGTACGGTGTTAGGTAATTACATGCTTTCCTATTGCCGAAACCGCGGTATTGACTTGTACAACTCGGGTTTAAAAATTTATACTACCATAGATACGCGCATGCAAAAATATGCTGAAGAGGCTGTAGCCGAACATATGAAGCCTTTGCAAAAGCAGTTCTATGAAGAATGGAAAAAACGAGGCCGTAATCCGTGGGTGGACGATGAAGGGAAAGAGATAAAAGATTTTTTACAAAGACGTATTCGCCAAACCGATGCCTACAAAATTTATGCAGAGAAGTATGGCGAAAAATCTGATTCGCTAAAAATCATGCTTAACCTGAAAAAACCCATGACCATTTTTACCTGGGATGGTGAGCGTGATACCTTGTTTAGCAGTTTTGATTCACTTCATTACTATAAGCAGTTTATTCAAATGGGGCTTATGGCAGTAGATCCTTATACAGGTCATATCAAAGCATGGGTAGGGGGCATCAATCATAAGTATTTTAAATTCGATCATGTTAAGCAAGGCACCCGCCAACCCGGCTCAACTTTTAAAGCATTTGTATATGGTCTGGCTATGGAAACGGGATGGTCGCCCTGTGTAATTAAAAAAGATATCGCTCCTCAATTTAATCTGCCCAACCAGCCACCGTGGTATCCGCTTAATGCGGATGGTACACGCGGGCATGGAGAAACTATGACTATACGCAAAGCCATGGCACAATCGGTTAATTCTATAACCGCGCAGGTAATGCAAGAATTAAAAGCTGAGAATGTAGTGGAGTTTGCACACCGGGTGGGCATTCAAAGTAAACTCGATCCTGTTCCCTCACTATGCCTGGGTACCAGCGATGTTTCTCTTTATGAAATGGTGGGCGCGTATGCCACGTTCATCAATAGCGGAATTTATACCGAACCCATATACATAACACGCATTGAAGACAAGAATGGAAATGTAATTGAAATCTTTAATCCAAAAACACGCGAAGCTATTAGCGAACAAACTGCCTATAAGATGGTATACATGCTGCGTGGTGGTGCCGAAGAAGAAGGCGGATCTTCTCTGGGATTGAGCCGTGAGTTACGGATTGACAATGAAATAGGTGGCAAAACGGGAACTACCAACGATGCCTCTGATGGTTGGTATATGGGTGCTACACACGATCTTGTTACCGGCATCTGGACCGGTGGCGATGAGCGCGCAGTTCATTTCCCTTCGTGGGTATTTGGACAAGGTGGCAGAACCGCACGCCCTATCTGGGATATCTTTATGCGAAAACTTTATGCCGACCCGCAATCGGGAATTGTAAAAGGACAATTCAAAAGGCCATCGTCCGGTTTGGATATGACACTGGATTGCAGCCGCCACACCGTGAATGATTCCACTAATATAGATGTGGAAGAACCCTGGGATATTAAACACTAACTGCCGAAAGAAAGGATTACCTTCGTAGTGTGCATGCCGATGTAAAAGAAACTGTTTCCTCGCTGCCTGATGCCCCGGGCATTTATCGCTACTACAATAAAGAGAGCGAACTGATTTACGTAGGCAAAGCCAAAAGCCTGAAGAAACGTGTATCCAGTTACTTCAACAAACAATCGCAATACAATCGTAAAACCGAAAAACTGGTAAGCGAAATCCGTAAGATTGAATTTACACTGGCTAACACAGAGTTTGATGCACTCCTGCTGGAAAATAACTTCATTAAACAATACCAGCCTAAGTATAACATCTTGCTAAAAGATGATAAGACCTTTCCCTATCTCTGTATATTAAAAGAACGCTTTCCGCGAATCATTTACACCCGCAAGTACACTCCCAAACAAGGCGAATACTTTGGACCGTATTCCAGTGTAGTGTCTATGAAAAGTGTGTTGGAGTTAGTGCGCCAGATTTATTCCATTCGTACGTGCAATCTTCTTCTTTCGCAGGAAAACATTGAACAGAAAAAATTTAAAGTATGCCTGGAGTTTCACATTGGCAACTGTAAAGGACCGTGCGAGGGATTGCAAAACGAAGCTGACTACCTGCAGGATATTGCCCAGGCTCGCAACATTCTGAAAGGCGATTTAAGTGCAGTAGAAGATGAGCTCATAAGCAGAATGAATAAAGCTTCTGAAGCCCTGGAATTTGAAAAAGCAGCCTCGTTTAAACATAAACTCGACCTGCTCGAAAAATTCCAGACCAAATCGTTGGTGGTAAACCGCAAGCTCACCAACATTGACGTGATTACCCTAACCAGCACCGAAACGGATGCGTACATCAACTACCTGCAGATTAAAGAAGGGTCAATCATTTTTTCAAAAAACCTGGAAGCAAAAAAGAAACTGGAAGAAAGCGATGAAGATATTTTAAGCATCGTGGTGCAGGAACTTCGCTCTACCTATCGCAGTACTAACCCCGAGGTTTATACTAACATTGCCCTTACCGTTAAATCCGAAGAATTTGAAAACGTAGTGCCTCAGATTGGCGATAAGAAAAAGTTGGTTGATCTCTCTTTGAAAAACGCCTTGTATCAGAAGCGCGAAAAAGAAATCAGCAAAGAAGAACAGAAAGACAAAAAGAATAAGGTGCTGCACATTATGCAGGAGAACCTGCGCCTGTTGCAATACCCTAAGATTATTGAGTGTTTCGATAACTCCAATTTTCAGGGCACATCGCCCGTGGCATCTATGGTACGCTTTGTAGATGGCAAGCCCGATAAAAAAGGGTATCGGCATTTTAACATTAAAACAGTTGTTGGGCCTAACGATTTTGCTTCCATGAAAGAAATTGTAACCAGGCGTTACAAACGCATTATGGAAGAACAAGGCGAGTACCCGCAGTTAATAATTGTGGATGGTGGCAAAGGCCAGCTAAGCAGCGCCTGCGAAGCATTACAGGAATTAGGGCTGTACGGAAAGATTCCGATTATCGGTATCGCCAAAAGATTAGAAGAGATTTATTACCCGGAAGACAATCTGCCTTTACTGATCAGCAAAAAATCGCCAGCGCTATTGCTCATTCAACGTATACGCGATGAAGCCCACCGGTTTGCCATAACCTTTCATCGCCAGAAAAGAAGTCAGAATACTTTTGTTACCGAAATTGAACAAATACCGGGCATCGGCAAAAAAACAGCCGATAAATTACTGGCTCACTTCAAATCGGTGAAGAAAATTAAAGAAGCGAGTATAGAAGAACTTACGGAGTTAGTTGGGAAAAAAATCGCTGTAAAGCTAAAGGCGGAAAGCGGGAAAGCAGAGAGCTAAAAAGCTGAAAGCAGTAAAGCAGAGAGCTGAAAAGCTGA
>DEIA01000087.1 GCA_002352225.1 Flammeovirgaceae bacterium UBA2786
AGGAGTTAGCGGTAATTATGGACAGACACACAAACATTCAGACAATGAGAAAAATACTTTTGCTTGTTCTGACAGCTACGACCATAACAGTAAGCGGACAAAATCACTTACTTGGAGTTAAAGGTGGAGCAAACTGGACAAACGTTACAGCAAGTAATTTCCTTAACGACAAGGACTTCAGAACAGGTTTAGCAAGTGGTTTGACTTACGACTTTCTATTCAAGAAATATTTTTCTGCTGGTGCTGAGATCATCTATAATCAGCGTGGACTAAGAATTGACATCATTTTTACTGACGACTTAGGTAATCCGACTGGCAAGAAAGCCACATCAAAATTCAATTACGACTATATTACTCTGCCGTTAAAAGTTGGCTTTAACTACGGCAAGACAGTTTACGGTTTTGCCAACATAGCCTTGACACCTTCAATACTTGTTGACGCAAAAACTATTACACCACCAATAGACTTTAACGGGACGACACTCCCTGGTGAGACATTTAATGTAACAGATAGAGCAAACAGGTTTGACATTGGCGGACTCGTTGAAATTGGTGGCGGTTACAAGTTTAAAGGACGATATTGGTTGTTCACATCATTTTCGTATCAACACAGCTTCACGACAATTACAAACTCTGACTATTTTGCAAATAGTAAAATCAGACATTACGCAATGACTTTAAACTTAGGACTGAAATGTGCATTGACGAAAGAATAACTACCGCTAACAGCACATTTGCAATAGGCGGGGTTTCGTGCTCCGCAGACAGTTTAGTGGTAGCCGAAAGTTTTGTGCTTCGCATCAACATTTGTGGTGAAAAGCCCGCCCATCGCAAATCTGCAACCCGTTAGCAGCAAATGCAAAAACAAAGAAGAAAAGTAGTTGACTTAAAAGCACAATGAGAAAAGAGTATAAAGCCGATATCTTAAAAGTGATATTGAAAAATTTAAGTTTAATTATTCTATTGCTTATTAGCCTCTCTTTGCTGGCGTGTAATAAAGAAGAAAATAGCATAACTGACCCTTCTACAGACCTGAAAGCAGGTTATAAATTCGTCAAAATACCTATAAATGATCAAGACAGTATTATGGTTGCAATATGGTACCCTACTCTTGACGCTGAAAATGAGTATAATTATAATACCGCATCATCAGGATTAGTTGTTAAGGGAAAGGTTTCTCATAATGGCTCAGAAGTAAATGAAAATCATCCTGCTATAATTTTTTCCCACGGATTTTCAGGTGGTGGTATTGGCTCTGTTGAAATTTGCGAAGCTCTTGCTCGTGCAGGTTTTTATGTTTTTGTGCCTGACCATAGTGATGCAGTTATGTCAGTCAGAATTCAAGGTCAATCAAATGGAACTTTAAACGAAGCTCTTGATTACCTAAACGATAATCCATTTGGGGATGGAGAAAACTTTGGATATAGAATTTCAGAATTACAATCAGTTATTCAATTCGTTAATTCTTCAAGTTTAAAAGTTGACAAATCAAAAATAGTATTAGGTGGACATTCTATGGGTGGGTGGACAGTAATGAAAGCAAAAGAAGCTGGATTTCATCCGACTGCAATGTTCTTCTTTTCGATGGGAGAATTAAATTGGCTTTACAATCAAAACAGATATTTTGAAGCAAGCACTTTTCAAAGTATAGATTTCCCTACCGCATATTTTTATGGTGGTGCTGAATATGGCCAGGCAATATCTGCAGGTTTAGGAAATGTTTATGCTGCTTATTGTTTCATTCATTCACCAAGTCCGAGTTATGGGTTATTAGTTAAACAAGGAAATCACTTTACTTACAACTCTCAAGCAATTGCTCCTGGCTCATTTGGTAACAATGAACAAATTACAGCAATTAATAACAGACTAATCAATTTCTTAAACAGACACGTTAACGGTCAAAATATAGTTGTTACAACTGTACCCGAAGATGTAACAAAATGACATGTTAAAGTAAAATTATGCTAGATGACAAATAGAAGAAAAGTATGAGCCGCTAACATCGGTTTCGCGTAATGGCGGGGGAACAGCTTCAATTGAATCTTTGTACAAAATTGAAAGTTAGTGCTTCGATTAAAGTTCAGTGCTAAAAACCCCACCCTTCGCCAAGCCTCGGGCCGTTATACGGCCAGATTGAGAAAGAGGTGCAATGCACGCAAGACATAAAAGCAAATTAATAGTAACCTTGAAATGATAAATACAAAAGAGAAAGTAGTTTGGATAACGGGTGCCTCGTCTGGCATTGGTAAAGCAATGGCTTTTGAATGGGCAAGACTAGGATACAAAGTAGCGCTATCGTCAAGACGCAAAGAACTATTGGACGGAGTGGCAAATGAAATTAGTCAGTCTGGTGGGCACGCGTTAGTGTTTCAGTGTGATATTATGGAGGAAACGGCTATTCAAAATGCGGTTCAACAAATTATTACCACCTGGGACCGCATGGATGTGGTTGTTGCTAATGCTGGTTTTGGAGTTTTTGGCAGCATTGAAAAACTGTCTGCCAAAGATTGGAACAGGCAACTACAAGGCAATGTAACGGGCCTTGCCGTAACGGTTAAATATGCTCTGCCTTATTTAAAGAAGACAGATGGACGGATAGGTTTAGTAGGGAGCATAGGCGCCTATCTTCCTAATCCTAATCTGGGTGCATATGGCGCATCAAAAGCAGCGGTACACTCTATTGGGCTTACTTTACAAGTTGAATTAATGGGTACCGGTACAAGTTGTACTACCATACATCCCGGATTTATAGTTTCGGAAATTGCAAGAATGGATAACGAGGGTGTTTGGCATCCTGACCGACCCGATCCGCGTCCTGCAAATTTAATGTGGCCTACGGACAGAGCCGCAAGGGTAATGGTGAAAGCTATTCTAAAAAGAAAAAGAAATTATGTTTTTACGGGTCACGGTAAAGTGTTTGTATGGTTGCAACGGTGGGTTCCGGGGTTGATGAGATTAATCATTTCAAAAAGCCCAAAGCCTGAGTAATAGCTTAATCACCGGTTACTGTTGGTTGCTGGTCTTTAATGACTTTGTATTTTAATGTAAGGATTGATTCAGGAGAGTTATAGATAAAATAAACAGGATGTTGGCCGGGCGACCAGCATCAACAAAGGAGAGAAATTGAAGAATGAAAAAAGCACAGCTTAAAATATCTATTCGCTTTTTTAACGACTGTGAAGTGCGTGCGGTGTGGGACGATGCCAACGCCAAATGGTGGTTTAGTGTATTGGATGTTGTGGGTATTTTGAATGAGGAGAGCGATTACAATAAAGTCCGCAACTACTGGAAATACCTGAAAGCCAAACTAAAAAAAGAAGATAGTGAAGTGGTTAGTGCCACTACCCAGTTCAAATTTCTTGCCCCCGATGGCAAAAAGCGATTGGCTGATATGTTAGATAGTGAAGGAGTAACAGCCCTCGCCAAAAGTTTTCCAAACAACAGAGCAATGAAGTTTTTAGACTGGTTTCTTTACAGCGATACCAGCGTAGACGGACAAAGTAAGAAGAAGGCTTACACGCTTTTTGAAAATAATTTGATTAACGAATTTGAAACAGGCACCACCAAAGGTTTGCAACAAATACACGCTTATCTGTTTGGTGGCTTGTATGATTTTGCTGGGCAAATCAGAGAAAAAAGCATTTCAAAAGGTGGATATCAGTTCGTGTTTGCACAGCATTTAAAAACGGCTTTGCTGCAAATAGATGCTATGCCGCAAAAAACTTTTGATGAGATTATACAAAAGTATGCAGCAATGAACAAGGCACATTCTTTTATGGAAGGCAATGGCAGAAGCACTAGAATATGGCTCGATATGATGCTGAAAAAACAATTGAAAAAATGCGTGGATTGGAGCAAAATCGGTAAGGAGAACTATATGAACGCCATGATTATAAGCACCGTTGATTACAGTGTATTAGTGCAACTCCTTTCAAAAGCACTTACCAATAAAATAAACGACAGAGAGATGTTTATGAAAGGAATAGACTACTCTTATTATTACGAAGAATGATAAATGAGAGCTCTGAAAATGCCCACCTCGTAATGCAGGAGAAAGGGGTATGGTATTACCTGCAAATTGAAATTGTCTTTGAAATGACAAATATAAAAGTGAAAGCAGCTTAGAGTACTGGGGCTTAAGAGGAACCCCTTAGGCGAACAGCACCAGGCAGATAAACCAAGAGAAATATGGAGACCGTATCACCAAACATTTTTGTAACGGACATTAAAAAGACAATTGACTTTTACAAACAATTAGGATTTAATGTTGTTACAACTGTCCCCGAACAAGGCGATATTGTTTGGGCCATGATGACTTGTGGAAATGTAACTTTTATGTTCCAAACCTTTGAAAGTTTGGGCCATGACTTGCCAATGATTTCAAGACAGAACGGAGGCTCATTGCTTTTGTATATTCAGACAACTGAAATCAGAAGATTTTTTGAACAAATTAAAGACAAAGTAAAAGTGGTTAAAGGAATTGAAAAAGCATTTTACGGTGCTACGGAATTTTCTATTGAGGACAACAATGGATATTTGATAACTTTTGCCGAAGACGAATAAGATGTTTTGGTTAGTGACTTTGTATTTTAATACCTGACTTTATGAGGTATTAGAAGTTTAATCAATACTAAAGTGTCGTTCATAGATAGCGCAGCCTGAGCGAAACAGAAATAAATTTGTATGAGAAAAATAATTGCGGCAATTAACACAACTACAGATGGTAATTGCGACCACACAGCCGGAATAGCAGATGAAGAATTACATCAACACTATGCTAACCTGTTGAATAGTGCAGGCGTTATCCTGTATGGAAGGGTAACCTACCAACTAATGCAGTACTGGCAAACGCTACTAAAAAATCCATCAGGAGAAAAAACAGCAGACGATTTTGCCAAAGCAATAGATAGAGTCCCAAAAATTGTGTTTTCGCATACACTCAGAAATACGGGTTGGGAAACAGCGGAAATGGCAGCTAAACCGATTGAAGAGCTGGTAAGAGAATTGAAGCAGCAGCCGGGCAACGATATTTTCGTGGGGAGTCGCAGTTTGATTATCCAGTTAATGAACTTGAATTTAATTGACGAACTTCAGCTTTGTATTCAGCCCGTAATTGCAGGAAAGGGATTGTCGTTATTTGAGAACATAAAGGAGAGAACGGTTTTAAGACTCAAAAAAACTAAAGTATTTGAAAACGGAGCCATTATACTTTATTATGAACCGGTAAGGTAGCGGCCGCTTTAAATCTTTGTACTGTCCAGCTTTTAGCCTTACCGCTTTTCGCTTGATAGCTTTCTGCTTTAAATCTTTTCGCTTTCAACTTTCTTTACAGCAACTCCAATCTTCGAATCGGCCGTACCGTAATACAAAAACCAGTTCCCGTTAAACGGAACCATGCCTTCAATAAAGCAAACCTGGTTTACCTGGCCTTCGGTTTCATACGGTTGATCGGGGCGGAGGAAGTAAGTATTCATCCGGTCAATTAATTGTGTGGGATCGTTGGAATCGAACAATGCCTGCCCCGAACAATATGCACCAGCAGGGAGATATTCATCACCACCCGAATCTAAGTTCATACCATTATATAATAGTAGAATGCCATGTTCGGTAATTAATGCGTACGGTCCGCTCTCAACTAACCGACTGTCGAACATACCCGGTCTTGGCTTCAACACAGATTTAAGGTTTCCTTTTTCATCTAACACCGGTTGCCATTGAATTAAATCGTCAGACGTAGCCATAAACAAATCGGTATCGCCAAAGTACATCCAGTATTTTCCGTTTACTTTTTCGGCCACAATTCTATTGCCCTGCTGGCGCGATACGATAGCGCCCGACTTGCTCCAGTGATTGGTGAACGTATCGTTCAGTACGAGTCCGTGTTTGGTCCAGTTCAACAAATCGGTGGAAGAGGCAAGGCAAAGTCGGGCGGTTTTACCATCGTATGCGGTGTACGTCATAATGTAGGTGCCCATTTCACTTTCTACAATGCGCGGATCTTCGATGCCACCCTCCCATTCATACACTTTCATAAAATCTTCGGCCGGAAAAAGCACAGGGGCAAACATTCTGTTAAAATGAATTCCGTCTGTACCAATGGCTAAGCCAATACGGGAAGTGCCATTGTGTTTTCCAATGGTATCTTCTGCCCGATAAAAAAGATATACCGCTCCGTTGCGCACTACGGCAGCAGGGTTAAACACATCCTTTTCTTCCCATTTAATTTCTTGCTGAAGAATAGGACATTTGAAAACTCCGGTACCGGCCTGCAAAATCGGGTTAGCCTCATTTATTTTTTGAAATGGAAACAATGCCCATGTGCTGTCGTTTGCAAAAGCGTTACGGTGCTCGGGTGTGCTACACCTTATCAGGCTAACGCCTAACGCAATCAATAAGAATACAACAGCCGGGTAGCGCCAGTTCATAGAATTACAATTCATTTAGTAACTTGAAAAAAATTTTAAGAAAGGTATGGCATCAAAAGCGAAAAAGAAAAAAAGCATAGAAGAGTTAGATCAGGTGTTGGAAAACGAACATCGCATTCGAAAAGCATTTAAAGATAAAGACTGGGCTGAAATAAAAAGTTCCGACTCATGGATGATCTTCAAAGTGATGAGCGAGTGTGTAGAAGGGTTTGAGAAGTTGGCGAAGATCGGCCCCTGTGTTACTATTTTTGGATCGGCACGCGTAAAGCCCGACCATAAATATTATAGAATAGCTGAAGACATTGCAGCCGAGTTGGTGAATCATGGCTATGGTGTTATAACAGGTGGCGGGCCGGGTATTATGGAAGCGGGTAACAAAGGAGCCAGGCGGGCCGGTGGAAAATCGGTAGGGTTAAATATTTTTCTCCCGCACGAGCAAAAGGGTAATCCATACATCGATCCGGATAAACTAATCACATTCGATTACTTTTTTGTCAGGAAGCTGATGTTTGTAAAATACTCGCAAGGCTTTATTATTATGCCTGGTGGGTTTGGAACATTAGATGAATTAACGGAAGCGCTAACCTTGATTCAGACCAAAAAGATTGGTCGCTTTCCAATTGTAATGGTGGGAAAGAAATTCTGGGCAGGCTGGATGAAGTGGGTTGAAGATGTATTGGTAGAAGAGAAAATGGTAAGTCCTGAAGACCTGGAGTTGTTTAGCCTGGTAGATACCCCTGCTGAAGCAGTAAAAGTGATAGATGAGTTTTACGCACGCTACCTGCTTTCGCCAAACTTTTAAGCATGCAGCGCGTTATCAATTTTTTGGCCCCGCTTTCTATTGGCTTGTTGCTGGTGTATGTGTTGTTCGATCAGTCTGAACGTAAACCAGAACCTACACCCGAACTTGAGCCTATTCCGGTATCAGAAACGTTTCAACCCTTTGTGGCCATCTCATACGATTTACCGGAAAGTATTTCGTTTGCCGGTGAGCTGGTTCCATTAACTATTCCGGATGTGCGCGAACGATTAGATCGCGAATTGCAGGTAAACATTTATCTGCAAAGCAGCACATTGTTTTTGCTGAAACGGGCAAACCGCTGGCTACCCCGAATGACAGAGATATTAAAAGCCAATAACATTCCGGACGATTTCAAATACCTGCCCTTGATAGAGAGTGGCTTGGTAAATGGAGTATCACCCAAAGAAGCGGTGGGCTATTGGCAAATACGGGAAGCTTCAGGTAAAGAACTCGGGCTTGAAATAAACAAAGAAGTAGATCAGCGCTACGACCCGATTAAATCAACCGAAGCGGCTTGTAAATACATAAAGAAGGCATACGAAAAATTTGGCAACTGGACGTTAGTGGCGGCTTCCTACAATCGGGGTGTGGCGGGCATTCGAAGCGACCTGGAAGATAATCAGGTTGATAATTACTACGATGCTCATTTAAATGATGAAACCGCCCGGTATGTATTTAGGATTTTGGCAATCAAGGAAATTTTTGAGCATCCTGAAAAGTATGGATTTAAATTAAATCCCGATCACGTGTATCATCCGGAAGAACTTCGGACAATTGAAGTGCACGAAACCATTGCTAACCTGGTTACATTTGCAAAACAGAATGGCAGTAACTATAAAATTTTAAAACGACACAACCCGTGGTTGCGGCAACCTCGCCTTACAGTAAAAAAAGGAAAGGTGTACCAGATCTTACTACCGGTATAAAACTATGAGACCTTACATTCTTGCTGAAAACAACTGGAAGACAATCAAAGACGCATCGTTCGAGGTGGCGGTGTTGCCGTGGGGTGCCTGCGAAGCACATAACCTCCATCTTCCGTATGGAACCGATATTATTGAAGCGGAAGAAATTGCAGCCGAAGGAGCACGGTTAGCGTGGGAGCAAGGAGCAAAAATTACGGTATTACCCGCTATTCCATTTGGTGTTAATACCGGCCAGTTCGATGTGCTGCTGGATATGAATATGAATCCATCCACTCAGTTTGTTGTGTTGCGCGATGTAATTGAAACGCTGAACCGGCAGGGAATTTATAAACTGATAATACTCAACAGCCATGGGGGCAACGATTTTAAAACCATGATACGGGAGTTGGGGTTAAAATTCCCGAATATGTTTTTGTGTTCGTGCGATTGGTTTAAGAGTATAGATCAGAAAGATTTTTTTGTAAACAAAGACGACCATGCCGGTGAGATGGAAACCAGTTTAATGATGTACTTGCGCCCGCAGCTGGTGCGTCCATTATCAGAAGCAGGTGAGGGGAAGGCAAAGAAGTTTCGCTTTAAAGCAATGCAGGAAGGATGGGCCTGGGCCGAACGCAAATGGATGCAGGTAACAGCCGATACCGGAGTGGGCGACCCGCGGCAAGCTTCAGCCGAAAAAGGAGAGAAGTATTATAAAGCGGTTACCCAAAAAGTAGCGCAGTTTTTTGTTGAGGTGGCTAAAACAGCTAAGCACGATTTTTACGTATAAGTAAGTTGAAATAAGTGCATAACTAAAACATACTTTAACGCAGCGTTTTGCGGGTAATAAAATTCACACATTATTTATGATTGAGCAGATTAAAGAAGCCACCGCCTACTTAAAGAGCCATGGAATAACGGCACCCGAAGTAGGCGTAATCCTCGGCACGGGCCTGGGTAATAAGTTCGTAGAAAAAATCAAGAATCAAATTGTCATCAACTACAACTCTATACCACACTTTCCAATTTCTACGGTAGAGTTTCATAAAGGCAAACTTATTTATGGTGAAGTAAAAGGAAAGAAAGTGTTGGCCATGCAGGGCCGCTTCCATTACTACGAAGGCTATTCGATGCAGCAGATTACATTACCGGTTCGGGTAATGAAACTGCTGGGTGTAGAATTCCTGCTCATCTCAAATGCAGCCGGAAACCTGAATCTGAAATGGAAGAAGGGCGAGATGATGCTGATTGATGACCACATCAACCTGCAACCCGATAATCCGCTGCGCGGCCCTAACTTCGAAGCGTTTGGTCCACGTTTTCCGGATATGAGTGCTCCGTATTCAAAAAAACTAAACGACTTGTTGATAAAAATCGCGAAAGCAAAAAAGATAAAACTCAATAAAGGAGTTTATGTTGCTGTAATGGGCCCTAACCTGGAAACCCGGGCCGAGTATCGTTTCTTACATCGTATTGGTGCCGATGCGGTAGGCATGAGCACTGTGCCCGAAGTATTGGTAGCTAACCACATGGGCTTGCCCTGTTGTGCTATTTCTGTACTTACCGATGATTGCGACCCCGACAATTTGAAACCGGCAGCGCTTAGCGAGATTGTGGCGGTAGCCAATAAAACAGAACCCAGGCTTACGGAATTGTACATGGAATTGATTGCAAAAATTTAGGGATTCGGACTTTCCTCCTGTTCATAAGAAAGAAACTGCAACCTTTCGATTTCTGTCTGCGTCTTATACAGGTAAATCCCCCGTTTTATGAAGACAATACTTACCCTGTCTGCCCTTACATTAGCTATTACTGTTTCGGCTCAGTCTGCCAAAGAAGGCGACTTTCATCTTGACAAAGAATACAAACTGAGCGCTACTGGCACCATTAAACTCGATGTGTCCGATGCAAAAGTTTTTATAGTAGGCTCGGCCCGTAGTACGGTGCATGTAAAAATAGATCGGAGTGTAACCACCAAAGGGTTAGTGTTTGGTCAGCAGGAATTTAGGGTGGATGTAGCCGAGCAGGATGGCGACCTCTCCATCCGCGAGTATTCGCACGGTTCTGTTTCCGGCATTGTAGGATATTATAACGAGAAGTACACCATTAACCTGGAAGTGCCGCAAGGGGCCAGCCTGATTATTGATGGCGATGATGGCGATTATTTTCTGAAATCGGTAGATGGTTCGATCGAGTTGGATTTGGATGATGCCGACATTGAGCTAACCAATTGCAAGGGAAATCGCTTTGATATAAAATTAGATGATGGCGATTTGCGTATGGACACGGGCAAGGGTTCGCTGGAAATAGATGCCGATGATGCTGATGTTGAAATTACCAACGCGAGCTTCGAAAGGATTAATGCACAACTGGATGATGGTGATTTTGTGATTGAAACATCCTTGGCGGAGAATGGAAGTTACCGGGTAAACTTACAGGATGGCCTGGTGGCAATGAAAATTTTAAGTGGTGGTGGCCGGTTTGAAATCCGACATGATAACGCAGGAATTAGTACCGATTTCGAAGTTGTGGAACGATCAGAAAACCATACCATCGTTAATACAGGTAATGGCAACGCGCGCGTTGATATTCGTGCCGATGATGCGCGGGTGAGGCTAACCAAATAATAAGATTGTTACTTTAGAGAAAACCACCATTGTTTGAATTGCTGGGTTTCATTTTCCAGCTCTACCAGTTCTCCGATTACCGGAGTTACCAGAGGTATTCCAATAGTTTGATTCAGTTCGCTTACGCGATTCAAAGGTTCGTTCCAGGGATGGTTTGCAAGCTGGAATTTTGAATTGTGTACAGGAAATAATCGGTGCGCTTTTATATCCTGTGCAGCTTGTAGTACTTCATATGGTAAAGTGTGAATGTAACGCCACGCTTCATTGTATTGCCCGCTTTCGATAATGGCCAGATCAAATGGCCCAAACTTTTTACCGATAGCAGCAAAGTGTGTATCGTATCCGCTATCGCCACCCACATAGATTTTTAATGATGGCGTTTCCAATACATAGGAACACCATAAGGTGTTGTTGCGGCTAAACCCACGGCCCGAAAAATGGCGGGCCGGAGTTACATGCACAGTGAAGACACTATCGAATTCAATGCTTTCGTACCAATCTCTTTCCAGTACTGTAGCAGAGTCATAACCCCATTGCTCGAAATGAGAACCTACGCCCAGTCCGCAAATAACAGTTCCTACTTTCGATTTAAGTTTTGTAATGGTTTCGTAATCCAGGTGATCGTAATGATCGTGCGAAATAAACAGGTAATCGATAGCGGGCAAATCTTCTACCGTGTATCGGTCCGTTCCGGCAAAAGCTTTTACGGTTCCCGGAAGGGGCGAAGCATTACCACTAAACACAGGATCGACCAGAATACGCTTGCCGTGCAGTTGCATGTAGTATGACGAATGTCCGAACCACACTAAAATATTTTTTTCGGCCGGAAGGTTGAGTAAATCTGTTTTAACCGATGGAATGGTATCCACAGGAACAAGCTTCTCATGTTTTTTAAAAAGACGGGTATATATAATGCCGGGTATAGTGTAGCCCTCGGTTAACTGTGGTGTAAAACTCAGGTTCTGAAAAGAACCATCTTTGAAGTTTGGCGATTGACTGATTCGTTCCTGCCGCGAACCTTCGGGCGATTTTCCAAATTTGTTTAATCGCATATAGAGAAAAACAGTTAGTGTAAGCAACACAACCAGTACCAGCAGGGTAAAGAGGGTGCGCTTTACAATTTTAAGTAATAATTTTTTCAACAGATAAGTTAGTTAGCCAATGCTTTTAAATCCATTCTTTCATGTAGAATCCTGATAATTACAGTTTCTTTCTCAGTAATTATTTTATAAAAGATTATATGATGGTTGGCTTTCAGACCTAATAAGTTATTACTAACCCCTTCATAGCTTTTGCCGAGGAGCGGGTTAGTAGCAGCTTCCTTACAAAAGGCCAACAATTGCCGGTAGTATTTATCGGCCTGGACCTCTGACCAAGTGCGAACCGTGTAATTCCAGATATGGGTTAGATCGTTAACGGCTTTATTTGTAAACCGATATTTAGCCATTACGCTTCTTAGCGGTCTTTATTAAGGCAAGATGTTTTTCCGAATCAAAATTGTGCGCAACCCCACTGTCAATCCCTTCTTTGATTGCCTTCTTCAGTGAGGTTAATTTATTTTCTTCATCTTCTAACAACCTTAATCCTGCCCGGATTACCTCGCTGGCGTTTTTATAACGACCCTTGGAAATCCGACTTTCAACAAAGTCTTCAAAATGATCACCTAATGAAACAGATGTGTTTTTTCCCATAAAATCAAACCCTTGTTTGTAACAATGTTACCAAAAATTGGTACAATTTTCAATTGTAAAGTGTAACAGAAATGGCCTTACTTCTTTGCCAACAGGCAATCCAACTCAAAGTATTTTTCTTTCATGGTACTTAAGGCAAAAGCTGCAGCCGATGCACTAAATACCGAGTAATCGAAAGGGCCTTTAATGCCGGTTGAAAACGTCATGGCCAACGCGAATAACAGTAATAAAATACCGCTGAGTTTTGCAAATAATTCTGTTTTGAAACCCAACAACAAACACAAAGGGAAAATGATTTCGGTCGCGGTGGCCACCATAGCAATTGGTGAAACCAATGCCTCGGGCAGCCACGGATTTATGACTTGTGTGTAGGCAACGAAGTTTTCCCAATTACCCCAGGCCGACATTTCTGCGGGCCACCAGCCAAACCGATCGGCTACAGCCGATAGAAATGAAGCAGAAAGCGCGAACCGTAAGAAGAGTTTTATGTTTTGCGCGGTAAACATGAGTAAGGCATTTTGAAAGCAAAGGTAGAAAAGAATTTCAGGTGCTATTACAAATTCAACTGATACCGGGTTACAGATGGATGCCAGATAGGTAATAAGAGAAAGTTGTAAACGAATCAATACATTAACTCAAAGACAAGCCTGAGTCTGTAGAGAGTCTATAAAAACGGATTGATAATTTTCAGTTTTTCCTCGATGACCTGCCCGTGATTCAAGTCTTCTGAAAATAATGCAGTACACCCGCATTCAATTGCTGCCGCAATAATCAGGCTGTCGTAAAATGAAAAGGCATAGCGTTCGACAATTTTGCAGGCAGCGGCAATGGTACTTTCAGAATTTATGTGTACGAAACAATTCCCCGCAGATTCGTTCACTGCGTTAAGTGCTTCAACAGGGCTGGCCTTAAATTTTTTAATAAGTGTGTTGGCAAGTTCCTGTAATACCTGTGTGCTGATGAAAGAATCATGTTGGTCAATAAGATGCCGCGCAACGCCTTGCTTATCAAGTTCCGCAAAGGAATAGCTGTAAACCAGGATATTGGTATCAAGAAAGACACTATCGTTCATTGGCTTCCTCCCGGTTGAACCTATAGCCACGAGTATCAATTTTTAAAGCATTGAATGAACCTTTCTTCTTTTTCCGCCCGGCATCCTTCTTTTCTGAGATAGTAAAGCCAAGATAGCCAGCAAGACTTCTTAGCAGCTCCAACGTTTTGGAATCATTGTATTTTATGATTACTTCCTTCATGCAGGCAATTTAATCATTTTTTAAAGAACAGATGCAGCTGTCTTAGTGGGGAAATCTTTGTTATAAAAATTGTCAGCCGTTTTTTTTGAAACCAAATTTTTGACCGGCCACATTGCTGCCAACAATTCAATATAGGAAACTCTATTTCCTCATCACAAATCACAAACTTTGGGCTATTCGGGATTTGTAATCCAGAATCTTAATCAAATTGGATTTTAAAAATCCTTTTATCTATTGTTCGACATTATTTAGAATCGTTCGGGAACAGCTTATGGACCTACTTTAAACATCACAAATCCCAACCCCTTGCTTCAGCGAAGCTAACTTATCGGGCCGCTTGGGAATAAACTCCTGCGCTACGTAACCTGTAAAACCGGTTTCGGCAATAGCGCGCATTATGGCCGGGTAGTATAGTTCCTGGGTTTCATCAATCTCGTTGCGACCGGGAACACCACCCGTATGATAATGACCAATGTATTTCTGGTGTTTGCGAATGGTGGCAATTACATCGCCCTCCATTATCTGCATGTGGTAGATGTCGTATAGCAATTTAAAATTGGGTGAACCTAATTTCTCAGCCAGTTTAACTCCCCACTCAGTATGATCGCACTGATAGTCTTTATGATCTACCTTACTGTTCAGCAATTCCATTTGCACGAGTATGTTGTGCTTCTCTGCCACTTTCATAACAGGTGCTAATCCACGCACACAGTTTTCAATTCCTTTTTCTGAACTGAGTCCATTCGCATTTCCGCTAAAGCAGATTACACTTTTCAATCCCGCATCGGCAGCTTTGGGGATGTTGGTAGAGTAGTCTTTCAGAAATTTTTCGTGAAGCGAGGGATCGTTAAAGCCTTTAGTCAGCCCAAGGTCGGTAGCATAAGCCATTGCGCAAGTAAGCCCGTGTTTTTGTACTACAGCCCACTGGTCGGGACCAAGCAGCTCTATCGACTTTAGTCCAATTTCTTTTGCCGCCTTAGCAAGCTCTTCCAGTGGAATGGAACCATAACACCACTGACAAACGGAGTGGTTGATTTTGTTGCCTAGTTCAGCAGACAAGGCACTCATGCTTTTGCCAATTTGAGGTAGGGCAATAACACCGGCTGCAGTAGCGGCAATGGATTTAAGGGCTTGTTTACGATTCATAGTGGTGAGTTTTTTATTCTGGAAATCCAAGATACGAGATTAATTTATAAATGACATCTGGTTACTGACTTCTCGTTTTTGGGTTGCAACGCCCAAACTATTAAACTCCCCGCAACCTGAATTAAGTTATTTCTCATTCCGGTACACGACTCCATCCTTCATTACAAATTTTATTTTGCGCAGATCTGAAATATTTTTGGATGGGTCTCCGGAAACAATTAACAGATCGGCTTTTAATCCGGTTTTTATAAAACCCACCTGGTTGTCGAGATGGAAGGCACGTGCGTTTACGCTGGTAGCGGCTTTCAACACATCAAAAGCTTTCATGCCATACTCTTGCATCAATTCCATTTCCAACACATTATCACCATGCGGAAATACACCCACATCGCCACCCATGCCAATGGTTACTCCGCTGGTCATGGCTTCTTTAAAACTTCTTTTTTTATTGGTGATGTTAGCCGGTTCAACACTCACGCCTTTTTTCCAACCACGATACTGTGAAATCATTTCCACTGCAGCAAGGGTAGGAATATAAGTAACGTTATGTTCTTTCATCAGCAGGGCAATTTCTTTGTCCAGATCATCGCCATGTTCAATAGTTTCAGCTCCGGCCAGTACTGCGCGTTTAATTGCTTCTTTTGATTTGGCATGGCAAACCATTACGCGGCCACTGCTTCGGGTAACTTCATTAATCAGTTTTAATTCATCTAATGTGAACGATGGCCGATCATCACCATTCAGTCCCCACCGGTAATCGGCATACACTTTAATAAGGTCTGCGCCTTTGCCAATCTGATCGCGCACTACGCGCACCAAATCATTTCCATCGGCTGCTTCGGCACCGAGCATAATCTGCTGGTCGTGATCATAGTTTTTAGGACCATAAGAACCGGTGGCAACAATTGCTCTTCCGGCAACCAATAGGCGTGGCCCCGGAATAATGCCTTCGTTGATGGCGCGTTTCAATCCAACATCCGCATAGCCGGCTCCTTCACTTCCCAGGTCGCGGGCCGTAGTAAAGCCAGCCATTAAAGTATTTTTTGCGTGTACTGTTGCGCGGGCGGTGCGGTAGGCGTCAGTTTCTTTCAACACCTGCGTATCCCAATCGGTAATGTTATAGGGATACAGAAGCATGTGCGAGTGTCCTTCAATTAATCCCGGTGTAAGCGTAGAATTAGGAAAATTTATTCGGGTGGCTCCGGCCGGTTCTTTCACATTGGCTTTTGGTCCGGCTGCAGTAATCCTGTTGCCTTCAACTACTACCGCCCAGTTTTCATGAAGGCTTTCGCCATCAAAAACTCTGTCGGCCGTAAGGTAATAAGAAGATTGTTGGCCGTACGAATGAAGGCAGAAAATGAAAGAGGCAAGGAGAATAAGTCTGGTTGTCATCCAAAAATTTTATTGATAAGCTCTTCCTTTGAAATTTTATGAAATCTTGAAACATCAGTTAAAATAGCCGATAGGGTTCCTATTTTAATTGGATTGTGATTTGGAATAGTAAGGTGATGTTCGCCTGTTGGAAGAATACAGGTTAGACGAATGTGACTGCCTTTTTGCCTTGTAACGAGGTACCCAATCTTTTGTAATGATTTGATGAGTTCATCAGCCGCAACATTGCGCGGCAATTTCATAGGGCTATCATCTCTTCCTTTACATAATGAAGCCGGATAATGGAAGGAATGTTAGTGTCTTCAAAGTGACATCGAACAGCCTCTTTGATGCTTTCCTTTAACTCTTCCATGGTTTCGGCTTCAGTAAAGATAGACTCCCCCAGAGCGCGAGCCTCAAGACCAGATTCCGCTGAGTCCTCAATAAGAAAAATGAGTTCTTTCACGTGACCAAGTTACAGGAATAAAGAAAAATAAAAAACCCTTATGAAATCAGCGATTTGAAAATTAAATCCACTTCAGCGCAGCTTCGTAATCCGGCTCTTGCCCGATTACCGGAACAAGTTCGGTATGAATAACTTTTCCTGTGGGATCAATCACAACAACCGCGCGTGCAAATAAACCGGCAAATTCGCCATCGATCAATTCTACACCGTAGGTCTTACCAAAACCTCTGCTTCTGAAATCCGATACGGTAATTACCTTATCAATGCCCTCGGCTCCACAAAATCTTTTTTGAGCAAAAGGAAGGTCTTTGGAAACACAAAGCACCACTGTATTATCGAATGACGCAGCACGTTTATTAAACTCACGCACCGAAATAGCGCATACGCGGGTATCAATACTGGGAAAAATATTCAGCACTACATTTTGGCCAGCGAAATTGGCCAGTGAAACGTCTTTTAAGTTGTTGCCAGTGAATACAAAATCGGGAGCAGGAAATCCTACTGAAGGAAGATCTCCCCTTGTATTAACAACTACAGAACCTAGTTTTGTAAGTGCCATCTCTGAATTTTGATTGATAGAAATTAAGGCTGGATTCCTATCGAAACGAAATTTAAAAACTTATCGCAGCCGATCGGAATCACGTACTAATTTTTCATCCCTGCGGATAAAGCGTACAGCCAGCCAGTTGCAGGCCACACCCACAAACATAATCCACATTACCGGAGGTAATTTTGCAGGCCCGGCTTCAAACTGATTGGAAACCTGAGTAAAAAAGTAAACGGCCGATCCTAATGCGGCCGCAAGAATAAGGGAATTAAGGGTGCCCAGTTTAATCTGTGTTAAGCGGTTATCAAAACGTCTTATTCCCATTATGGCAATAGTGGCCGCTGCTACCATTAAAATGGCCGTAACCGAATACGGAAAATACTGTGTGGTACGCTGGCCATTTTCTATGGTGGAAAAGTGAAGCGGAAATAATTGCAGTTCTTTTGTACCATCGGTTACCTTCCAAAGAGGTAAAAAAAGGCTCACTACCATACTAATAACTACTAATACCAGAAACACGGTTTGTATTCTTTGCCACATAAAAGGGTTGCGTTAACTTGCCCGCAAAACTACTTAAATAGCATTACCCACCGAACTTAATTTTATGACAAAATCAGTTTATGTGCTGGATATTTTGCGTACACCAGTTGGAAAGTTTGGTGGCGCACTGGCATCGGTACGTCCCGATGATCTTGCGGCCGGGGTAATTAAAAAACTGGTTGAGCGAAATCCGCAACTGGATGTAAACCAGATTGAAGACGTAGTGTTTGGTGCCGCAAATCAGGCAGGCGAAGATAACCGCAATGTAGCCCGTATGGCATTGTTGCTGGCAGGGTTGCCCAAAGAGGTTGGCGGAGTAACCGTTAATCGTTTGTGTGCGTCTGGTCTGCAGGCCATTATGGATGCCACACGCGCCATTGCCATTGGTGATGGTGATTGTTACATAGCGGGAGGCGTGGAAAGTATGAGTCGCGCCCCCTTCGTAATGGCTAAAGCCGATGAACCGTTTTCGCGCAAGACAGAAGTTTTTGATACTACAATTGGCTGGCGATTTATTAATTCAAAACTTTCTAAGCTGTATCATCCTTATTCGATGGGCGAAACGGCCGAGAATGTGGCAGAGAAATGGAAGCTTAGCCGCGAAGTGCAGGATAAATTTGGTCTTGCCTCGCAACAAAAATATTTTGCTGCCCATAAAGCCAACCGGTTTAAAGAGGAATTGGTATCGGTTTTAGTAACAAAGGGCAAAGAGAGTTTTGAATGTATGCAGGATGAATATCCCCGCGAAACATCGCTCGAAAGACTAACGCAACTTAAACCCGCTTTTCGCGAGGGAGGAACGGTTACGGCCGGAAATTCATCGGGTATTAATGATGGTGCGGCCGCGGCTTTGCTGGTAAGCGAGTCATATTTAAAAACACATTCACAAAAACCATTAGCACGTGTAGTAGCCATGGCAATTGCGGGTGTAGATCCTGCCTATATGGGTGTTGGTCCGGTGCCCGCAGTAAAGAAGGCATTACAACGGGCCGGATTAAAAATTTCAGACATCGGTTTGTTTGAATTGAACGAAGCTTTTGCAGCACAGTCTATTGCCTGTATACAGGATTTAGGAATTAACCCGGAGTTGGTGAATGTAAACGGTGGCGCAATAGCCATTGGTCATCCGCTTGGGTGCAGTGGTGTACGCATTAGCGCAACGCTGATACACGAAATGCAAAAACGAAAAATCAGATATGGTATAGCCACTATGTGCATTGGAGTTGGCCAGGGGGCTGCTGTTGTCTACGAATTGATTTGAAGGTTATATAAGGCATGATATTTCACACTTCATTTTGTATAAGTAGGCAGTTGGCAGTAACCAGTTGGCAGAATAGAGTTGTGATACCTTTTTCCTACTGCCTACTGTATTAAGCATGCGTTACTTCTTCGAAATATCGTACAACGGAACGCCATACCACGGTTGGCAAAATCAACCAAACGCCATAAGTGTGCAACACGTGGTGGAGGATTGTTTCACTAAAGTATTTCGTAAGAAAATTGAGATTACCGGAAGTGGTCGTACCGATGCAGGCGTACATTGTGTGCGTCAATTTTTTCATGCCGATGTAGAAGTAAGACTTAACGAAAAAGAGTGGTTGCCAAAACTCAATTCAATTTTACCGCGGTTTATAGCCATTCGTTCTATCAAACCGGTTAAGCCTGAAGCAAGCGCAAGATACGATGCAAAGGAGCGCACGTACGAGTATCACATTACGCGGGTAAAAAATCCAATACTGGTAGGCAGAGCGTATTACTTTTTCAGAGACTTAGATAGGGTCGCTATGGAGCGGGCCACGGGATTGTTGCTGGGCGAACACGACTTTCAATGTTTCAGCAAAACAAACACCGATGTAAATCACTTTATTTGCACTATTAAATCGGCCCGGTGGAATCAAAAAGGAGACATGCTCGTTTTTACCATTACCGCTAACCGGTTTTTGCGCGGCATGGTTCGGTCTATAACAGGTACATTATTAAATGTAGGAGCGAAAAAAACCACGCTAAAACAATTTCAGGAAATTCTAAAAAGTAAAGACCGTAAACAAGCCGGTATGAATGTGCCGGCCGAAGCATTGTATTTAGTTAATGTAAAGTATCCGAAATCAATATTTTTATAACCCCTCTTCTTTGGAGAGGGTGGGTGAGGAATGGAAAAAGAAAAAGTAAGCAGCGGTAATATTATCGACTGGAAAGTTGTAAAGCGCATTCTGGAATTTATTCGCCCCTATCAGGGTCGGTTTTATTTTCTGATTGTACTTACTATTCTACTGGGCGTGTTAACTCCTATAAGACCTATGCTAATTCAATTTACATTGGACAAGCATGTAGGCGCTGGCGATTACTGGAGCATGGTGAAGGTGATGATTCTCATTCTCGTATTGTTGGTTTTGCAGTCGGGCGTGCAGTATGTACACACGTATTTGTCGGGGCGTATTGGGCAATATGTTATCCGCGATATTCGCGTTAAACTTTATCAACACATTGTAAACCTTAGGCTAAAATTTTTTGATAAAACCCCAATTGGCCGGCTGGTAACCCGTACCATTTCTGATGTAGAAACTTTAGCCGATGTATTTAGCGAAGGTCTTGCCGCTATGGCGGGCGATTTATTACAAATTGTGTTTATTCTGGGATTTATGTTTTATATGGATTGGCGCCTGGCTCTGGTTAGTTTGTCAACCATTCCGCTTATGATACTGGCCACATATGTCTTTAAAGAAAAGGTTAAAGTTGCCTTTAATGATGTGCGAAATGCCGTGTCTAATCTCAACTCTTTTGTACAAGAACACCTTACCGGCATAAGCATTGTTCAAATGTTTGGCAGCGAGAAGCGGGAATTTGAAAAATTTAAAAAAATTAATAAAGATCATAAAGATGCACACCTGCGCTCGGTGCTGTATTATTCGGTTTACTTTCCGGTAGCCGAAGTAATAGCGGCTATGGGCATTGGATTATTGGTGTGGTACGGAGCCAAGGCTACTATCAATTTTGAGCAAACCGGTATTACGGTGGGTACACTCACTGCGTTTATCATGTTCATTCAAATGTTCTTCCGGCCTATTCGAATGATTGCCGACCGCTACAATGTGCTGCAGATGGGTGTAGTAAGTTCATCGCGCATAATTGACCTGCTGGATGACACGACTGATTCTGTTACCAATGGAACACACAAACCCGAGCGGGTTACCGGGCAGGTAAGTTTTAATCATGTGTGGTTTGCGTATAACGAACAGGAGTATGTACTAAAAGATATTAATCTCGAAATAAAGCCAGGCGAAACCATTGCCCTGGTGGGCGCAACAGGTGCCGGCAAGTCGTCCATCATTAATTTGCTTAACCGGTTCTACGAAATCAATCGCGGAGAAATTAAAATAGATGGAGTAGATATTAAAGAGTATGAACTGGCGGCCCTTCGCAAAAACATTGGAGTGGTGTTGCAGGATGTGTTTTTGTTTTCAGACACCATTCGCAATAACATTACACTGGGCAATCCCGATGTAACAGACGAAATGATATTGCACGCTGCCGATCAGGTAGGTGCACGCAGGTTTATAGATCGCCTGCCGGGCGGATTAGATTATAATGTAATGGAACGTGGCTCAACGTTATCAGTGGGGCAACGCCAATTGCTTTCCTTCATCCGGGCAATGGTGTATGATCCAAAAATTCTGGTGCTGGATGAGGCCACCTCATCGGTAGATAGTGAAACCGAAGAAATGATTCAGGAAGCAATTTCCAAGATGATGGCAGGCCGTACATCAATTGTAATTGCGCACCGTCTTTCTACCATACAACGAGCCGATAAAATTCTGGTACTGGAGAAAGGCGAAATTAAAGAAAGCGGTACGCACGAAGATTTATTAGGTGCCGATGGCCTGTATGCTCAACTGCACAAAATGCAGTACAAAGAGATAGTTTAGCGTTCATCCCCCTAAAATTACCGCTTAACCTTTCGTATCAGCAAAAGAGTTATATTTGCTTTAATGCGTTTCAAAAAACCGTCTTTCTTTTTGATTATGAGCTTGCTCGCAGGTGCAGTGGTGTGCCAGGCACAGGTGCGTAAGAGTGTTAAAAGCGGTACGTTCCGCCAGCCGGTAGTAAGTCGTAACAAGGCCAAAATTATGTGCCCCATTTTTGAAACCAGCCAATATCCATACCAGGGTATTGGGTTTAAGATGGGCGATCCCCTTGCGCTTACCTACAAGTTTTACCCCAATAAGAATTGGGCTTTTGCTGCCGATGGTGGCAAGGCAGCCAGCGGACTTTATAACCGGTACTATCGTAACGCGTTTGAAACCTACTTACCCGATTCGTTGGTCGATGATGAAAGCATCCAATATCTGGCGCATAAAGCCAATCGCGATTGGTTTCTGGAAGCCAAATTTCTGTACCAGTGGGATGCTGAAAAAATTTCTAAAGGATTGCAGTTATATGCCGGGCTGGGCTGGCAATGGCGCAGCACCGGGCTTACCTACGATTATTTATATGAAGATACCGGGCCAACACCCGAAAGCAACTTGCGCAAGTTTACACGCAACCGGTTTACCTACGGCCCCGTGGGTGTGTTAGGGTTTGAATATTCTTATTTCTCGCTGCCCATTTCTGCATTTATCGAAATTGAATGGTTTACCGATGTACTACTCGACCCGGGCTATCAGCGCTTTCAGGGCGGTGTGGGGTTGCGGTATGTATTTTAAAGGAAGCTACTTAATTTCCATGGCGGCCGGTTCAATGGGGTTGCTCAAGCTCCACAAGGCGATTTTGAGTCGGCCACCTAAATGCGCGGAGAAAAAACAATTAATCAGTAACCTCATCTACCAGCATCTGCTTTTCATACAGTTCGCGGTACGTGCCGGATTTAGCAATCAGTTCATCATGTGTTCCGGTCTCCACAATCCGACCCTCGTCTAATACAACTATTTTATTGGCCAGCTTGGCCGATGATACACGGTGTGAGATAATAATGCTGGTGCGGCCCTGCATGATCTTTTTCATGCTGTTTAAAATCGTGTTTTCAGTTTTGGTATCCACAGCCGAAAGGGCATCATCAAGAACCAAAATCTTTGGCTCGCGCACAATAGCCCGAGCAATAGAAACCCGTTGCTTTTGCCCGCCCGAAAGCGTAACACCCCGCTCGCCTACACGGGTATTAAACCCTTGCGGAAATGACATTATGTTGGTGTACACATCGGCATCTTTGGCGGCTTGAATAATTTTTTCTTCATGCGATACAGTCAAACCAAATCCGATGTTGTTGTAGATCGTGTCACTAAAAAGAAAAACATCCTGGGGTACAATGCCGGTTTGGCTGCGAAGGGTGTTCAGGTTGTAATCTTTAATGGGCACATCGTCAATCAGAAGTTCACCATCGACTACATCAAACAACCGGCTGATCAGATTAGCAATAGTACTCTTGCCCGAACCGGTAGTTCCGATTATCGCCAGCGATTCACCCGGCTTAATGCTGAAGGAAATATTCTTTAGTGCTTGAATCCCTGTGTCCGGGTAAGTAAAGGATACGTTGTTAAACACTACTTTGCCTTCCAGTTCGCGAATTGTGTTTTTAGCAGAAACAATATCGGTACGGTTTTTTAAAAACTCGTTGATGCGTTTTTGAGAAGCCTCGGCTCTTTTCACCAGGCTGCTCGTCCAGCCTAACGAAGTTACCGGCCAGGTTAACAAGTTTACATAAATGATAAACTCGGCAATGTGCCCAAAGGTAAGTGTGCCGTTAATTACTTCTACGCTACCTGCATAAACCGTAAGCACGGTACTTAAACCAATTAGCCCCATTATTAGAGGAAAGAACAAAGCCTGTACACGGGTTAGCTTAAGCGATTGATGTTTATACTCTTCGCTTTCGCGGGTAAAATTTTGTACCGATTCATTTTCCCGGGTAAATGATTTCAGTACGCGAATTCCGGAAAAAGCTTCCTGTACAAAAGTGCTTAACCGCGATTGACTTTTTTGAATTTGCTCAGACCGGTATTCAATAATATTATTCACATAGAAAATACTGATCGAGAGCAACGGCAACGGAATAAGAGCATACCACGTAAGCTTGGGGCTAATGTGAAACATGACCGGAATGAGCATGATAAATAAAGTAATGAGTTGCATACCGTACATGATAGACGGCCCCAGATACATACGTACCCGGCCTACATCTTCGCTTATACGATTCATCAGGTCGCCCGTACTGTTTTTGCGATAAAAACTTAGGGGCAGCGATTGGTAATGCTCAAAAATTTCGTTCTTTAAATCGTACTCGATCAGGCGACTCATTACAATTAAAGTCTGTCGCACAAAGTAGAGAAACACCCCGCGCAACAAAGCCATAATTAAAATCAAGACAGCATAGAGTAAAATACCGCGCGAAAAAATTTTAAAAAAATCGCCCTGCAGGGTTGAGCGTTCGAACGAGCTGTACACCCGGATGTTATCCATTACCAGATCGATAGAATGACGAACCATTTGGGCCGGCACAATCTGAAATACGTTGCTAACAATTACAAACAGCAACCCCAACAGCATGTGCCACTTGTACTTTAGCAGGTATTTGTTCAGATATTTAAGTTCTTTCATCTAAAAAAGCAGGCCAGATTTCAATTCGGCAAAAGTAGGTAAACTTTGGTTTCCCTGTTTAGTGTCTGTTGTGTACTTTTGCAGTTACCAAAACGTTCTTTCGTCATGCTTAACAGACGCTCCCTCCGCATTAAAATCATGCAAAGCCTTTTTGCCTTCGAGCAATGTAAAGAAGCTAACCATTTGCTGGCCCACGATTTAATAGACGAAAAATTTCAGCCCGACCTTAATTCTATGGAGCCGCAAGACAAGGAACTTCTGCGCAAACAGAAAAAAGTGGCTATGCAGCTTTTCGAGCGCAAGTATAGAGGGAAGGAAACAGAAGAAAACCCTGACGCAAAAATCAATAACGCGGTTGATGAGGCTATTGAACTGTTTAGCAAGCAAGTAAAAAAGGATCAGTCCTTTTTAGCAAAAAATATTGTAGTTGAAACCGAGAAATTAACCAACCTGTATTATGCTGTACTGAGCCTGTTAATTGAGTTTGCCGGGCTGGCCGCAGCAGAGAAGAAAATAGACCACACCCACTTTGCCAAACATCCGTTGATACAGGCATTAATTAACCATACGGAGTTATCGGTTGCTTTATTAAAGTCAGAAAATGTGTGGCAAAAGCATAAAGACAGCGTGCGCAGTTGGTTTAAAGAAATAATTAAGGAAGATGATGCGTACCAGGAATTTATAGCCAGCAAGAAACCGACAGAAGAAAACCAGAAATCAATTATAAAACATCTGGCGCGAAAACGCATTTTAGGAGCCGGTCCGATTCATGATTTTTTTGAAGCCGAAGACATTCGCTGGGCCGAAGACCGCGAAATAATCAAAAGTCTGGTAGATAAAACCATCAAATCATTTGAAGGAGGTGAAATAACTTTACAAAAACTTTCGCTGGATTGGGATGACGACAAACTTTTTATCACAAAACTTTTTGCCAATACTATTAACCTTGACGAAAAGTACAAACAACTGATTGCACAAAACACACGCAATTGGGAGGTAGATCGCTTGCCCCTAACAGACAGGGTAATTCTGGAAATGGCGTTGGCCGAGATGGTAACGTTTCCTAATATTCCCGTTAAGGTTACCATTAACGAGTACATTGAACTAACGAAAGAATACAGCACCCCAAAAAGCCGTCAGTTTATAAATGGTATCCTGGATGTAATGTCCAAGTCCATGAAAGATTCAGGGGCAATTAAAAAGAGCGGTCGCGGCCTGATCGACAACAAATAAATAATTGAAAAAAAGACCTTTAAGTTTTATCTTTACGATCCCTAAAATTTGAATTATGGGCAAAAAAGGAAGTAATGCATTGATGGCTTTTTTGGCTGGCGCTGCCGCAGGAGCAGTTTTGGGAATACTGTATGCACCTGATAAGGGATCGAATACACGCGAAAAACTCTCCTTTCAATTAGATAAGTATAAAAAAATACTGGAAGATTTTTTGGCAGATGTGGTTTCAGGTAAAGAAACACCCCTTACTACCGAAGCTAAATCGCAAGGCCAGAAAGTGGTTTCTGAAGCCAAAGACAAAGCACAACGGTTACTTGACGATGTGGATGAACTGTTAGAACAGATTAGGGGGAACAAGAACAGTTAATGATATGTTAATCTGCCAGTAAAGCAACCCGATACCCGTTTTACAAGCTAATTTTGAAACTCAAACAGAAACTAAATAAATAAAGAAGGTATATGAAAATCACATTCAAAGTAATAACAGCTTTGGCTCTGGTAGTTGTGCTAATGAGTTGCAACGACCGTGCTTCAGAGAAAAGAATTGCCGAACTGGAAAGCCGCTTGGCGCAGGTAGAAGGAAATAAAGGAGCTACAACCCCGGCTATAACACCCGATGCTACAACAGCCCCCGAAGAAAAACCAGAGGGCCCGTTACCAGTAGCTCAATTTGAAAAAATTGAACATGACTTTGGCACCATTACCGAAGGACAAAAAGTTACCCATGTATATAAAGTAAAAAATACAGGCGAAGCTCCGCTAATCATTCAAAGCGCACAACCTTCATGTGGTTGTACAGTTCCTAAATGGTCGCAAGAGCCAATTCCTGTTGGTGGCACAGGCGAGATTACGGCAGAGTTCGACAGTGGTGGCAAGCCCGGCATTAACAATAAGACCATTACCGTTACAGCCAACACATGGCCTAAGGTTACTACCCTTCGTTTTAAAGCCATGGTAACACCAAAACCTGATGGTGCCAATGGCCCGGTAAAATAACGATACGATAATTGTATACAGGAGCATCCCAGGCCACACGGTTTGGGATGTTTCTTTTATTAGGATAACTTAGCAGCCCAAAATTTATATTATGATATACTCGATTTTAGTACAAGCACAAACACCAGGAGGAAGCGGACTAACCACACAATTACTTTTCATGGGAGCACTGGTTGCAGTGTTTTATTTTTTTATGATCAGACCACAGCAAAAGAAAGCTAAAGACCAGAAAAAATTTACCGAAGAAATTAAGAAAGGCGATTACGTGGTAACCATTGGCGGGCTTCATGGCAGAATAGCCGAAATAGAAGACGATACATTTATTATTGAAGTTGAACGTGGCGGAAGATTAAAGTATTCCAAGTCTTCTGTTTCTATGGAAGCTACCAAAGCAGCAGCAGGTAAGAAATCTACAACCGCCTAAGCGGTATTAACATTATTCCGGTAAGAGTATGAACGTGGTAAAACTATTGGTCAATCTCTTTCAATTTAACCGGACAAACTGGAAGGCGGTATCGCTGTGTTTTCTCGCAGCGGCCGTCTTCTGGTTTTTTAATGCATTCAATAAAAATTACTCCACCGAAATACGGTTTCCGCTACACGTAACGTATAACGAAAGCCGGTTTATTCCGACAGAAACACTACCCACCGAATTACGATTGAATGTAAATGGTAACGGGTGGGATTTGTTTCGAAAGAGTTTAGGGATAAGCCTTCCAGCGCTAACCCTCACTATCGATAGACCACTTGAAATAAAAAAAATTCCCGGAACGGTATTATCCACTTTATTGGCCGCCCAACTGGGGGGATTGGTAATTAACCATGTGGTAATGGATACCCTGCACATGCAGTTTGATGAACGCGACACCCATACTTTTAAATTAGAAGCCAATCTTGCTGACGTGTGGTTTCGGGAAGGATTTGGACGCACCAGCCCGGTGGTAATACTGCCCGACTCGGTTCAACTGGAAGGACCCCGAACCATATTGCACCGCATGGCCAGTGCAATAGAAATAAAAATGCCAAAGCTTACACTTGACGAAAACTACCGGGGCGAAATTCAAATTGAACTAGCCGATTCGTTAACCCTTAATCCAACCCCGGCTTCTGTTACGGTTATGTTTGAGGTGGGGCCCATGGAAACGCTTTCGCTGAAATTACCAATAGAAATTATTAACCGCCCCCCTTCTGTAAAAACAGTTGAGCTGGACAGCGCTCGGATTTCGTTTCGGTTGCCAAAAGTACATCGGGCTAACCTGGAAGTTGAACTTAAACAACTGGTTGTTCGGGTTGACCTAAGAGACAAACCCCGTGGCACTCATAAAGTGTTGCCCGTAATAAGCCGGTTGCCGGTAGGTGTAGAATTAGCGGCTATCGATTCGCTCGAAATAAGATTTTAATCCATGGCTAAACTCCTGCAGGTTGGTATTACCGGTGGTATTGGCTCAGGCAAAAGTCTGGTATGCAAAATATTTAACGCGCTGGGCGTACCCACATACGATGCCGATAGCCGAGCGAAAATGGTAATGACCACTGACGGAATACTGGTAGAGGCAATCAAAAAAGAATTCGGAATTTTGTCGTACGATGCGAAGGGTGTCCTTAACAGACAACACCTGGCAAACAGTGTTTTTAATCAGCCCGATAAGCTAAAGCGCCTGAACGAACTGGTGCATCCGCGGGTAGCATTAGATTACGAAAACTGGGTAAGTAGCCAGGCAGATGTTAAATATGTGTTAAAAGAAGCGGCCCTGTTATTTGAATCAGGATCTTATCAATCACTGGATAAAATAATTGTAGTTACCGCACCGGAAACTCTTAGGGTAAAGCGTGTGTTGCTACGTGATCCGCATCGCAGTATGCAGCAAACGAAAGAAATTATTAGTAATCAGATGGCAGAAGAAGAAAAAACAAAAAGAGCGGATTACGTTATAGTGAATGATGAAACCACATTACTAATACCGCAAGTGCTTAACCTGCATTTGCAATTTATTGCATAGTGTTCCGTTTAATTTTGATTTGACCTAATTATGAATATAAACACTTATCGCCTTGTTATTTTGTTTGTTGTGCTGCTACTGGCTTCGTGCCAAAGCAAAAAAACTCCGGTGCAGGCAACCAATCGCAATATGGGGCCAATGGTGGTAGATGGTTTTTTGGTTACCCCGCAATCCATAAGCGATAAGATTGAGGTGCCGGGCTCGCTTCTGCCAGCTGAAGAAACTCAGATTCGTACCGAAGTAAGCGGCCGTGTTGTACGGTTGAATATTCAGGAAGGCACTACGGTAAAACAAGGCGAGTTGTTAGTGAAACTGTTCGATCAGGATTTACAGGCTAGCCTGAAAAAACTACAGGTACAATTAGAGATCGCTAACAAAAATGAAGAGCGCCTGCGCGATTTGCTGGCCATTAATGGCATCAGCCAACAGGATTATGACTTAAGTAAACTTAATGTAGAAAACCTTAAAGCAGACATTGTTTCCACGCAGATATCAATTTCTAAAACCGAAATTCGCGCACCCTATCAGGGCAAAGTTGGCTTGCGCAACGTTAGTCTGGGGTCTTATCTATCTCCTACTGAAATCGTAACCACCATCCGGCAGGTAGATCAATTGAAACTTGAGTTTGCTGTGCCCGAGAAATATGCGAAAGATGTTAAGGCCGGAAGCAACGTTATCTTTCGTGTAGATGGAGGAAACCGCGATCACATTGCCTCAGTAATTGCTACCGAAAGCGGAGTAGATCAAACCACCCGTACGTTGCGAATCCGGGCATTGGTTACATCTAACCATGCTGAGTTGGTACCCGGGATATTTGCTAAAGTTTTTTTGCAGTTAGGGAAGACTTCAAACGCCATGCTTATTCCAACACAAGCCGTGTTGCCACAAATCCGTAATAAGCAGGTAATATTAGTAAGAAAGGATAGCGCTTTCTTTTCTGTAGTGGAAACCGGAATTCGCGATTCGGTATATGTACAGATACTTTCTGGCATTAAACCAGGCGATACAGTAGTTACTACAGGCTTAATGGCCCTTCGGCCAAATGCAAAAATTAAAATCGGAAGTTTAAGTCGTTACCCATCTAAATAACCCCGACTTATGAATATATCAGAGCTAAGTTTAAAAAGACCCGTGTTGGCTTTTGTGATGAACATCATTCTGGTGGTGTTTGGTGTAATCGGGTTTCAATCGTTGGGTATACGCGATTATCCGGCTATCGATCCACCCATAATTAGCGTAAGCACATCGTATTCCGGAGCGAATGCTGATATTATTGAATCGCAAATTACCGAACCGCTTGAAAAAGCAGTAAATGGTATAGCAGGTATTAAGAACATTACTTCTTCGTCCAGCGTGGGCAGAAGTAATATTAGTATAGAGTTTAATCTTGAGGTTGACCTGGAAACAGCTGCTAACGATGTGCGCGACAAAGTTTCGCAAGCCACACGTCAGTTGCCCGATGATTTGCCGAGCCCGCCAACCGTTTCGAAGGCTGATGCGAATTCGGGCCCTATTATAAGCATGACGGTGCAAAGCGACACCCGCAACCAACTCGAACTAACCGAGTATGCTAACAACATGCTGGTGGAGCGGCTACAAACAATTCCTGGCGTAAGTGGTATTCAGATTTGGGGCGAAAAAAAGTTTGCTATGCGCATCTGGATTGACCCTGTCAGACTAAACGCATACAACCTAACCGCACTGGATGTACAGCAGGCTTTGAATCGTGAAAACGTAGAACTGCCGGCTGGTAAAATTTCAGGAAACTCAACCGAACTTACAGTGCGTACGTTTGGCCGTTTATTTACCGAAGAGGAATTTAACAATGTTATTATTAGATCTTCGCCCGATAGCGACATCCGCTTGCGCGACATTGGCGAAGCTGTACTGGGGCCAGAGAATGAAGAGTCTATCCTTCGCGAAAGTAATATCGCCATGGTGGGTATGGCTATCGTGCCCCTGCCAGGTTCTAACTATGTTTCCATCTCCGATGAGTTTTACAAGCGGATGGATCAGATCAAAAAAGAGGTGCCCAGCGATATCAGACTGGATATTGCCATGGATCAAACTGTGTTTATTAAACGCTCTATTCTTGAAGTAGAAGAAACGCTTTTGATTTCATTTAGCCTGGTGGTGCTTATTATTTTCCTGTTCTTCCGCGACATGGTAATTGCGTTGCGTCCACTTATTGATATTCCGGTTTCGTTACTGGCCACATTCTTTATCATGTACCTGTGTGGCTTCTCTATCAATGTGCTTACCATGTTGGGTATTGTGCTGGCTACGGGTTTAGTGGTAGATGATGGTATTGTGGTAACCGAAAATATTTATAAAAAACTGGAAAGCGGCATGAATAAATATCAGGCAGCGCTGGAGGGTTCGAAAGAAATTTTCTTTGCGGTTATCTCCACCTCCATTACGCTGGCCATTGTGTTTTTGCCTATCCTTTTCCTGCAAGGATTTACGGGTAAATTATTTACCGAGTTTGGAGTGGTGGTTGCCGGGGCGGTGTTGGTGTCTTGCTTTGTTTCGCTTACGCTTACACCTGTATTGAGTGTAAAACTTACACGCAGCCATCATAAACACTCGTGGTTTTATAATGTAACCGAACCCTTCTTTGAGAAGATGGAAAGCGGCTATGCAAACCTGCTGGGTAAGTTTATGAAAGTGCGCTGGGCAGCAATTGCAATTATTCTTGGATGCGTGGGTGCTGCAGGTTTAATTTTAGTAAACATTCAATCCGAATTGGCTCCGCTTGAAGACAGAAACCAGTTTCGTTTACAATTGACTGCGCCCGAAGGAACCGCGTACGAATACATGGATAATTATGTGCGCGAGGTGGTTGATTATGTTATGGATTCGATACCCGAATATAAGACAGCGCTCTCTGTTACAGCCCCCGGCTTTACCGGTAGCGGGTCTGTTAATACAGGATTTGTTCGCGTTACGCTGGTTGATCCGGATCAGCGCGAGCGCTCGCAACAGGAAGTAGTAGATGCCGTAGGCCGCAACCTGAGGAACTTTCCGCAAGGCCGTGCTTTCGCCATTCAGGAGCAAACCATTTCGGCTGACAGACGAGGAGGGTTGCCAGTGCAGTTTGTGATTCAGAATAACAACTTTGAAAAATTGAAAGAAGCTATTCCAAAAATGTTGCAGGCAGCCAATCAACATCCCGACTTGCAAACTGTGGATATAGACCTGAAGTTTAATAAACCAGAGTTACGGGTACAGATCAATCGCCTGAAGGCAACACAACTTGGTGTAAGCGTTCAGGATATTTCCCAAACGCTTCAATTAGCATATAGTAATCTGCGCTTCGGGTATTTTACCCGAGATGGAAAGCAGTACCAGGTAATGGGTCAGGTTTCAAAATCAAATCGCGATGATCCGGCTGATTTGAAAAACTTATATGTGCGCGCCCGATCTGGCGATCTGGTTTCAATCGATAACCTGGTAACTATTGAAGAGTCTACCACACCACCAACCCTATATCGGTTTAACCGGTTTAAGTCTGCCACAATTTCTGCTGGTCTTGCACCGGGCAAAACAGTAGGCGATGGTATAAAAGCTATGGAACAAGTTGCCAGCGAACAATTAGACGATTCGTTTACCACTTCGCTTTCGGGCGTATCGCGCGATTTTGTAGAAAGTTCTGGTAACATCTTGTTCGCCTTCTTATTGGCATTAGGGCTTATTTACCTTGTACTGGCTGCCCAGTTTGAAAGTTTTGTTGATCCGTTTACCATTATCCTTACTGTTCCGCTGGCCTTATGCGGGGCCTTGATTTCGCTCTGGGTTTTCGGACAAACACTCAATATCTTTTCACAGATCGGAATGATTATGCTTATTGGTCTGGTAACCAAAAACGGTATTCTTATCGTTGAGTTTGCGAACAAAAAGCGCGAAGAGGGTCTGAGTAAAATGGAGGCAGTGTTGGAGGCTTCCCGCCAACGACTGCGTCCGATATTAATGACCAGCCTGGCCATGGCCTTAGGATGTTTACCCATTGCCTTGTCATTGGGGGCTGCATCAACCAGTCGTAAACCATTAGGTATTGTAATTGTGGGCGGTGTAATCTTCTCGCTCGTGTTAACCCTGTTTGTTATTCCGGCCATGTATACGTACCTGTCTCGGGTGCGCAAGCATAACCCGCTTGACGAAGCGATTACAGTGCCTTTGCAAAAACCAGAACTAGCGTATGAAGCTTAGGATAATAATCGCCCTGGTGGCGAGTTCAATTACTTTTTCAGTGTTTTCTCAGAAACAGATTTTGTTAGATGAGGTTATTGCGCTTGCATTGGAAAACGGATACGATGTACGTCTTTCCAAGAATGCATTAGAAGCAGTATCAACAGATAATAATTTTGCAGTAGGTGGTTTTTTGCCACAGCTTAACGGAACAGCTTCTACTACGTGGAACAACAATAATCAAAAGCTGGAGTTTCAGGATGCATCGAGAAATAATAGTGGTAAGGCAGAATCGAATAACACGGCAGCTGGCGTTCAGTTGAGTTGGTTGTTGTTTGATGGTACGAGAATGTTTGCCACCCGCGAACGCCTGGCTGAAATGGAACGGCAAGGGGAAGTAAACGTAAAAAACCAAATGGTAAACACCATTGCTCAGGTGGTAACCAACTATTACAACATCATTCAGCAAAAGCAACAACTAAGGGCGTTGGAGGAATTGATGTTACTGAATGAAGAACGGGTTAGGCTAGCCGACAGAAAACTTTCTGTAGGAGCAGGCATTAAGCAGGAATTATTACAGGCTAAGTTAGATTTAAATGCTCAACGAACGCAATTCATCAATCAGCAAACGGCAATCGAACAGTTAAAAAATCAATTGAATGTATTGGTGGGTATGAAATTGCCCGGGATATATGAAGTATCAGATTCAATTGAAATCAATCTTAATATTACCAAAGAAGAAATAGCCGATAATATTGACAGTAAGAATTTTTTGTTGCAATCTATGCGCCAAAGCATGTCGGTTGCACAGTTACAATACCGCGAACGTTTTGGTGAATATTTTCCCACTATTTCGTTTGGTGCGGCTTACAATTATTCATTTACCGATAACAAGACTTTGATAAACCCCTTTCAGGCATTAAGCAACAGAAGCAATGGTTATAATTATGGGTTTACACTGGGAGTGCCTATTCTGAATAATTTTGTTACCCGCAGAAATGTACAACAGGCCCAGATTAATTTTAATCGCCAGGGATTGTTATACGATCAACAGCGCGCGGTAATCAATACATCGGTCCATAATGCCTATGTGAATTACGACAACGCTCGTAAAATTCTGCTGATTGAAGAAGAAAACATTCTGCTGGCAAAAGAGAATACAAACATTGCCATGGAGAGTTTTAAACGTGGAGTAAGTACGTTTATTGAACAACGCACTGCTCAGCAAAGTCTGGAAGATGCGTATAACCGGCTGATTAATGCACGATACCTTGCCAAAGTAGCGGAAACAGAATTGTTACGATTAAGTGGAGATTTATTGAAATAGGATTATTCAGTTGGCTCAGCTTTAACCTCCTGCTCTTCGTGTTTCATAACCCAGAAGTTGTTATATCCTTCGCCCACTTGTATAGAAAGCATACCGATAGCCAGTAGCTCTAATACAGAAAGAAAATTGAAAATTAATCCAATCCGGGTAGGGGCTGTTTCCAATAGTTCAACAAACGAAACACGTTCTTTAACCGTAACAGCATTCAGAATCATTTCTTTCTGGCCTTCAATGGTAAAAGGATATTGAATTACCTGATGAACGGGTTTGTTCTTCTCCTCTTCGGCACGTTTAAGAATTTTTTCAAAAACGGTTAGTAACTTAAACAAATCCACATCCTGCAATTCGGCCTCTACGTTGGTGCTTTCAGCAAGCGCACGCAATTCTTTCATCAGGTTGCCGCGCTTTTCTTTCATCAACTCAGTTTCTTCCATTTTATGGAATTGATCTACCACTGATTTGTATTTTTTGTACTCCAACAGGTGCTTAACCAGTTCTTCTCGCGGATCGACCTCATTACCCTGTTCATCTAGTTGTGGCCTCGGCAGCAACATTTTGGATTTAATACGCATAAGGGTGGCCGCTACCAGAATAAACTCACTGGCCACTTCAACATTCAGGGTTTCAAGCCTGCGGATGTACTCCAGAAAGTCGGTCGTAATCTTGGAGATAGGAATGTCATTAATATCCAATTCATCGCGCTCGATAAAGAATAATAAAAGATCGAACGGCCCCTCAAATAGCGGTAATCGAATTTCAAATTGTTCCTGTTCCATAGTCAGTCTAAAAAGAAGATCGCAAAAATAAGCAGGTTTGGCTCCGGATAGGAATTTTTATCCTCAAACTAACCACAAAACCTCCACCCGCTCTAATTCGTTACATTTGCATTTAAATATTACATTTAAATCGATTTGAACAGTTACCTGGTATGGTGAATTAAGAATTACCGTACCAAATCCAACCCCGATGCTGATTACCCCCGGAAAATTGCTGGCCCAGATTAATAGCCCAAAAGATCTTAAAAAACTTGATCCGGTGCAGTTGGTGCAGGTGTGTGAGGAACTTCGTCAGTTTATTGTAGATAATGTTTCGGTATATGGAGGGCATTTTGGAGCCAGCTTGGGCGTAGTTGAGCTTAGTGTAGCCCTGCATTATGTGTTTAACACGCCTCACGATCAATTAGTCTGGGATGTGGGGCATCAGGCTTACGGGCATAAAATCTTAACGGGTCGCAGAGATTCATTCCATACCAACCGGGTGTACAAAGGCATTTCCGGGTTCCCAAAGCGGAAGGAAAGTGAATACGATACCTTTGGAGTGGGACACTCATCCACCTCAGTTTCGGCCGCGTTGGGCATGGCAATGGCATCCAAATATCAGGGGCTTAACGAAAAGCAGCATATAGCAGTAATTGGTGATGGGGCTCTTACAGGAGGAATGGCCTTTGAAGGCCTGAATCATGCCGGGGTGTCAGATTCAAATTTGCTCATTATCCTCAACGATAATTGCATGTCGATTGATCCTAATGTAGGAGCACTTAAAGATTACCTCACTGATATAACCACCTCTAAAACATATAATCGGTTAAAAGACGATGTGTGGAAACTTTTGGGTAAGCTTTCCACATTTGGAAAAAGCGCTCAGGAAATTGTATCGAAAGTTGAGAATGGAATAAAGAGCACCTTACTCAGCCAGAGTAACCTTTTTGAAGCCCTTAATTTACGCTATTTCGGTCCGGTAGATGGCCATGATGTAGATCATCTGGTGGCAATTTTAAACGACCTGAAATCTATTAAAGGGCCCAAGATTTTGCATTGTGTTACGGTTAAAGGCAAAGGATTTGGGCCTGCCGAACAAGGTAATGCTACTACCTGGCACGCCCCTGGCACATTCGATAAAATATCGGGCGAAATCCATAAGAAAGTTTACACTAGTCCACAGGCGCCTAAATATCAGGATGTGTTTGGCCATACATTGGTGGAATTGGCCCGGCAAAACGAAAAAATTGTAGGTATTACTCCGGCTATGCCATCAGGTTCTTCCATGAATATTATGATGAAAGAGATGCCGGAAAGGGCATATGATGTAGGTATTGCCGAGCAGCATGCCGTTACGTTCTCAGCCGGTTTAGCTACACAGGGGCTCATTCCTTTCTGTAATATTTACAGCTCGTTTATGCAGCGGGCTTACGATCAGGTGATACACGATGTCTGTATTCAGAATCTGCCCGTAAATTTTTGTTTAGATAGGGCAGGCTTTGCCGGGGCAGATGGGCCAACGCATCATGGCGCCTATGATATTGCCTATTTTAGGTGTATCCCCAATATGATCGTGTCGGCACCAATGAATGAGCAGGAGTTACGAAACCTGATGTTTACAGCACAATTGCCGCGTACTGAACAGGCTTTTTCTATTCGCTATCCACGCGGCCAAGGCGTAATGCCCAATTGGCGTACTCCTTTCGAAAGAATCGAGATTGGCAAAGGCCGTATGATTCGGGATGGTGAGGATGTAGCTATACTCTCGTTCGGCCACATTGGTAATTATGTAACCGAAGCAAGTGAATTATTAGCCAGAAAAGGGATACATCCGGCTCATTTTGATTTACGATTTGCCAAACCCCTGGACGAAGAATTATTACACGAGGTGTTTAGCCGCTTCACAAAAGTGATTACCCTTGAGGATGGCTGTATTCAGGGTGGAATAGGTAGTGCTGTGCTGGAGTTTATGGCCGATAATCAATACACTGCCCAGGTTAAGCGTCTGGGTATACCAGACGGTATTGTGGAGCACGGGGAACAACAGGAGCTCCATCAGGAATGTGGTATGGATGCCCGAGGAATTGCTGCTGCTGTACAGAGTATATTAGCGGTACCGGTTAATAAGCGTTAGGCGCTTTTGTAAGTGTAAAAACACCTCTGAAACTCAGGATTTTAACAAGCTTCTTAAAAATTATGTATGCTTTTTAAAGGAGAAACTCATACTTCTCTCATCTACTTCGTTTTAGGGCCTTTGAAAATTCGGTCAATCCATCTAAATTGTGGCTTATTGCATATATATTTGAGGCTTGTAGAAAGTAAAACTGGTTCTTAAACAATAGAAAACACAGAATAAACCCATAAACTCTTTATCACAATGGAAGAAGAAATCCTGGACCCTCACAAGTATGATGCGTGGAATAACATGGCGCTTAATTTGGCGTTGGGCTTTTGGGCTGTAGGTATCCTGATTATACTTGGTTACATTGTTAAACTAAGTACAACAGGAGGCGCCAAAGACAAGTACGATTTTATAAACCGGTATGAAATCAAAACATTGTGGATTGCCACAATTGTATTGGTAATAGGCGGATGTTTTTTTGTGAATGCGGCCATTACCGAACTTACAACCCTCTTAATATTCGTACGCATCTTTACCACGGTATCGCTGGGTATTTTGGTTGCCATGGTTATCCAAAACCTGCTTAAATTCTATTATCCGTTTTTTATTGAAAAACGCCTTAAAGTATTACGGTATAAGCCAAGGATTTCCCCTAAAACCGGTAAGCCTATGAAGCGGCTAAGCGAAGAAGAAGAAGATGCCCACTTAGACGAAGGTATGATTGCCGAAGAAAACGTGTACTCGGTTGACTACGATGTGTGGTTGGATGAGGAAACAGGCTTTAAGCAAATTGAGAAATATGCAGGCCATCTGCATGCCATCCAATGCCCTGAGTGTAACTACCAAACCTTCAAAGTTGTTCGTGAAGAAATTATCAGACAACCAACGGAAACAGAAGAAGGTGAAATTATGAAGCATTACCAGTGCAGTTACTGCGGATATAAAGCCCGTAAAACCGTGACCCTGAAGGTTCAGGTTAAAACGGAAGAATCATCGGCTGCAACGGCTTAACCTAACCAAAAAATAGAAGCAAAAGCCCCGGTTTACTATCGGGGCTTTTTTATTTCAGCAGGGGTAATTTAATCTGGTCAGAGTAAAATTTCATTCGGGAGTGGTTCGGATCAAGCAGGCTGATTTTATCAATCGATGCATACTTATGATTTACGAACACTTCAATGTAGTCCGATCCCAACAGGTATAAATTGATTTTGTATTTGTAATACCGAATGGCCATTACAAAGGCAGCATGTTCATAAAGCAAAGGTACTTTCTTTTCTAAGGGAAGATTTTTCAAACTGCTCCAGCCAATCATGAGTTAAACTTATTCAAAAAATAGGGGAGCGTAAATGGGGCAAAGCAAAAAGTGGCGTAAAAATCATTTTTTGCATTTTAAGCACGGTCAGTTAACTTTGCTGTCCCAAAACCAAAAAATGGTTTTGAAATGGTGGGTATAGCTCAGTTGGTTAGAGCACCAGATTGTGATTCTGGGGGTCGTGGGTTCGAACCCCATTACTCACCCCAACCCCGCACTAGCGGGGTTTTTTTATTTACGACTAAACCCTAAACGTTCTCCCTTTTTCTGTTCGTGCAATTGCCCATCGGCAAAAGCCAAATGGCCCGATACCCACGTATGTGTTACAGCCGATTGAAAAATATAATTTTCAAATGGCGACCAGCCACATTTAGCAAGTATATTTTCTTTTTTAACGGTCCACGGTAAATTGATATCTACCAATACCAGATCAGCAAAATAGCCCTCGCGAATAAACCCTCGCTCCTGAATCTGAAACAGAATAGCCGGGTTGTGCGCCATCTTCTGTACAATTTTTTCAAGACTTATTTTTTTCTGATGATAAAACTCCAGCATGGCCACCAGGCTGTGCTGAACCAAAGGTCCGCCAGAAGGCGCCTGAAAATAACCCTTACTTTTTTCTTCGAGTGTGTGAGGTGCATGATCGGTAGCAATCACATCAATGCGATCGTCTAATACTGCTTTTAAAATTTCTTGCTGATCTGCTTTTGTTTTAATAGCCGGATTCCATTTTATCAGCATACCCAACCGGTCATAATCAGCATCACTAAACCAAAGATGATGGATACAGGCCTCGGCTGTAATTTTCTTTTTCTCTAACGGAGTGCTGTTATCAAACTGATGCGTTTCTTTAGCAGTTGAAATGTGAAGGATGTGTAACCGTGTGCCGTGTTTCTTTGCTAACTCAATCGCAAATGAAGATGATTTGAAGCAAGCCTCTTCACTGCGGATAAGGGGATGATACTTTACCGCCATTCCATCGCCATATTTTGCTTTATAATCAGCTGTATTTTTTAGAATAGTGGCTTCGTCTTCGCAATGCGTGGCAATAAGCGAAGGGAATTTTGAAAAAAGATTTTCCAATACGACTGGATTATCCACCAACAGATTGCCGGTGGAGGAACCCATAAAAATTTTCAAACCGCACACTTTCGTGATGTCGGTTTTTAAAATTTCTTCCAGGTTATCGTTTCCGGCACCCATAAAGAACGAGTAGTTGGCCAGCGATGTGCGGGCAGCAATCTGGTACTTGTCTTCCAATAAGGCTTGCGTAAACACGGGCGGTACTGTATTGGGCATTTCCATAAAACTGGTTACCCCTCCGGCTACAGCAGCGCGTGCTTCGGTTTGAATAGTAGCTTTATGGGTAAGGCCGGGTTCACGAAAATGCACCTGATCATCAATTGCTCCGGGTAACAATAATTTTCCATTTGCATCAATTACAGTAGCGTGGCCAGTGGGAATTGAACCAGCAATCTTTTCAATGCGCTGGTTTTTAATCCACACATCGCCTGTTGTAACCTTGCCTTCGTTTACAATCTTTGCGTTCGTGATTACCGTAGAGTTCATTACCTTGTAAAGTTGAGTAAAGATAACCGTTAATGAGTAGTACTGCCGATTGGAGTGAGTTTAAATTGAATAAACAATTGCTGGATGCCGTTGCCGATGCCGGATTTAGCGCGCCTACTGAAATTCAGCAAAAATGTATTCCGTTAATATCGGGAGGCCAGCAGGTAATTGGCATTGCCCAAACCGGAACGGGAAAAACAGCAGCCTACATGTTGCCGGTATTATTAAAACTCAGGTATGCACAAGGTACCGATGCCCGTGCGCTGATTCTGGTTCCTACTAAAGAGTTAGTAATACAAGTAGCGGAACATGCCCGTGCGTTTGCAAAGTATACCGATTTACGGGTAGTAGAAATCTATGGAGGCGTAGGCCCGAAAACTCAAATTGAAAAAATACAAAGTGGTTTAGATTTATTGATTGCTACACCCGGCCGCTTTATGGAAATTTATTTGCGAAGCGAATTACCGGTAAAGCAAATCAAAACCCTTGTACTGGATGAAGCCGATAAGATGATGGACATGGGCTTTATGCCGCAGTTGCGAAAAATATTTGAAGTAATTCCGCCTAAGCGACAAAACATTTTATTCTCCGCCACTTTCCCCGAAAAGGTTGAGCGATTAGCACAGGAATTTCTGGATTTTTCAGTGCGGGTGGAGGTAACTCCCCAGGCCACTGTGGCTGTTGAGGTTGAGCAGGTATTATACCATGTGCCGAATGCGCTTACCAAAATTAATTTCCTCGAGTACCTGTTTACGAAAACAGACGAATTTAATCGGGTTATGATTTTTACGCGCACTAAAGAAGTAGCCAATAATGTGAGCAAGTTTCTGGACAGAAAAAAACTTGGACCGGTGCGCGTGATACACTCTAACAAAGGACAGAACAGTCGCATTAATGCCGTGAATGAATTTAAAGAAGGCAAGCTGCGCATCCTGGTGTCCACCGATGTGGCCTCGCGGGGTATTGATGTAACCAATGTATCGCATGTTATTAATTTCGATGTGCCTATTCTGTACGAAGATTATGTGCATAGAACCGGAAGAACGGGCCGGGCGTTTCAAAAAGGCAAAGCCATAACATTGGTTACCGATGCCGAGAAATATCACATCGATAAAATTGAGAAAATAATTCGCGAAAAAATTCCGGTAAAGAAATTACCCAAAGAGATTGTAATAGAACCAACCCCGAAAGAGGAAGCACAGGCTATGGCGCGTGAAATAGACCGGCAAAAACGCTATGAAGATCCTGAGTTTAAAGGAGCGTTTCATGAGAAGAAGAGGCGATTTGGAAAACAATCCTTCGGTATAAGATAGACCTCTTGTATAAGCAATGTCTTTAAAACGTAACATATTGAATATCAGGATATAATTTCGACTAATGTAAGAGGTCTAGTGAAAACGAGTCTTCTTACTTATAGTCCTAAAATTCTGGAATAAACAAAAGGATAACCGGAATTTGTTCTGTTCAGACAGAGGCAACCATACATCCAGCGAAAACCTTGAGATATGGATTTCATAGTAAAATGATTTGACAAATTCAGTTCTTTAAATTAGTTTAAATCTGTCCACACGCATAAAACGGGCCAGTCATTTCAAACCTAAACCCTATATATTATGAAAACAATGAGTTTTGAGAAAATGGAGGAAATAGAAGGAGGTAACCCCACCGTTAATTGTTTAGCCCTTTTTGCCGGTACAAATCAAGCTTGGGCAGCCTATATGAACGATCCATCTACAGTAAATTGGATAGTTTGGCAGACTTTTGAATCAGCATTCTATACTTACTGCATACAACCTGTTTAATAATGCCCATGCTATAAATGACATGGAAGGGCCCGGGTGCTACTGATCTATTCAGGAGTGGATTTTAATTGGGTTATCAGCATAGGCATTACTCGAATGCACGAAGAACGCGGTTGTTTTTAAGGTACTAAACAGTTGCGTTTTTTGTAGTAGTGTGTAATATCAAGATAGTGAGTTGCTTAAAATAAATTTCTAAAGAGGTTCATGTGGAGAATATTGTTAATACTTTTATTGCTTCCAAATGATTTGAGTGCACAATCACTTGATGGTGTTTACACTGGCGAATTGGTGTCATCCAAAAACGCATTTGTGGTTTCAACAGTAGAAACCCTAGCAGTTGGATCGGTATTTTTAAATGGGCATGATAAACTTGTCTTCTTAGGTACTTTTAGTAATGATTCTATACTTGAAGGAAGGATAAACCTGTTAAATGGTGATGCATTAATTTTGACCGGTCTCTTATTAAAGGATTCCTTATTAATAAATTTAAAATCGTCAATAGATACAACCTTAACCGTACGCACTTATCTTTTCAAAATTTCATCGAACACAAAATACAACCTAAGAAAGGTTTTCGGAAGAGATCAGTATAGTCGTGACGAACGGCTTTTAGGAACATGGGTAATTGTTGGAGCACAAGATCAAAATAGGGTTAAAGTTCCATTTGAAAATCATACTATGGAATTTAAAGCAGATGGTTGGTTATACATTAATAGCATGGCTATTAACAGGCAGATGTCTTCTTACGGTTTAAGAAACTTAGAACCAAAAACCAAGTGGGAAACTTCTGGATCTAAGATTATATCGAGATTTGAGAGCGTGATGTTTGGTAGTGTCGAACATATTCTTAATTATAGTATTAGAGGAGATACTCTTACTACTCAAAACAGTAAGGGCTATGAATATGTCTATAAGAAAAAATGAATCCGCTAATTTCCAAAACTAGATTTTTCACAATCGTTGTTTTGATATACAATTGGTCAGCGGCTTTTAGCCAAGTGACTGACGCACCCCCTACATCCAGAGCACAATCTCCTCGTAAATTTAACTACTCCTATGTTAGAGAAGAATCATATTTTTTAAATGATACTAAGTTAAGTTTGTACGTTAAGAAGGAAAGAAGAAATTCGATAACCTTTACCGTAAGTACGCTTGCAACCTCATCCATTGCGCTTTTTATGTTGGCTAATGATAATATAGAGGAACGCACCGGTAGCATAATGCTATCAATATCAGTATCCGCCTCTATACTTTCTTTTATAAAAAGAGATTACTATCAACGTAAAGCCATTATAAACAACAGGTGTCATTATCGGAGCACTCAACATGGAGAAGAACGTACACGACAGCAAAACGTTAAAGCCTGCTATTGAACAGCAACAGCGGTTAACCGGCATTACGTTAAAAAATAATTTTGTTGACCGTGGTTATAGTGGTGTCAGGCAAGTGTTGGGCACAACCATTACGGTACCCGATAAACCAGGTAAACAAAGGAGTGCGTATGACAAACAAAAGCTGCGCAAAAGTTTTAAACGAAGAGCTGCCATTGAACCAAAAATCGGACACTTAAAACAAGATCACCGGCTAAGCCGAAATTTTTACAAAGGTATCAAGGGCGATAACATCAACGTAATGCTGGCTGCTGCAGGTATGAATTTTAAACGGATGCTCAACAAGTGGAAAGTAAATCCACTTGTCTTTTTGGCTCAACTTTTCGAAGCCCTTGGCAGGGTAGTCAAAAATCAATTTTTACCGAAAATGAGTTTTTAAGGGACGACTAACTAATAATTCTCTGGTTGACTACGTATTTTTACAAATATACTTTACCATAGGAAGGCAGGTATACAAGATTTGAATATGGTAAAATGAAAAAAAAGCCCGGTTTCCCAGGCCATTCAAATCAATACATCTTTAAATTTTCAAATCGGGATTACCCATTCATCGAAGTTAAAAACTCCTCATTATTCCGGGTGCCTTTCATCTTGCTCTGTAAAAATTCCATTGCTTCTACCGAATTCATATCGGCCATGAATTTGCGCAAGATCCACACGCGTTGCAGTTCTTCTTCTTTCATCAACAAATCTTCGCGTCTGGTTCCGGAAGCCGGCACATCGATGGCCGGGTAAACCCTGCGGTTGGAAAGCTTGCGATCCAACTGCAATTCCATGTTACCGGTTCCTTTAAATTCTTCAAAAATCACTTCGTCCATTTTCGATCCGGTGTCGATCAATGCGGTTGCAATAATGGTGAGCGAACCTCCGTTTTCAATTTTACGCGCAGCGCCAAAGAAACGCTTTGGCTTATGCAGTGCGTTAGCATCCACACCACCCGAAAGTATTTTACCCGATGAAGGCACTACAGTGTTATACGCACGGGCAAGACGTGTGATCGAATCCAATAAGATTACCACATCGTGGCCACACTCTGTCATGCGCTTGGCTTTTTCCAATACAATAGAAGCAACTTTAACATGGCGTTCGGCCTGTTCATCAAAAGTAGAAGCAATTACTTCTGCTTTTACACTGCGGGCCATGTCGGTAACTTCTTCCGGGCGTTCATCAATCAGCAATACGATCAAATAAACTTCCGGATGGTTTTCGGCAATGGCATTGGCAATGTTTTTCAGCAATACGGTTTTACCGGTTTTGGGCTGCGCTACAATCATACCGCGCTGTCCTTTCCCGATAGGCGAGAACAAATCCAGAATTCGGGTAGACATGTTATCGGGCGTAGTACTGAGTTTTAATTTTTGTTCAGGGAACAAAGGAGTAAGATACTCGAATGCTACCCGATCGCGGATTTCTTCTGTTGTTTTGCCGTTAATGCTATCCACTTTAATCAGGGCAAAATATTTTTCACCTTCTTTTGGTGGCCGGATTTGACCCTTAACGGTATCACCGGTTTTCAGACCAAACAATTTGATCTGCGAAGGCGACACATAAATATCATCGGGACTGGCTAAGTAGTTGTAATCGCTTGAGCGTAGGAAACCATACCCATCCTGCATAATTTCCAATACCCCTTCGTTGGCTACCACGCCATCAAAATCGCGGATCAGGTTTTCCTTGCGCGGATGTTGCTGGTTCTGATTTTGGTTTTGATTTTGGTTTTGATTGGGATTCTGATTTTGCTGGAAAGGCTTTTCTTCGCGTTGCTCTTTTGGAGTTTCCGAAACAGGTTGTTCCTGCTCGTTGGTTTCCTCAAAGCGGGTAATATTTTGGTCAATATCCAGGTTAATGGTTTGCAGCATTTCATCGCTGCTTTGCTCTTTCTCCTGTGGTTTTTGATTTTCGGTAGCTACATTTTCACGTCTGCGGGGCCGCATTTTACGCTCAGAAGGTTCGTTTGTTTTGGCGGGTTTTGGCTCTCCGCTGATGGCTTGCTGATCTAGAATTTTGTAGATCAGATCTTGCTTGGCTAATTTCTTGGCATTCTTTACGCCCATACCTTCAGCAATGTCCTTCAATTCAGAAAGCAGCCTGTCGTTCAGGTCATCAATTGTGTACATGTGAGTTTAAAAAAGGATTAATATTAATAAGATAGAATTTATACGGTGCGGTCTAAGCAGACCATAGATAAAACACATTTAGGATCGAAACAGAAACAGTAAAATTCAGGGTTATCTATATTCGGATGGCCCGGGGGGGCCTGAATGATGATGCAAGTATAAGTCAAAATTGAATATTATCAAATTAGGTGAAATAATTATTGGCTAATTTTGGCCCTCAATTCTTGAATTTATGTTAACACTTCAAATGCTGCGCGAACACACTCAGGAGGTAATAACCGGGCTGGGCAAGCGCAACTTCAAAGAGGCGGAAGGCCTGGTAACACAGGCATTGGAAATAGATAAGCTTCGCAGAGAGACACAGACCTCTTTAGATACAGTTAAAGCCAACCTGAATGCCGATTCTAAAAAGATTGGCGAGTTAATGAAAACGGGTAAAGCCGATGAGGCTGCTGCCCTCCGGGCAGCTGTTGCTGCCAGTAAGGATAAAGTGAAAACCCTGGAAGATAGTCTAGCCGACTTTGAAAAGAAGCAACAGGATATTTTATATAAAATCCCGAATGTGCCTGCTTCAAAAGTACCTGCCGGGAAAAGCGCTGAAGACAACATTACGGTTCATCAGCATGGCGTGGTGCCCACCCTGCATGCTGATGCGTTGCCCCATTGGGAACTAATCAAGAAATATGACATCATTGATTTCGATCTGGGTGTTAAAATTTCGGGTGCCGGCTTCCCGGTATATAAAGGAAAGGGGGCACGCATACAACGCGCATTAATCAATTTCTTCCTGAACGAAGCCGCAGCGGCTGGATATAAAGAAATACAACCACCTATTGTAGTAAACGAAGCGAGCGGCTATGGCACGGGCCAGCTTCCCGATAAAGAAGGCCAGATGTATTTTGTGAATGAAGATGGTCTATACCTTATTCCTACAGCTGAAGTACCCATTACCAACTTATATCGCGATGTTATTCTTACCGAAGATGAGTTGCCCATTAAGAATGCCGGGTACACACCCTGCTTTCGCAGAGAGGCCGGTAGCTGGGGAGCGCATGTGCGCGGGTTAAACCGCCTGCATCAATTCGATAAGGTTGAGATTGTACAGATTACTAAACCGGAAGACTCGTACAACACATTAGACCAGATGTGTGCACATGTGCAAAGCCTGCTGGAAAAACTCGAGTTACCCTATCGCAAACTTTTGTTATGCGGTGGCGATATGGGTTTTAATTCAGCGCTAACGTACGATATGGAAGTTTTTTCAGCCGCACAGCAACGATGGCTCGAAGTAAGTTCAGTAAGCAACTTCGAAACGTTTCAGGCTAACCGATTAAAATTGCGCTACAAAAACAAGGAAAGCAAAACGCAATTGCTACATACTTTGAACGGTAGCGCGTTGGCGCTTCCGCGGATATTGGCAGCCATTCTGGAAAACAATCAAACAACGGATGGAATTAAAATACCGAAAGTGCTGGTGCCGTATGCGGGGTTTGAAATCATAGACAACTAGTGACAGCGAAATTAATTTTAAGTATCGCCCTGCAGGGGCGACATATTGCTAGCACCGGGTGACAACCCGGTGCTAATGGATAGTAGAGCAAAGTCGTGCCGACAGCAAAGTGGAGTATAAATGGATGAGTTGATTTCGGCACGAAACACGATACGCTTTGTTAAGGAAGCTTTCAGTCATTCCCCTCCGGGGTTAAGGCAGAAAGGCAATTACTCTCTTTTTCGAAATCACGAAAAACATATATCTAAAACGGAATTTGCGGGATTTCTTCAAAAAATCAATTTTAACAGGACAACAATAGTATATAAACTGATAGCTTAGTATTACAATCAAGTCATCTAAACCTTATCCCATGAAAAGTATAACACTACTTGCAGCAGTCTATGGTATCATGTTGGCCTCGTGCACTAAGGCACCCCAACCAGAGACTATTTCTAATTACCCGGTATCAGCTAAAGTAGACACAGTAGATACATACTTTGGTACACAGGTGCCCGATCCGTACCGCTGGATGGAAAACGATACTACTAAACAAGTGGCCGATTGGGTAACGGCTCAAAATAATGTTACGTTTTCGTACCTCAAGAATATCAGCTACCGCGATACGGTGCGCAACCGACTGCTTGAATTGAATAATTACGAAAAGCTAAGTGCTCCGTTTCGGCAGGGCGAGTATTATTATTTCTATAAGAACACAGGATTACAAAACCAATCTGTGCTCTATCGTAAAAAAGGAGAGAGCGGAGAACCAGAATTGTTTCTTGATCCGAACACGTTCTCGAAAGACGGAACCACTACCATGCGCGGATTATCTTTTTCTAAAGATGGCTCGTTGCTTGCATTTGAGATTGCCAAAGGCGGAGCCGACAGAGCAGAAGGAGTGGTTATCCGCACCGCTGATAAAACATTGGTGGAAGATACCATTCGCAATATGAAGCAAAGCGGTATTTCGTGGAGAGGAAATGATGGGTATTACATCAACCGGTTTGTAGAAGGTTTAACCAGCAGCCTTGGTGCTAAGAATGAATTCCAGCAATTGTATTATCACAAGCTGGGTACAAATTCATCGCAGGATAAGGTGGTTTTTGGAGACATACAAAAGAGAAGATTTGTAGGAGGCTTTGTAACCGAAGATGAGCACTATCTGGTAATTACTACATCCGAAAGCACAACGGGAAATGAATTGTATATCCAGGATTTATCGGTACCCAATGGAAAAATTCTTCCGGTAAAAACGGGCTTTGAGAGCGACCAGTATGTAATTGAGAACGATGGCCCGAGATTTTTTATCCAGACAAACCTGAATGCACCCAACGGTAAGGTGGTGTGGGTTGACGCCTCTAATCCATCATACCAAAACTGGAGAGATTTAATTCCGGAAACAGAAAATTCGTTGAATGCTTCGGCTGGAGGCGGAAAAATTTTTGCGCGATACTTGGTTGACGTAAAAACCCAGATTAAACAATATGACTTTACCGGCAAGTTAGACCGAGAGGTTGAGTTGCCGGGCATTGGAACAGCCGGGGGTTTTGGCGGCAGGATGGATGATACGGACCTGTACTACACCTTTACCTCGTTTACCTATCCACCCACTATTTTTAAATATGACATAGCTTCAGGCAAATCCACCGAATACGAACGTCCTTCTGTAAAGTTTAACCCGGAAGACTACGAAACAAAACAGGTGTTTTACGCGAGCAAGGATGGCACAAAAATCCCGATGTTTATTGTGCATAAAAAAGGTATTGAGTTGAATGGAAAAAATCCAACCTGGTTATATGCTTATGGCGGATTTAATATAAGTCTTACCCCATCGTTCAGCACCTCACGAATTGTTTGGTTAGAGAATGGTGGAATTTATGCCCAGCCCAACCTGCGTGGTGGTGGTGAGTATGGAGAAGAGTGGCACCTGGCCGGAACCAAAATGAAAAAACAAAATGTGTTTGATGATTTTATTGCAGCCGGTGAATACCTGATAAAAGAAAAATATACTTCCAGCGAACACCTGGCGATTAATGGCGGCTCAAATGGCGGGTTGTTGGTTGGTGCGGTAATGGCACAACGGCCAGACCTTGCCAAAGTAGCCGTGCCACAGGTTGGTGTAATGGATATGTTGCGGTACCATAAGTTTACCATTGGTGCAGCGTGGGCAAGCGATTATGGCACGTCAGAAGATTCGAAAGAGATGTTTGATTATTTAAAAACCTATTCACCGGTGCATGCATTGAAGCCCGGAGTTCATTATCCGGCTACCATGGTTACCACAGCTGATCATGACGACCGTGTAGTGCCTGCGCATAGCTTTAAGTTTGCGGCTACTCTACAAGAAAATCAGGCCGGTGCAAACCAAGTACTAATCCGGGTTGATGTTAATTCGGCACATGGCTCATCGAACATTACCAAAAGCATTGATATGGTTGCCGATTATTATTCGTTTGCCTGGTATAATATGGGCGTGGTGCCGCCAATTGCAAAGAAGAATTTTTAGAAGAAAGAGAGTTGAAAGTAAAAAGTTTAGAGTTGGCTAAGCCAGACTTTTTACTTTCAACTTTGATTTTTTAACTCTCTG
>DEIA01000045.1 GCA_002352225.1 Flammeovirgaceae bacterium UBA2786
GACTTTTGAGACAGCCTCGTTTTTTTTCTGTTTAACCTTCGAAGCTAAACCGTTTACCAACTCACTACCCAATACCAAAACATAATTACGCACACAATCAGTTTAAGAAGAGTGCTAAGTAAAAATCCTATAAAGGAACCAAACGCAGCCCGTATGGCCTGAGCCGAATCTTTATTGTTCATTATCTCGCCAATAAATGCACCGGCCAGGGGCCCAATTATTATCCCAAACGGTCCCATCCAAAAACCAAGCAACAACCCAATCATACAACCCCAAATACCGGCTTTACTACCACCAAATCGTTTGGTTGCATAAACAGGGGCCCAATAGTCAATTACTGTAACAAGCAAAGTTATTCCCAACCAGATCCAAAGAAATTTTGAAGTAAACGGATTAGGTTCTTTGAGTTGCTGAATCCAAAGACCTATGAAAGCCAGAGGAGGCCCGGGCAATACTGGCAAAAAACATCCTGCAATACCAATCAGAATTAACAGTCCGCCTAAAATAAACCAAAGTACTTCCACGTCTGAAAGTTAGGCATCTTTCTTAACTGGCATCTCCTTTTTCTTTTTATCTTCAAACAACATTCTTACAGAGGGGCCATAAGTATCATCAAACTGCCCGTTGCGCATGCCCCAAATAAAGGCTATCAAAAACACAATGGCTATTGTAAGCGAAATTGAAATAAGCAGAACTATTATAAGCATTTTTTACAGCCTTGTTTTAAACTCTCTTCGTGCTACCCAGGTAACAGCTAATGAACTAAAACCCACTACACTAATACTGCTAATGGGCATAAGAACAGCGGCAATTAACGGGGTAAGAAACCCGCTCATCGCTACACTAATTGCCACAGCATTATAAAAAAATGAAATTACAAAACCGGTTTTTAAAATAACCGTAGATTTTCTGGCTAAACGCAGAAACGAATCTAATTTACCCAACATAGGGCCAGCCAGAATACCATCGCTGGCCGGTGTAAATACCCCTGTATCGTCCGTAACGGCTACCCCCACATCACTTTGCTGCAGTGCCCCCGCATCGTTTAGCCCATCTCCTATCATCATCACGTTATGGTTTTGCTTCTGCAGGTCAGAAATATAATTTAGCTTATCGTGTGGTGATTGGTTAAACAATAACTTAATCCCTGTTGGAAACACCGTACGCATTCGGGTTTCTTCCATCGGTTGATCGCCAGACAACAATGCTTTAACCATTGACCCCAACCGGGCCACCAGATTTCTGGTTTCGGGCCGTATTGAGGTCTCAATCTCATAGAAGCCACGCACTAATCCATCTATTGAAACAAAAACCCGTGAGGTGATTTCTCCACCCGTTATATAACCAGCAAAAACAGCCGACCCTAACCGAATACACTTACCTGCCACAACGGCTTGTATTCCCTTACCGGGAATTTCTTTTAAATCAGTAACTACCGCATCCGATTTTTCTACCACATGCTCTGCAATTAAAGTACTTAGCGGATGCGTTGAGGTGGACGCAATTAATTTAATCCAGCCCGCTTCTTGTGTAGATAGCACCCCTTTGAATGTAACTGCAGAAGCACCATGTGTAACAGTTCCGGTTTTATCAAATACGATAGCATTAATAGATGCCATCTTTTCAATTATATCGGCATTTTTAAGATAGAAGCCATGCCTGCCAAATACACGTAGCATGTTTCCATATGTAAACGGAGTAGTAAGGGCTAGTGCGCATGGGCAGGCCACCATAAGTACCGATGTAAGAACAAGCCACATTTGCGAAGCATCGTAAAAATACCAGAATACTCCGGTGCCAAGGGCTAACAGCAATACAATCCAGGTAAACCTGCGCGCCACACGATCCAGTATTTTTTTATATCTGCTTTCATTGGGTTTCTGAAATGCAGATTCGTTCCACAAACTGGTAAGCTGGCTTTGTGCTGTTTTCTTTTGTACAATAAGCTCTACCGGTTGCCCGATTAGCTTCCCTCCTGCAAACACAAGCTCTCCTCTTGTTACTTTTACCGGCTTTGATTCGCCCGTAACAAAACTGTAATCGAAGTAGGCGACCTCACTCTTAAGAATAGAGTCGGCCGGAATAATTTCCATATTACGAACACGAATAATATCCCGGGGTTCTAATTCATACACAATTACCGATCGCCATTCGTTTTGGGTTAACCGTTGAATGGCTAATGGAAAGTAAGATTTATAATCACGATCGAATGCAAGACTATCATATGTTTTACTTTGAAACCACCTCCCTATTAATAAAAAGAAAACAAGGCCTGCCAGAGAATCGAGATAGCCGGGGCCGGTGTTAGTAACAATATCAAATACACTTCGCACCAGCAAGGCAAGTAAGCCTGCAGCAATAGGTACATCTATGTTTATCTGGCGTTGCTTAAAACTTTTCCAGGCATTAGTAAAATATTCCTGCCCACTGTAAAATGCTACCGGCAACGCCAACGCAATGTTTAACCACGAAAATAATCGTTGCAAAGCCACATCGCTTTCGTTAAGCCCCAGGTATTCAGGAAAACTTAACAACATAATATTACCAAACGCAAACCCGGCAATAGCCAGTTTAATTACCAATTGCTGCGATGCTGGCGCTACCGGTCTGGTTTCTTTGTTTAAACTAATACGTGGCGCGTATCCCAGAGACGCTACTAGTTGTGCTAGGTTTCCAAGTGTAATGTGTGCAGGGTTAAAATCAATCCGCACCGTTTTTCCTGAAAAATTAACCTCCGATTTAAGTACCCCTGTTTGCAGCTTCTGAAGGTTCTCCAGCAGCCAGATACAAGAGATACAATGGATGTTGGGCACATAGAATCTTACCCGGGCAAACGTTGGCGAGTCAAACTCCAGTAATTCCTTCCGGATGGTTACTTCATCCAAATAAGCAAATGTATCATCGGATACATGCCTGAGATTTATACCGGGGTTTTTATCAAATGTGTAATACTCGCACAGGTTGTTTTCGTTCAGAATTTCAAATACGGTTTTGCAGCCGTAACAGCAGAACGATTTGTCATCAAGGAGAAGGACTTCTTCTTCGCAAGTCTGGCCACAGTGAAAACAGCTTACTTTCTCCTTAACCTCAACTTCCATCAGGTATTTGAATAAAAAATTGACATATGATGATCTGCCACTTGCGTAGCCAGTTGCTGATCGTTAAGTAACTCCAAAGCCGTACTACCCATTACCAATATGGGTCGGGTAAGTTTAGTGGCGTGACTCATAACCTGTTGGGCTAGGTTTTGATTATTAAGCGGAACAATACCCACGTCTTTGAAAAATTTCTGTAAGTAGCTTACCAGATATTTTTCCAGATGAATCTCGGGCGAATCGTCCGGGCTTACTGTTAGTAAAGTTAACTTTTTTTCGCTGCTTACCTTACCAAAAAAAGACAAAAAGGACTTTAGCGCTACAAGTCCGGATTGGTCGTAATCAAACAACACCAGAATTTCCTGATACGGTGTTAGTAAATCTTCTGACATGAAGACCGGGCAGGCAATAGAATCAAAAAAATGATCAGGAAAGATTTGGTTGAGTTGCAATATATTTTCCTGCTTTACCGGGTTTATAATAATCAAATCGGCAAACCGGCTTTGGTTAAGAAGCAGATTTGTGCTGGAATTACTTTTAATAAAATCAAAATCAAGACTAAGCTGTCGCGCTTCTTCTTTTAGGTTAGTTTGCAACGCATTTTTATCCTGTTCTGTGTTCTTTAGCTTTCCAGAACGCGAGAAATCATTCAGAAAAAAACCAACAAAGCTCTTCTTATCTAAATGCGACAATAGCTGAGCATACTCAGCCAGATGGATGTCAGACTTAAAATCGACAGGAAAAAGTATCTGCTTATTCACGCTTTGTGTAGTTAGCTAATTTTATAAGTCCAGATTGGGCATTGCAAGTGATTAACAGCATCTTCAGCAATACTGCCACTCATTAAATGATTCAAACCTCTGCGCCCGTGTGTAGCCATAGCCACTAAATCCGCTTTCGTTTCGGCAACAAAGTTCTGCAACCCTTCTTCTTCTGTAAAATCGTTGAAGATGGTAAGCGTGTAATCTTTAAGCATAAACCGTTTGGCAAATGCTTTCATTTCCTTTTTAATTTCAATATCGCGCCTAAAGCGCGATGGTGTATTTACATACAACAGATGCAGGCTTGCCCCAAAAAAACTCTGCAGGGCTTTTACCTTAAGTGTTAATTCTTCCTGATCCAGATCGAGTGTATTTGGAAATACAATGTTCTTTATTGATGATAGCTTTGTGTTTCCTTTTACTGAGATTACAGGAACCGGGCTGGTTCGTACAATTTTTTCGGTATTGGAACCAATAAAAAATTCCTTCATGCCGCTTGCTCCATGGGTGCCCATTACCACCAGATCAATTTTATTTTCTTTAACAAAATCACGAATGGAAGATGTTGCCCCTCCGTATTCAATAAGTGTGGTAAGCTTTACATCGCTTGCCCACTTGGTTTTCATTTTTGTAAAGTTTTTTTCGGCATGAACTTTCATGTCTTTAATAAAAGCTTCTTCGAACGAAAGTGCGGGCATCAGCACACTATCGCTCATAACCGGAAGTTCAATTACGTTCAGCACGATAACCTCACCTCCGCTTTTGCGGGCAATCTCACTGGCTAGCTTAAACGCTTGGATAGCCGGATCTGAAAAATCGCATGGAACCAGGATACGTTTCATATAGCATGTGGTTTAAATTAAACCAAAGGTAAAAGAGACCCTACCTCCTGCTAATGATTGACATCAAAATAAAAGATGATTTTTGTCAGGTTTCATCAAGCCACAATAAGATCGGCTTGTTTAGCCAGCTTTTTGGCGTCTATTACACGAATTTTTTTTCCTTCAAACGCTATCAAACCATCCGATTTAAATTCGGATAACAAGCGGATAACAGTTTCAGTAGCAGTACCTACAATACTGGCCAGATCTTCGCGCGAAAGAGCCAGGTCTATAAGGGAACTTCCTTCGCCCTCCATACCATAGGTTTCTTTCAACATCAATAAGTTTGCAGCTAACCGCTCGCGCACCGATTTATGTGCAAGTTCTGCAAGCTTCTCTTCCATGGTACCCATTTCGTGGCATACGGCTTTAACCACACGCTTCATAAACGTAGGGTTCTTTTGCAGCACCTCGAAAAAATTTTCTTTGGGTATAAAACAAATCTTGGCGTCTTCCAGCACGGTTGCGGTAGCCTGATAAAACTCCTCGCTAAGTAATGCCCGGTAACCCAGAAAGTCGCCCGGCTTAGCTATATAGATTATAAACTCTTTACCCTGTACATTGTTTTTAAACACTTTTACTTTACCGGCATTCATGCAATACAACCCGGTGGGCCTGGTACCCTCGTAAAAAATGTTCTGACCCTTTTTATACTGAACACAAGTCTTATTGTTGTTGATCCGGCTCAGGTCTTCCGGACCTAATCCGTTAAAGAGTGAGTCTTTTAAATGATCGCATAGGGAACAAGTAATATTAAATTCAACTTTTGCCACGATTAAAGATGGTTAAATTGTATGGTTATTCAAGCGCTATTAATAATCCTAAGCCAAACAGTACAACAAAAATTAGAGACGAAAGTGCCATTTGTTTAAGAAAAGGATCAAGTTGGTGCGATGGTTTCTTACTTACCGCTATTCCGTTTCGAACCAATAAGGGCACAGTTGCCAGAAAAAGAAATTGCCAGGGCGAATTATAATTTAAAAGTGTATACCCAATAGCGCTTACCAGGCCTGCTATCAATAAAAACCAATGGTAGGTTACTGCCTTTTCTTTTCCAATACGCACAGGAATGGAATATTTACCAGCGGCTTTATCCGATTCTATATCGCGAATGTTGTTTACATTAAGTACTGCAATAGAAAATAAACCACAACTTAATGCAGGTAGCATTTCTTGCCAGGTTATGTGCTGGGTAAAGAGGTAATAGGAGCCCATTACTCCCACTATTCCAAAGAAAATAAGTACTGAAATATCGCCCAAACCAATGTAACCATATGGTTTTTTTCCAACGGTATAGCCTACAGCGGCAGCAATACTTAATAATCCAAGTCCCAAGAATAGTAGCAGGGCTTGCCAATCGGTACCAAAAGCCGTCCATAACAAAAACAACCCGCACACAAGGCTAAGCAGTGCAAATAAAATAACTGCATTGCGCATTTGGTTTGCCGTTATAGTACCGGATTGCACAGCCCGTTGCGGGCCTTTACGGCCGATGTGGTCGGCACCATTAATCGAATCTCCGTAATCGTTGGCCAGGTTCGACAAAATCTGAAGCAGCACTGTGGTAAGGCAACACAAGGCAAATAACAATGGATTAAACTTGCCGGCTGCGGCAGCCAGAAAACCAGCCATACCAATACAAGCCAGTGCAAGAGGCAAGGTGCGTAACCGAAAGGCTTGTATCCACACTTTTGTCATTGCTGCAAAGGTAACATGTACCCGTCAAATTTGGGTTATTCAACTGCCAGAATAAGAATGGATTTGCGCAGAAAAGTTATTTTATTTCCAGCTATACAACCCATTAACTGAGCCCCTAATGGCGAGGTTGGGGACAGTGCCAGAAACTCCTTATCATCTAGTATCAATTTACCAGCCCCAATGGCGAGGTAATAGTTTCCATTGTCGGTAATAACCACACTCCCTAACATTACCTTTTCCGTTGGGATAGCCAGGTTTACTTTGTTTAGGGTTTCTTTCAGCTTATTACCTTCCACCAACTGGGTCATTGCTTTTTCCTTTTCGAGATGAGCCATAGCCCTGCCGGTTTCATACTTATCTCCGGCACTGCTCTTTTCTTCTGCATTGGCAGCTTCCTGGGCTTGTTTTATCGCCTCGTAGGCTGCCTTAATTCTGGCATCGGCATAAGCCTGACATTGGTTGTATAAGGCTTTTCGTAACTCCATTTAAATTCCTAAAATAACTTTAAGCTTACCATACCCGGTTTTACTGATAGGAATTTGCTGGCCATTTTTTAACACGGCCAGGTGCGTTTCTTTCTGATACGGTTCTATCTTGGTGATTTGACTGATGTGCAAAATATAAGACCGGTGCACACGCACAAATTGATGCGGATCGAGGCTCTGCTCGTAAAACGACATGGTTTTATTCTTCAAGTAAGTACCTTCGGCTGTAACAATTTTTACAAAATCATCATCGGCTTCCAAATACTGTATATCGTGCACTGGAATAATCTTTACTTTGCTTCCGGTTTTTACTACAATCCGATTGCTTTGGCTTACCGTTTGGCTCATAGCATTCAGTAAACTTGTGGTTGCTGCCGGTTGAGTGGATTTATCCAGAAATTTTTGCACTGCTTTCGTAAACCGATCTTCCGATACGGGTTTTAACAGGTAATCGATGGCGTTGGCTTCAAATGCCTTTAGTGCAAACTCATCAAACGCGGTAATAAAAATTACGGGTGGCATGGGGTTAACCAGTTCCAGCATTTCAAACCCATTAATCTTAGGCATTTGAATATCCAGAAAAATTATACCCGGCTGATGTTGCTGAATTGCCTTTACCCCTTCAAACCCATCGTTGCACTCCTCAACGATCTCGATTTGCGGGAAGTGTATGAGATAGCGTTTCAATATCTCACGGCTTAGTGGTTCATCATCAATCAGAATAGCTTTAATCATGAACGAGGCGGAATTATCAGGTTAACAGTAAATGTATCGTTGCCTTGTGTTGTCTGCATCAGGTCGTTGCGCGCATAGAGTAAATACAATCTGCGTTGTAACCCAGTTAACCCGAAACCACTTCGGGCCGAAGGTTGCATATCTGCATCAAACGGGTTGGTTATTTTTATCAGCACAGTTGAATCTTTTGATTCTGCAATAAGCTGTATGGTGATTTTTCCTGTAGTTCCATACAAGCCAAACTTAATGGCGTTTTCCAGCAAAGGCTGTAATACCAAAGTGGGGATAGTGAAGTCTTTGATTGAATCTTCTACCTGCACGTTTATCTCTAGCCTGTGTCCAAATCTTACTTTTTCAATAGCCAGATAGGTTTGCAGGTAGGCCAGTTCTTGCGAGAGTGAAATCCACGGTTCATCTGCCCGGCTTATTGTAAGTCTTAGAAAATCTGAAAGCTGTTGCACCATCTCACGGGCCTGATCGGGCTTTATCAGTATCAGGGCATTAATCGAGTTAAGGCTATTAAAAAGAAAATGAGGCTGAAGCTGAAGTTGAAGTTTATACAATTCGGCCTCCCGTGCCAGCAGGCGGGTATCTGAGTCGCGTGCTTGTGCTTCAGCTATTTCGCGCCAACGCGTATAAAAAACAAATGCAACACCCGATGCTAATAAAAGTATAAAGCCAATTGCCCACCGTACCGGCATAGATTGATTTACAAAATCATGATAGGTCGTATCGGGTATAAGCTGCCTTACCGCCTGTTGGGCTATCCATTGCGAGGAAAAAGCAAAAACCAGCGCTACGCCCAGCACAATTTGAAATATGGCGCTACGAGGCAGGTACGATATTATCCCGTTCAAAAAAACGAGAGCAATTAGCGTAAGCAGATTGAAGAAAAATGAATCGATACCGGCTGTTTGCCAATCAAGCGCAAAGAAATAATGCAACCCGGCAGCATACGCAGCTGTCCATAGTATGGCCACCCCGGCAAGGGGCAAACGCGAAATGGATAACGCTTTAGGGTTAGTCAAGAGAAATGAGTTATACCTGCAGGCAAGATAATCGCAATTCAAGTATTTTTATAAAAAGAACAAAAAATGAAAGCCGACCGTTGGAGTGCTGATCTGGATGAAATTACCAGAACCTTTAAACAGGATTTCGGCCCCCTGTCTGCCGACCAACTTAACTGGAAACCTAACGCGGGCACCTGGAGCATTGGCCAGATTATTCAACACCTGATTGTAGTGAATGAAACATACTTTCCTGTACTGGAACAAATTCGTAACAACACCTATTACACACCGCGTTTTGGCCGGATTGGCTTTATTAATCGTTTTTTCGGAAAAATGATTCTTAACTCGGTACAACCCGGGCAAAAAAGAAAGATTAAAACTTTTTCCATCTGGGAACCTGACCTAAGTGCCATACGAAGCGATATTATTACTCAATTTGAAAAACATCAACACGAATTGAAACAGGCCATCCGCAACAGCGAAGACCTGATTGCCCGAAATACTATTATTTCATCGCCAGCCAACCGAATGATTGTGTACAAACTGGAAACTGCTTTCGACATTATGGTGGCTCATGAAAAGCGGCACCTCAGACAAACACAGGAAATAAATCAACTGCGCATGACCAATAATTAAATTATACTTTACCTTTAAGGATGAATCGCTCACGCATAAAAAGTTTACTTACCCAAGGGGTGCTCGCGCTACTCTTATTGATAAGCCCGGTAAGTAATTATGCAGGTTCATCTGCCTTAACTCATCCTACAATACATACCGAATGGGTTTCAATCCTTCGCAAGCCCTCTATTACACATCATAAAACGGATTCAAAAAAAGTTTGGGCAGCCAGAAATGATGCCTTTATACCAAGGCCTGTATTTAACCATACCATTAAGCCAATTCATAGGCTACTTAAAAATCATTCCCCGCTCCTCACGGCTCATCAAAAAACAATTCCTTCCGGCACGGAAGATGAGTTGACAGCGTAACAACTCCCCTGTCTGCACGCTTGCAGGCCTTCATTTTCCATTCGTCATTCAACCGTCAATTGTTATGCTACGCATAAAAAAAATATTACGCACCGTTCTATTAATACTACTAATCATTTTAGCCCTTTCGGGGATTGGTATAGCACCGCCCCGAATGCGCGAGTTGTTTCAAAATAAAGAAGATAACATCGAATTGGTGGAAACCCAGAGAGATGAATCGGATAAGGATTAAATCGGTTATAGGCAGTCCGTTACAACTAAACAAATTTAGCCCAACTTGATTAAACCTAAACCACCTCTACTCGTCTAACTTCGTTTTCTCAAAATCAAAACTCCTCTGGAGCAATTTTTTTCAAAACTCGTGTTAAACTCTTGTCGGAGTTCGTACTCTAAACGCTATAACAAACTTAACACGACTATGAACACAAGAATTTTGCAGCATACGAACCGGAAGAACCTGTTCTATGTGCTTATCGCTGCCTTTATGTTTACACTGGCAGCCTGTAACCAGGACGAAGCTCCTGATTTCTCGCCAGAAGATACCGAAGACGCATCGCTGGATGCGATTGAAGATTCTTACTATGATGATGCGGATGATTTAGTGAGCGAAGCATTTGCAGGAATAGAAGATTCATCGAATGGAAGGAAGACAGCTGATGAAAGGCTTGCTTGTGCCACCATTACGTATGAAGGTAATGGAACCTCAGGTACGCTTAGCATTGACTTTGGAGACGGGTGTACCGGTCCGCGTGGCAACGTAAGAACAGGGGTTATTGTAGTAACGCATAGTGGTACCTGGAACATAGCAGGCTCTTCGTGGTCAATCTCTTTTGAGGATTACACTATTAATGGAATTGAAATAGAGGGCAATCGTACCGTAACCGTAGTAAGCTACACAGAAGAACTCTCTGTATTTGATGTGACCTTAACCGAAGGCCGCGTTACCTGGCCTGATGGACGGGTAGCAACACGCGAAGTAAACCGCAGACGCGAACATGAACGCAACGAAAACAACGTATTGGATCGCCTGATTATTTACGGTACCGCTCAGGGCACTTTCAGAAACGGGCGTGGTTACTTTATCGAGATAGTGGAACCGTTGGTTTATACAAGAACCTGTGCTGCTGCCGGAGTGTTTATACCTGTTAGCGGAATAAAATTCATTAAACATGGTAACCGCGAACTAACAATTGACTATGGCGATGGTACCTGCGATAACATAGTAACCCTTACTAACAAAAATGGTCGTACGGTACGGTACGAAGTGAAAAAGTAAAGGATTAGTGAAGATGGATAGGAAGTCCGCCTGAGGTTTAGGCGGACTTTCGTGCTTTTCCAGAAAATTATATCACGCCCATCTTAATGGCTTTTCCAATTAAGGTAGCCGTATTCTTTACATCAAATTTTTCGAGAATACTTTTACGATGTGTATTTACGGTGGGTATACTGATGAAAAGTTTCCCGGCAATTTCTGCATTGGTTAAACCTTCGGCAATCAATTGCAATACCTCTTTCTCTCGTCTGGTAATTACCGGTTGGCGCGGTTGTGGTTCGTTTAAAGCGTGTGCCACCTCCTGACTGAAATAAGTCTCACCACCCAGAACTAAATCAATCGCTTCCAGTAATTCTTCCTTGGTTGCGTTCTTCAAAACATAACCCGATGCGCCATTGTCCATCATGTTGCGAACTACAGCTTGCTGATTAAAGGTGCTGAGCCCGAGTATGTATAAGGAAGGATATAATTTCTTAACCTCTTTACATAATTCCGTACCGCTCTTGTCTGGCAGGTTTACATCCATGAGTATCACATCGGGTTGCTGTCGTTTTAGAAAATCCAAACACGATGCCGCATTCATGGCGTGTCCCAGCCAATCAATATTTTCTTCGTATTGTAATACCGAGCGAATACCTTCAATAACCAGGTAGTGGTCGTCAACAATAAACAGACTGGTCTTCATTTATAAAGTAATTTCTATCATTACCGAAGTGCCCTTTCCTGCTGAAGATTGCATATCGATCCGGCCCTTCAAAAACTCTACACGATTTTGAATATTTTTCCAGCCCATTCCACCGGCCTGTTTCAGGGTGCTGGTATCAAAACCTTTACCATCGTCTTCAACGGTTACAGCCAATAATTTTTCCTGTTCGATATGATGCAATTGAACAAGAACATTTTGCGCTTGCGCATGTTTCAATACATTATTTACCAATTCTTGTACTATGCGATACAGGGTTACGGCAGTGGTTTGCTCAATTACAAAATTGGTATTTCCCAACGGTTGATAATTCATTTGAATTACACCGCTACTCCCGATTTCGGTACAAAATTCACGCAAGGCTGCATCGAGTCCGTACTTCAAAAGTATTTCAGGCATCATGTTGTGCGCCACTCTGCGCATCTCCTGAATGGAGCTGTCCAGCATATCGATGCTGCGCTCAAAAGCCTGCGCGTTGTCAGGCGTCATTACTAAATTTCCTTTCATGTTATTTAATGAGAATTTTATTCCGCTAAGCATACCGCCTAAGCCATCGTGCAAATCTTTGGCAAGTCTTGTTCGTTCTTGTTCTTCACCTTTTAGCACGGCTGCTGTGGCCGCTAGTTGTTTTTCCGCTTCGAGTTCTTCTATTTTCAACTGCTGCAATTTTTGGCGGTGTTTATAGTTCCGGTAAGCAAGCAGCGAAATGCTAAGTATTGTTATTGCCCCAACTAACAAAAAATAGTTGAGTGTGGTTTTTTGACTAAGCCTGAGATCTTGAATTTCTCTTTCTGCTTGCAAAAATTTTATCTCTCGGTCTTTACCGGCTACCTTATACTGAGTTTCCATCATAGCTATTTTTTCTGCCATTTCATCAGACTTGATAGTATCTAAAAGTTGTAACTTTTTATTCAAAAACTCATTAGCCATTTTCCAGTCCCGCTTATTTTGATACCATAAGGCTAACACCGTATAGGCGTCAACCCTATATGTTTTCATTTGAAAAGCAATTGATTTGTTTAATAACGTATCCATATAAAGTCGGGCTCCCATGGCTTGTCCGGCATCCATAAGGCATTGCGCTAACGGCCCCAGAATGGCAAGTTGCTGATACACATCCTCATTGGCTAAGGCATATTTATTGGCTTGTTTAAAGTTTGTGATTGCTTCTGAGAATTGCTTCTTGTTCTGATGTATTGCTCCTTTGCTTTCGTGAAAGAGAAAAAGATGTATTTGCCGGTTATTCTTTTTAACATCTGCCTCAACTTTATTTAATAATTCTTCAGCTTCATTAAATTGCTCTCTGTCGATAAGCCGGGTAATATAGTTCAGGTATCTGCCCGCTACTGCCGTTGCTGTTCCATATTTTTGCGCTGAAGCGATAGCTTTCTTATCATATTCTATTGATTTGTTTTCCTGTAATAATTTGTGATATACCTCTGCCATTCCATCGTACACAACGGATACAACATCCGGCTTGTACACCTCCAATTCTTCTGCGGCTAGCGTGTAATGGTTAATGGCTTGTTCATAGTCACCGATCTTAAAACACTCCATGCCCAGATTATGATGGAGAAATGCTTTTTCGATTATAGCCACTTTAGAGGTATCTCTTTCAAAGGCCATAAAAGCAGAATCGGCATATAAAAAAGCCATTGGAAAGTCGCCACGATCAGCATAATAGATTTCTTGTATACTGTATGCAATTTGCAGGCCTCTTCTATAATTTCGCTCCTTACTTATGCTAATCATTTCGGTAACATAGGGCAGCAAGAGGGTTGTGTTCTCATTGATGGCATTTTTAGTATAATTCTGAATTAACCGAACACGCGCAGTATCTCTTGTTGGATGTTTGTCGATTTCTGCCCGAATGCTGTCCAGGAATTTTGTTTGCGCAATCAAGCGTGCATCACAAAAGAAGCATGTAATAATTAGTACCAGCAATGGTTTCTTCATCCTTCCAAAATACAATATTCCCCAGATGCAAAGAAAAGCAAGGGGTACCAAAACTCAGATCATCCTTTTTAATGATTTTTCAAACGCGCTCAAAAATCATCCTTTTTAACGATTGATACAATTTGGGTAGCCCGGCATCTTTGTATCAATCAACATCCTAAAATTAAACTTATGAAAAAGAGAAATCTATTACTTATCGTACTGTTAGGATTAGCCACTGGTGTGTTTGCGCAAGACCTTGTAACATTTGGTGTGCGAGGTGGTTTTAGTTTTTCGACTGTCTCAGGAGACTACAATCTAGATTATTATGATTATGAGTTTTACGACTACTACAATGCTACTGGTAACTTTTCCAAATCATTCAAGCCCGGTTATAACATGGGTATCGATGCGCTGCACAAGCTGAATGATAAGATGGCCCTGCAAGCAGAATTGTTTTATTCTAATGAGGGATACAAGGGGGATTGGAAGTATAGTTATGAAGGTGTAACCAAGGGCACGTTTACCGATCAATACAGTTTTTTGAATCTGCCCATGTTTTTTAAGTATAACTTCACAAAGCACTTTTATGCAATGGGTGGCCCACAGTTTTCTTTGCTACTCTCGGCTAAACATAAAGGTGAGTCAGCATACGAGGGTGGTGTCGTCAACTCAAAGAAAATAGACTTGGCCGACCGGATGAACAAGCTGACTATTGGTTTTACGCCAGCCATCGGTTACGATCTTAATAAACTGAGTTTTAGTATACGGTATTATGCCGGGCTTACCCCATTGGCAAAGCGTGAACATGATGTGGGTATTAAAAGTCAGGTGTTTTCGGTAGTGGTGAGTTATAAGGTTTTCACGCTAAAGAAATAGAATCGTGCAAAGCATTGTAAATAGTTTCTGGGCAGGGTTCTATACAAGGAATGGGCATTTTTAAATAAGAAGTATCGCCTAAAAAATACATATGAAAAAAATACTTTCAATAGTTGCTCTAACCCTTACTGTTTCGTTAATCTGTGTAGCGCAAGTAAAAAAAATAACAGATACACCAACGCCCTGCAACGGCAGTGCGGATGCGCTTCCTGGAAAATATACCGATCATACCAATCCAAAGTATGCTCACAGTTTAAAAGGCACTGCGCCCGATAAAGCGGCTATAACGAAGCAATTGATTGCGATAGAGAAAGTAGAAGAAGCGAGCCGTGCTAACGTTCAATTAACAGGTTGCGTTGCGCGGGTGAGTTTTAGCGGAGGTAATAAAAATACATTCGGAAGCTATTCATATAATGGATATGGTTACGCACTGGGCATTTATCAAAATGTGTGTCATGTTACCGAAAAGGTTGTTAAAACGGTAGGTGAATATCGTAGTGTGCTACGGGTAGATGTAAATCCAACACTGGGTGGCGGAAATTTTTATGGCGAGTTTGGTGATTTTTATGTTACCGATAAAAAAGTACGGTATGAGATTCCAATTGATGCCAAACGTGGTGTTAATTATGAAAAAGACAGGTTTAACAACCGAAGCCGAATTACCCGGTACCTTTCCGAAGAAATGGTTTTAGCGGGTCGTTCAGACAATTACAAAGACAAACACGGTGATTTTTTAAAACTGATAAACGGAGATGGCTACGTTGAAAACTGGATGCAAGGCTCAAGCGAGGATAAGGTCACCGCTAAATCGTACCAATGGATTGACCGGCATTACATCCTAACCATGCCAGGCACTCCACTACTTGTGCCCGTTACCCGAAAAGAATACCTCGAAGCCTTGCTGGGGTATTATGAGATTGAAAAAGCTAATTTTCAGTGGGCTGTTGCTGATCAAATCAAAAATAACAACAGTAACACAAGCATCTGCGAAGCCGACAAAGTTGCGTATGCCAAGGTGTATGAAAACAAGAAGGCTAAGGTTCAGCAACTCCTTACCTCCTCATCAGCGGATTGGCTGCAACAACCCGCAGTAGTACTCAAAGACCTTCGGCCCAACGATTACAGCAAAGCATCTAATGGCTTACTTGATTTTGAGAAATTTTATGATGGCGATCCGAAAGGAATGACACTCTATAATTATAATCCAGAGTATTTCAAGACAAATTCCGGTCAGCCATTAAGACCGATGTTTATGGAAGTTCAGATTCGGTATGAATTGAGCGAGGACAAAGGATTTTCAAAAAGATACTTTGATAATTTTATCAATAACTATGATCTTCAAAAATTGAGAACGATGCTCAACTGATTTCAATATTATGAACTGCCAATCAAAAAATACACTCGCGATTGTACTTCTGCTATTCGTGTTTGCACGTCATGAAGTAAACGCACAAACATGTCAGTCGTCAAAAGATATTGAGGCTATTCCCGGCAAGCAAATCGATGCTGCTAACTGCGAGTGGCCACAACAACGGGCACACTGGTTTGATGCGTTGGGTACACCAGCCAACAAAACCGTTGCGAATACAGTGCTTACAAAAATTGAAACACTCGAGAAGCAAAGTCGCAGCAATTTTGTATTTACAGGTGGTGTGCTCAAGAGTGGGTTCTCAAGCAAGGAGGCTGCCTATACTTCAAGTCAGTTTCTGTTGGCCACGTATGATCTCAACATTGGCTGTCATGAGTATATCTGTGTAAAAAATGCTTTGAAGGTAAATGGTGAGTACGACATCGTCTTCAGAGCGTATGTAAACCGATTTAAAGATTTGCAGTATGCTTTTAACACACTTCATGAACAAGTCTTCTATGCCACACCCTATAAGTTTGATTCAAAGTATATAAAGCTACACGATTTCATTCGCATACCCGATAAAACCATGTACGAGGCAATTGCCGGCAACGGAACAAGTTTTTACCAGGATGTGCCCGATGATAAAGTAAAACCCGGCAACCGAAGTATTTATATTACGCGCCATTGGTATATCACAAAACCTGGCGTACCCTTGCTTGAGCCAGTAAGTCGAAAAGAATACCTCGAAGCTTTGCTGGAGTATTTTGATCGTGAGAAGTTGCAAACCAGCAACGCAATAAGGGAGATTGAAAAAACGTATGCCACCCGCGTAAAGAATGCCGCGGGAAATCAACAACGCCTTGATGATGCAAAACGAAGCTACACGATTGATTTGGCTCGTTATCCCAATTGGCAACAACGCATTGCCACCAAAGTAGAACTCGTAAACAAAGCATTAAAAGAAAACACATCCGAATGGCTTTCGAAGCCAACTGTAGTGAAATCGAAACAGGAGAATTTTTCGTGGCAAAATTCTTATGGACCGGGTTCAAACGAGTACGTAAGGATTGATGGCTACAATGCCGACACCAAAGAAGATGCACAAAAGACTGGCGCGTTCACTTTCAGCGGGTTCTGGGACGATAAAGGTGGAGATGTTCTTTATCGGTACAATCCCGAATACTTTAAAACGAATAGTTCCACCATAGCACCACGAATGATTGAGTTGGCGTATCGCTATGTAAAAACTCCACTCGGTCAAAATCTGGTTGATAATTTCACCAATAATTTTGATTTTGATGCTGTACGGAAAATGCTTGAATAAAATCCGATCAAAAAATATGCAGTCATTAAAGAATAGAATTTTAGTAAGCCTGTTGCTGATTACGAGTACAGCGTTTGCCCAGCAAGAAACGTACGATGTAGTTTCATATACGATCCCCAAAGGCTGGCAGAAGCAACAAGTGCAAGGCGGAGTTCAGTTGTTTGTCACAGACAATACAAACGGAGGCTACGCTATTGCGATTATCACGCAAGCTATGCCTTCAACCGGTTCGGCCAATGACGATTTCAAAAGTCAGTGGAAATCTCTTTTGGTCAATACGGTTAATTCCATCACAGAACCGACTATGGAAGCACCCGTTAATGATAATGGCTGGGAGATTCTTTCAGGCAATGGCAATTATGTTGATCGGGGCGTCAAAGGGCTTGCTACTTTAATAACCGCCACGGGTGGACAACAAACTACTGCGGTAGTGTTGATGACCAACACACAACAGTATCAAAATGAATTGTTTGGGTTCATCAATTCATTGAGCTTGAAAAAAGTTGAGCAAGCCGAAACAAAAACAAATTCAACAGTTTCAACAGCATCCGCAGGCAAGTCAATAGTAGGCTTGTGGCATAGTTACTTAAATGAGACCAGCGGCTATCTGAATAACATGCCCCAATACACAGCCGGGTATTTCAGAAAGGAATACACCTTTAAAGCTGATGGAACGTATGAATACCGATTGAAGAATTGGTCGGTGAATATGAAAGACATTCAATTTGCTTATGAAGCTGGTACCTGGGTACTCAGTGGAAGCAATCTCACCCTTACCCCTGCACGGGGAAAAAGTGAATGGTGGAGCAAGGCCACCAGTAATAAAACAAATGAGTGGGGCAAGTTCATAAAAGCTGCTGAATACAAACTTGAAAAGCAGACGTACACTTTTAACATAGAGTATTTCTCAGGAAGTGATGACTATACCCTTGTGTTGAAATCCACCAGGCCCACGCAACGCGATGGTGGTAATTTTAATGCAGCTGGTGAACCTTTAGAGTTTCGTTACACCTTTCGTAAAGAACTTGGTTCATTGATTGACAACCCTCCGGGTTTTAAAACGACTTCTTATAACAATCAATCGGGTAGCAATTCACCATTAATCGGAAAAATCTGGGAAGCTAAGTCCTATGAAAAGTATCCCGGGGGTGCGATGAACTATCATACGGGTGGTCAATTTGTTCATCAATATGTGTTCAATACAGATAGAACCTATCGTTTTGTTTATGTGGGCGCTTCGGCTTACACCGACCTGAACATTCTGAAATATGAATATGGCACATACACAGTTAACGGCAATCAACTTACGCTTACACCTACCCGGGGCAGCAATGAAGAATGGAGTGTAATAGGAGGGCCTGTGAAGCTAAGCGGGATGAGTGATGTGCAGGTACGGAAGATAAAAGAAAGCTGGGGTAACCGCACAAAATCAACCCAACGAAAACTGGAGAAGAATGTATATACTTTTCGTATTGAGTATATGCAGGGCAACGAAGCTAATGCCTTGATACTCGAATATAACCAAAGCACCGAACGCGAAAGCAATGGAAGTGTTGCCTACTATTTTGAAACGGTTGCTGAAAAGTCTATCAAATTGCCGAAGGAAATACTTTAATGTTGTATTTCACCCAAACACCAAGCCACGTAAAGAGATGAAAATAAAAATCCCGCAGCACCATGCCGCGGGATTTCTCTCTATTTGCAAGCAGAGAGACCTCTCCCCTAACCCCTCTCCGGAGGAGAGGGGAAGAGTTCAGTAATTTTAATAACGATAGTACTCAGGTTTGAACGGACCTTTTACCGGTACACCAATGTACTTGGCTTGATCCGGAGTAAGCTCATCCAGTTCAACCCCAATTTTTTTCAGGTGCAGGCTGGCTACTTTCTCATCTAAATGCTTAGGCAGCATATATACTTTGTTTTCGTATTTGCTGGTGTTAGTCCACAGTTCCAACTGAGCCAACGTTTGGTTAGTAAAGGAATTAGACATTACAAACGAAGGGTGACCGGTTGCACAACCCAAATTTACCAAACGGCCTTCGGCCAATAGGATAATCTGGTTGCCGTTCTTCAAGGTGTACAAGTCAACTTGTGGTTTTACTTCATCGCGTACGCCATTTTTCTTTAACCAGGCTACATCAATCTCGTTATCGAAGTGACCAATGTTACACACAATGGTTTTATCTTTCATCATTTCGAAATGGCGGCCTAACACAATACCAAAGTTTCCGGTGGTAGTAACTACGATATCAGCATCTTTAATGGCATTGTCCATTTTTTTAACGGCATAACCGTCCATAGCAGCCTGCAATGCACAGATCGGGTCTATCTCAGTAACGATTACACGCGCACCGGCACCGCGCAATGAAGCCGCAGAACCTTTACCCACATCGCCATAACCGGCAACAACAGCAACCTTACCGGCCATCATCACATCAGTCGCTCTGCGGATAGAGTCGACCAAAGATTCTTTACAACCGTATTTGTTATCGAACTTCGATTTGGTTACCGAGTCGTTAATGTTAATAGCCGGAAGTGGAAGTTTGCCATTGTGCTGGCGCTCGATTAATCTATGAACACCGGTTGTGGTTTCTTCTGAGATACCACGAATGCCTTTTACCAATTCCGGATAACGATCTAACACCATATTGGTTAAATCGCCACCATCATCCAGAATCATATTCAACGGCTGGCCGCCTTCAAAAGCAAAAAGTGTTTGTTCAATACACCAGTCAAACTCCTGTTCGTTCATTCCCTTCCAGGCATAAACCGGAATGCCCGCTTTGGCAATGGCTGCCGCGGCATGGTCTTGCGTAGAAAAGATATTGCACGATGACCAGGTTACTTCTGCACCTAACTCTACTAAGGTTTCAATCAACACGGCAGTTTGAATGGTCATGTGCAAACAGCCGGCAATACGCGCGTCTTTTAATGGCTTTTGTTTACCAAACTCTTCACGAATGGCCATTAAGCCGGGCATTTCGGCTTCAGCCAGTTTAATTTCTTTACGACCCCACTCGGCAAGGGTAAGGTCTTTTACTTTGAATTTTGCTTTTTCTGTTGTGGTTGATGACATAGGTTTCTATTTGTTTTTCAAGGTTTCTACAATACAAGGCGGCAAAGGTAATGCATAGCCGATACAAATACTACCCAATCAAACCGCTCATTCTATCCATACATCCAGTTGCTGAACCAATGGATTTGCCTCAGGGGTAAGGGTAAAGAAAACCTGAATATTCTTCGTTTCGCACTCGATTACAAACCTACCCCTAAGTTGATTTTCGGCTTGAACAATACCAACCTGCTTAACTGCTCCTGCTTCATTAAACAATTTTTGTGTTGCCCGTTGTCTTTTCTCAACAGATTCATCCAAAAAGAAATTTTCTGCAAACAAACCCGATTGTTCAGCTTTGCTCCAATCATTTAACACATCCATTAGTTTTCCTTTTGCCGATTCAAGTAAGGGTATTGCGGGTAACGTGCGCGGCTTAAGTCCGGCCATATAAATAAGGGTATCCAACGCTACAGCATTAGGCAGCCCGGGTGCACCATACGTTCCGTTACTAAATGACACAACCCCAATTCCATACTCCGGATAGATGCGCCACTCACTGCCAAAGCCAGGCAGCCCCCCGCTATGAGAAATACGGACAAGCCCTTTGCAATCTTTTCGCCACCCTAATCCGTAACCATATCCAATGGCTACCGGACACACCTCTCCGGTTCTTGTTTTTGCATCTGCAAATAAATTATTAAAACGCCAGGGCTGGTGCATCTCACGGATTGAACTTCGCTTAACTGGTCCGGCTTCCTCATCATTTCGGGGTGGCCATGCACTAAGGTGTAAGGCTACATACTTTGAAAAATCTTCGATAGAACAAAGCATACCACCCATAGCGCCATACGATCCATCGTGCAACATCGGCTCTTCTTTCCATTGCTCATCTTCCCAGCGATACCCTAAGGCTAATTGAGTCTCGGGCACTTCGCTAAACTCCCATTTGGAGTCATTCATTCCTAATGGCTGAAGAATTTGAGTAGTAATAAATTGCTGATACGGCATACCACTTACATTCGAAACAATTTTTCCCAATAAGGCAAACCCCAGGTTGCTGTATTCGTAGTGAATACCCGGTGCATTGGCGAAAGATATCCCGTTTTCAACCAGAGCCATCAACTCGGCATCGGTATCAGACAATTGCCTGTCGCCCCATGGATTATCTTCCGGAAAACCAGCCGACATGGTCATCAGGTTTTGAATGGTAATCTCTGCAGCATCGGTTGTTAATGGACTTACCTTTTCAAATTGTGGAATATATTTTTTTACCGGATCAGTCAATACCAGTTTTCCCTCATCGCGCAATTTTAATATGGCCATTGCGGTAAAGCTCTTGCTCATCGATGCAATGCGATAAACAGATTTTGTGGTTGCCGTTGTTTTCTTTTCCAGGTTAATTTGGCCGGTTGCACCGGAAAACACAAGCTCACCATTTACAATAATGCCATAGGTAATGGATGGAAAATGATTCTTTTCGGCATAGTCCGCATAAAGTTTTTCAATAACCGGAAAAGCATGTTGAACTTTCTTAAAACTATCCGGGTTTGAAAAATCAGGTGCACTGTATGAATGGGGCTTTTGAAATTTTGTAGCAATGGGTTCTGAAACACAACCAGCCAGAGCCAGAATGAACAGGATTCCGAGTTGTTTCATAGGGTAACAATTTTGAATTATGAAAGATAAAGAAACTTTGATTTCCCTTCCGGAACTATATTGACCAAAATTTGTTTTGTTCTGAAACCTGAATTATGCAAAAAATTAAAATCGAAATTGTATCGGACGTAGTTTGTCCATGGTGCTATATTGGTAAAAGAAGAATTGAAAAGGCTATTGACCAGCTGAAAGATCAGTTTGAGTTTGATGTGTCATATCTGCCGTTTGAGTTAAATGCGCAGGTTCCGAAAGAAGGGCAAGACCAAAAAAAATACCTGGCCAATAAATTTGGCAGTAATGAACGGTTTGAACAGATTACCCAACACGTTACATCAGTAGCTGCTACAGAAGGACTTCAATTTGACTTCAATAAACAAAAGGTAATGCCCAACACACGCGATGCGCATCGTATTATCTGGTTGGCTAAACAAACGGGCAAACAACCTGAGGTAAAGGGAGCATTACTGAAGGCCTATTTTGAAGAAGGTGTGGATTTATCTAAACCGGAAAACCTGGTAGCTATTGCTGTAAAGGCCGGGTTGAACGAGCAACACGTATGGAGTTTATTAAAATCGGATGAAGGCCTTGCTGAAGTTATAACAACAGAGCAACAAAACCAGAAACGGGGAGTAAGCGGTGTTCCGTTTTATATTATTAATGATCAATATGGTATTTCGGGTGCGCAACCTACGGATGTGTTTATTCAGGCCTTAACACAGATTGGTAGCGAAGTAGAATCTGCAAATGCCTGCGATGTAGAAACGAAAGCGTGTTAACCTTGCTGCCCCTCTTCCGCGGAGAGCGTTTGGAGTAAATTTTATAGACTATAGGTTTATAAAATCAAGCCACTGATTCACAGAAAAAACTCAAGTGAATCAGTGGCTAAAAAATACAGAGGCGCAGTTTGATGGTTGCTTTACTTCTTAATCAACTCCGAATCTTTAATTACTGCGGTAAGTACACTGGTTTGGCCGTTGTCCATACGGGTCCAGATGGGTGTAACAATTCCTTTAAAAGCATCAATATTGGTGTAATCGCCAAAGAATTTTTCTGCAGTAGGAATAAAGGGTGTTTCGCTGATTTTTGTTTCTTTAAATGTTGCTCCTCCATCTACCGAATACGCCAGGTACACATCGGTTTGTAAATCATCATATGCTCTGCGATCGTAATACAAAATATAGATGTAACCTGTTTCATCATCTACGGCCAGCCATGGTAAAAACTGGTGTTTACCTGAGCCATCCTGATTAATGCGCAACGGTTGTGTCCAAAAATCGCCCTGATTGGTAGAACGCATAAACCAGATGTCGGTATCATTTTCACCATTACGCTGATCGGCCCATACCAGATACAGACTGCCATTCATCCTGCTTTTGCTATTATCTACTTTCAATACCGGCATACCGTTGCTTCGGCTTAAGCCGGGAATAGTTATAGCCCATCCTCCTTCCTGTTTTGCAATGGCTAAATCGTTGGTAAGCCAGGTTGTACCACCATCAAATGAGCGATCGAAAAAAATAGTACCCTGATTTGACCACACTACAAATACTCTACCGGAAGCATCTACTGCTGGTACAGCGCCTTCTGCAGTGTTATCATCATCTACACAATCACCGGGAGTCTGGTTAATTTGAATAGCTTTACTCCACTTTTTGCCCGCACTGGTCGACATGCTGAACATAATATTGGAATGACAGTTTGGATCTGTTAATCCGTACTTATCAAACTGTGTCCACGTAGTATAAATATGTTGCTTGCGCGGATGCACCGCTGGCCACTCTTTATCCTGATCGGCAGGTGGGTTATGGCCAATTGATTCGCCTTCACTCCACGACTCTCCTCCATCGGTAGATTTCTGTACTACAATACGATCGAGCCAGGCATCATTACTGCGGCCTTGCCCGCTTGGATCGGCCAAATGAAAATAATAGAAATCGCCCTTCACATCGCTGATCACGGCCGGATCTCCGTACACACCAAATGCTGATTGAAGCTGGGTGGTTTTCCAACTTAAACCTCCATCTTTCGTATAGATTACTCTATCCAACACCACACCCGCTACAATATTTTTGGGGTCTTTTCGGTTAATGGCAATGCTGGGTTCCAGAGGTGGGTAAACACCCTCAACCTGGGTAGCAATAATGAGATTTTTAAATTGTGCCTGAGTATAACCGGTTGTACACAAAACAATTCCCAACCCAAAAAACAATCTTCTCATTTTTATAAATGCTTTAACTCTTTTAATACTTCAACCCAACGCAGGTAGCCGGCAGCATTCAGATGCAACCCATCAAACGTGTATCTGGCCTCCAGCCTACCCTGACTGTCAATAAACTTGGCATACAAATCTACATACGTGTACCGCATACGGGCAGCATAACGCGCCAGCTGATCGTTTATGGTGTTAATGTGCATGCTATTATTAAACTGCTGCGAAAATCGTTCTACTGTTTCGTTAACCGGAAGTATACTCTGAATGAAGATTTTTGTTTTGGGTGAACCTGCCTTCACTTTCGATATCGCGGTAAAAATATTCTCGATTACGGCTTCATCTGGAATTTTTTTTGAAAGATCGTTGGTGCCAATGAGTACAAATAAAGACGAGGGCTTAAGTTTTATTATCTCATCAATACGGGCCAGCAAACCAAATGTGTTATCGCCTGCAATACCCCGGTTTATAACGGTAGAGTCTTTTAACAGTTGCTTCCACTTACCCCCTTCGGTAATGCTATTGCCCAGAAAAACAATTTTGCCCGGCACCACCGCCTCCTTTTTAAATTTTTCCATTCGTACCCAATAATGCTCGGGCATATTGGGAACCGTATCGTAGGGGCGTTTCTGTGCAAAAGAACTAATTGAACTAACTGCCAGCAGTAAACTTACAAACCATTTCATTTTTTAAAGGTATCTATTTTTGTGTTTAGCTTCTCTCCTCCTCCTATTTCCACCACCGATGAACCATATACTTTTATGGTTGCCTTCACAAAATCCTCGTCATTGGCTTTGTAAATATTATCGACATACTTCTGCGGGTTTCGATCAATATAAGGGAACCAGGTGCTGTGAATCTGCACCATAATTTTATGGCCTTTCTTAAAGGTATGCAGAATATCCTGCAGAGTTACATTCACATCGGTAACTTCGCCCGGCTTAAAAGGTTCAGGTTTTTCAAAACTATTGCGCCACCTGCCGCGAAACACTTCATGTCTCACCAATTGCTGATACCCGCCCATTACAATATTACCGGGGTTATGCTTATAGGTAGGATGATTGTTTGGATACACATCAATCAGTTTCACAATAAAGTCGGCATCTGTACCAGAGATTGCTACTTTTAGTTTTGCTATAATTTCGCCAGCAAGGGTAATATCATCTGCCAGTACTTCCGTTTCAAATGTAATTACATCGGGTCTTGAAGCAGCATGCCGCTGATCGTCTGTCATAAATCTGCGGGGTGTAAAAGTAAGTCCTTCTGTTTGCGAAACATAAGGCACGGGCTTTCCGGGGTCGCTCACATATTCAAAAGCGGCATCAGGTTTCAGGGGCTGGTTAACCGAAAGTTTACCATTTTCACCAAAGTAGAGTTTAATGGATGGAATATCTTTTGGTGGCCACTCCGCAAATTGCTTCCACGTTTTAAGCCCGCAATCAAACATATACGCTTCGGGTAATGCAGGTTTTACATTTTCTTTCAGTAATGAATTGAAAAACTTCCTTTCTATTTCACGTTGATAAAACGTTGAAATACTATCGCCAAAATAAATATGGTTTACTGCCTGAAACCCATTTTCGCGAGCCCAATCGCCATGGCTCCAGGGGCCCATTACAATAGTGTTTTGTGTAGCCGGGCTACTGGCCTCAATACTCTTATATATATTGAGTGGGCCGTATAAATCTTCTGCATCATACCAGCCACCAACGGTCATTACAGCATGTTTTACATTTTTTAAGTGAGGCAGCAGGTTACGCTTTTGCCAGAACTCATCGTAGTTGGGGTGATCAATAATTTGTTGCCAGAAGAAATTATCGTGATGGTATTTTTCGGTAATGTTTTTTAATGGCCCCAGGTTAAGGTTAAACTCATATCCATCTTTAGGAGCATCTTTATAAAACCGCATAACCTTGTCCATAAACCAATCTTGTTTGGTCTGGCTATCTTTCTGATACCCAAACACGCCAAACGCTGCGGTATAACTTTGCAGGTATACGCCATTGTGGTGAAAATCATCAAACCAGAAATCGGAAATAGGTGCTTGAGGCGAGGAAGCCTTGAGAGCCGGATGGGCATCGGGTATTGCCGCAGCCGTATAAAAACCCGGGTACGAAATTCCATACATTCCCACACGGCCATTATTGTTTTTCAGATTCTTTACCAACCAGTCTATTGTATCCCAGGTATCGGAGCTTTCGTCAATATCTTTTTTGTTTTTGCGGTCGTTGCCGGGAATGTTAGGGCGCATATTATCAAAGGTACCTTCGCTCATGTAGCGGCCCCGCACATCCTGAAATACTAAGATGTACTTATCTTGAATAAGGAAGCGAGACGGATAGCCACCGGTTTTATAATTGCCGTAACCAGAAGCATTGTAACAAGTGCGGTTGAGCAGAACAGGATGCTTCTGGGTTTGGTCTTTGGGCGTGTAAACTACAGCAAAAAGTTTTACCCCATCACGCATAGGAATCTGCACTTCAGATAAATCGTAGTGCGTGCGCAGGTACACAGAATCGGCATTTTGAGCGAAGGCTCCGGAACAAACCAACACCAGCAAGGCAAAAATCAGTTTCTTCATAGCGGTTGTATTATAAACCCTGAAAAATACTCATAAGCAAAGGCAACTACAATGTTTTTTTGGTAACCCACACTGCATCATTTTGCTTTTTGATATACTCTGTGCAACTTCTGTATTTATTCATGGAAACTCTGCGCAAATACCCTCTTTCAGTAGCCATAATGTTAGTAATCGCCAATATGATTGGCACGGGTGTATTCACCTCGCTTGGCTACCAGGTTGGTCCATTACCTTCTGGTTTTGTAATTCTGTTACTGTGGCTGGTGGGTGGAGTTGTGGCGCTATCGGGTGCGTTTACCTATGCCGAAATTGCCACTACATTAAAACGCTCGGGTGGCGAGTATTTATACCTTAGTCAGATTTTTCATCCAGCACTTGGTTTTTTAGGTGGGTGGATGAGTGCGGTGGTAGGGTTTGCCGGTGCTATCTCGGCCGTGGCTATTGCCATTGGGGCTTATGCCACCGAAGCATTAGGAGTATCCACCCAGCTAATTGCGGTTAGTGCTATTGTATTAGTATCCGGTATTCATTGGTTTGGTGTTAAAACCGGAGGTGTTGCCCAAACCATTTTAACTTCTATTAAATTAGGGTTAATAATTTTTTTTTGCATAGCTCCATTTTTTGTATCCGGTACCAGACTATCGCACACAAATTTTTTACCACAATCTGGCGATTGGAATCTTATTCTCAGTCCGGGTTTTGCTGTATCGCTCGTGTTTGTGGTTTATGCTTACACCGGCTGGAATGCCTCGGCTTACATTGCCGGCAACCTCGAAAACCCAAAGCGCAATCTTCCCCTTTCCTTGATTATCGGTACTTTAATTGTGGTTGTAATTTATCTGTTGCTTAACGCCATGTTTATGTACTCCGCAACGTTTACCGAATTAGATGGCCAAAACGATATTGGCAATGTGGTTGCCTACAAACTGTTTGGCAAAAAAGCCGGAATTGTGTTTTCAGGAATCTTTAGTGTAGCACTCCTGTCCACACTAAGTGCCATGACTATTGCGGGGCCACGCGTAACAGAAGCCATGGGAAATGATTATGGTTTATTGAAATCTTTTTCTAAAAAAAATAAATACGACATGCCCTATCTTGCTATTCTGGTGCAGGGGGCATGGTCCATTTTTCTTGTGTTGGTAAGTTCGTTCAAAGAAATTATTCAATACATATCCGTAAGTCTTTCCATTTTTTCGATGCTTACCGTAATCGGAATTTTCTGGTTACGTAAGCAACACCCGAAAGCCGATGCCTACAAAGTTCCGTTTTATCCAATAACCCCGCTTATTTTTATTGGCTGTACACTCTGGATGATTTATTATGTAGCAGCCGATGATCCTAAAATTTTGATTTATTCTCTGGCCACCTTAATACCGGGTTTCATTTTATATTTACTGGCAACCCGTTATACCCATAAACACTCTTCCCTGTTATGAAACTATGCTTTGTCTGCCTGGCGGCAGCATTCCTTCTAACCTCTTGTACTTCTTCAACCGAAAAAACTGAAACTATTCTGGATTCAACCGCGCAGGATTCTGTAGTGATTCCGCTCCTGCCTGAGGTTCCGCCTCCCGTAGCTATTTATAAAGACACCTTGTTAGATAACCTGGCACGCTTTGTAGCAGGATTACCACAACTTGATTCCAACTCTTTTTATGTTTTGCAAAGCGACCCTTACTGGCAGGAATACAAAACAGCTATGGATAATAACTGGCAAAAAATGTATGATACCCGCCTAAGTAAAATAACAGGCTGGCGCGATAGTACATTAACGCAACATAACGACTCCCTTACTCTTTTTTATCCTTTCTCGGGCCCGGATTTTTTACATGCCAACTACCTCTATCCCAATGCCTCTACCTATGTGCTGGCTGCACTGGAACCTGTTGCGGCTGTACCTCAGTTAGACACATTGCCTCTTGCCGATCGCGATAAATTCTTAGATACACTTGGTGCCTCCCTGCGCGACATCTTTCAGAAAAGTTATTTTATAACCAAACACATGAAAAAAGATCTGAAGCGGGTAAACGGTGTGTTACCGCCTCTTTATTTCTTTATTCAACGTTCGGGCCATGAGTTTATATCACAAACCTTTATTGCAATCGACAGTTTGGGCAACGAAACTGAGGTTGATTACAAAAAAATACATTGGCATAACACACCAGGTGTTAAACTGGTAATCCGCAATCTTACCACGCAGCAAATCCAAACATTGTATTATTTCGCGATAAGCATTTCAAATGGTGGCTTAGCCGAACGCCCCGGGTTTGTAACCTTTGTAACAAACCATGCTCCGTTTAATACATTTGTAAAATCGGCCAGTTACCTGATGCACAACACTCCCTTCACCGGTATTAAAGAGTTAATTCTTACCCACACCGAAAATCTTTTTCAGGACGATACCGGCATACCATACAAAGACTTCAAAAAGAACCCGGCTTTTAACGTTCAGTTTTATGGCGAATATGTAAAACCCGTTAAAGATTTTGGCGATGCCCGCTACCAATCCGATCTGGACTCTGCTTTCAAAGTTTCCACTACGCGCCAAAAACTTCCGTTTTCATTAGGCTACCACTGGGGCTCGGCCAAGCAACATTACATTTTGGTACAAAAGGGTAAGGCAAATGAAACAATGTAGACATACTTAACCACCCGTAAAATAACATATCGTTTCATTCAAAATTTTTTCCTTCTTTAGAGGAATAAAATACCGCTACATGAAAACACTTATCGGTCTTATGCTGGTTCTTGCAGCCCCGGCCTTCGGCCAAACCTATTACGGTTTTACCGGAAATAGTTCTGCTACCCAAACTAAAGCCGAAGAAATTTTTCTTCAGCAACAACAAAGCGAACGCTACAAAAATCATTTAAAAGAACTAACCAAAGAGCCACACATTGCTGGCACCAAAGCCAACGAAAGAGTGCGCGATTATATGGCCGATGTAATGCGCAAAGCTGGCTTGCAGGTAGAAATTTTTCCATACGATATTTACCTTCCTGTTATGCCAGGCTCCGCTTATGCCGAAGTAGTGGAACCTATTCGTATTCCGCTAAACAGCAAGGAGTACATCCATAAAGAAGATCCGTTTTCAGCAAATCCTAATTTACCCATTGGCTTTAATGCCTATACCGGTTCGGGCGATGTAACAGCCGAAGTAGTATATGCCAACTATGGCCGTAGAGAAGATTTCGAAAAACTTGCCGCAATGGGCATTTCGGTAAAAGGCAAAATTGTTATTGCCCGCTATGGCGGAAACTTTCGCGGATACAAAGCCAAGTATGCCGAACAATATGGCGCTGCAGGGTTAATCATTTTCACCGATCCGGGCGATAGCGGCTATGCAAAAGGAATCGTTTATCCTAACGGGCCTTATTATGATGAGAGTGGAATTCAGCGAGGATCGCTGTTAACTATCGACTGGACGGGCGATCCGCTTACTCCGTTTGAACCAGCCTTGCCTGTTGATGGTAAAAAGAAAATCGTTCGCAAAAAACCCGAAGAAGTAAAAGGCTTGCACACCATTCCGGTAATGCCACTGCCTTATGGATCGGCCAAAGAAATTATTGGTCGTATGACTGGTAAGCCTGTGCCTGCAGGCTGGCAAGGCGGGTTGCCTTATACTTACCGTCTTGAAGGAGGCCCCGAATTGAAAGTGCGTGTTAATGTGCAGCAGAAGATGGAGATTCAACGGGTATATAATGTGGTAGGAACATTGGTTGGAAGCGAATCGCCTGATCAATGGATTGTAGCCGGAGCTCACTATGATGCGTGGGGCTTTGGTGCTACCGATCCAAACTGTGGCACAGCTATGCTGCTTACGCTGAGCGAATCGCTGGGTAAACTTGCCCAGGCTGGTCATAAACCAAAACGCACCATTAAAATTGCACATTGGGATGCGGAGGAACAAGGGGTTATTGGTTCAACCGAATGGGTAGAACAATTCCGCGATGAACTAACCGCAAAAGGTGTTGCCTACTTCAATGCCGATGGCGCAGTTAGTGGACGTAACTTTGGCGGAGCTTCCAGCCCTTCGCTAAAAGGATTGGTAATTGATGTTACCAAAGCTGTGCCTTATCCCGATTCAGCAAAAAGTGTGTATGATCATTGGCGCAGAAACCGGCCGGAAGCACCAATCGGAAATTTAGGAGGTGGTTCAGATCACATTGCTTTTTACTCACACGTAGGCATTCCATCGTGGAGTGGTGGCACAGGTGGCCCTACAATCTATCATAGCAATCACGATAGTTTTTCGTTTTACGAACGCTTTGGCGACCCAACATTTACTATGGGGCCGTTGGTAGAACGGGTGTTTGGCATTGCTGCTTTACGCCTGGCCAATGCCGATATCATTCCATACAATGTTAGTCGCTATGGCACAGACCTGCGCACACATTTTGAATCTCTTCAGAAATCCATTTCGGCATATGATAAATCGGAAAACAAATTTTCATTTGATGCCTTATTGAAAGCCTCAGACGATCTGAAAAAAACCGGTGAAGCGTGTGAGGCCGCATTGAAGAATGCGAAAGATTCAAACAAAAAAGCAATTAACACCGAGTTGCTTTCGCTGGAGCGCCAGTGGATTGATCAGGAAGGCATGCCTTTTGGCAACTGGTATAAATCATTGTATGCCTCGCCCGATCCCTATAGCGGGTATGCTTCGGCAATTCTTCCGGGCTTTCAGTACGAGGTGGCAAATAAATCGACTGCTAACTTAAAAACCTGGGAGCAAAAATATCTGACTACCATTGCACGTTTAAAAACAAAGATGGAAACCATAACCAAGCTTGCTCAATAACACATGTCAAAAAAAGTACTTGTCACCCGCATCATACCAAATATTGCCGAAGACCTGCTAAAGCAAGCAGGCTTAGCCGTAACGGTGTGGCCGGGCGATAAGTCCATGACAAAAGAAGAACTGGTGCAGCACGCTCAGAAAGTAAATGCATTACTGTCGTTAAGTTCAAATAAACTCGACCGTCCATTCTTTGAAACTTGTAAACACTTAGATATTGTATCGCAGTTTGCAGTTGGGTTTGATAACATTGATGTTGGCGCTGCCACTGATTTTAAAATTCCGGTTTGCAACACACCCGATGTATTAAGCGCTGCCACAGCCGATGTAGCTTTTGGTTTACTGATTGCCGTTTCGCGTAAAATGTTTTACAACCACAAACTGATTTTGCAAGGCGAATGGAAACAATTTGAACCCCTAAAGAATCTTGGTTTTGAACTTACCGGAAAAACGTTGGGCATTTTTGGATTGGGGCGCATCGGTAGCATAATGGCACAACGCTGCAAAGGAGCGTATGGAATGAACGTGATTTACCATAATCGCAGCCGAAATGCATATGCTGAAAAAGAAACCGGTGCGCAGTATGTTGATTTTGATACGCTGCTGCGCGAAAGCGATATACTTTCTGTTCACAGTGCGCTTACACCGCAAACAAAAGGTTTGTTTGACAAACATGTTTTCTCCAAAATGAAAAAGACATCGGTGTTTATTAATACGGCCCGCGGGGGTATTCACAACGAAACCGATCTGATTGAAGCCTTGCAAAATCAAACTATCTGGGGTGCCGGTTTAGATGTAACCAATCCGGAGCCGATGTTGGCGAACAACCCTTTATTAGATATGCCTAATGTGGCCGTACTACCGCATATCGGTTCTGCAACCTTAGAAGCTCGTACCGGCATGGCTCGCTTAGCAGCCGAAAACATTATATCGTTCTATCAAAATGGTAAACCCATTACAATTGTTAATCCGGACGTGTTATCTTAAAAGTTAGAGTCTGTCAGGTTCGAAGACCTGGCAGCAATGAGAACAGAGGATTTTAAAAACCTATTTCATCTGGATTCGGTTAAGATGTCACCCCTTCGGGGTTTTCGATAGCTATTGAATAGCCCTCTACAATCATGTCCTCGCCCTTGTTGGTGTTGCGCGTGAGCAAAGGTGCGATACTTACACCAACAAACAAGATAAACGTTTGATAACAGACTGTTTTATTAATTTTATGCTAATGAAGCAGAAGATGATTTACTCAAAAGAAAGAACATGCCGAATTTTTAACTGTAACATGTTTGGAGTGGAAGCACATCTTGTCAGATGACAGATTCAAAGACATTATCACCGAAAGTCTCACTTATCTGACTAAGTTCAAACGAATTTATGTGTATGGTTTTGTTATCATGTCCAACCATTTCCATTTGATATGGCAAATGATAGGCGGCCACCAACGTAGCAATGTGCAGCGTGATTTCTTAAAATACACAAGTCAGCAGATTTTGAAGGCCATGCAAAAACTACAACCGGAAATATTGAAAGACCTGGTGGTAGATGCAAAAGACCGCAAGTATCAGGTATGGGAGAGAAATTCGCTGGGTATTTCGTTATGGTCACCTGAAGTATTTAGACAAAAGTTAAATTACATCTATAACAATCCCGTAATGGCGGGGCTTTGCCAATTTCCGGAAGATTACAAATATTCCAGCGCACAGTTCTATGAAAAGAATGTAAACGATTGGGTATTTCTAACACACCATGAAGGATGAAAGTATTGATGAAGAAGTGTCTTGCTTGTTGGTGAGGCCTGCCCTCGCCTCCCTTGCTCAACACCAACAAGGGCAAGAGAAAGTCAGGTTTTACTACCTGACTTTTTTTATGAACAAAAATTTAGAGTATCGCTTCTTAAAATCTTTACGACCTGTTACATTTCAAGTTGCTTGAGACATAAAAAATCAAAAACTCACTGACTTTGCTTACTCAATACCTTGTGAATTATTCAAAAAACAATTTCTCACCATTAAAAATTACTGTTATGGAAAACAATGAAGACAAGACCAGAAAAGGAGAACGGGAAGAAAACGCAAATCAGGTTCCCCCGGATCAAAAGCCAAAGCCTGTACGATCAGCCATGCAAATGCGGGTGTTTCAAAAAATGGGAATGGTTATTAAGGTTAGCAAAGACAGCTAGATTTTGATGCTTCAATTTATGAGTAGCCAAATCAGCCTGAAATCCGCCTTTTGCGGAGATTAACTCACTTATTCTCCGCACACTTTGCGGAGAATAAGTATCTTTGCTGTCGTTATGCGGAGAATACGGTACATCCACGAATTAGCCCAATGGCCTGATTTTACCTGGGATCAAACCCTGGTAAATGAACTGTTGGCACAAACCCGCTACCTGCAAGGAAAGGTGTTGGGCAGAATGGAATCGTTGGGATTTCAACTTCAGGCGGATGCATCGCTTGTAACACTTACACACGAAATAGTTAAGTCAAGCGAGATAGAAGGTGAACTGCTGCCACAAGAGCAGGTGCGTTCGTCCCTTGCACGAAAATTAGGACTTGAAGTTGCGGGATTAGTTGCCTCTAACCGAAACATAGATGGAATAGTGGAATTGATGTTAGATGCTACACAAAACTTCAATCAGCCGCTCACAGCCGAAAGACTTTTCCATTGGCACAGAAATTTATTTCCGGATGGATTTAGTGGTGCATATAGAATAAACACCGGAAACTGGCGCACGGATGAAACCGGTCCCATGCAGGTTGTGTCGGGCGCAATGGGCAAAGAGCGCATTCATTTTGAAGCTCCTGCTGCCAATCGATTAGCAGCCGAGATGGAAAAATTTCTGATGTGGTTCAATTCAGGTTCAACAATGGATCTGTTGCTGAAATCTGCTGTTGCTCATTTCTGGTTTGTAACGATACATCCATTTGATGATGGCAATGGCAGAATAGCGCGCGCTTTATCCGAAATGCTGTTAGCCCGTTCTGATAATAGTACAAAACGTTTTTATAGTCTCTCCGCTCAAATCCGGAAAGAAAGAAATGAGTATTACAATCACTTAGAAAAATCGCAAGGTGGCGACCTGAACATAACCAAATGGATGGTTTGGTATTTAACATGCCTTTCGCATTCGTTGGAATCAACCACGCAGGATTTAAATAGTGTACTTGGCAGGGCAACGTTTTGGGAAAAACATAAAACTACTGACCTTAATGCACGCCAGAAATTAATGCTTAACAAATTACTGGACGGCTTTGAAGGAAAGCTGAACACCAGCAAGTGGGCTAAGATGACCAAAACATCGCAAGACACCGCTTTGCGTGATATACAAGCGTTGATAGAACTGAAAATATTGGAGAAAGAAAATTCGGGAGGAAGAAGTACGTATTATATTTTAAGATTGACAACTACCTGAAGGTTGTAAGCTTTATCTTGAAGTCAGCTCTTCCAACCTGGCTTTATTACGCTAATCAATCTTTACAAATCTCTTATACGTTACCAAATCATCGGACCTTAGTTCCATTATGTATACTGTGTTACTCTTTGCGATGCCCGAAATATCCATTGTATAGGAATGTTCACCCGGCTCTTGTTTTCCGCTAACCAGTGTCTTAACTTTTTTACCCGATAATTCCTGAAGGCTAACACTTACTTTAGCGCTACGAGGTAATGCATATGAAAAATTAAGATCGCGTTGCACCGGGTTCGGGAAAAGTTTTATCTCATATTCCAAAATTTCAGACCTTACCTGTACACCCGTAATTGGATCCTCTTTGGTTATAGTCCATTCTATTACATACACATGACTGGTTCCATGCGTTGTACTTCTGGAAAGCGATGTACCATCCGTAACCGTGGCCGATATTTTCGTTTCTAATTCTGTAAATGATGTTACCGGCACTACAACCGAATTCTGATTAGACGCAAATGTGTTACTCTCTCTTTTCCAGGTTACCGTCATTGTATTCGGTTGGGGTTCAATATAGGATACTGAAAATTCCAGCGGTTCATCTGCAAAATTAATATTCAACTGGCTGGGCGAATAACTGTCTATTGGATTAACGAGACTATGAATTTTTTCTACAAACGTTTCGTTGCATACGCTACAGAACGGAACATTTACGAAACGCATTTTACAGTTTTGATGGGGTCTAAACCAGGTTGGAGATTCACTGTGTGCATACACCCCAACACCTGATGTACCCACCCAGTTTGCCCACTTTACCAGCGTTGCATTACTTTGTTGGGTAAGATTGGGCTTTTCGGCTGCATAACTTGCACCGGCCCAATACTCATCGCCCAGGCGGGCAAATGAATGGCCAATTTCATGTATGCTTACATCGGCCGATAATGCATGGGTGGATGATGCTGCAAAATCACCCCCGGAACCTCCATAGTAGGGCGAATTTACCACAATAAACCCCTGATCGTACAATGGAAAATTGGTATGCAATACACTAACCACCGTACCCATTTTTGTTGAAGCCAGCAAGCGATGAATATTGGCATAATCAAAAGTTGACCCGAAATAATTATCGACTGCTAACTGCGGAACAGGTGCGCAATCATTATCGGGACTTGTGCGCGGGTGTTTTGCGCCCGACTGATTGGACGGAACTTTAATAGCAAACGCATTGAAGTAATTCTTGTAATGTTTAAAGGGCACCTGATTAAACATGTTATTAAGCAACGCATTAACATCTGTAATATATTTCCCCATTTCATTGGCCTGATATCCATCGCTCAAAAAAACCAGGTTAATCCTGTTTGCGATGTCACCATTTTTAAACAAGGTATCAACCGGAAAAATCTGGGCCTCAGTCCTCCCCACAAAAAGCAACAACATCACAATAAAAATTATCCTCATCATGAAATTAGTTTATACTAAACAAAAAAGATTTTTCTACTTCCATTCCTTTCATTTCATATAGCACTATATAGGCACAGGCCGGATCCAACGCAACCCGGATAAAAAACTCAGCTTCTTCAAGTTCTACCCATCGGGTTTTATACTCTTGTTGTTCATTTATATACTCCATATTTTTCCTTAGCGGGTGATCCAGATAATAACCCGACAGAGTTGTCCTTTCCTTAGTTAACTGTACAACATATAGCCGATCATCGGCCATACTGCTTTCCGGATCAGATTTCAACACGCCTTTTAATATTTTCTTTTCTAACATGGTAACAACCGATTCGCTACTATCTTTTCGCATTGTAAACGACATAAAAAGAATTTGCGGAAGGGCAGCCTGCTCGTTGGTCTGAGCGGATTCCTGATAGGTGTATTGATACGAAACTGGTTTACACGCCTCCAACAGAACCCCTGCGCACAATAGCCCTAAAAGATAGGCACCCCAAAAACTCCGGGTTTTCTGATAATAACGCTTTTTTAAAATCATCTTGGAGATTAATCTGAATCTGAAGAGTTTTATTTTATCAGCACAGCTTCCTCAATAAGAAAATTACCATGCTCCAGATCAGAATCGTTCAGTTTCAATTTTCCCTTAATACGAATAAACTGATCGGGTTCAAACACAGGTGTTTTAGCTTTGAAATAAACTTCAGCAATCGACTCGGGGCCGGCACCACCACAAAAGAAACATTGGCTGTAGGGAAACTTGGATAAAATAATGTAGGCGTTGCCATCTACATCAATGGGCAGGTAATAACCTTCCAGTTCAATATCCTTTCCTACCTGTGCTTTTAAATCGGCCGAAAAAGTAGGGAATAAAAAATACTCGCCAGCCCTTTCGTTGTATTTTGCATCGAATTTGGTTTTGGCAAACGCCACCCAGCCATCGGTTTGGGCATAGGCCGTTGTTCCAACTATTATTACTAACAAAGAAAAAACTATTCTTTTCATACCTCAGAGTATTTCGATTTCAAAATTACGTATTCACAATATCATCTGCCCAAAAATCGTGTAAGCGTATTACCCGTTTCCGGCCAGTACATTATGAATATCGGTACGGTAGGCCTGCACAGAAGGAATCAGCGAGCAAACCATTCCCAACACCAAACTTCCAGCTAACAAATACAATTCTTCGGAATAAAACGTAAAGGCGTTTAATCCTGACGTCTGACTTTCAGAAACCAGTATAGTAAACAAATACAAAACCATATGCCCGAGGGCTATACCCAGCATGCTGCCACACAAGGTTAGTGAAACTCCTTCAATCTGAGTAGCTAATAATAATTTACTCCTACTGGCACCCATCGAGCGCATGATGGCCAGATCGTACTTGCGTTCTTTTAAAGAATTATATAAAGCCAGAAAAATGCTTAAAGCCGAAATGAAAATAAGCACGTAGGCAAAACCGGTTAGGGCCTCTATGCCAACACCTAAGATGGAAAACAACCGCGCTGCCTCAAACGAAGGTGAAGCAGCCTGCATGTTGGTTTGGCTATTGATATAGCGCGGAAGTTGGATAGCGGCTATAGGGTTTCGGTATTTGATCAACAATGCGGTAATTTCGCGGGTAGAGTCTGAGGTTGATACAGTGGGTACTAACACTGAGGCCGTTATTGAATCTGTCTTTACTGCCACACCTGTTTCACTATGTTCGTGTACTTGCCAGATACTGCCTACATTGGTAAGAATAAGGTTATCTACCACACTGTTTGTTGGTTTTAAGATTCCCTTCACCACAAAAGGATGTTCTTCGTGTGCGTGTCCGTCAACACTCAGGCCGTGTGCGCTAGAAAATGTATCCCCCAATTTCAGGTTTACTAGTTTTGCCACCGTTGCGCCCACTGTAACTTCCATATCAGAGTGCCACAACTCACCCCTGGCTAATTCAACTTTGTACAACTCCGCGTATGCGTGTGTAGTTCCTATTATTCGGTAATTCTGGTAACTGTCGCCAAGGGCTAACGGTATGGCGTTCTTTACAAGCCGATGTTTCGCTAACTTATCTGCTTCACTCAATTTAATATTTCCTGTAGGGAAATCGATATGAAATACGTTGCAAAGAATTAACTGCAACGGGCTTCCTTTTGCGCCAACTACAAGATCAATACCCTTGGTATTATCCGTAATTTTTGCCTGCATCTGGTTGTTAAAAACCAACAGAACCGTAATCATTGCAATACCAAGCGCCAACAACAAAATATTGAGCAGCGTATTAAGTGGCCGCGATTTCAGGTAGGAAAAAATAAGTGTAAACAGATTCATAATTGGATAAGGTTACAAATCCGGTTTTTTATGCGTTGATCATGTGTGGCAATAATTAACGTAGCCTGGTTTTGTTGCGCAACCGAAACGAGTAGCTCGCTTACGCGGTCGCAGTTTTTATCATCCAATGCCGAGGTTGGTTCATCGGCCAGAATAACCGAAGGCTTGTTTAATACCGCCCGGGCTATAGCCACCCGTTGCGCCTGCCCAAGACTTAACTCCTGAATGCGCTTTCTCTTTTGATCGGCTATACCTAATTGCAAAAGCACCTCCTCTACCCGATGATGGTTTTGCTTTATCCCTGCCAGATAAGGAGCCAGTAACAAATTTTGTTCAACCGTAAGGGCAGCCAGTAAATGGTTGCGCTGAAAAATAAAACCAAAGTGCTTTCCGCGAAAATGATCTAATTCTGCCTCACTAAACTTCGAAATATCAGTACCATGCACCTCAATGGTTCCGCTTTGAGTTTTAAGCAACCCGCCTAATAAATGCAGCAGGGTGGTTTTGCCACTACCCGATTCGCCAAGCAAAAGAAACTGGCTACCCGTATCTATGTTTAAATCCCGAAAAGCAATGGCTCTTTCGGCAGGATACTGATATGTGAGCGAACGGGTACAAATCATTTAAGTGGGGCAACTATGCAAAAGTAAAAAAGTAGTACCGACTTGAGTTCTCCTTTTGTGTAAATGAAAGAATTATTCCACGATTAAAATCCAACCGAACGTGAATTGATTAGGCCCAATCCGCAAAGGAGATTTCTTTCAAATCAAATGTATGCATTCCGGTATCCGATTTAACTCTCAACCGGCCATTCGCATCTACCGAATCTATAGCGCCCCGAAAACGCGATTGTTGCGTTTTGAATTCGTGTTGCTCGCCTAAGCGATACAGGTTTTGATGATACTCTTGCTGAAGTTTGTCCACATTTCCTTCCCGCCATTGCAGATAACGCGCTTCAAGTGCCCCTAGTAATTCATGCAGTTCGTTGTTCAGGTTATACTCAATATTGGTTTCAACTTTAAGCGAGGTGGCACGTGGGTTTTGAAACACCGTTTGATTTACATTTATACCTGCACCGGCAATCACAAACTGAACCACTGCACCTGTTAACGAACTTTCTATCAGAATACCACATATCTTTTTATCGCTAACCAGAATGTCGTTTGGCCACTTGATCTTAATACCGGTTGTTTTGGTTTTAACATAGTCGGCTACAGCCAATGCCACCACCTGCGTAAGTATAAATTGTTGATCGGCCCGAATATCGGGTTTTAGCAAAACTGAAAAAGTAAGGTTTTTACCGGGTTCAGAAATCCACCGGTTGCCGCGCTGGCCCCGGCCACTATACTGATTATCAGTAATTATAACAGTACCCTGAGCCATTGAACCACGTTGGCCCAGATCCATAGCCAAAGAATTTGTAGAGTGACAATCTGGCACAAAAACAAGGTTCTTGCCTACGAAAAGCGTGTTGGCAGGGATTTTATACAAGGTTATTTTGGTTAGCTTTGCAGATTGTTCTGATTAAAAAACCGAAGATAGGTAATGCCTAAAATAAAGAAGGGGTTAAATTCCGAAAAACTAAGTGATGCCATTGTAAAGGGAATGCAGGAAAAAAAAGCATCCGACATTGTGGTAATGGATTTACGGAAAGTAAAGAATGCAGTAGCCGACTTCTTTGTGATTTGCTCAGGAAACAACGACAGGCAGCTGGAAGCCATTGCCGATTCAATTGATGAAGAGGTATATAAAATTATGAAAGAAAAGCCCTGGCATGTAGAGGGTAAGAACAATAAAGAGTGGATGATTCTCGACTATATCAGCGTGGTAAGTCATGTATTCCGTAAAGATCGCAGGGAATTTTACACCCTCGAAAAACTTTGGGGCGATGCAGAAATAACCGAGATTGAAGATTAGGCGATTAGCTGAACTTATTAATTCTAAAGACGTTATTCAATAAGTAATTTTTTAAAAACTAATGGACAAGGAAAGAGACAAGAAGGTGGCACCCAAAGTACCAAAACCGAATTACCAGATGTGGGTAATACTGCTACTGGTAGCTGTGGTACTGGGCATAAGTGTATACAACAGAAATAGTGAGTTGGTTGAAATTACCGAAAGCCGCTTTGAAGACATGGTACAAGGTGGCAATATCAAACGCCTGGTTCAGATCAAAAGCGACAACATCTGGATTATTGAGATTACACTCAAAGAAGATGCCCTTCAAAACGCAAAGTATAAACAGGAGATTGAACGCACCAGTCCATGGGGAGTTAACACAGCAGGCCCACACTATAAAATGAAAGTGGGTTCAATCGATAAGTTTATCGAGAAATACGAACAGCTTAAAAAGAATGTGCCCCGTGCCGATCAGGTAGACCTTAAAGTAGAAGAACGGCAAGACTACACTTCATTCCTGTTCAACATGGGATTTTTAGTATTGTTGGTATTCGGGTTTTGGATGCTGATGCGCAGAATGACAGGCGGTGGTGGCCCCGGTGGCCAGATCTTTAACATCGGAAAATCAAAAGCTGCCCTGTTCGATGCTGAAAATAAAGTACGCATTACATTTGCCGATGTTGCCGGACTGGAAGAAGCCAAGGAAGAAGTAAAAGAAATTGTTGACTTTTTAAAGACACCTCAGAAGTTTACTAAACTGGGTGGCAAAATCCCAAAAGGTGCTTTATTGGTTGGCCCTCCCGGAACCGGAAAAACCTTGCTTGCCAAGGCGGTTGCAGGCGAAGCGGGTGTTCCGTTTTTCTCCTTATCGGGATCGGATTTCGTAGAAATGTTTGTAGGTGTAGGTGCTGCCCGTGTACGCGATTTGTTTAAACAGGCAAAAGAAAAAGCCCCCTGTATTGTTTTTATAGATGAAATTGACGCCATTGGCCGCTCGCGCGGAAGAGGCCAGATGCCCGGTGCAAATGATGAACGCGAAAATACATTGAACTCGTTGCTGGTAGAAATGGATGGCTTTGCTACCGATAGCGGTGTAATTATTTTGGCTGCCACCAACAGGCCCGATGTACTTGACTCTGCCCTGCTTCGCCCGGGTCGTTTCGATCGCCAGATCAGCATCGATAAACCGGATATTGTAGGACGTGAACAAATTTTTAAAGTACACCTGAAGCCTATTAAGCTATCAAAGGATGTAGACGTTAAAAAATTAGCCGCACAAACACCTGGCTTTGCCGGAGCCGAAATTGCTAACGTATGTAACGAAGCTGCATTAATTGCGGCCCGAAGAGATAAGGGCGAAGTAGATATGCAGGATTTTCAGGATGCGATTGATCGTGTGATTGGTGGCCTTGAAAAGAAAACAAAAATTATTTCTCCTGAAGAAAAACGAATTGTGGCGTACCACGAAGCGGGCCACGCAGTAGCCGGTTGGTTTTTAGAACATGCCGATCCATTGGTAAAAGTGAGTATCGTTCCTCGTGGAGTAGCTGCTCTGGGCTACGCGCAATATTTACCTAAAGAACAGTTTCTCTACCAAACCGAACAACTTACAGACGAAATGTGTATGACATTTGGTGGCCGTGCAGCAGAAGAAATTGTATTTGGAAAAATATCTACCGGTGCATTAAGCGACCTTGAGCGTATTACCAAAATGGCATACAGCATGGTTACCGTATATGGTATGAACAAAGAGATCGGAAATATTTCGTTCTACGATTCAAAGCAATCCGATTATTCGTTCAACAAACCTTATTCTGAGGCTACAGCCGAAAAAATTGATAAGGAGGTTAAAAAAATAATTGATAACGCATTTGAACGAACAAAGGCCTTGCTTGTTGAGCATCGTGAACACCTGGAAATTATTGCAAAAGAACTTCTTGAAAAAGAGATCCTATTCCAGAATGACCTCGAAAGATTAATTGGTAAGCGGCCTTTTGCGCACCAGACTACATACGAGAAATTTACAAACACTACAACGCCCGAAGTAAAAGAAGAAAATAAATCGAACGGAGTGCAGGAAACAACCCCCGAACTTCCTTTAACCGAAACAAAGTAGTGCATTAATCTCACTTAAACCCAAAGCCCTCTTAAGAGGGCTTTTTTCATTGCCCTGCTTTTATCGTTATTTGCAACTATGACTCTACCCTACACCCTGCCAGCCGGAAAGAAGATCTACTTTGCTTCCGATTTTCATTTGGGTGTACCCGATGCCGCCAGCAGTACCGCCCGCGAAAAAAGAATTGTAGCCTGGCTTTCGCAAATTGAAAAAGATGCTTACGCCATTTACCTGATGGGCGATATTTTTGATTTTTGGTTTGAATACCGACACGCCATTCCCAAGGGGTTTATACGCGTGCAGGGTAAGTTAGCAGCCTTACGCGATGCCGGCATTCCTATTTACTTCTTTACCGGAAATCATGATATGTGGATGTTTGATTACTTTGAGAAAGAAATAGGAATAGTTATATATCGTAAACCGATCGAATTACAAATCAATTCGCATACATTTCTGATTGGGCACGGGGATGGACTTGGACCGGGTGATTCAAACTACAAAATCCTGAAAAAATTCTTCAACAGTAAAACCTGCCAATGGCTGTTTGCCCGCATTCATCCCAACCTGGGTATTGGAATTGCTAATTACTGGAGCCGCAAAAGCCGCATCAGCAACACCAAGAAGGGCGAGCAATTTGTTAGTGAGGATAAAGAGTTCCTGTTAACTTACTGTAAGGAAGTAGAACAAACCGCACACCATGACTTTTACATTTTCGGACATCGCCACCTACCACTCGACCTGAAGGTGAGTGATACAAGTCGATATATTAACCTGGGCGAGTGGGTACATTTCGATACCTACGCAGAATATGATGGAACGCATACAACATTAAAAAAATTTGAAGCGCCTTTGTAATGTCTAGAATTCTGTTTTTAACGTTTTGTCTGGCTCCCTTGCTCGGTTACACGCAATCTGATTTTGTAAAACTAAAATCGTGGAAGGCTAAGAAAACAGAATCCATTTCAGTTGATCGTCTTGGCAATTTTATATTCATCGAAAAGTCGGGGCGTATGCGTAAATACGATACTGAGGGAAAAAATATAGCCACCTCATCTGCGCAAAAAATAACATTAGTTGAGCCCTGGTTTCAACCTACGATTTTTGTTTACACCCGCGATCAAAAACAATACAATTTATTTGATCGTAATTTTGAGAGCAGCACCACCCACACACTTGATCCTGCTTGGGCCATTGAACCTATACTGGTTTGCCCCACGCATGATAATCGCTTGTGGATATTAGATCAGGCAGATTGGTCGCTTAAAAAAGTACTTCCTGCCAGCAATCAGGTAATACAAGAGTTTAACCTGCCAGCCGAAAACTTTGAGAACGCCAATTTCACCTACCTCCGCGAATACCTTAACCTTATTTTTTTGCTCGATAAAAACTCAGGTATTCTTATTCTTAATCACCTGGGTAATGTAATTGAACAAATTCAGGTACCCGGTCTGGCGGGCTTCTACTTTTTTGGAGACGAATTATATTTTGTTCAGGATGGAAAGCTGAAATACTTCAATCTGTTAACTTCACAATGGCGCGAGCATCTGCTTCCGGCTAATACAATACAAGCTATTATAACAGATGAAAGGCTGATTACACTGGGTACAAACAAATTGGCCACATTATATAAATACACTATAGAATAGGTTCTTTTGTGTTCATTTTTGAACATATTTGTACGCTTAAGCACAAACCGAACTACAAAAACCTCATTTTAGCCTTGCTAACGCAATGGCATAATTTTTCCTATTAAATCAGCAAAACTTTAAACCTATTCCTGTGAACGAAGGCAAAATCCTGATGATCGATGACGATGAAGATGTTTTACTGGCAGCTAAAATGTTGCTTAAAAAATCTAATCACCAGGTAATCATTGAAAAAAATCCAAACAAGATTCCATTCCTGCTTAACAACGACACCTACGATGTTATTCTGCTGGACATGAACTTTAGCAAAGACACCACCAGTGGCAAAGAAGGATTCGAGTGGTTAAAACAAATTAAAGAACGCGATCCGGATGCCGTGGTGATTATGATTACAGCATTTGGCGATGTGGAAATGGCGGTGCGCGCATTAAAAGAAGGTGCAACCGATTTTATTCTAAAACCCTGGCAAAACGAAAAGCTGGTAGCCACAATTTCTACCGCTATTAAACTTAAAAAATCGTACAACGAAGTTGATAAGTTGCGTAAAGCCAAGCAAATGCTGGAAGAACAGATTAGCCAACCCTTCCGCGATATTATTGGACAGAGTAGCGCACTTAACGATGTATTTGGGCTAATTGATAAGGTGGCTAAAACCGATGCAAACGTTTTGATATTAGGTGAGAACGGAACCGGAAAAGAATTAGTAGCCCGCGCCATTCATCAAAAATCGATGCGCAAAGACAATTCATTTGTAGCCGTTGACATGGGTGCCATAACCGAGACCTTGTTTGAAAGCGAATTATTTGGCCATAAGAAAGGTGCCTTTACCGATGCCCGCGAAGATCGGCCCGGAAGATTTGAATTAGCCAATGGCGGAACCTTATTTCTGGATGAGATCGGTAACCTGAGTATGGCGCTGCAAAGCAAACTCTTGAGTGCGTTACAATCCAGACAGGTTACCCGCGTAGGTTCTAATCAGTCCATTGAAGTTGACATACGCTTAATCTGTGCCACCAACATGCCTTTGCACCAAATGGTACAGGAAGGAAAATTCAGACAGGATTTATTGTACCGGATTAATACGGTAGAAATTACTATTCCACCGCTAAGCGATCGCATCGATGATATTCCCATGCTCGCCAATCACTTCCTTAACCATTACGCTAAAAAATACCGTAAGGAAGTGCACACCATTTCGGCAGAAGCCATGAACAAATTAAAAAAGTATCCATGGCCGGGTAATGTGCGCGAACTGCAACATGCTATTGAGCGTGCCGTAATTATGGCCGATTCATCCACCTTGCAGGAAAGCGATTTTTTATTCAGCCGTAAAAACTCCAACGATACAGCGGCCGATACCCTGAACCTGGATGAAGTAGAAAAGGCCGCTGTTGTAAAAGCCATTCAACTGCATAATGGCAACATCTCTAAAGCAGCAGAAGAATTAGGCCTTACGCGTGCCTCGTTATATCGCAGAATGGAAAAGTATGGACTCTAATAAGCGTTCGCCACTTGTTACCCGTATCGCCATACTGGTAGCTACTATTGTGGTGTTTGCTTTTTTGGTTTCGGCTGATAACCGGAGTTACATATTAATACTGGCTGTACTTGTGGCCATTGTCTTTCAGGTAAAACTATTATTGAAAGAAGTGGGCGAACCAGACGTTCCACTTTCTTCATTCCTGGATTCTATTCGGTTTGACGAAATAACTCAAACCTTTAAGGCTGATACAAATTCAGCAACCGTTCAAAAACTACAACAAGAGTTGAACGATGCATTAACCAAACTGAAGCAGGCCCGCAAAGAAAAAGACTCTGAATTTCAGTTCTTCAAAAACATTGTACAACATGTAGGTATTGGCTTGCTTACGTTTAAACGCGATGGCTCTATTCAGATTATGAATAGTGCAGCCAAAAGATTACTTCGGGTAACCAAAGCCGATCGGGTAGAAGATTTGAAAGTGGTGAGCGAGTCGCTTGTGGACACTTTCTTAAAACTGAAAACGGGTGGCCGCGAGTTGCTGCAATTAAAATTTGGTGACGAAACCATTCAACTTTCTGTATTTGCCATTGAACTTACCTTACGGGATGAAGAGGTGAAACTCATTTCCATGAGTAACATTCAGAGCGAATTGGAAGAAAAAGAAATGGAAGCCTGGCAAAATCTGGTGCGTGTACTTACGCATGAAATCATGAATTCGGTTACACCTATTTCGTCATTAGCCGGAATCGTAGAAGAAGATCTGAAAAGCCGGATTGACAGACCAACCGAAACCGAACTAAAAAAAGAAGACCTGGAAGACATGTATTTGTCGCTGCAAACCATTAGTAAGCGCAGTGCAGGCCTGATTAAATTTGTGAGAGAATTCAGAAATCTTACGCATATACCCAAGCCAAAACTGGCTGAGGTAAACGTGAAAGAATTACTGGACGAACTGGCACACCTTCACAAAAAAGAATTAGCCGATAACCTGATTACGGTTACCGTTTCCGTTACCCCGGCTAACCTATATGTGCTAGCCGATAAAACCATGATTGAACAGGTAATTATTAACCTCATTAAGAATGCCATTCAGGCCTTTGAAGAACAACCACAAAAACAAATTGACCTTACGGCCTATTCAAATGAAAAGGGCCGCTCGATAATATCGATAAAGGATAATGGTTCGGGTATTGATAGCGAAGCCCTTGAGAAAATCTTTATCCCCTTCTACTCTACTAAAAAGACAGGTTCTGGCATTGGATTAAGCCTATCCAAACAGATAATGCGCCAGCACGAAGGAAATATTACAGTAAAATCCGAACTGGGTAAAGGAACTGAGTTTTTACTCAGGTTTTAAACTTCTCTCTCCAAAAAATGAAAGTCTAAAAAGATTGTTAGATTTGAACAATCAACATTTTATATGCCAGACGTTCAAAAAAGAGTTCACGCCATCTTAATCGAAAAATTGGGTATTTCCAATTCTGAAATTACACCCGATGCCAGTTTTGTGAAAGACCTGGGCATCGATTCGCTTGACTATGCTGAATTAGTAATGGAATTTGAACAAACCTTTGACATTAAAATTCCAGACGATGATGCCGAGAAAATGCAAACAATCGGGCAGGCTATTAGTTACATAGAAAGTAAGCTTACGAAGTAGGTTGAAGTTGATAGTAACTACCAAAACGCCTCATCTTAATTGCTGAATCTGAAAGGAACGAACGCGAGTCGGCAAGATTAACAATTGGAGCAATGTGCCAACCATTTGTGGCTTCGTTCCAAAATACCACATACTTCTCAAGCGAAAGCATGAGTACATCCAACTCATATATTTCTTCGGCATCGCAATCATGCAGGCCGGTAAACTGCAAAAGAATGTGGCCCCGTTTTATCAACTCTCCTTTATTACAATCAATACTATTGAGCCGCATCAGCAGTTTGCTCTCCTCGTCCCAGGCTTTAAATTTTATTTTGCGCGGTTTAAATTCCATATCCGGTAAAGTTATCTTTGTTTTATGTCTGCCTTCAAAGTCAAAAATAAACAAGTACTGTTCATCATCAATAAGTATTCGGGCACGGGTTACAAACCTGCTGTTGA
>DEIA01000012.1 GCA_002352225.1 Flammeovirgaceae bacterium UBA2786
CTCCATTCATTCAAAGAACGTTTTGAATATCTGCTTTTGTTTCCAATCGCTTTATTCAATAGTGGCCTTAGCCTTAATTTGATCAACCCATCTGGTTGATTGCTCCCCCGTTTTCATTTTGGGACTGCAAATGTAGATGGAAATCTATGCCTACGCAAGCAGGTACTAAAAATATTTCAGAATTTACTTTGGTTGCGCAAAATGGTTTGTGCCCGGTCTGGTCCTATTGAGATAAGGGAAATTGGAACACCCAAAGATTTTTCCAGAAAATAAACATATGACAATAGATTGGTTGGCAAATCCGATTCCCGGGTTCCAGAAAGTGGGGTATTCCAACCTGGAAGTTCGGTATAAACCGGAACAATCTTCTGGTTTACAAATTCATAAGGTAGTGCTTCTGTAATAGTACCGTCAGCTAATTTATAGTGGGTGCAAATCTTAATAGTTGAAAATATGCTCAACACATCGGCTTTCATCATTAACAACTGTGTAACTCCATTAATCATAATGGAGTACTTGAGTGATGGTAAATCGATCCATCCACACCTGCGGGGGCGGCCAGTGGTGGATCCAAACTCGTTGCCCTCTTTACGCATACGTTCGCCTTCTTCATCTAACAACTCGGTAGGGAAAGGGCCACTACCCACACGTGTGCTATATGCTTTAAAGATTCCGTAAACCTCGCCAATTTTTGCCGGTGCAATACCTAAACCCGTACATGCACCTGCAGTTACGGTATTTGAACTGGTTACAAACGGGTAGCTTCCAAAGTCTATGTCTAACAAAGATCCCTGAGCTCCTTCTGCCAGAACAGTTGACTTCTTGTTTAGTTCTTCATTAATAAAGTATTCGCTATCGATCAGATTGAAGTCTTTTAAAAAAGCAACTGCCTCAAAGAATTGCTTTTCTAATTCCGGCCAGTTGAATTCAATAGCATGGTTTTTCAGTATCTCAAAATGAATATCTGTGAGTTTTTTAAACCTGGTTTCAAACTCTGGAGAAAGTATATCGCCCACCCGTAAACCTTGCCGCCCGATTTTATCCTGATACGATGGGCCAATACCTTTTAGTGTTGAACCAATCTTCTGATCGCCCTTGGCTTTTTCATAGGCTTGATCAAGCAAGCGGTGCGTAGGCACAATAAGGGTAGCTTTCTTTGAAATGAAAAGATTGGCTTTCACATTCATGTTGAACTTAGCCAGCTTTTCGATTTCAGTTTTAAAAACAATCGGATCCAGAACTACTCCATTGCCAATAATGTTGCGGGTTTTCTCTCTGAATATCCCGGAAGGTATTTGGTGCAATACATGTTTAATTCCATCAAACTCAAGCGTATGGCCTGCATTTGGTCCGCCTTGAAAACGGGCCACCACATCGTAGCGCGGTGCCAGCACATCTACAATTTTACCTTTACCTTCATCGCCCCATTGCAGGCCCAGCAATACATCTACTTTCATTTCTGAATTTATATTGGCTTATGCTTTCTTTATTTCTTCTTCCGATTTAATAATCTGAAAAATAGAGTTGAGTTTAGTAATTACCAATAGTTTGGTTACACTTTCTGACGGATTCATCAGGTAAACCTCTCCACCCTTGTTTCTGAATTTGGTTAGTATGGTGATCAAAATTCCAATTCCGCTACTGTTTATGTACCGAAGTGCGGATATCTCAATAATACAAGTGGCTACCTGATGGCTAATTGCTTCGTTAACAACTGAAATGAGTTGGGAGTTATCGTCTTCTACTATTAAATCTCCTGCTATTCTTAATATCAGGTTGTTACCTCGTAGTTCCTGTGTTAGGTTCATAATTTCTTGTTTTCGCAATTTGCTTTCTTACACGAAGCATACAAAATTAATGAGTGGTGCATCACATTAAAGTGCAATAATTCTTCTACTGTATTCTGAATGGTTTGAATACGCGGATCGCAAAATTCAACTACTTTGTGGCATTCGGTACAAATTAAATGATCGTGCTGTTTGTAGCCATACGATTTTTCGTACTGGGCCAGATTTTTACCAAACTGGTGCTTACTTACCAAATCGCATTCAACCAATAAATCTAATGTATTGTAAACCGTAGCCCTGCTTACCCTATAGCTTTTGTTTTTCATATTGATGTACAACGACTCAACATCAAAATGTCCGGTTAACGAATAGATTTCTTCGAGAATGGCATACCGTTCGGGTGTTTTACGCAATTCCTTGTTTTCCAGGTATGCTGTAAAAATTTGTTTTACTTCATCAAATACTTTTCTATTAAGAGCCATATTTTTCTTGCAGCGCAAATATAGTATTTCATCACTCAGATTAAGGCTTTGGTTCGCAAAATCAGGTCACGCGTGAATCGAACCTTGAAACTTTTACCACTCCTTCTACCTTCTCCAGTTTAGAAATCAGCATCTCGAGATGCCGGGTATCGTTTACATAAAGCATTATTTCGCCACTAAAAATACCTTGATCTGTTTTAAACGAAAGCGAGCTCATATTTACTTTAAGTTCTTCTGAGATTACCTTGGACACATCGTTAATAAGACCCACCCTATCGGTACCTATTACCTTAAGACCGGTTAAAAAAGCCACTTCGTGTTGCGATGTCCATTTTGCTTTAATTACGCGATTGCCATGGTTAGCCAGCAGTTCAGTAGCGTTAGGGCATGTGGTGCGATGAATTTTAATGCCTTCGTTTACGGTAACAAAGCCAAAGACATCATCGCCTGGAATTGGGGTGCAGCATTTAGCCAGTTTGTACTCCACCACATCCATATCCTCGCCAATCAGCAAGGTATCTTCCTGGCGACCTTTGGCTTTGATTTCCTGTTCGATCGTTTTTACATCTACCTGTTCGAGCGGGCGGGTTTTAAGAGGTGAAGAGGGTTTGAACTCTTTAAATCGCTTCAGGTCATTTACGGTAATAGTTCCTTTGCCTACCCGGTAGTGTAATTCAAATTGAGAATTAACATTGAAGTAAGCCCGCATTTGCTCATACACCTGGTTATTGGCATCTATTTTCAATTGCTTGAGTTTACGCCCCAGCATTTCTTTGCCAAGGTCTACTACATTACGCTTATCTTCTTTTAATAATTCTTTGATTTTGGATTTGGCTTTGGGACTTATTACAAAGCGTAACCAATCTTCGTTTGCTTTTTGCTTGGACGAGGTGAGAATTTCAATCTGATCGCCATTCTTCAACACGTGATTAATGGGCACCAACTTTTGATTTACTTTAGCCCCAATACATTTAGCACCAATATCGGTGTGTATATCAAACGCAAAATCAAGGGCTGTAGCTCCGTTGGGTAATGTTTTCAATTCGCCTTTTGGGGTGAATACAAAGATTTCTTCATTAAAAAGATTACCTCTAAAATCATCTACAAACTCAAGGGCTGTAAGGTCTTGCTTCTCTAACAATTCGCGCACACGTATCAACCATTTTTCCAGATTTGATTCGTGTGTGGAGTGATTGTCTTTGTATTTCCAGTGGGCAGCATAGCCCTTTTCTGCAATTTCATCCATTCGTCTGGTTCTGATCTGCACCTCTACCCACTGGCCGTTTTTTGCCATTACGGTGGTGTGCAGCGATTCGTATCCGTTGGCTTTGGGTGTACTAATCCAATCGCGCAGCCGATCGGGGTTAGGTGTGTAATAATCCGTTACAATTGAATAAGCCTGCCAGCAAAAAGATTTTTCTTGTTCTATTGGCGTGTTCAGAATAAGGCGCACTGCAAACAAATCGTACACCTCCTCAAAGGGGATGTTCTGTTTGCGCATCTTATTGTAGATGGAGAAAATAGATTTTGGCCTGCTCTTTATTTCGTATTCAATATTGAGTTTATCTAATTCATCTTTTACAGGCTGCACAAATAGTTTTATGAATTTATTTCGCGATACCCGGGTTTCATCAATTTTATCAGCTATTTCACGATACACCGCGTTATCGGTAAACCGCAGGTATAAATCTTCAAGTTCAGTTTTGATCGCATTAAGCCCAAGCCTGTGTGCAAGGGGAGCATACAGATAAATCGTTTCGGACGATACCCGCAACTGTTTGTTACGCGGCATGCTATCTAACGTGCGCATGTTATGCAACCGATCGGCCAGCTTTATCAGAATTACCCGAACATCTTCCGAAAGAGTAAAAAGCATTTTGCGGAAGTTCTCAGCCTGGGCCGAAGTTCCGTATTCAAACACACCGCGTATTTTGGTAAGGCCGTCAATAATACGTGCTACTTTATTTCCGAAAATCCGCTCAAGATCTTTCAGTTGAATATCTGTGTCTTCAACCACATCGTGCAGCAGGGCGGCAATAATAGAGGTGGTGCCCAACCCGATTTCTTCTACACAGATTTCGGCCACCGAAAGCGGGTGAAAGATGTAGGGCTCGCCCGACTTTCTACGCATATCTTTATGCGCTTCCATAGAAATGGTAAAGGCCTTTTTAATAAGGCGGGCATCGCCTTCGTTTAATACCGGTTTTGCCTTTCGCAACAACCTGCGATAACGCGCAATGATTTCCCTCTTCTCTTCTTCAACATCAATTACCACGGTTCCTTACGTTGTTAAAAATTCAATTTTTTATTCAGCCCTTTAATCATAACGAAATATCTCTAAATTTGCACTCCCTTTGGTAAAAAAGCTTGTTTTTTTAACCAAAAGTGGAACATGCGCATGTGGCGTAATTGGCAGCCGCGCTAGACTTAGGATCTAGTGCCGCAAGGCGTGGGGGTTCGAGTCCCTCCATGCGCACAAAAATTAAGTAGGCAGTGGGCAGTAAGGCAGTGGGCAATTTGCCGGCTGCCACTTGCTTTCTGCCTATTTAACTAATTATTAAATCTTTAAATATTTTACCTTGAACATTACACTCGACAAACAAAGCGCTACGGACGGAATAATTAGGATTAACCTTGCCGAAAGCGATTATCAGCTAAAAGTAGAAGAAAAGGTAAAAGACTATGCCCGAAAGGCAAATATTAAGGGTTTTAGGCAGGGTAAAGTACCTACCGGAGTAATTAAGAAGATGTTTGGAAAATCTATTCTGGTAGATGAGGTTAACCATATTGTATCGCACTCGGTATCGGATTATATACGCGATCAGAAATTGCGCATTTTAGGCGACCCCATGCCCAACCAGGAAAAGGCGTTTGGGATTGATTGGGATTCTCAAAAAGATTTTGAATTTGAATTTCAGATTGGTTTGGTGGACGATTTTGAGGTTGACCTTTCAGCTAAAGTAAAAGTAAAATCATACCCTATAACCGTTGATCAATCTGTAATTGACGAAACTCTTGAGGACGTTAAACAACGTTTTGGCAAGGTAACATACCCCGAAGCAGCCGAAGCCGGGTGCAACTTGTATGGCGAAATTTCCAAAGCAGGTGAAGAAGAGAAAAAAAGTTCTTACATCACCCTGGATAAAATAGCGAAGAAAGAACAAAAGAAATTTCTTGGGTTAAAAATTGAAGACGTAGTAGAGTTTGATATTGACAAGACCTTTGATGATGTGAAAGCTAAAGCTCAGGCCCTAAACATTGCCGAAGAAGAAGCTGAAAAAGCAACCGGAACTTATTCATTTAAGATTACTACAATTAGCCAGCCCGAGCCAGCACAAATTAATCAGGAATTGTTTGATAAAGTATTTGGCCCCAATGCGGTTAAAAGCGAAGAAGAGTTTATTGAAAAGATAAAGTCTACAATAAGTGAAAATTATAATCGGGAAACCGAGCATTTGCTGGATCATGAAATTCAGCACTACTATGTTGATCACACCAAAATTACCATGCCAGAGAGTTTTCTTAAAAGTTGGTTGAAGAATTCCAGCAATGGCGAAGTTACCGATGTGGTCTTAGAGAAGGAGTTTAATTCATACCGCGATTCGTTAAAATGGGATTTAATCAAAAATAAAATTGCCGAGGACAAAGAGATAAAAGTGGAAGGTGATGAGGTTCGCGAAAAAGCCAAACAGTTTATAATGGATCAATTTGGCGGGCCGGCCATTGCCTCGCAGTTGGGCGATAAACTGAATGATATTGCCAACAATTACCTATCGGGCCAGGACGGCAAAGGCGAAAATTTTATGAAAATATACAATCAGCTTCGCCACGATAAAATTCTGAAAGTGATTAAAGAGAATATTTCAGTAACTGAAAAGAAAGTTAGCCTGGAAGAGTTTAAAAAAATGGCAGAAGCCCACCGCCATTAGCAGAACTAAAACCGGCCGAATCTGGTTAAACCAAAGCCCTGTTGATTAAATAGGGCTTTTTTATTTCATTTTTCTTAGTAACATTGACTTGAGAAAAATAAAATAAGTCTTTAAAACGTCTTCATTTTAAAATCTGTAAACTCTTAATTTTCAATATGTCACAATCTAACGAATTCCGAAAATTTGCTGTCCATCACCTCGGCATGAGCGGCAATGCCCTTGACAGCTACACCAAACACGTAAGCGAAAATCCCTATACCGTTACTGGTATGACCCCAAACATCATTGAGGAACGCCAGATGCGGGCAACGGTTATTGATGTGTTCTCGCGCCTGATGGCAGACCGAATTATCTTTTTTGGCACACCCGTAGACGATTATGTTGCAAACGTAATTACCGCCCAGCTTTTGTTTCTGGAGTCATCCGACCCCAAAAAGGATATCATTATGTACATCAACAGCCCGGGGGGGTCGGTATATGCCGGGTTAGGAATTTATGATACCATGCAATATGTTAATCCGGATGTAGCCACTATTTGTACCGGTATGGCTGCATCGATGGGTGCAGTATTATTGGCTGCCGGAACTTCCAAAAAACGTTCGGCCTTACCACACTCGCGTGTTATGATTCACCAACCCTCTGCCGGAATGCAGGGAACATCAAGAGATATGGAGATATCCATGAAACAAACCCTTGAATTAAGACAGGATTTATACACCATACTAGCAAAGCACAGTGGCCAGACTTATGAGAAAATTGATAAGGACTCTGACCGCGACTACTGGATGCGTGCCTCAGAAGCCAAAGCTTACGGATTAATTGACGAAGTACTGGAACGCAAGAAATAACATCAATTTAGCCTGTGTAAGCTATTAGCCAATGCAAACAAGGAAAAATTGTACCTTTGTCTGTTGATTAATTGAACCATTTACCGATTACGTATGGCTGAAGTTACCTGTTCATTTTGCGGAAGAAATAAGAAAGATGTAGATCTGATGATTTCGGGTATTCATGCACACATTTGTGATAAGTGTGTAACGCAGGCCAGCCAGATTTTACTGGAGGAAAAAAAGAATAAGGTTGAACCAGGAGCCCTGCCCAACTTTAAACTAATAAAGCCGCGCGAAATCAAAAAATTTCTGGATGAATATGTAATCGGGCAGGATGAAGCCAAACGCGTAATGGCTGTTGCCGTTTACAATCATTACAAACGCTTAATGCAACGTAAAACCGATACAGATATCACGATTGAAAAATCGAATATTATTATGGTTGGCGAAACGGGTACAGGAAAAACGTATCTGGCGCGTACACTGGCTAAAATTTTACAAGTACCTTTTTGTATTGCCGATGCAACCGTGCTTACAGAAGCCGGCTATGTAGGCGAAGATGTGGAGAGTATTTTAACACGCTTACTTCAGGCTGCAGATTACAACACCGAAGCCGCAGAACGAGGCATTGTATATATTGATGAAATAGACAAAATCGCCCGCAAGTCAGATAACCCNNTTCATCTGTGGTGGAGCTTTTGAAGGGATCTCGCGCCTGATTGGTAAACGGTTAAATACAAGACCACTTGGTTTTGCTGCTACTTCCGAAAGTGTTAATCCGGCCGATGTAGACTTAAATAATCTCTTGCAATTTGTTTCGTCTCAGGATTTAAAGTCTTTCGGACTTATTCCTGAATTAATTGGCCGATTGCCTGTGGTTTCATTTCTTAACCCACTTGATCATTCTGCTTTACGAAAAATTCTTACCGAGCCCAAAAACGCTCTGGTAAAGCAGTACAAGAAATTGTTTGAAATGGAGAACATCGAATTAGAATTTAAAGATGGTGCACTGGATTTTATTGTTGAGAAAGCGATGGACTTTAAGTTAGGCGCCCGGGGCTTACGTTCAATCTGCGAAGCCATTGTAAATGATGCTATGTTCGAAATGCCCTCTGATAAAACTACAGACAGGTTAGTAATCAATCGCGCTTACGCGGAAGAAAAATTCAACAAGTCTCATTACAGTAAACTGAAGGTAGCCTAACCTTTTTTGTTCAAATACTTCAGTATTAAGGTGGCTGTATTTTCGGATGCAGAGCCGGTATCCAGAATTTGATACACCCGGCTGTAGCCCTCCTTCATTGTGGTTACATACATCTCATCATTTAATAGCCGGTTCAATTCTGCATTAACAATTTCAGTTTTCGCATTGTTTTGAATTAATTCCCGAATTACTTCCTTGTTGGCTATCAGGTTAACAAGAGAGATAAACTCTACTTTCACCAGCCATTTTGCAATCAGATATTCTACCAAACTGGTTTTATACACAACCACCTGGGGTATTTTAAATATCCCCGTCTCCAGGGTAGCAGTGCCCGATGTAACAATGGCTGCATGTGCATGCGTCAGCAAATCGTAGGTGGCCTCTCGTACAAAAATTACATTAGGCTTATTCGCTAATGGTTTATAGAGTGCTTCAGGTAAATTACTTACAACAGCTACTGCAAACTGAACTTGCGGATTACGCACAACAATTTCAACCATTAAAGGCACAATGCGCTTTAATTCTATTTTGCGGCTACCGGGTAATAACGCTACAATTTTTCTATCTGGCACAACAGAATAGGTATCTAAAAACTGATTGTTGGGTTGAAAAGCCTTAATGGCATCTAATACCGGATTGCCTACATAATCCACTTCGCAATTGTATTTTCTAAAAAAATCCTTCTCGAAAGGCAAAATCACAAATATGCGATGTGTATTGGCTTTCAACTTTATTGCGCGACTTTGATACCACGCCCACACCTTTGGCGGTATGTAGTAGAAAACTTTGAATCCATTTGCTTTTGCCCACAACGCCATCTTCAGGTTAAACCCACCGTAGTCTATCAGAATAATAGCATCCGGTTTAAATTCAAGAATATCTTTCTTGCAAAAACGGACATATCGAAAAATCTTAAACAAGCTAAACGCCAGAGAAACGAATCCCATAAAAGCCATTTCGCGATAATGCACCGAAATAGCTACGCCAGCCTGTTGCATATCATCGCCCCCAAAACCTTTGAAGACTGCCTGTGGTTCCTGCTTCCGAATTGCCTTTACCAGGTTACTGCCATGCAGATCGCCAGACCGCTCGCCCGCTACCATGTAATACCTCACAGCAAACTGTATTTATTCACCAAAGTATTCCACATAATTACGGGGGGTTTCAAACAACCGAATAGAGTGCAACACACCATACTTACTTATTGTTTTGATTTCTGGTGCAAGAATTTTCCAGATTTCGATTACCAATATTTCGCAACTTGCCAGCTTGCCATGCATAAAATCTACATCCACATTCAGGTTTTTATGATCCAGCTTTTCAATTACTTCATTGCGAATTAATGTACTCAATTTTTTAAGGTCAATTACAAACCCTGTGTCCGGATCAGGGGTGCCCTTTACGGTTACAATCAAATCAAAATTATGGCCATGCCAGTTTTCGTTAGCACACGGCCCGAAAACTTCCACATTCTTTTCTTTGCTCCATGTGGGATTGTAAAGCTTGTGCGCTGCATTAAAGTGTTCTTTTCGGCTTACGTAAACCATACCATTTAAACAAGCCCCAAATATACGACAGATAAACTATCTGAAGCTGATGCCGCTTTTATGTAAATTGCTTCAAAAAGAGGCTATGATAGTTGTTACTGGCGCTGCAGGTTTTATTGGAAGTTATCTTATTCACCGGTTAAATCAGGATAACTTCAATGCTATAATTGCTGTTGATAAATTTGACAATGCAGCAAAGAACAATAATCTGACTGACGCAAAGATAAAAGAACGTGTTGATCGCGATTTGTTTTTAGCCTGGCTTGATAAAAATTATGAGAACGTAGAGTTTATTTTTCATATCGGGGCCCGAACGGATACTGCAGAATTTGATCTTACCCTTCTGCATACGCTTAATACTGAATACACCAAAGAAGTATGGAGGCGTTGTTGCCAATATCAGATTCCGTTAGTTTATGCTTCCTCGGCCGCTACGTATGGGTTAGGTGAGTTTGGGTATAACGATGATGAATCAAAGATACCCATGTTAAAGCCTCTGAACCCCTACGGCCAGTCGAAGCAGGATTTTGACGNNCGTATGGCTTCTGTAATCTGGCATGCTTACAATCAGATTTCCAAAACAGGAAAAATGAAATTATTTAAATCGCATCAGCCAGACTACAAAGATGGAGAACAAAAGCGCGATTTCATTTATGTGAAGGATGTGGCTGAGGTGTGCATGTTCTTTATGCACCATCGCAAAAATTCAGGTATTTATAACCTTGGATCTGGCCAGGCCCGCACGTTTAACGATTTGGCTAAAGCTGTTTTTAATGCTTTAAACAAGCCGGTTAATATCGAGTACATAGATACTCCAATTGATATACGGGATAAGTATCAGTATTTTACTGAGGCCAGAATGGAGAAAATGAAGGGGATTGGTTTTAACAAAAAACCTTTTGAATTGGAAGCCGGGGTCTTTGAGTATGTGAATGAAGGTTTGAAAAATCTTAAATAAAAAAGGCTGTCTTAAAGACAGCCTTTTTTACTTATTTATAACAAACAGATTATCTCCATCCTCCGTTGGATGTACCAATACCATCAGCATTGGCAGTTGTGCCAAATGTGTAGAAACTGGTTAATCCAAAAAGTTGAAGAGTCTGCCCAGGTACAGGAAGATGCAAAGGTGTTCCTTCCTGCAAAAGGTTCAATTTTCTCATTTCAAAAAACTGAATTCCGCAACCTGTTGTATACAACTCCACAAATCTTTCATGATGAATTGCATCAACGATATCGGTAAGGTTGGCCGCCACAGGATCAAGACCTCCTCTTGTAACCCGTGTACCAGCGTTAATTATTGCAGCAGCACCTGCCAAGTCTCCTGTGTACGCTCTTGATTCAGCTCTTAACATATCATTCTCTGCCAACATTACGGTTGGTTTCTCTCCAATAGCAGCTACGTAAACATCATCATATTTCTTTAGCCGGTAGCAACTGTAATGATAATAACCTCTTGCTGGTAAAAAGTCATTTGAACCTAAATACTCGAAGTCGGTTACTAAGCGGTTATCCAAAGGGTTACTTGGCTCAGCAGGATGAGGAAAACTAGGACTATCATCCCAGTGTTGAGGTAAAGATGGTTCCATCATATTAGCTGTGTACATATCTGTTCTTCCCCAGCCCGGAAAAGTCAGGTAATCACCAGACTCCATATACCATCTTGTAGTACCATCCATTGCAATATTCCAGTCTTCCGTAATTCCCGCATCAGCGTGGGTTTTTACTTTATTCCAATTAACTGCAGCAAGTTCTGTGCTGTTTCTTGGAACATACGCTAATATTCTGGCAATTGATGTATTGATAACTTTCTTGAAATCATCATTGCTTAGATCAGCCGGGCCGCCCATCCAACTAGCCGGAATGGTAAATGCCGTATTTGACAGCGCCAATGCTTCTTCCAGGTATGCCACTGCGGCAGCAGCTACATCTCCATATGGAACAGCCGCATCCAGCGTTCCTTCAGCAGAAATACTCTCATCTACAATGTGGGCTCTATCAAAAATCATAGCCAGGTTTCCGTAGGACATGCCTAACCCAAATTTAGCAAATGCTTTGGCCCGGGCTGTTTGATCAACTCCTCCAATTTCAATCACCATACCCTGGATATCAATTGCGGTTAGCACATCAACGGCCGATCCGATTGCTGAATACCAACGGTCGTACGAAGACTTGGTTTGTGCCTGATTTGCATAGGCAGGTGTATTGTTCCACGCAAAATCACGAGGTTCCCACGACATATCGCGCATACCAAAGTTACCCCATGAACAGGTAACATGATCTGCAGCAACTGCCAGCATAGGCTCCACACCATTCAATCTGTGTTGTCCAGCAAACACCGTATTATAAATACTGGCTGCAACCGTTTCTACATCCACTGGAGAGGCCAGTACCTTCGTAAAATCAGGTGTGTTCTCATTCGGCACATCCAGATCCTCGCAACTAAATAGCAACCCTGCTGTAGCAAGAGTTGCAAAAAGTAATTTATTGATTTTCATAATTTTTTAAGATTTTAAATTATAAGTTAAATCCTAACGAGAACGCAATGTTACGATAGATAGGATTTGCCCCTATACCATCAATAGGCTGTCTAACGGTACCCACTTCAGGGTCATAGCCAGAATAGCCGGTAAAGGTATACAAGTTACGGCCAACCACTTTAAGCGAAACTCCTTTAATAGCTCCTTTTGCAAAACCATCCAAAACTTTCTTAGGAACATTATAGCCAAGTGCAACTTCACGCAGTTTAAGGTAGCTGGCATCTTCTACCCAATATGCATTGGCGAAGTTGGCATCGTACATACCTACGTTCCAATAAGCTGCGGCTTTCTTCTGGCCATCCGGAACATCGGTCATATCCTGTATTTTACTTATGTTATTGAATGCCAGACGCTGGTTATTACTGTTGTACACATCTCCACCGTTTTTCCAATCTAACAATACATACAAGGTAAGGCCTTTATAATTAAAGGTGTTTGCAAGCCCCATGTTAAACTTAGCATTTCCATCGCCAATCTTACCTAACCAAACTGCGCCATTTTCCTGATACAATACTGGTCNNTAAATTGCACCATACGTTTCGCCAGCGGCTACCCGGAATGCTGTAACATCACCACTAACAGGACTTAACCAATATGCCGGAATTGGCAAATCGGTAATTTTCTGGCGCACCCTTGAGAATACGATGTTGGATGTCCATGAGAAATCTTGTTTTTTCATCCAGTTGGCACTTAATGTAAATTCTAACGTTTTTGATTCGATTGAACCTGCATTTTGCCATCTGTTGCTATACCCACCATTCAGGAATGGAATAAGCTGCACATTGAGGAACTGATCGGTTGTTGTTGACTGTGCATACGTTCCTTCAAAGCTAAACTTCTTTAAGAAGTCTACATTCAAACCAAACTCTGTCTCAGCAGTTTGAGAAGGCTTCAACAGTCTGTTACCATCTTGTGCTTTTGTAGCATTACCTTGAGAAAGGTTAAATATCTGATATTGCCAGGAGAAATCAGGGCGAATACCGGCTGTACCATAGGCTACTCTAACCTTCATTTCGTCTATACCCGGAAGGGTTACATCCTGCGACACACGATACGCACCGGATAATCTGTAATATGGGTTCCATCTTGCATCTGGACCAAAAAGCGATGATCCATCATAACGGAACATACCATCAAACAGATACCTGTCTTTGTAATCCAAACCTAAAATTGCAAAATAGTTTTGTGCTACTTCGTTGGTTTTATTAGAACCTGCATTGTTTATGGAAGCAAAGTTATTGAATGCTTCAATACCGGTAACTCTAAATACAGAGGCGCTTACACTGGTATACTCATAGTGACGATTCTCGTATAGGTAAGAGAGTTTTGATTTAACAATCAGGTCGCCAAACTGTTTATTGATGTTAAACGTAACCTGTGTGTTTTGTGTTGTCGTTTCGTCACTTTCATGCGAGAGGCTACCCCCACTGTAAACACCTTGTGTTGTCCAGGTATCTTTCGGGTTAATTACTTCTCTTCTCCAATTTTCAATTTCAAAAGTCTGAGTAAGATCAAGATTTAACCAGTTGGTGAATTCAATATTAGCTGTATAGTTACCCATCCATCTGCGCGAATGTCTGTTGTCCTTTTGTTTGTAAAGGCCGTACAGCGGATTGGTTACCTCGCCATTAAAGTGATTAACTCGTAAGTTATAAGGCTGGCCATCTGAATTGGGTGCAAATAAATCAACATCATGTTCCATTCTGGCTACGTTATAAAAAATACCAGAAGGCTGTTGAATTTTTCTGTTGATATACAGATTTGATGCACTTATTCTTAACCAAGGTGTAATTTCCTGATCGATATTGAATCTGAAATTCTGGCGGGCATACCCATCGCGATACTGCACAACCCCTTGCTGAACGTTGTTTTCGAACGAAAGGAATATATTGTTCTTATCTGATTTGTTCGATACCCCTACATAATTGGTCATCGAATTACCTACCTGAAATACTTTTGCCGGATCGAAACGATATACACCATATGGATTATCCATATAACCATCTGCATCAATAGACCGCGATCCTGTAATGGCAGAATTTTGTCCTCCTGTATACCCGGCCGGGAAAGTTACACCTGCATATTTTGTAAACTGACCTTTGAATTGTTCCCAATCAGAAGCCATGGCATACATATGCGATTTAGATGTTTCCAAATAATGTTGCAGGCTTTGGAAGCCCACTTCATTTCTAATGGTAACCTGAGGCTTACTTGCAGCACCGCTTTTTCCGCGTTTTGTAGTAATTGCAATAACCCCATTACCCGCACGTGAACCATACAACGCAGAAGCCGCAGCACCTTTAATTACTTCCATAGACTCCACATCGTCTACGTTAAGGTCGGCCAGGCTACCACTCATAATAATACCATCCAGTAAGATCAGGGGTGACGCGCTTACGTTCAATACGTTATCACCTCTAAGCAACAAGTCAACTTGCTGACCAGGAGCACCTCCAACTGAAGATGTTCTTAAACCAGCTACTTTTCCTGTTAATGCAGATGCAAGTGACATAGCCGGCACAGCAGTTAGTTGAGCTTCGCCAACTTTTGTAACTGACACCGTCATCTTTTCTTTAGTAGTAGCACCCGCAACACCCGAAACGATAATCTCGCCTAACATTCTTGTGTCTGTAGACATGATCACATCTATTGTGTTTCTGGCGCCAACAACCTCCTCAACTGAGGCAAACCCAATAAATGAAAAAACAAGCGTTTTATCGCCTGAAACATTAATGGAATACTCGCCATTAGAGTTTGTAACAACCCCTGTGGCAGTGCCTTTTACCACTACGTTAACACCGGGTAGTGGTAAGCCATCTTCCAGAGAAGTAACCTTTCCGGAAACTGTACGTTCTTGTGCTAAGGCGCTTGTAAAAGGCACCACCAGCAACAAGAAAATACCTAACTGTAAAATTTTTCGCATACTTTTTGGTTTAGGTTAAAAGTAAATTTTATTAGATAACACAAACATAGAATATTATTTAGTTACGGTAAAATAATACTTTGTTAATGAGTGAATCTTAAACAGAAAAAACACCTTTCACGGAGCCGTTAATCCCTTTAAATAATCATCTATAATGAGCGGTAGGGGTTATTTGGTTGATGGTTTCACTATCTTAAACTCAATACGCCTGTTTTGCTGTTTATTTTCTTCGGTTGTATTAGGGAATAGCGGCTTTTTGGAGCCATAACCCTTTATTTGAATTTGATTTTTGGAGATTGCCTTATTATTAAGAAATTCTGCTACTGATTTCGCTCTTTTTTCAGAAAGTGCCAAATTATATGATTCGGAGCCCGTATTATCGGTGTGCCCGCTGATTTCAACCATTAAAACCGGGTTTTTTAACAGGAATTCGGCCACCTTTTCCAATTCTGTGTAAGACTCTTGTCTTAACTCGTACTTATCTACATCAAAAAAAATGTTGCTCAGCACTATTGTGGCATTTTCGTGCACCGGCTCTAATGCAATATTTCTTTCTATGGGTTGATAGGTTTTGTCCGTTGCATAATTAAAATGCTGGCTGTTAAATAAATAACCCGGTTTATCTACGTAAAGGGCATAATCTGAACCTGCGGGTAATACCATCAAATACTTACCCGATACCGAATCTGAGAATACTTTAGAAACAGATTTTTTTTCGGCCAGATTATAGAGTTCAACCTGCGCGCGTAAGAACTTACCCGATACTTTATCAGTAACCACACCGGCCACCACATTACCCGTATAAGGTGTTATCCATTTTTCGGGAAGTATAATTCTGTACAATCTGCTTCTGTTCTTTGATTCTTCACGCGAATAATATCCCTGATTTCCTAATGCCGATACAATAAACGAATATTGATCGCGATGATCATTTAAAGGCATGCCCATATTAAGAGGCTTACCCCAACCTGTTGCGTTTTTTTGCACTCTGTATATATCATACCCGCCATAACCCGGTAAGCCATTCGAAACCACATAGAGCTCTCTATTATTAACATGAATATAGGGCGAGATTTCATCTTGGGGTGTGTTTACCTCCGGCCCCAGGTTAACCGCTTTGCTCCATCCTAAATCTGTTAACTGCGAATACCAGATATCATAACCACCAAAGCCACCATTTCTTTCCGAAACAAAATATAATTCACGGCCATCGGCCGATAGCGAGGGTTGGGCGTCCCATCGGGGGCTATTAATATTGGGCCCAAGGTTTTTAGGTCGCGACCACATTGTACCTGTTTTACGGCTTTCATACAAATCGCAACCCGATGCCCCACACACGGTAAAAATAATATGGCGGCCATCGGCTGAAATAGTACTGGCTCCTTCTCGTTGAATTGTATTAATATTAGCAGAAAGTGAAACCGGTGCTCCCCAGCTTCCATTGCTTTGTTTTGCCGATACCACCAAATCTTCGCTATCGTTTCGCCCACCACCATATCGGGCTGTAAAAATCAATTGTTCCCCATCTGCTGTAACTGTAGGAAAGTATTGCATCGGAAAAATATTTACCGAATCGCTTAACGGTGTAATTACATAGTCATACACGGTGGTGTTGGTTAACGCATAATCGGCTTGCATAATCCATACTTTTGCTAACGCTATTTTTCTGCGATCGTCCCGTTCAATCAACAGAAAGTCTGCAGCGAATTTTTTACATAATTCATATTTTGCCTGCCATAAATTAACCACAGCCAGTTCGTACAAATACATGCGTTTACGCGCGTCCGTTTTTGTAAGAGCTATTCCTTTTTCAAATATTTCGGTGGCCTGATCATACTGCTCTTGCGCTTTTAAAATAGTAGCCAGACGATAGTATGCTTCCTCAAAATTCTTATCGCGGGTTATTGCTTCGTTTAGTAAACTTACGGCCTGACTAAACTGCCCCCGTACACGAAAGTTATCGGCTTCGGTATAAAGTTCAAGCGCCTTTTTGTTTTTTGAGCTAAGCGTTTGCGCTAACCCCTGAACGCTTATTAACATTAGGAATAGGATGATACCTCTTTGCATGGACACAATTTAAGGATTAGAACGTAAAACCACATTAACCCGTATGTTTACCGGATTGCATGGATTGGAATTTCGGGGCTATCAAAGCCCAGCATGGCGTTAATAGTTTTGCACGACTCATACTTACTCAAATCTTCAACCCGGATTTCTGCCAACTTAATCTTACCTGTATTCAATAAATGGGCACGCATTGTTCCATTTAATAAAAACGTGGTTGGTGTAAACCATTCTTTGTTCTTTTTAAAAACGAGGTTTGCAATGCTGGAATCCGTTATAAAACCATCTTTCACAATAAGAATCTCATCGCAATTGTCCCGCTGTTCAAACAATGAGGTTAACGCTTCTCTGTCAGCATATTTATGTGCATAGTCAATATTGGCTTCTATCACCTTTAACGATTCTATATGCCTGGGTTGATAAAGCAGAAACTCAATTCTTAACACCTCTTTACTATTATAAATCACCCGTACTTTGTATAAACCTGTTTTCGGATACTTGAATTGCCTTACTATATCGTGAATGGACCATGCCGGCAATACTCCAAATAATTCAAACACACTTTTTTCTATTCGCACCTGATGATAATTGAGGTTACGAAAAGCCCCGTCATTCAGGTGTATTGTTTCAAACAGCCGGCACATAAATTTTTTGAATTACTTCCTCATACTCGCTCTGCCAAACACTTTGCGTTGTAATACCACCTCCGCTTCTGTAGTAAACTAAGTTTTCTTGTTGCTCTATAAACCGGATGTTTACGCAGCTGTCAAGATTTTTACCATCAAAATAACCAAATATGCCGGTATAGTAACCCCGCGGCTCTTTTTCTACATGTTGAATAACATGCACCGTCTTATTTTTAGGCGCTCCGCATATTGAACCTGCCGGTAACAATTCCATTAGCAAACTCCCCATGCAATTTTTATACGCTGGCATAATATCTCCCACAATCTCTGAACTAACCTGAATTATTTC
>DEIA01000080.1:0-13375 GCA_002352225.1 Flammeovirgaceae bacterium UBA2786
CCTTCTATGTATTCTTTGGTTTGAGGTTATATTTTTCCTTTAGAAAAGCTGTGACAACTCTGACAACGCAGACAATGTAACGGTGACAAAGCCGACAATATATTCAATGACAACAGGGAAAGTTGGGGAATACCAAATTTCAGAGAGGACTTGGTGACAGTGAACGACTTTGAAAGAGGTTTTCTTCATAAATTCCGAGACCACACGACATCTTGGTCGGATAACCAAAGAGCAAAGGAATGGTTTCTAAATTCAGACGAGGCAAAATTTGTACGGGTTTACGAATTCTGGTTATGTGACAATGGACCTGATGAGATATTCATGACTAAGACCGGAGACTATAAAACAATTTTGAACTCACTCTTAGCCGACACGGACTACGAAGTATTAACGAGTCCAGCCTATAGTAAACAAGAACTGGAAAACTTTATTCGGACGCATCAACCTAAGAAAGGAGACTATCCAATGGACGAGCTTATTGAATTCTATATAAGCAGGAATCCTAATTATTAAGAGCGGACATGGGCTGGCAGCCTACAACAAAAGTAGCTGTTGCACGACTACTTATAGGATTACAAAAAGTAATAATCGGTCGCTCACATTGTAAGCTCCCCCGTTTTTTGAGCCACTCAAAAGTATAAAAACAGCGGTGCTTACGCTGTTTTTTTGATTGAGTTTTTTGAGGCATTCTACTCTTGGAATGATCCGTTTAAAAGAGAGGTTGGTGTTGCCAACACTCTCTTTGACCATTCCAGTCGAACAGGATATTCCTGGCAAGTTGCTCTCCAGCAGAGCTTGCTTCCGCTTACCTGTTAGTTGTAAAGTTACTTGTGTGAACATCTTTTAAAAAACCTTTAATGCAAAGCCTGTAGTAAATCTACCGGAGCGCGATAATCAAGCGCTTCGTGTGGTCGGTGGTGATTGTAATCCAGCATCCATTCTTCAATCTTCTCCCGAACTTCTTTCAATTAATAAAATACATTCGCATTCAACAACTCTTTACGAATACTACCATTACATCTTTTTATAAATCCATTCTGCATAGGCTTGCCCGGTTGGATGTAGGTTAAACTGATCTTGTGCTAACGGCACCATTCATCTAGTGCATGCGAGATAAACTCTGGCCCGTTATCTACCCGAGTAGCCGACCCATGGGTTGCACCACCAATGCAAAAGCCTATTGGTAAAACCGATTTATAGCCATACTTTGGGCTTTCAAGATTATCCTAAACCTGTTTGCTCTATGAGTGAAAACACCTTTCTGGGTCACCCGCGCGGATTAGCAACACTTTTTTTTACCGAGATGTGGGAACGCTTCAGCTATTATGGTATGCGAGCGTTGTTACTGCTTTTTATGGTAGCAACTATTGAGAAGGGTGGTATGGGGCTTGACGATCGCACAGCCGGTGCCATCTATGGTTTATACACTATGTTTGTTTACCTCATGGCGTTGCCCGGTGGCTGGATTGCCGATAAGTTATGGGGTTTACGCAAATCGGTTTTTTATGGTGGGTGTATTATTGCCGCGGGCCATATCTGCATGGCCTTTCCATTTACCGAAACATTTTTCATAGGATTGTTATTAATCATTTTAGGTACGGGTTTATTAAAACCCAACATCAGCAGTATGGTGGGAGAGATATACCCGCCCGATGATCAGGCCAGGCGCGATGCCGGGTTCTCGTTGTTCTATATGGGAATAAACCTGGGGGCATTGCTGGCTCCGCTTATTGTTGGTTATCTTGGTGAAAACATCGATTGGCACTATGGGTTTGCAGCGGCCGGTGCCGGAATGATTCTGGGAGTAATTCAATACAAACTAACAGGAAACTATCTGGGTGATGCAGGGCTGCCACCGGTATATACTACACCTGCTGAGTTACAAACTAAAAAAAGAATCAGAACCTCGCTTGTTTTGATTGTATCAGCACTGGTGGTCTTTGTGGGGTTAATGGTTTCGGGTTTGCTCACCATTAATCCTATAGTCTTTGCCGGAGTATCAGGCATTGTTATCACAACGTTTGTGTTTCTTTATTTTGGTTATGTATTTCTGTTCGAAAAACTTAACACCGATGAAAAGAAGAAAGTAGGGGCCATCTTTATTCTGTTTGTAGTTACCGTTGCTTTTTATGCGGGATACGAAGGGCAGGGTTCCTCACTCAACTTGTTTGCAGATCGTTACACCAACTTGTTTATCGGTTCTTTCGAAATGCCTGCCAGTTGGCTGCAATCAACTCCGGCTTTCTTTGTTTTGATTTTCGTGCCGGTGTTTGCTTGGCTTTGGGTATGGTTAGCTAAACGCAAGCTCAATCCATCCACACCAATAAAAATGGCTCTTGGGTTATTATGGATGGGTGTTGGTTATTTGGTTATGATGTTTGCTTCCGATATTGTTATTGCAGGGGATAAGCCATTACCTACCTGGCTTATTGCAACTTACATGTTTCATACCTTTGGCGAGATTTGCCTTTACCCAATAGGGTTAAGTGGTGTAACCAAACTTTCGCCTAAGCGATTGGTTGGCCAGATGATGGGTGTTTTCTTTATGGCATTAGCGCTTGGCAACCTGGTGGCAGGTTTGTATGCCGGTGAGTTTAATAACGAAGCCATCACAGCTAATCCATCATTGTTGAGTGAATTGTTTGGACTGATTGTAAAAATCATGTTCATTGGTACTCTGGTTGTAATCATATTTAATAAACCCATTCGCAAGTTGATGGGCAACATAAACTAAACGTTGATATGGAAGAAGCAAAGAAAGCCTTTAAACCCTACATCGCACCTGAGCAAAATATAGCCGAGTTCACGGTTAAATCGGTGGTGTTTGGTTCTCTGTTCGGAATCCTGTTTGGATGTTCAACCGTGTATCTTGCACTTAAAGCCGGGCTTACCGTGTCGGCTTCCATACCCATTGCGGTAATTGCCATTACGCTGGGGCGAAAGTTTTTAAAGACTACTATTCTTGAAAACAACATCATTCAAACCACAGGTTCGGCTGGCGAATCTATTGCAGCCGGTGTAGTGTTTACCTTACCGGGATTCTTGTTTCTTTCACCGGGAGCAAATGGTGGTGCATTCTTTAACTATTTAACCATATTAATCCTCGCTTCCTTTGGCGGAATGCTTGGTACATTAATGATGATTCCGTTAAGAAAATCATTGATTGTAAAAGAGCATGGTACCCTTCCTTATCCGGAAGGCACAGCATGTGCTTCGGTATTACAGGCTGGTGAAAAAGGAGGTGAGTTTGCCAAGACTGCTTTTCTGGGAATGGGCGTGGCCTTACTCTATGCTACACTGCAAAAGGTATTTCATGTAATTGCTGAAGCACCAACATTTGTTACCAGTCAGGTAAACAAGTTCTGGCCTTCGGCTACGGTAAACGGAGAAATTACACCCGAGTATCTTGGCGTTGGGTATATTATTGGTCCAAAAATAGGAGGCGTTCTGGTAGCGGGCTCGGTACTGGCCTGGTGGGCAATCATTCCTTTACTTTCAACGTTAGTTCCGTTTGAACAGGTAGCAGAACAATTAGTAGGATTAGGATATTTATCTGACATTACTGCAACCGGGGGTAAGGGAAATTGGGATCCGATATCGAAAACTTTTGCTAATCCCGCCAGCGCCTTGTACTTCGCATACATTCGCCAGATTGGGGCAGGTGCGGTAGCAGCCGGTGGGTTTATTACATTAATGAAAACCATTCCTACTATTATCAGCTCTTTCCGCGAAAGCATTAGCTCATTAAAAGAAAAATCAGAAACGGGTATTTCCCGTACAGAGAACGACCTTTCTTTTAAAGTAGTAATTGTAGGTAGTATTATTCTTATCGGTATTATTGCTTTACTCCCCAGCCAGATTATTCCGGGCGATAGTATTCTTCAAAAATTATTGATTGGTATTCTCATTATCATTTTCGGATTTTTCTTTGTAACCGTAGCCAGTCGTATTGTGGGGTTGGTGGGTTCCAGCAACAGCCCGATATCGGGTATGACAATCGCCACGCTAATGGGTACATGCCTCATTTTTACTTCGGTGGGATGGAGCGGTCAGTTTTTTGAACCACTTGCCTTAGTAGTAGGGGGTATGATTTGTATTGCAGCAGCCAATGCAGGCGCTACCTCGCAAGATCTGAAAACCGGTTACATTGTAGGGGCTACGCCACGGTACCAGCAACTGGCGTTATTTATCGGAGCCATTGTTTCTTCAATTGCGATAGGTTATGTGGTAATTCTGTTAGATACACCCACACCCGATATGCGCGCCATGGGTATTGAACANNGCCAAAGGTATTTTATCATTCAACCTCGACTGGCAGTTTGTAATGGTGGGCGTGTTTATTGCGGTAATGATTGAGTTGTGTGGTATCAAGGCGCTTGCGTTTGCGATTGGTTTGTACCTGCCACTTTCAACCACGTTACCCATTTTTATTGGGGGGGCCATTAAAGGATTGGTTGACTGGCGTGCTGAACGCAATAAAGAACCCAAAGCCGATGATGATTTAGGTAAAGGAAGTTTGTTTGCCACAGGTTTGATTGCGGGCGGTGCATTGGCCGGTGTAGTGGTGGCATTACTTTCTGTAAATGATACAGTGTATAAAAGCCTGAAAAATATTAGTGCCGAACACGGACTGGTTAATGCATTAAGTGAAAACGGATATTTTATTCTGGGGCTGTTGTTCTTTGCAGCTATGGCAATTATGTTATATCGAATAGCAAGTAAGAAGAGCGAAGAATAATTGTTGTAAACGAATGGAGGAAGGCTAATGAGTCGGCCTGATTCATAACTTTTGCAGATTACTGAAAACCCGTTAGGCATTTTTTGTTTTGCCGTAAAATTGTTACTGCAAGGAGGTTTAATTTTATGCGTTGATACGCTTTACTTTAAGTAATCTATGTGGTTTACAGAAGCGAAATGGATTATTCTTATCCAGGTGTTATACACGGTTATTCTGGTGGCTTGTTGTCTTCGGATTGTGTACGATACCCGGTCGGTAAGTAAAACATTAGCGTATCTTTTGTTTGCTGTTTTTGTTCCGGTAGCGGGCATTGCTTTTTATTTTTCGTTTGGAATCAACTACCGCAAACGGAAACTATACAATAAAAAATTGATTGTTGATGAAACGGTAAAAGACGAGTTTCAGGAGTTTCTCAAAAAAACAGATCAACGGATATCGACATCGAACAATGGAGTAATCAGACAATATCAGGGGCTTATCCGGTTACTCTCTAACAGGAAAATCGGGAGTATAAGTGCGCTGCCCAATAACGAGATAAAGTTGTTGATAAATGGGGAAGCACTTTTTCCTGTATTGATTGAGGAACTTCAAAAGGCAGAACAATGTATTCATATTGAGTATTATATCTACGAGAACGATACAATCGGAAATCGGATCAAAGACATTCTGATTCAGAAGGCAAAGGCAGGAGTAAAGGTCCGGTTTATCTATGATGATTTCGGAAGCAGGAGCATACGAAATACTATTGTAAGAGAACTTACCCGGGCCGGAGTACAAGCACATCCCTTCAATAAAATACGGTTGATAGGGTTTGCGAACAGGCTCAATTACCGTAACCACAGAAAGATTGTAGTTATTGATGGTAAAACTTCGTTTACTGGAGGTATTAATGTGTCGGACCGATACATTAATCAGGCAACATCAGATCTTTTTTGGAGAGATACTCACCTGATGATAAGGGGATATTCTTCCCTTGCCTTGCAACAGGTTTTTTTAGCTGACTGGAATTTCTGTGTTAAAGAAAGTGTATTGATCAGCAAAGAGTATTTTCCGGCAATTGATATTGTAACACAAAATCCGGCTTACGCCCAGGTTGTATCCAGCGGGCCCGACTCAGACTTACCCAACATTCTCTATTCGATTATTCAATCGGTAAATCTTGCCCGCGAAGAAATACTACTTACCACACCCTACTATATACCCGATGTTAGTTTGCAGGAGAGCCTGGTAATGGCAGCATTGAGTGGAGTTAAAGTGAAACTGCTTGTGCCAAAACAGGGAGATTCAAAGTTGGTGAATCTGGCAACGCAATCTTATTTTGATGCACTGTTGCGGGCCGGAGTTAAGATTTATTTATATAAGAAAGGGTTTGTTCATGCCAAAACGTTTGTGGTCGATCGCAGGCTGGCATCAGTAAGTACGGCTAATTTTGATGTACGAAGCTTTGATCTGAACTTTGAAGTATCGGTAATTATGTATGATGAAAAGATGGCATCTCAGCTTGCGGATGCATTTGATAATGACGTGCTGGATGCAGAGGAGTTAGTATTAGAAAGGTGGAACAGGAGGTCCCGGTTCAGAAAAATTACAGAGCGTATTGTACGGCTCTTTTCACCATTTATGTAACCGGACAGCAAGAAACGAAAGTTACTTATTCAGGAGATCAATTATTTCTTTCAGCTCATTTACAGCTCTGGTTTCAGATTCTTCAACCTTTCCATCAGCATGAATGATGTCGTACATATCGGCATAGATTTTATACCGCTGCGAGAATTTGATGTGATCGAAATGCTGAAATGAGGCCCGTATTATTTCGTGATGTAATGATTTTTTAATCTCATTGTATTCTTTTACCCGTTCATCATACCGGGCTTTATGATCGCCCTCAATAGGGAAGTGGCGGTTCATCTTTTCCAGAACCACACGCTCTTCATCAGCATGAAGTTTACCATCTGCATAAGCGATGTGTATGTACAGGTAAAGTACAAAATCGCTGAACGTTTTATGAATTACCATAACAGCATTCGGGTTAGTTACCTGACTTTAAAGATAACAAAAAAGGCCACGCTTTCAGCGTGGCCTTTCTTTAAAACCGCACGATTTTATTACATCATGCCGCCCATGCCGCCACCGTGTGGCATTGCAGGAGCTTCTTTTTCTTCCGGAATTTCAGAAACTACTGCCTCGGTGGTTAACAATAAACCAGCAATTGAAGCTGCATTTTCTAGCGCCAGGCGCGATACCTTGGTAGGATCGATAATACCTGCTGCAAAGAAGTCCTCAAACTTGTTATCGCGGGCATTGTAACCATAGTCTTTCTTACCTTCGCGTACCTTGTTTACAATTACAGAGCCTTCCTGCCCCGCATTTTCAGCAATGGTTCTTAACGGAGACTCTAATGCCAAACGGATAATATTAACACCGGTCAACTGGTCTTCGTTATCGGTAACAACATTCTTCAATGCATCGATAGCACGGATATAAGCTACACCACCGCCTGCTACAATACCTTCCTGCACGGCAGCACGGGTTGCATGCAAGGCATCATCTACCCGGTCTTTCTTCTCCTTCATTTCAACTTCTGTAGCAGCGCCAATGTATAGAATGGCTACACCGCCAGAAAGTTTAGCCAAACGCTCTTGCAGTTTTTCTTTGTCGTAATCAGAAGTGGTTACTTCAATCTGAGCTTTAATCTGGTTAACGCGAGCCTGAATTTCAGACTTCTTGCCGGCACCATTTACAATGGTGGTGTTATCCTTATCAATATTTACTTTTTCAGCACGACCCAGGTAATCCAATGAAGCATCTTCCAACTTCATTCCCGTTTCTTCTGAAATTACTTTTCCGCCAGTCAGAATAGCGATGTCTTCCAACATAGCTTTTCTTCTGTCGCCAAAACCAGGAGCTTTAATAGCTGCTACACGTAGTGCACCGCGAATTTTGTTTACTACCAGGGTAGCCAACGCTTCGCCTTCTACTTCTTCGGCAATAATTACCAAAGGCTTGCCGGTTTGGGCGGTTGCTTCCAATACAGGAAGCAATTCCTTCATGGATGATATTTTTTTATCGTAGATAAGAATGTAGGGATGATCAAGATCAGCCTCCATTTTCTCTGTGTTGGTAACAAAGTAAGGAGAGAGGTAACCGCGGTCGAACTGCATACCTTCTACTGTTTTTACTTCGGTTTCGGTTCCTTTGGCTTCTTCAACTGTAATTACACCATCTTTGCCAACTTTATCCATGGCGGTGGCAATCATCTTACCAATTTCAATGTCGTTGTTAGATGAGATAGTAGCCACTTGCGTGATTTCCTGAGAACCTTTAATGGTTTTAGATTGCTTGGAAAGGTTTTCAACAACGGCATCAACAGCCTTATCGATTCCGCGTTTCAAATCCATTGGGTTAGCACCGGCTGCTACGTTTTTAATGCCATGTGCATAAATAGCTTGAGCCAATACAGTGGCGGTAGTTGTGCCATCACCGGCTGCATCGGCAGTTTTTGAGGCAACTTCTTTAACCAGTTGCGCGCCCATGTTTTCGATAGGATCTTTCAGATCAATTTCTTTAGCCACCGATACACCGTCTTTGGTAACGGTTGGAGCCCCGAATTTTTTATCCAGAATTACGTTGCGGCCTTTAGGGCCAAGCGTAACTTTAACTGCATCTGCTAATTTATCTACACCCTTTTTAATTCTGTCGCGGGCGTTTGTATCAAATGTTATTTCCTTTGCCATATTGATTGATTGTTAATTGTCTTAAAAAATTTAGATTGTTCCGAAAATGTCGGAGTTGCGCATAATGAGGTACTCTTTACCATCAATGGTAATTTCTGTTCCGGAATACTTACCATAAAGAATCTGATCGCCAACTTTAACGGTAACAGGCTTGTCTTTCAGGCCTTCGCCTATTGCAATTACTTTTCCTTTCTGTGGTTTCTCTTTAGCGGTGTCAGGGATGATAATTCCTGAAGCTGTTTTTTGTTCTGCTGCCGCAGGCTCAACAAGCACACGGTCTTCATTAGGTTTAAAGTTGATTTTTGCCATATGGATTAATAAAAATTAGTTGAACAAGTTTTTAATAACTGTCTGCCGCCCTGTACACGATTTTTGTGCCAGTACCTTATTCAGGTCTTTTTTTGCCACTTTTTCCGCTCAGGGGCAGCAAAGATGAAAAAATTTGACAGACTCACCAGCCAGCCGGCTTTCAAAATGGCAGTTTGTCATGAAACTTCATTTTTTTGTATTATTAGATGAAAAATTGAGTTCTGGATATGGAGAGATTGAATGATGGTTGGTTAACCGAAGGCCTGATCGATTTTGAGTACAAAAAGTACCAGCTAATGGCCTATTTTAAACATGTAAAAGAATCATTTAACCGGGTAGAACTTTACCCGTTTCTTTCCGATCTGGTGTTTCATTACCGTAACCTGTTACAGGTAAAGGATAACCACTCGCTTTTGCGTGATTCTTTCCCAAAAGAAATATCCCCGGAAGGGCTTAAAAACCTGGAATTGAATTACAGGCGTATGATTGCCGATGATATGCTTATGCAGGAACTGGAATCGATTATAGCGTTTGCGGTGCCTCAGTTTAAGTTATCGTTGGATGAGGGTGCCTTTATCTATGATTATGTAGAATCGCGCTGCGAGATTTCGCCAGTAGGGCTTACTTCGTTATATGCCAAAGAAGGCTATCTTTTTATTGCGCAACCTCCCGAAAAGGAAACGAATGTATACCGGTATCAGGTTACCATTTTTGAACAAAGTTCTGAACTGATGCGGGGAATTCATACTCAGCATTTGCTTACCGCACCCCGCACAATAGGAAATACCTACGAACATCTAAAGCTTACGCTGATCAGGCAGTATACAGAATTACCTAACCCGTCAGTTTACCTGGTACTGTCTAAGCTAAAATTTCCTTACGATAAAACGTTAATGCCAATTGCCAGGCGATTGTTGGTAAAGCAACTCTCCAAAGCAGCCTGAAACAAAAAAGGGACTGTCTCAAAAGTCTACAAAATGCGGAATGTCATTCCGGCCTCGTGCCGGAATCCCGGTTTAGTAGCTATTAACCGAGATTGCGGGACAAGCCCGTGATGGCACAAGACTTTTGAGACAGCCTTCTCTTTTTATTTTGCTGTGTCAGCCGGTATAGTTGGCTGTTCTGTTTGCTGATTTAGGTTAACACCGCCACCTTGCTGGCGGGCACGCTGCAGAATTTCGCTTTCGCTGGCTGCGTTAGGGGTTGTAAAGTTGGTGGCAAGGGCAATAACCATAATAACAATGGCTAATCCCCAGGTTGTACGCTCCAGAAAATCACCTGTTTTTTTTACTCCAATAAGATTACTGGTTCCGGAACCACCAAACTGGTTTGAAAGTCCGCCACCTTTTGAATTTTGAGCCAAAACTACCAATACTAAAAGCACAGAGCAGAAAATGGCTAAGCCGATTAACAGGGAATAATACATATACTACTTTTTCAGTTCTTCAATTCGAGCCGCAAAGTAAGCCTTTTTTTGTGGAAACTTCCAAATCAGCTTTTTCAGTACCTCCACAGCCTTGTCTTTCTTTCCTTGTTTTAGCAGAATCTCTACCAGTGTTTCAGAAACGATATTTTCGCCATAGGTAACACTGGGTACCGACAGGTCGGTTTTAGGTTGATTTTCGATTGCCTTTACCTTGGGCATAGAGGGTTGAGATTTGATAAATTGATCGATAATCTCAATCTGTTCCTTCTGTTTATCGCCCTCGGGTTTAATCTTTTTCTTTTGAGATTTAATTTCCTTCAACAAGCCTTCATCCGGGTCGGTTGTCTTTGCCTTTTTTTGTTTTGAGGTTTCTGGTAAAACCGGTAATCCTTTTTCCAGGTTACTTACCATCTGTTCAAACCGGGCTTTTCTTTCGCGCAGAATTTCAATGTCGTGCATAACTTCGTTACACAAGGCATCGCCACTTAAAGCAGATGGTGTCTGAATAATTTTGTCTGATTCGGTTTCTACACCGGCCTTATCAGACTTTATTTGCTCTGCACCGGCTTCATGTTTAATCGATTTTACCGGCTCTGTTTTGTGAATCGGAATATGAACAACCCGGGGTTGTTGCAGGGCCGTCATTACCGACCTTAACACGGCTCTGTCGGTGCTGTAAATAGCACTTAAATGCAGGTGGTATTCTTTGTTGTTGAGGTTGTTATCCTGTGCGGCACGTGCCGCCAATCCATGCAATACCTGGCTATAGGGGTAATCGCGTTGTAAGCTAAGTACTACTTCTGCTTCTTCTGGCGAAAGTGCAGTGTAGTTGGTTATGAGCTGATGAAACGTTTCTTTTTCCACAATCAATAAGCCGTAAAAGTAAATGTAATTGAATTTAAGGCTTGTTGCAACCTTTACCAGTTTGCCAGCGTGGCATTAAAGATATCGATGTAAATCTGGTCGAGGATAGTTCGTTCCAGGTTTTCCTGTACCGAGCTTAATTCCTGTGTGCTGGGAAAATCTTTATAGAAGCTAAAGGTGCGATCTTTAAAATTATTTTTGGGCTCCAGGGTATCTACGTAATTAACCCGTACGGAAATGGTAAGTCGGGTAAGAGCTGCGGGGTCGCCTAATCGGTTGGTTGCTGCACCAGATACTGGCGCAACCGGACTAACTGCATATTGGGTTAGCGTTCCTTCAATCTGAAGTTCTCCATTTTCTTTTACTACTCTAAGACTGGAGTTTTGCTGCAGGTATTCTTTTAACCGGTTAGTGAATGTTTGCCCCAGGTTTGCCGGGCCTAAATCGGTGTTATTAAAAAAGTCTTCAACCTGAATAGATTTAGCAGCGGTTGAAGTACCCGTAAACGAATAACTGATGCAGCTTTGAATGAGTGGTAAGGCTATCAGTAAGGCAAGGGCAATAATCCGGTTACTCTTCAAGTTCGTATTCTTTAATTTTGCGATACAGTGTGCGCTCTGAAATACCCAAATCGCGTGCCGCATATTTGCGCTTATTATTGTTTTTACGTAGTGCCCGCATAATCAGTTCCTTTTCTTTTTTTACAATCGAGAGCGAATCATCTTCGGCCTCATGTGTAATGTCCTGAACTTCTTCTTCTGTTTCGTGTTGGTTAGTGTCTGCGTTCAGATAGGTAATGGGTTCGGTTACCGGGCTAAGGGGCTCGTTTAATCCTTCAAATAAGCCTGCATGTTCTTTTGCCAACTGGGCAGCCTGAGCCGGGTTTGTGGCACCATCTAATACAATTTTTTTAAGATCATTCATATCCTTACGTAATTCGAACAGGATCTTGTAAAGTATTTCACGTTCTGAAATATTATCAGCTTCATTTCCATCTTTTTTGTACAAAGCAGGTAAGCTGGTTTCTTTCGGGATATAATGAGCCAGAATATCGGCTGTAATTTCATTGCTGCCCGATGATAAGACTGAAATTTGTTCAACCAGGTTTTTCAATTGNNTATGGGTTTCACTTTATACTTTTCTGCAAAGTCGGTAGCAAATTTTCGGAATAATAGCTCAACATCTTTACCGCGTTCGCGCAAGGGCGGAACATAAATAGGAACAGTACTTAAACGATAATACAAATCTTCACGAAATTTGCCTTGCTCTACTTTTACCAACAGGTTTACATTGGTAGCGGCCACCACGCGCACATCGGTTTTCAGTACTTTTGATGAACCTACTTTAATAAACTCTCCATTCTCTAATACGCGAAGTAAACGGGCTTGTGTGCCTAACGGCATTTCACCAATCTCATCTAAAAAAATAGTACCCCCATTCGTTACTTCAAAATACCCCTTGCGGGCTTCATGCGCTCCGGTAAACGATCCTTTTTCATGCCCGAATAATTCAGAGTCTATTGTTCCTTCCGGAATTGAGCCACAGTTTATGGCAATAAACTGTCCATGCTTACGTGCACTAAGGTGATGGATTATTTTGGAAAAAGACTCTTTACCACTTCCGCTCTCGCCTGTAATTAAAACAGACATATCGGTAGGGGCTACCTGCATAGCCACATGCACGGCATTGTTAAGTAAAGGGGAGTTTCCAATTACACTAAACCGTTGTTTTACATTTTGAATTTCCGCTTCTGTAATGGCCATAATTTTAGTTCACTATTTTGCCCAGTAATGTTCCGCTGGTGCAACTTTCAATCTTTACATTCACGTACTCGCCCTTCTGGCTATTAGCTTTTTCAAACACCACAACCCGGTTTGCCGATGTGCGGCCTTGCCAATGGCCTTCGCTTCTTCGCGATTGGCCTTCAATCAATACACGTTGTAGGGTGCCCACATCTTGTTTGTACCGTACTAAGGAGTGGTTGCGTTGCTTGGTAATAATTTCGTCCAGCCTGCGTGTTTTAATATCATTTGCAACATCATCGGCATACTTTTTTGCAGCCGGTGTTCCCGGTCTTTCTGAGTAGGCAAACATGTAGGCATAGTCATACTGTACTATATCCATTAAAGAAAGTGTCTCTTCATGTTCAGCTTCGGTTTCGGAGCAAAAACCCGAAATCATATCGGAAGAAATACCACAACTCTCGCCCAGTATTTCCTTAATGCGATTTACTTTGTTTAAATACCACTCGCGTGTATACCCGCGGCTCATTAAATCTAAAATTCGGGAGCTACCACTTTGCAC
>DEIA01000080.1:13382-25340 GCA_002352225.1 Flammeovirgaceae bacterium UBA2786
TTTGTTGTTTTCTTCTTCACTCCATTTATAAGAATCTACATTTTGACCAAGCAACGTTACTTCCCGATATCCTTTACTGAATAAATCTTTTGCCTCAGCTACAATGGAGTGCGGATCGCGGCTGCGTTCGCGGCCACGCGTAAACGGAACCACACAGAAAGAACACATATTGTCGCACCCGCGCATGATAGAGATAAACGCGGTTATACCATTTGAATCCAGACGTACCGGGGTAATATCGCCATACGTCTCTTCGCGCGAGAGGAACGTGTTAACGGCTTTGTCCCCTTCATCAACCTGTACAATCAATTTGGGCAGATCGCGGTATGCATCAGGCCCGGCTACCAGATCTACAATTTTTTCTTCTTCAAGTAATTTGGTTTTAAGGCGTTCGGCCATGCAACCCAGAATACCCACCATCATTTCAGGCTTTTTCTTCTTAAAACCTTGTATGTGTTGCAGCCTGTTTCGTACAGTCTGCTCTGCTTTCTCGCGAATAGAGCAGGTATTCAGAAAAACCAAGTCGGCTTGAGCTAAATCCGAAGTAGTATCAAAACCTTCTTTTTGCAGAATAGAAGTTACAATTTCACTATCCGAAAAATTCATCTGGCAACCATAGCTTTCAATATATAGCTTCCGGGTTTTTCCGGTATGAGAAGATTCTGTAACCCGCATTGCCTCAACTACTTCGGTAGAGGAAGGGCTCAACATCTCAATATCTTCAATCAAGTTCTTCATTTTGGCTGAATCAAACTGCAAATTTACAACATTCTAAACTTTTTATGACATCTTGTCAGACTTAAAAACATGATTTTAATAGATTAGTTTTAAGGCCTTATTAAATCAAAAAATGGGAATTATACGCGAGGTAAGAGGGTATGCACCCAGGTTTGGAGCAAACTGCTTTTTGGCCGAAACTGCGGTAGTAGTGGGCGAGGTTACGATGGGCGATAACTGTACGGTTTGGTTTAATGCTGTGGTACGTGGCGATGTACACTCCATAACAATTGGAAACAATTCCAATATTCAGGATGGAGCTATTATTCATTGCACCTATCAAAAAGCTAAAACGATAATTGGTAACAATGTTTCCATTGCGCATAATGCGATTGTGCACGGGTGTACAATTGAAGATAATGTATTGATTGGTATGGGGGCCATTATTATGGACGATGCAGTAGTGGGGGCGGGATCAGTGGTGGCGGCAGGTGCCGTAGTGTTACCCAAAACGATTATTGAACCCGGCAGCATTTACGCGGGTATGCCAGCCAAAAAAGTAAAAGATGTGGGCGATGAAATGAAAGCTGTGATTGAACGAACGGCACGTAATTATCCCATGTATGCCCAATGGTTTAAAGAAGAAAAATGATAGAGCCAAAAGATAAAAATCTGATTGCGCGTATCAGGCAGAAGCTTGCCGGTACTTTATTTTATATAGATGATGAAGACGAGCCAACCGATGAGTGTGTTCATTTTTATTTTGTAGCCGATCGCGATGGGCAAGAGGTAATTTGCGATTGCGTGCTGTACACGTTGCGCCTCCATCACGAGGGCGAAATGCATGAAGAGGCCGAGGTGCGGGCTTCCGAAAAGTTTGAAGAATACCTGAAAGCAAAAGATTCAGAATTAGCTTCTCAAGAGGAGGAAATTGGAATGATGATGGCTGAAATTCTACTGGAATTGGAAGAGGAAGAAGCTATTAAAGTGCAAGAGCATTTAGAATTGGATTATGAAAACCCGGTGGGACTTGGTGTAGATGCCGGCCTTAACGTACCGGTAATTTCAAATGAAGTAATAACCCGGTTTATTACTGAGTTCAGGGCAGGAACATTAAAACTGGATGAGGCACTCTATTCGTTTCAAATAAGTACTGATTTTGAGTAGCCCGAAAATATTGAGCCGGCACTCACCGATGTAAAGGGGTTTACACTATATTTGCCGCCCTAACTAACTTAAAATTTGTGAGATGGTTATTAGATACCACTTGGGTTCAGACTATTTCATACAACTGCTTAAAAAATAATTATTAAAACATGAAAAACGTTTCTCTTGCCCTTAACGGGATATTGGTAGTGGCNNCCGATATTAAGATAGCCTATATCAATTCCGATACCGTATTGAAGTACTACGATTTCTTTAAAACGAATGTGGAGAAGCTTGAGGCCAAAGGCAAGAAATTAGATCAGGATCTTCAAAATCGTGCGCAGAGTTTACAGAACGATATTACAGCCTACCAACGTAATTATGGAAGTATGACCATTGGCCAGGCAAAAGCTTTAGAAGAAGACCTGGGAAAAAAACGCCAGAACCTTGAATTATACCAGCGCAGCCTTGAACAGGAATTGATGGAAGAGCAGGCCAAAGTAAATGAAGAACTATATCTGAAAGTAACAGATTATCTGAAAGGTTATGCAGAAGGCAAAGAACTTCAGGTTGTATTGAAGTATAATACCAGCAGTGATTTATTGTATGGAGGCTCAGGAATAGACATTACACAAGATGTGATTAAAGGCCTGAACGACTTGTACAAGCAAGAACTGACGGCACCTAAAACAAAGGCAGACTCAACCAAGACTAAGAAATAGTGTAGCTGCCCCACCATTCAAAAGCCACGAAATCATAAAGACTTTCGTGGCTTTTTTTGTGTTGTCTTGTTTTAGTTTTAATTTCAAAACGTGAAAAGAAATGCGTTGGCTTTTTTGGGTGTAAAGCCCGAAGAACAGGGTCAGGTTTGGCTCATGTTGGCAACCGGTTTCTTCTTCGGTATTTTTATAGCCACCTATCAGGTAACGGCTGAATCTCTCTTCCTCAATAAGCTAAGCAATAAATTAGATCTGGCGTTTTTGGTATCGGGTGTACTGGGTATAGTTTCTACCCTTGTTTTTACTTTTTTTCAAAACCGGTTAAAGTTTGTAACGCTTACCATAGGCAGCATAGTTCTTATAATTGTTGCTACGTTTTCTATTTATTATTTCTATCACTTTGCCGATGAGGGTGTTCAGGACATTACACTTTTTATTATGTATTGTCTGGCTGGCCCGATTACGGCAATTTTGCTTTTATGCTATTGGGGAATATTTGGCCGGTTATTCAATTTCAAGCAATCAAAACGAATTATTGGTTGGATTGATACCGGGCAGTTAATCGCCATCATTATGGCTAACTTCCTTATTCCGGCTACTGCCGCATTATTTCCCGACACCTCCAATTACCTGATTGTTTGTAACGTAAGTATTGTGGGTTCGCTAATCTGTTTGATTCTGATTGCATCGAAATACACACTTACCCGCATCAATACAGATGCAACTGTACGGGAAGAAACCCGCTTCGGAAAGATTTTGGGCGATCGCTATATCCGCCTTCTGTCCATATTTCTGGTTGTGTCAATGGTGACTTTCAGTTTTAATCAGTTCACGTTTCAAACTTTATTAAATAAGCAATACCCCGATCAGCGCGATCTTACCAACTTCCTGGCGTATTTCAATGGTACCATCTATGCATTAAGCTTGTTGATGCAATTGTTTGTTAACGATCGTATTTTAGGAACCTATGGAATCCGGGTTTCACTTTTTGTATTACCCGTTGTGGTAGCGCTTCTATCAATCGGGTCAGTTCTATCGGGTGTTTTTCTGGGTTACGATGCCTTGTTAAGCCCGCAGACTTACATCTATTTTTTCCTCTTTGTAGCCGTTACCCGCTTGTTTAACAGCATGCTTAAAGACTCGCTGGAGAGCCCGATTTACAAGCTTTTATTTATCCCGCTGGATAGCCGGTTTCGGTTTAGCATTCAGACTAAGGTAGAAGGTGTGGTTAATGAATCCGGACGCTTTCTGGCAGGGTTATTTATCTTCTTGTTTGGGCTTGTACCTTTCTTTAAAATCCTTTGGATACCCATACTTGTACTTGGGTTAATTCTGGTTTACTACAAAGTAATTCAAAACCTTTATCAGGAATACAAAGAAAAAATCAAGTCTAAACTGGAGCATTCAGGCGAAGGGCAGGAGCGGCTGGAGGTGGGATATAAACTGATTGCCAGCCGGCTTGAGTCAAACCTACTAGTTGATGATTCGGCAAAGGCAGTTTTCTCGTTCAAGCTGCTGGAAAAAATTGAACCTGGTAAAGTAAGCGTGTGGGTAAATTCTTTAATGAAAAACTCGCAGGAAACGACCAAAGACTTTGCCCAGCGAAAGATGAATGAACTGAAGGGGCTTTCCGTTTCAGAAAACTACGTTATCCGGATTGATAAGAATAAAGAATCGGATGACAAGAACATTCTTACCCGGAATGAACTTGATCTTATCTTGAACAGTGGAGGCGATATACAGAAGACGCGAATACAGCATCTGGCAAGATCAACCAATATAAAAGACAGACATTATTGTGCAGAATTATTGTTGCATTCGCAGAATCGTGAAAACATTTCCTTTCTGATAGAGTTACTGAACGACAATAATCAGAAGGTAAGAAGTGCGGCTATTAAAACGGCTATTAAGCGAAATGATAATGAGGTTATTCTAGCCTTAATCGAAAACCTGAGCCAACCTGAATATGCCAGCGAGGCCATGAATGCATTAATTCTTGTTGGCGAAAAGGCCCTTTCTTTAGTGGATAATGCGTTTTATCGGCCAGGCCAACATTCTACCACCATGCTTCGGTTGGTTCAGATTATTGGTGTTGTTGGTGGTAATCGTGCTAAAGAAATGTTGTGGAACAAAATTGATTATCCGGATAAGGTAGTGGTTTCGCAGGTACTGCTGGCTTTGGGTGAATCTGGTTTTAAAGCGGGTATGTCGCAGGTAAGCCGAATCAAATATGCGATTGAGTCAGATATTGGAGCCATTGCCTGGAACTTAGGTGCATTAAGTGAAGTAGGAGATACCGAAAAATCGAGGATAGTGCGCAGAGCGCTTAATCGGGAAATTCAAAATGACATTGACCACATCTTCATGCTGCTGGCTATGTTGTACGATACCCGGTCAATTCAATTGGTTAAAGAAAACATAGAAAGTGGAACGGCCGAAGGCGTTACCTATGCCATTGAGCTATTAGATGTATTCCTTTCCGAACAACTAAAGATGCGCATTTTGCCGGTGCTTGATGACCTGAGCACGAACGAAAAAATTAAGCGCCTGGAAATTTTTTATCCGCGCATACAACTTGACGAAAACCTTGTTCTTAAATTCCTGATAAACAGAGATTTTACACAAAGTAACCGGTGGACAAAAGCAACTGTTTTGCACCAGATCGGAGCGCAGAAAATATCAGAATTTAACATGGATCTAATTGCGCAGTTGTTTAACCCCGATACGCTTATCCGCGAGACAGCAGCCTGGGCATTGCTTCAGATAGACCCCGCCTTATACACCACACACACCGCACGCCTGGGTACCGAAATAAAACGCGAACTGGATAAATCGGTGGCAGGTACCAATAGCATTACAAACCTTATGCTGTTTGAAAAAGTATTATTCTTTCAACAATCAGTGCTGTTTGAAGATGTGCCAGGCATCACTCTTTCTTACCTGGCTGATGTTACTAAAACAGTAACCCTGGATCAGGGTAAGACTTTGGTGGTTGATGAGGCACAGAACACTGACTTTTATATAGTTTTTCAGGGCGAAGTAGATTATTACGATCATAACAAGAAAGTGATTACTTATTTGCCGGGTCAGTTTGTAGGCGAAAGATTATCCACATCAGGGTATATTAACAGCCACACGTTGAAAGCCGGGCAGAGGTCCATTTTATTACGGATTAACAAAGAACAGTTTTACGAACTTCTGGCCGAGCATGTACAGTTGGCTGGCAGGTTTTTGGAATATATCTAAGAATCATTTAAATTTCACAGATTTTTTAAACTTAATAGGGGGTAAAGTATATTTTTTTGACTCTTTTGAATTCCTTGATAAATATTCGGATACCCTCAGATTTTAGTAAATTTCAGTTCTAACAGGTCTTAAACAGGATGTTAAATTATTCTGTAGAGGTTGGCGATTTAAACGAACCTTCTCCCGATCCAAAATTTTCGGATGAGAAGGTTGGCGCTAATCCATTTCCCGGATTAAGACCTTTTGCGCTTGCCGATAGTCATTTATTCTTCGGGCGGGAAGGCCAGGTTGATGAAATCCTCTTAAAACTTTATAACCATAGATCGGTAACCATAATGGGTTACTCGGGTAGTGGTAAATCTAGTTTAATGAATTGCGGACTTATTCCGGTTCTGTATGGAGGGTTTATGACAGAAACTGGCCCGCATTGGAAAATTATTAATCTGCGCCCCGGTAGTTCGCCTATCAGTAATATAGCTCAATCTGCCGTAAATTTTTTAGTTGAAGAAGGCCGGATTAGTGCAGAAGATAAACACATACACAAAGCTATTATCAATTCTGTTTTACGAAACAGCTCGCAAGGATTGATTGAGTTATCTAAGTACCTTCAGATTCACACACACGAAAATGTTTTCTTTCTGATCGATCAGTTTGAGGAACTTTTTCGATTTAAACATACAGATACTGAGCACGCTAACGAGGCTTTGGCCTATGTAAATCTGTTGCTACATGCGGTGGCGCAACGCGAAGTACCCGTGTACATGGCCATTAACATGCGCTCTGATTTTATCGGAGAATGTGCTGCCTTTCCGGGACTTACCCAACTTATTAATGCAAGCAATTACCTGGTTCCCCAAATGTCGCGCGAACAAAAGCGAATGGCAATTGAAGGACCGGTAGCCGTAGGCGGGGGGAGAATTTCTCCGCGCCTGATTAAGCGGTTGCTTTCCGATATAGGAGATAATCAGGATCAACTCCCCATTTTACAACATGCGCTTATGCGTACCTGGGATTACTGGGTTGCGAATCATGAGCCGGGCGAACCAATGGATATTCGCCACTACAATGCGGTAGGCAGAATTGGACAGGCGTTATCCCTTCATGCGAATGAGGCCTATGATGAATTGAACACACAAGAAAAACATATAGCCGAAATCCTATTTAAGACCTTAACAGAAAAGAGCAGCGAAGGTCTTGAAATGCGAAGGCCAGCCAAAATTTCGGATGTTGCAGAGTTAGCACAAGTATCGGATAATCAAGTAATTGAAGTTGTTGAGCATTTTCGTAAACCAGGCCGATCTTTTCTGATGCCCGGTATGCAGGTGGATTTGAAACCCACCACGCAAGTTGAGCTTCCGCACGAAAGCTTAATGCGCATCTGGACAAGACTTTCTGCCTGGGTAGAAGAAGAATATGAATCGGCCCAGATGTACAGGCGCGTATCTGATGCTGCGGCCATGTACCAGATTGGAAAAACCAGTTTATGGCGTCCGCCAGATTTACAACTGGCACTTAACTGGCAGAAAAAGCAAAACCCTACCCGCCAATGGGCGCAGCGATACGATATAACCTTTGAGCGCGCAATAGTATTTCTTGAAACAAGCCGCATTACATACGAAGCGGAATTAAAAAATCAGGAAATGCTGCAGCGCAGAATGCTGCGCAGAGCACGGGTAACTAACCTGATATTGGCCTTACTGTTATTAATTGCTACAGGATTTTTTGTATATGGATTTTTCCAAAGAATTGAAGCAGAGAGACAGAGATTTGCAGCAGAGACATCTGCTGCGGAAGCAAAAACCGAAAGAGACAATGCAGTTGAGCAAACCAGAATTGCTAATGAGGCTTTAAAGGAAGTACAACTTCGTGGCCAACAATTGGAAGCTAAGAATATAGAACTTGTTAAATTAACAAATGAGCTGCAGGTAGCTGTGGATCGTGCCGAGCAACAAACCTTACTTGCTGAGCGGAACGAAAAAGAGGCGCTCGTTCAACGCGATAGTGCAAGGTTAGCTCGCGATGAAGCAAGAAAGAATTTGGATTCAGCAGTGGTTAACTATAACAATGCCCTTCGATTACTCATATTATCAAAAGCGCAGTCCCTCGCAGCAAAATCCGAAGGTATTGAGGACTCACAACTTGCCGGGCTCACCGCCATGCAAGCCTATTTGTTCCACACCAAATATGAAGGCAAACAATACGACCCGTATATCTTCCGCGGACTCTATTATGCCATAGCAAAACTGCAGGGGTATAACTACAACGCACTAAAAATGCCCGGTAATTCAAAAAACAGGATGTATGCTGTTGCAGTGGCTAATCAAGGTTCTGCATTCTACACTACCGGAAATGATGGTCGTGTTTTTAAAGCCGACTATAAAAATCAAACGGCAACACCTCAGGTTGTTTTCGAAAATCAGGGCTACCCTAACCGGGTGCTGGCTTTAAGTAAAGACGATAAATACCTGGTTAATGCCAGCGATTCGAGTTACCTCGAAATAATTAATCTTGCTGTTGCGGGTAAACCACTAAAAGTAGAGGGGCATACCCGATTAGTTACAGACATAAAATTCTTGCCCGATAATTCAGGATTTATCAGTACATCGGCAGACAGATCCCTCAGGCTTACCAATCCGGCAAACGGGCAGAGTCGCAAACTGGTAACATTACCGTACGAACTGAAAGCTATTGATATTAGTCCCGATGGCAAACAACTGGCAGGTGTATCCGTAAACGGTAAAGTTGTTCTTGTAGATATTACAGCCGGTACGTATAAAGAAATATGGACAGATGAGAACGCTGTTCGCACAGCCGATTCAACCAAAACTATAAAAGTACCCAACCGAATTTTGTCTGTTGCGTGGCATCCGCAGCGCAGCCAGCTTGCGTTTGGGGTAGAAGTTATCAACGAAAAACGAAATGTAGTACGGGGCACAGTAAAATTACTTGANNCAGATGTGGGTAATTGATCATGAAGAGGATTTACCTATTGTAATGGATAATAACACCGGGTCGGTGTGGGATATTGGTTTTACGCCAGACTCTAATTATTTAATTGCCTCTTGTAATAATGGCGAGGTGCGTATCTGGCCAACGGATACACGTATACTTGCCGAACAAGTGTGCCCTAAAATGCAACGGAACATGACACAGGAAGAATGGTATAGTTATGTGGGAAAAGAAAAAGAGGTTCCGTATGAGTCCACCTGCAAGAGTCTTTTAATCGAGAGTCATTAGAAATGAGTTGGCGCTTATTATTCATTTGTCTTTCCATAAGTTCGGCTACACTTGCCCGGCAGGTGAATTGTGAGCAAATTCTTATTCAGGCCGATGATGAATTTAATGCGGGCCGCTATTACGGAATCTCCTCATTACTCAAGCCGTGTTTGGATAATGGATTTAGTTCAGAGCAACAGGTTCGTGCATACCTGCTATTAACGCAGGCTTATCTTATTCTGGACGACCCAATTGCAGCAGAAGCCAGTTACCTGAAATTATTAAAAGCTGATCCGGAGTATGTAGCTAATCCGGCACGAGACCCGATTGATGTTTATTATCTGAGTAAGAAGTTTACCGCAACACCTATCATAACTCCACACATTCGGGGAGGGTTCAATACATCGTTGCCCCGTATTATTCATGAACTTACCGTAAGTGGTACCGAAATAGACACACGCAATGTACTAAAGATTGGGGTACAGGCAGGGATTGGTTTCGATTTTAACCTCACCAACAATATTAGTTTATGTGCTGAAGGCAATTACGCGAGCAAAGGATTTAAAAGAAATACTGAAAAAGGAAGTGAAAAATATTTTAGTGGAGATAATCTTTCCATTACCGAGCGACAAAATTGGTTTGATGTTCCGCTCTATATAAAATATGCCGATGATTCGGGTAAGATTCGCCCATTTGGATATGCGGGCTTTGCATTTAATTTTTTGTTCTCTTCGCGGGGTAACAATTGGGAGTACAGAAATGAATCGGCTACTGCAGGAGTTGTTGAAATAACAGATCGACCTGAGAATTTAACACATAAAAGAAAGTTTCTGAATCGCTCCCTTGTATTTGGTGGTGGTGCAAAATATAAAGTAGGAAAGAATTTTTTTTATGCTGATTTACGATATATGCCGGGACTGTCAAACCTTACAAAAGAAACCAATATTTATTATGACGATAAAGGAAACTTCGACCCTTCAGTAGTAAAATTTGCTGAGGTAAGTGATTTTTTCAGGTTAGATAATCTTTCAATCTCAGTTGGATTTATTCGCCCTCTTTACAACCCAAGAAAGAAAGCTAAATCGCCATTCGACTTCCTGAACCGCAATAAACAGACAACTTCTCCTGAAAAATAATGATGAGAATTGTTAGCATACTACTAATAACGGGGTTAATGTTAGGTTGCGATACCGAACGCAACATCCCCCCATTGGATAACGATACTTTTCTGAAATTTTATGGAGAGGAGGGGGAGCAGACCGGAGTAGATTTTGTGTTGCTGCCTGATAATACAATTGTAATGGTTGGCAACAGCACGCGGCAGCCTACTGCCAATCAAATGATTTATGTGGTTAAGGTTGACCTGATCGGAAATGTAATTTGGGAAAACATAATTGGCCTTTCTGATAAGAACAATACGGTTAAAGATATTGAATTGCATCCTGATGGAAGATTGATTATTGCCGGGGAGACAGAGATGGCACCGGGTAACAGAGATGTGTTTGTGAAAATATTGAATGATAACGGAAGCGAGCTGGATAGTATCCGGTATGGATTGAATAGATACCTGGCAAGTGGGGGCGATGAAGAAGTGAATTCTATAACCATAATCAGCCAGGGTTTAACACACCCAGCGGGTTTTATTGTTTCGGGATCAACTACCGATATACCATTTAATGCATTGAAGCCGGATGATATAAAAGACGGGCTCATTCTACGACTCTTAGATTCTCCGTTAACCGAAATTTCGATCTCAGATTGGCGGTCCAAGGGTGAAGATAATTCTGAGGATGTGGTCGTGAAAGTAATACAAGAAGATAATAATACCTATTATGGGTTTGGATATACCAATCGGGAGACAAACACCAGTAAGGATTTTAAATATTGGATTTTTAAACTTAACGATGCAGGAGGTGAATTGAATAATGGAGTAATACTTGGATTGCCAACTGAGGATGAAAAACTAAGAACTGTTGTTGATGTTAATACTACCGATTTGTTTGACAAGGGGTTCTTGTTAGGTGGAGTAGCTGTTGATAACTCCGGAAACAAACGTGGTTTTTTTGTAAAGTTGAAAAGAACCATTGTCTTTGGAACTCCATCCGCACAAGATGCAAAGCAGGTGTATAGTTTTCCCTTAGGAACTAGCGCCATAGAAAAAATGAATGGTTTTTACAATTTGTCCAACAATGATTTTCTGATTCTATCTACACAAAACACAAATATTGCCTTAGCCGAAGACCTTTCATTGTTTAAGTTCGACCGGGAAATACAACCTGTTTGGGGTCCGGAAGCCTTTGGCGGAGAATCTACAGATGAAGCTGGTGCCGTACTCCAACTTCCTAACGGTAAAATTATGATTATAGGCACCGTGAAAGTTGGTGGCCTCAGGGGCCAGCAGAAAATGGCTTTGATGAAATTAAATGATGAAGGGAAATTATTACGATAATCCCTAATTTCAGCCAAAATGGTTACTTTTAGGCTGTCTATATTATTTAGAAAAAATTGTTGCTTTTACCTATTCCATGGCCTTAATGAGTAGACTTTACAAGGAACTTTGTCCCATTCAAGGCCTCATTCATAAGAAGTCCTTTCTTGGTTTATTAAAGACTGGACTTATTGCTATAGCAAGTTTTGTTATACTTTGTGCCTCCGCTTCTACTTCTTTTGGCCAGGCAACATTTAGAACTCAAAGTAGCGGTAACTGGACAAATAGCGCTATCTGGGTAATTGTTTCCGGAACAGATGGAGATGGAGTTCCTGATTCCAATGATGATGTTATTGTTAGAGGTGGTTTTGAGGTTACAATTAATGGAAACAGTACTTGTTCAAACCTCCAAATAGGTGGTATTCCAGGTGCATCATTAAACAATTCCGGTACAGTAACATTTGGTGGGGCCTTTACTTTAACAGT
>DEIA01000056.1 GCA_002352225.1 Flammeovirgaceae bacterium UBA2786
CATTAAACCAGCCGATATTCAACCGGCACTAAAAGTGGTTAGTAAAGAATATCAACCGTATTAAAAGAACGTACCTAAACAAAAAGACCATCCTACAGGATGGCCTCTTTTTTTTAATTCGGTTTTGGTTTTAAGCCACAACTTCCTTACGGCTCCACGCACTGGCTTTTGGATGTAACTCATTATGGAGTTTTATCACATAGGAAAAGAACACAGAAAAGAAAGTTAAAACGGCTGTCATGCAAAATAGTATCATAGTGGTTGCGTTTTATGGGTCAAAATTGATAAAACCCGGCCTACTGATATTTTGCAAAGCGTCCTTATAGGCACAGAAGTAATTTTCGAGCCGTTTTTCTTAAAAAACGGCTTATCCGGAAGGTTTCTCTGGTTCTTAATTATGGCATACTTTTAGAAAACGCTTTAAATGTATCTTGGCAGAGTTTTTAGCCAACTCACAGTATGATGAAGAAAATCCTTTTGAGTGTAATATTTTCACTTGTATTCCTGTTTCCTGCTTTTTCGCAATACACGGCCAGCAAATCCATACCACAGGATTGGTTTTTGCGCGATCCCGAACAGGACAGTTTGCTGGGTGTAAGTTCTGAACGGGCTTATGAAACCCTGTTAAAAGGGCAACCCTCGCGCACTGTAATTGTGGCCGTTATAGATTCAGGAATAGATATTGAACATGAAGACCTGAAGCGTGTGATCTGGAAAAACGAAAAAGAAATTGCAGGCAACGGTGTAGATGATGATAATAATGGCTATGTCGATGATGTGTACGGCTGGAATTTTATTGGCGGAAAGAACGGAAATGTAGAGGCAGACACCTATGAACTTACCCGCGAATATATCAGGCTGCAGGCTAAGTATGGTTCAATAGAGGAAAGTAAGGTAAACAAGAAACAAAAGGCTGAGTATGAAAGCTACCTGCAGATAAAATCCAAATTTGGAAAACTGAAGGCGAATAACGAACAGCAATACAGGTTATATGCAAACATCTACCGAAACATTACCCATAGTATTGATACCATTAAGTCCATAATGAAAGTTGAAAAACTTACGGCTGAAGAGATACAGAAATTTGAAACCAAAGAACCGGCTTTACTTTTTGCCAAAGGCTTTTTGCTAAACATGTACAAAAACATGAATGAGGGTGAACGCATAGAAGATTACATAGGCGAACTGAAAGAAGCGGTAGATTATTATGAAGTAATTGTAAAGTATGGGTACAACGAAACATTTAATTCGCGCGATATTGTTGGTGATGATAGTAACAATCTTTATGAAAAAGGATATGGCAATAACGATGTAACCGGAGCAGATGCCACACACGGTACGCATGTGGCAGGTATTATTGCTGCCGATCGTACCAACAACGTGGGTATAAAAGGGATCGCTAATAATGTTAAAATTATGCCCATCCGTGCCGTGCCCAATGGCGATGAGCGCGACAAAGATGTGGCCAATGCGATTATCTATGCCGTGGATAACGGAGCACATATTATTAACATGAGTTTTGGCAAATCATTCTCGCCCCAAAAAGATGTAGTAGATAAGGCCGTGCGTTATGCCGAACAAAAAGGCGTATTGCTGATACATGCTGCGGGTAACGATGGTGAAAATAGTGATGAAGAAAAAAATTATCCGACACGGTTTTATAACGATGGAAAAGAGGCCAAAAACTGGATTGAAGTAGGAGCCTCAGCATGGGGAGGCGAAGAGTTGGTAGGAAGTTTTAGCAATTATGGAAAAAAGACGGTTGCATTTTTTGCTCCCGGTGTAGATGTGTACTCAACAGTGCCGGGTAATAAATATAAAAAGGAAAGTGGTACCAGTATGGCAAGCCCTTCAACAGCCGGAGTAGCCGCATTAATTATGTCTTACTTTCCTGAACTTACTGCGNNCTAAACTCGATCAACTAACCATTACCGGAGGGTTACTAAATGCATATGATGCAGTAAAGTTGGCGCAAACACTAAGCTTGCAAAAGCAAACTGCACGATAAAGGTATAGTGGGGTTAATTTACTTTCTATCCAGCCGCACTACGTTTTCTACGTGCATGGTTTGCGGAAACATATCTACGGGTTGTACAGCTGAAATTGTATAATGGTCTGTTAATATTTTCAGATCGCGGGCTTGTGTAGCCGCATTGCAACTAACATAAATAATTTTTTCAGGAGATGCTTGTACTAACATTCGGGTAACATCTTCATGCATGCCTGCACGTGGTGGATCGGTAATAATTACATCTGGTTTACCGTTTTGAGTAAGGAAGGCTTCGGTAAGCAAATCTTTCATATCGCCCGCATAAAAATCGGTGTTACTGATTTTATTTATAGACGAATTAATTCTGGCATCGGCAATAGCTGCCTCTACATACTCTAACCCCACTACTTTTTTGGCACTGCCCGCCACAAAGTTGGCAATGGTGCCTGTGCCGGTGTACAAATCATAAACTAATTCATGTCCTTTCAGGTTGGCCATCTGCCAGGCAACTCTATATAATTCGTATGCCTGTAATGGGTTTGTTTGATAAAACGATTTGGGTCCAATCCGATAGTGCAAATATCCCGAACCATCAGGTTTAGGCATTTGTTCGGTGATGTAAGAATTTCCTTTCCAACAGACCACATCCAAATCAGCAAAAGTATCGTTACGCTTATTGTTAATAATGTAGTTGGCAGATGTAATCTGCGGAAATGCATCGGTAAGCGTTTGTAAAATTGTATCGGTCCACTTTTTTTCATTCTGTGTAACCTGAAGAATAATCATTACTTCGCCTGTGCTGGTTGTGCGAATGGTTAGCGTTCGCAAAAAGCCAGTCTGCCTGCGCAAATCAAAAAACGACATATTGTTTTCAAGCGCTGTCTTTCTGGCTAATAATCGTATGCTGTTAGAGGGCTCGGGCTGCAGGTAACAGGTGTGTACATCGAACACACGATCAAACATGCGTGGAATGTGAAAGCCCAGACCGGGCTCATCCGGAAAGCGACCGTTGACAAGCGGAACATCGTCTTTCTTTTTTTTATCAATTTCATCAACGGTTAGCCAGCGTCCGGCTGTAAAAGTATAATCGAGTTTGTTTCTGTAATGACGGGTGTTAGCCGAACCAATAATAGGCGAAACAGCCGGTAACGTTAGTCCGCCCAGACGTTCGAGATTATCGACCACCTGTTGTTGCTTATACTTTAGTTGAGTTTCGTAGCTAATGTGTTGCCAGGAGCAACCGCCACACAAACCAAAGTGTTCGCAAAACGGGTTAGCCCGTTGTGAGGATAGTTTTTGAATAGCCGTTATTTTTCCTTCCAAAAAGCTGCTCTTGATCTTAGTTAGTTCAACTTCAACCACATCGCCTGGCGCGCCTCCCTGAATAAACAAAACCTGGCCGTTTACTTTAGCCACACATTTACCTTCTGCTGCCATGGTATCGATGGTAATGTTTTGCAGCCGGTCGCCTTTTTTCATCATCTGTTGTTAATCGAAGTTGCGAAATTACTGAATTGACCGGTTTTAGCAGCCACCTAAATTCGTTACCTTTCGTACGGAGTTGGTATTATGAGAAAGATTTTACTCACCCTGTTGCTGTTACTCACCTTTCCGGTATTTGCCTCGCACATTGTGGGTGGCGAATTTGAGTTAATTCATATTTCCGGAAATCAGTATCAGCTTAATCTGATCATTTATTTTGATCAGTTAAATGGTGCGTTGGGCGCAAAAGATTTAGGAGCCAATGTTTCTATTTTTCGTAAGCGCGATAAAGTGTTTATGACTTCTGTTACGTTGTTGCGGCAAGGAGAGACTAATGTGCCCTACACCCAACCTGCCTGTTCTAACGGAGAAATTGTAACCAGCAAACTTTTATACTCGAGCACGGTAACACTTTCACCTAATCAGTTTAATGATCCGGAGGGTTACTTTGTGGTATGGGAACGTTGCTGTCGTAATTATAGTATTACCAATATCTACAGCCAGATACCAGGTGGGGGTAACATCTCGGCAGGGCAAACCTTTTACCTTGAGTTTCCCCCCGTTGTTAAAGATGGAGAACCGTTTATTAACACATCTCCCCGGTTATTTCCACCCCTTAATGATTTTGCCTGCCCCTACAGACCTTACTATGTAGACTTTGCCGGTATTGATGATGATGGCGATTCGTTGGTGTATTCTTTAACAACGCCACTCAACACCACTACATCAGATGCATTACCACCTGTATCTGCCGGGCCTTATCCATCGGTGATCTGGAGGCCAGGTTATGGACTCACGAATATTATTAACGGCCAGCCAGACTTACACATAAGCAAAGAAGGATTGCTTACGGCTATTCCACGTACACAGGGATTATTTGTGTTTGCCGTAAAAATTGATGAGTACCGGGCGGGGATTAAGATAGGGGAAAGCAGACGCGATTTTCAAATGCTGGTAGTAGATGCCTGCCCGCAGGCAGAACCACCCGTTATAGTAGGAAAAAAACTTACCGATACCAGTTTTTCATATTCCGATAATATGTCGGTTTCATTCAACCATCTTGTTTCAGATGAAGATCGTTGTATTGATATCCGCATAAGCGACCCCGATGCAAGTAAGATTGAAGATAATTTTACCGAGCGGGTTTCTATTCGCGTGGTTCCGCTTAATTTTAAAAAGGATGTAACCAGAATTCTTCCGGCAACTACAACAACCCTGCTCTCTAACGGAAGTACATATGATTTCAGAATTTGCTTTCCGCAATGTCCGTTTATTGAAGGCGGGCCCTATCAGGTTGGTATAATTGCTTTTGATGATGCGTGTAGTTTGCCACTAACCGATACCCTTAGGGTTTTGGTAAACACTCAACTACCCATTAACACAGCCCCTTACTTTGTAAAACCTACCTTACCGGTTACACAGGTAACGTTACTGGAAGGTGATGTGTATGAAGCCGAGTTTGAAATTCGCGATAACGATGGTGATGAACTGATTCCGTTTATTACCACAGACGGGTTTATACTGGCCGATGCCGGGTTTACAGTTACCATTGATGAACCGCGTGTAAACGGAAAACTTACAGGTAAAATCCGGTGGGATGCTTTTTGCAACATTTTCGATTTTACCAAACGAACTTTTTTTGAAGTAAAAATTCTGGCAAACGACAGAGACATATGTGATAACAATGCGCTTACCTCTGTTGCCTTTAAATTTCAGGTAATTCTTCCGGGCAATGCCGATCCCATAATTGATACAGACCTTACTCCTGATGTACAGGAACGACTTGTTTTGAATATTCAACGCAGAATAAATGAGACCCTGGTGTTTACTGTTACGGGTACAGATGTAGTAGATCATGATTTTTTAACACTCGATGTTCTGAAACGCGATTCGCTTGAATACTATGGGGCTTCGTTTGATGCTAAGAGCGGAGTTGGAAATCTCTCATCGCAATTTTTATGGGATTTACGATGTTCAAAAATTGACCTGAACAAACGGAGTACTTTTGTTTTTAAATTTGTTGTTGCCGATGCTGCAAATAAATGCCGCATATATAAAGCCGATACAGTTGATGTTCACGTAAAAGTTTTACCACCACTTAATATCGGTCCTGTGCTTACTATTCAGGCCGGGAATGCAGTAGTTAACAATCAAACCGTATCGTACCAAAAAGGCGAATCAGTTTTGTTTACGCTTACAGGAACCGATGCAGATATAATGCCCGAACCCGATCAACTGGCCATTGCGATGATTGAAGCTGGCGGTAATGTTAAACCCGAAGGATACACCTTTACACCGGCTCAGGGTATTAGTGGAGTACAAACTCTTTTTACATGGACACCCGATTGCGCTGTGTTTAAAAATGGTGTTTACGAAAACGAGTACTTCTTTACCTTCCGCGTAGGGGATGACCGTTGCTTCAATTCCAGGGCCGATACGGTTACCGTTAATGTTATCGTAAAGGATATTGTTGGATATGAGAAAAAATTTGCACCACCAAATGTATTTACCCCTAATAACGATGGCCATAACGATTACTTTGCAGTAGAGGGAATTGATCCGCTACTTTCAGAGAATACACCTGACCCCGATGAGAGGGTAGCCTTTCCGCCCGATAATTGCCAGAGTCAGTTTGAATCCGTTAAAATTTTTAATCGCTGGGGAACTTCCGTATTTGAAAGTCACGAACGCAAGTTCAGGTGGTACGCACCCAATCAACCAGCCGGAGTTTATTATTATGTAATCAAATTTACCAATAGAGAATACCGCGGTTCGCTATCGGTACGGTTTTAAGAGCCGGCTTTCGTATTACAACAACTCATTTGCCAGATTAGCCAATTCGGATCGCTCTCCTTTTTCCAGTGTTACATGGGCATATAGTTCATGATCTTTCAGTCGGTCTATCAGGTAAGAGAGCCCATTACTTTGCGCATCGAGGTACGGGGTGTCGATCTGGTGAATATCACCCGTAAAAATGATCTTGGTATTTTCGCCAGCACGCGTAATAATAGTCTTCACCTCATGTGGGGTAAGGTTTTGAGCTTCATCAACAATAAAACAGATATTGGATAAACTTCGGCCTCGAATGTAGGCCAGTGGTGTAATTACCAGTTTTTCATTTTGAACCATTTCGGTAATCTTCGAGTATTCTTTATCGTTCTCGCTGTATTGATTCTGAATAAATTTCAGGTTATCCCACAGGGGCTCCATGTAGGGATTTAATTTAGACTTAATATCGCCAGGTAAATACCCAATGTCTTTATTGCTTAGGGGTACGATGGGCCGTGCAAGATATATTTGTTTGTATTCGCGTTTTTGTTCTAATGCTGCAGCCAATGCAATTAAGGTTTTACCGGTTCCGGCTACGCCCTGCATTGAAACTAATTTTATTTCTGGTTTAAGTACAGCATGTATGGCAAAGGCTTGTTCGGCATTACGTGGTTTAATGCCGTAAGCATTTCGTTTTTCAACCTGCTCTACCATGCCGTTTGCCGAATTAAAAAACGCCAGCACCGATTTTTTGCCACTTTTTAAAATGTAATAGTGGTTTTTCATCGGTTTATCTTTACCCAACACTTCCTCAGGAGGGCAGTATCCTTTTTCATACATCAGGTTGATTACGGTAGGGTCTACCTCTTCTACCACGGTGCGGCCTGTGTGCAGCGAACTTATGTTTTGAATTTTGCCAGTAGTGTAGTCTTCGGCTTGTAAACCCAATGCCTTGGCTTTAAGGCGCAGGTTCACATCTTTCGATACCAGAATCACCTTTCGGCCTTTCTCCTGCTTTTGTAAAAGCAGGGCCGAGTTAAGAATACGATGGTCAGCTTTATCTTCGTTGAAAATCTTATTGGCATCAACCAATCCGGTGCCCCCCGTATCCATCACAACCTTAAAGTTTCCTTTACCTTTTCCATTGATGGGATTCCAATGGTGAAGCATCTGATCCTTAGCCAGTTTATCAATTAGCCGGATAAACTCGCGGGCCTCAAAATTTTTGGTGTCGTTTCCTTTTTTGAAGTTGTCTAGTTCTTCCAGTACGGTAATAGGGATGCCAATATCGTGCTCATCGAAATTAAGAATGCTGTTGTGTTCGTATATGATAACCGATGTATCGAGTACAAAAATTTTCTTATCTCCTTTGGTTTTAGGCATACAAGATTAGCAGGTTAGTGGTTGTGTACAGATAGGGCTTGCCAGAGAATGAAGGAGTAGGGTACCTGTAGTAAGGTATAGCTTAAAAAAGTGTTCTGGTTGTCCCTTCATTCTTAAAACACGGTCAAGGTATTAAAATGTGTAAGGAATTCAAATCTTCGTAAGGTAATACTATGACTGATGTTATTTTTTTGGTAATATTCCATATTGATTTTTAGATTAATGTAAACCAAATTCAATGCCAATGAAACAATTCTACAATTCGAAAGCGGGCCCATACCATGCTAGCAAAACCCCTCAGAAGTGGGTGACATGGGTACTGTCTGTACTTCTGATTACACTTACCTTAAACTCCTTTGCTCAGGAGCGAATAGTTAGGGGTAAGGTTACTTCAGCCGAAGATGATTCGGGTATTCCGGGAGCAAACGTAATGGTGAAAGGCACCTCTGCCGGTGCAGTTACAGATGGAACAGGTAACTATAGCATTAGTTTGCCAGCCAACAGTGGAACATTGATCTTTTCTTTTATAGGGTTTCAAACTCAGGAGGTGGAAGTAGGTACAAGAACCGAAATAAATGTGCGGCTGAATGTTGATGTTACTCAGCTTTCGGAAGTGGTGGTTACCTCTTTCGGTATAGAAAAGAGTAAACAATCGCTTGGGTATGCGGTTCAATCTGTTGGCGCTAAAGAAATTGCTGAGGTAAGGCAACCCAACATTATTTCTGCGTTGCAAGGCCAGGTTGCTGGTGTACAAATAACAAACACCGGTGGCGGTCCGGGTATGGGTGCCAGAATTGTAGTGCGGGGGTTAACCTCATTAAACCCTAATGCCGATAACCAGCCGCTCTTTATTATAGACGGTGTTCCTATCGACAACACAACAAACGACAATTCTACCTACTCCCGGGGGATGTCTAACCGGGCGGCCGATATTAACCCGAACGATATTGAGACCATCAGCATTTTGAAAGGTGCTGCTGCAACTGGTCTTTATGGAGTGCGGGCAGCAAACGGAGCGGTGGTAATAACTACTAAAAATGGTAAATCAGGAAAAGGCCTTACCATTAATGTGGGTACTACTTTTAGTTCCGATCAGATCAATAAGCTTCCTAAATTTCAGAAAAATTTTGGACGGGGTTGGTATGGTATTGATGATGGAAGTGTGTACTCGGCTACGGGCGCGCTGATCGAAGCCCAGTCCATAGTTGATCCTTCTTATGTGTATTACAATAACTACGAAAACTTCTACCGAAAAGGAGGCATGAGCGATGCCTATTTCAATATGTCGGGTGGAAACGATGTGTTTACTTTTTATACATCTGTAAACAATACCGAACAAAAGGGTATTATTCCTTTTTCTGACTGGGGAAGAACATCGGTACGGTTTAGAGGGTCAGCGAAGTTTAGTGAGAAATTTAGTGTGGAGGCCAGTGTAAATTATTCCAATTCGGGCGGAAACAGAGTGCCCCATACCAGCATGGGCGAACGGCTTATGTACTGGTCGCACACGCAGGATATAACCAACTATAAGAAACCCGATGGAACTCAGGTACCCGGTATTCTGTCTGCAAATCCATTATGGACAGCCGAGTTTTGGCCGTATGAAGATCAGGTAGACCGAACTATTGGTAACCTGACGTTTAATTACAAACCGATTAGTTGGTTGCAATTTACCTACCGGTTTGGTCATGATTTTTACGTGGACAAACGTGAGGAGATTGTGCCCGGACCAAAAGGAGTAGCCGGAGAATCGCTTAGTGGGCTAAGTGCCATTGGCTACATGGAACAACGCAGATTTATAAATCGGGTTATTAACTCCAATTTCTTTGCTACCATCGAAAAGCAAATAATCCCTGATTTAAAAGCAACCGTTCGGTTGGGGCATGAGTTATTTGAAACAGAAAATAATTACAGCTATAACTATGGCGAAGGCTTTGTAACGCCCGGGTTCTATAGTTTCAGTAACGTAACGCTTCATCGGATATCTGAAAATACGTATAGAAGACGCCTGATAGGGGCCTTTGCAGATGCCACATTTGACTATAAGAATTTCTTATACCTTAACCTTACCGCACGAAACGACTGGACATCTACTTTACCAAAGGGCAACAATTCTTTCTTTTACCCTTCGGCAAGTTTAAGCTTTGTATTTAATGACATACTTAGCTTACCCAGCCAGTTAAGTTATGGAAAAATTCGGGCAGCATTTGGGCAGGTAGGTAAAGACACAGACCCCTACAGAACAGCCCTGACCTATACAACTGCATCAGGCTTTCCAATTAACAACCAGGTAGGCTATGTACGGTCGGCCAGTAAAGGAAGCAATCAGCTGGTACCCGAAATGACAACTACCCTTGAGTTTGGTACCGAATTGAAATTGTTTGAGAACAGATTAGGGGTAGATTTTACCTGGTATAAAGCAAACAGTAAAGATCAGATTCTGGCTGTGCCCGTGTCTAATACAACCGGATATTCTTCTGTATGGATCAATGCCGGAGAAATAGAAAACAAGGGTATAGAAATGGCCCTTACCGGTACCCCCATTCAATCAGGAGATTTTCGCTGGGATGCCGCAATCAATTTTACCCGAAACAGAAATATGGTGGTTGATATAGCAGATGGCGTAACGGATATTACACTGGCAACCCAGAGTGGCTATGTGAATTCAGCCGTAACCATGAAAATTGCAAAGGGCCGGCCTTATGGCGATTTATACGGAACCTCGTACCACCGCTATTATGAAGGTGGAAGACCAGAAGGAACAATTGTGTTGGATAGAGACAGGCCCATAATAATCGGTACTACCGGAAGTTCTACCGGATTTCCAACCATGAATACTACCGAACAAATGGTAATTGGAAATGCCATGCCTAAATGGTTAGCCGGCATTCGAAATACCTTTAGCTATAAAGGTGTATCGCTTTCGGTTCTGCTTGATACTCGTTGGGGAATTGATCAGTTTGACCAGTATGGTGTGTGGCTGGCAGCATTCCTTAAACCAGAGTTTACCAACAACAGAAATGATGTGGTGGTTTTTGATGGTGTATTGGCTGATGGAAGCCCTAACACACAACAGGTTTGGTTAGGCCAGGGCCTTGGCCCTGACGGCAGAGACTATGCTGCCGGGTATTACCGAAACATGCACCGGGTTATTTCTGAGAACTTTGTGTACGATGCATCATTTGTAAAACTGCGCAACATCACGCTTGCCTATAACCTGCCAAAACAATGGCTTACACCTTTGTCTTTAAAGGCGGTATCGGTTTCCGGATCTATAAACAATATTATTTTATGGACACCCTGGCGTAATTACGATCCCGAATCTTATTCAATGGGCTCAGCCAGTAATGCAACGGGTCTCTCAGGTATGGGTTACCCCGGAACACGTAGCATGCTATTTTCTGTAAACATTACCCTTTAATGCTTAAAATATGAAACTAAAATTATTTATATTATTAATCATCGCGGGGATTTTCACGAGTTGCGAAGATTACCTTGATATTAATACAGACCCTAACAACCCAACCGTTGTTCCTGTTAAAGGATTNNATAAATGCAAATGGAACATGGGTGGGTATTTACAATGTATTAAGCAACCTGAGTGATATGGAGTTGCTGGCTGAAGCTCAGGGAGCGCCCAATTATGTGGGTGCAGCTAAAGTAATGAGAGCCATTAACCTTGCGCTTTTAGTAAATGCATGGAACAATGTGCCCTATACTGACGCCTTTTTTGCACAAACCATTAAACCAACCTATGATAACGGGCAGCAGCTTTACACAGAAATATTTACGTTGTTAACCGATGGTATAGCCAAACTGCAGGAAACACCCAGTGCATTAACAATGGGAGCCGATGATTTTATGTTTGGAGGCAACCTGCCAAGGTGGATTAAGACAGCTCATGCATTACGGGCGCGATACCTTAATCACCTGAGTAAAACATCTGCTTATAACCCCGATGATGTACTTGCTGCCATTGCCAATGGACTTGCCAGCAATGCCGACAATGCAAAAGTTAATTATACAACAGCCGTTTGGAATCCATGGGGATCAGTAGCGGTTAACCAGGCAGGATTAACGTTAGATGGCTGGATATCAGAACAGATTGTGCAGGCTATGGATGGTACTTCATTTGGGGTAGTTGATCCCCGCATGATATTTATGTTTAGCCGTACCCGGCATGGTAACTTCAGGGGTACAAAAAATGGTGCCGGGCGCGATCCTGACGTAGTGGATCTTAGACTGGATGCATCAACCTTAGTGGAAGCCTCTTACTATGCCAACAGAACTTCTCCGGTACTGGTAATGACCTATGCAGAACAGAAATTTATTGAAGCCGAAGCATACCTGGCAAAAGGAGCGGCCTTCAAACCCCAGGCCTATGCTGCATACCTGGCCGGAATTGGTGCACACATGGATATGCTGGGTGTTGCCACAGTAGATAAGGATACGTACATAAATGATCCGGTGGTTTCTGTGGGCGATGCAAATATCACACTTGCTTTGGTTATGAAAGAGAAGTATGTGGCCATGTTCCTCGATCCTGAAACCTGGAACGATGCGCGCAGGTATAATTTCCAGTATACTGATATGACTATTCCCGTAGGTTTAAATCCGGAATTAAACGGACAGTTCAGCAGAAGACTACAATATCCTTCAAGCGAGTTTGCAACCAATTCTGCTAATGTGCCAGAGGTAAATTTGTTAGACAGAATCTGGTGGGATCAAAACTAATAACCATGACGATTATGAAATCTTACATAGGACTATATATAATATTATTTGTTTTTGCAGCGGGGTTCATTTCCTGCGATGAAAACACGGTGGGCCCATCTCATAAGAAAATTGGCACATCCACATCTACCAATGCATTTATTACCGTATCACCTGTGTCGGCTAGTGCTCCAACTACCGGCTCTACTGTTACGGTAACCTTACGGTACGTGAATATTGCCAGCGATCCGGCAAAAACACTTGTACTGAAGTTAAGGGAAGGAGCCACGGGTGATTTTACAACAATTCAGACTTTTGATGAGACTAGTCAAGCCACAGGTGTTGAGGTAACTCGCACTGTGGACTACCCGGTTACACAAGCCGCTGGTACGTCACTAACCTTTAGATTGGAATTAACCACTCAAGTTGAATTCCCTAAGTTAGTAAATCGTGCGGCCTTTCCTGTGAGGTAGAATTGGTATAATGAATAAAAGAAAGAGGCTGCTTTGAGCAGCCTCTTTTATTTTTGGACTTAACTATCCTAAACCCTTGAGTATAAATCTCCTCTTTCAGATGCCGTTACCTTCATTACGTTAGCCAATACAAGCAAGATAAGTTTGCGGCTTGCTCTAAACCGGTTAAGCCCCGAAAATTTCATGTATTGCGTAAGTGTAATCTGCTGGTTTTGCTCGATGTACACCATCAGTTTTTTTTCGGCATCGCCAAACACAAAACGTATATCGCGTTTCTTTTTAGATCGTTTAATGATTTCCTGCATTTCGGCACTGGCCTTTATGCTCATATCCTGTACACGCACAAACGTTTCGCGCTGATTATTTATAATTAGAAAATGAATTTTTTCGCTGGGCGATATATCGTAACGTACTACAGACCGGGTATCGGAAATGGAAAGAACCGATTCCTGATATACCAATAACGGCCTGCAGTATTTATTTAACGCCTCTGTAACTACATGAATTTCTTCGTCAGGGTATTTTACTCCGGGTATGGAGCCGTCATCATCTACACCAATCAACAAAGTACCACCTGCCGTATTTGCGAAAGCAATCAACTCCCGAACAATTTTTTCGGGGTGTGCCGCCTTGCGCTTAAACTCAAGGTGCAGGCCTTCACCTTCCAGTGCCAGCTTTTTGATAGTAAAAAAATTTTCAACCTCAGCGCTTGCCGGTGCCGAAGTCTTCATCGTCTTCTGCTTCGTCTTCATCTTTAGGCAAGCTAAACATACCGCTCAGCAAATCCTTAAACTGCAAGCCTGAAGTAAGAGTATGTTTACTGATGAGGCTGAATTCTGCCAATCCGTGCAATGCAAATTCCATCAAAAAAAGTTTTAAGGCTGTATCGTGCCCTTTATGAAATTCGTTTATCAAATCGGATAGCCCCGGTACCGATTTTATCTTCTTTTCATAATCGGCTTGTGTAAGCTCGTTTAGTAAATCGAGCGTATTACCATCACCAAACCAATGCGTAATTTTTTTATACGGACTTTTTTCTTTCTGCTTGCGAAATTTATCCGGATCGGGAAAGTAATTGAGAAACTGTGTGCGAATGGCTTTGCCCACCAGATTTTGTGCTACAATACCAGGCCCTTCCTGCTGGCCTTCGTAAACCAATTCCACTTTCCCGGTAACGGAAGGCACCACACCAATAAAATCTGAAACGCGAATAGTTGTATTCTTTTCGTTGTTTAATAATGCTCTGCGTTCGGCTGCAGCCAACAGATTTTCATAAGCCGAAATAGTTAGCCGTGCAGATACACCGCTCTTAGCATCTACAAATTCACTTTTGCGTGCCTCAAAGGCAATTTGTTCTACCAGATCTTTGGCCAGTTCGGGTACAGAAATAGAATGCTGTTCGGGCTGTACATGCGCCTCTTGTTGTGTAATTTTTTTTCCTACCTCTAATGTTTTTGGATAGTGCGTAATAATCTGGCTGTCGATGCGATCTTTAAGGGGAGTTACTATGCTTCCACGATTAGTATAATCTTCGGGGTTGGCGGTAAACACAAATTGAATATCTAACGGCAACCTGATTTTAAATCCACGAATCTGAATATCGCCTTCCTGTAATATATTAAACAAGGCTACTTGTATGCGAGCCTGTAAATCGGGAAGCTCATTAATTACAAACAAACACCGGTGCGAACGTGGAATTAATCCAAAGTGAATTACACGTTCATCTGAGTAAGGAAGTTTTAAAGAGGCAGCTTTAATCGGATCCACATCTCCAATTAAATCGGCAATACTTACATCGGGTGTAGCTAATTTTTCGGTGTAACGATCCTCCCGGTGCAACCAGGCAATAGGTGTAGTATCGCCCAGTTCAGCAATTTTATCTTTTCCGTATCGCGAAATTGGGTGGAGGGGATCGTCATTTAGTTCAGAGCCTTCTATAACCGGAATGTATTCATCCAGAAGGTTTATCATTAAGCGGGCTAACCGTGTTTTGGCTTGCCCCCGTAAGCCTAACAGATTAATATCATGCCCGGCCAGTATAGCACGCTCCATATCAGGAATAACAGTTTCTTCGTATCCCCATATGCCCGCAAACACACTTTCCCGCTTTTGTAATTTTACAATAAGATTTTGCCGCAGTTCTTCTTTAATGGTTTTACTTTTATAACCGGAAGCTTTCAGTTGGCCGAGTGTTTCTATCATCAGGTATCAGTTAGTGTGGATTGTTTAATCGTTAAAGGTACAAGGAGTGTAAGCTATTCATAACGGGTAGCCAGTAAACCTTTATAGATTTTTAGTTCTGTTTCGTTTGAAATCTTCAAATACTAAGTTGCCTAATCCTTGTAAACTGCTATAGTATGCATTGCCGTTATTGGCTTTGGTAAACTCGTGCACAAAAGCTTTCAGGTAAGGGTCGGTTGCGATCATAAACGTAGTTACCGGAATTTTTATTTTTCTTAGTTGCGAGGCCAGGCTTAAGGTTTGGTTTAAAATTTTCTGATCTAAGCCAAAACTGTTTTTGTAATAATTGATTCCTTGTTTGATACACGTGGGTTTACCATCGGTAATCATAAAAATTTGTTTGTTGGAGTTCTTTCTGCGCCTAAGAATATCCATGGCTAATTCCAGGCCGGCTACTGTGTTGGTGTGGTAAGGCCCAACTTGTAAATAAGGAAGATCTTTAATTTCAATCTGCCAGGCGTCATCGCCAAACACCAAAATGTCTAATGTATCTTTCGGATATTTTTTGGTTATAAGTTCGGCTAATGCCATGGCTACTTTTTTGGCAGGCGTAATGCGATCTTCACCATATAATATCATGGAGTGCGATATGTCGATCATCAACACGGTAGAAGTTTGTGTTTTAAATTCGCTTTCAATCACTTCCAGGTCTTCTTCCGTCATATAAAAATCTTCCACACCGTGATTGATCTGTGCATTGCGTAGCGAGTCAGTCATCGAGATTTGCTCCAGCGTATCGCCAAATTCGTAATCGCGCCTGTCGGTAGTAGGTTCATCGCCACGGCCGTTGTGATTGGTTTTATGTTCGCCCGATTTTGTCTTCTTTAGTTTGCCAAAAATTTCTTCCAGAGCCGATTGCCGAAGGTTTTGTTCGGCCTTGGCTTTCATGCGAAATTCTCCGTTGGGGCCATCATCGGTAATGTACCCGTTGCGTTTCAGGTCTTCAATAAAATCGCCAATGCCGTAATTGGTGTTGGTGAGGTTATATTGTTTGTCTACATCGGTAAGCCATTGCAGAGCTTCGGCTACATTGCCCGAAGTAATGAGTAAGAGTTGCATAAATATGGAAAGCAACTTTTCGAAGTCGCTTTTTGAGCTGCCAGGCGGGGGTATGTATTTAGAAAAACGATGACCAAGCATGAAATTGAAATCTGATGTGGAGCCTGCTAAAATTTATGTTGTACGTTTTTGGTTTAATCATTTTAACGGGAAGATAAGGGAATAACCCTTCTGCCCGACAGATTAAAAAAGTTATCAGCTTTGCACCGATTGCCCGGCCCGAGTTTTTTCCAATATACGTTCGTAATATTTTTCGTACAGTGGTAAAATACGGGTTATATCAAACTCACGCGCACGGGCTACGGCATTGGCTTTAAATTGAGGCAGATTGTTTTTATCCAAAATGAAAAGAGACTTGCGTGTCATATCTTCCACATCGCCCACGTTACTCATAAAACCAGTTACGCCCTGTACATTCAATTCGGGTAAACCACCGGTATTGGAAGAGATAACGGGCACCTCGCAAGCCATCGCTTCTAACGCGGCTAATCCAAAACTTTCTTTTTCTGAAGGCATTAAAAACAAATCGGCCACAGAAAGAACTTCTTCAACGGCTTCGAGTTTACCCAAAAAACGCACGGCATCATTAATACCTAACTCACGCGCTAAAGTTTCGGCCGGCTGACGCTCTGGGCCATCACCAATCATAAGAAGTTTGGAGGGAATTTCTTTGTGGATGTTGTGAAACACATGAATTACATCCATTATCCGTTTTACTTTACGGAAGTTAGAGATATGAACCACCAAAGATTCTCCGTGGGGGCAAATGGCTTTCTTAAAATGATCTTTCTTTTGTTTTTTAAATTTCTCCAGGTCTATGAAGTTTGGGATCACTTCAATTTCGCGGGTGATTTTAAATGAATGATATGTTTCTTTCTTTAAATCTTCTGATACAGAAGTTACACCATCCGATTGGTTTATACTAAATGTTACTACGGGTTCATAACTCGCATCTTTACCAACCAACGTAATATCGGTGCCGTGCAGGGTGGTTACTACCGGAATGTAGATGCCATGCGTTTTTAAAATCTGTTTGGCCATGTAGGCTGCAGAGGCATGCGGAATAGCGTAATGTACATGCAACAAATCGAGCCCTTCATTCTTTACTACGCTTACCATCTTGCTGGCCAGGGCCAGTTCGTAAGGCGGATATTCAAATAATGGATAGGAGCGAAATTCAACTTCGTGGTAGAATAAATTTTCGTTCAGAAAGTCTAACCGGCTGGGTTGGCTGTAGGTAATAAAGTGTACCTGATGGCCTTCTTTGGCGAGCGCTTTGCCTAGTTCTGTTGCTACCACGCCACTACCACCAAAGGTAGGATAACACACAATGCCAATTTTCATCTGTTAATTTCTGTTTTTAAGTTGCCAGATGAAATCGCCAGATAGTTTATCGTTTAATGAGATAAGGCTAGTACAAGGTATTGACGATTTCATTCGGGTAGAATAATACGTGTTGGTTTGAAGATAAAACAAAATCTTAAAACCCTCCTGCTAAACCCTGCAAACGGTCATTTAGTTTCACCAATTCCACTATTAACATATTATTTAATACTGGCGGTAATTAAAAATAGCCTGATAAATTACCTCTTGAATACGCGGCCTGATGTTGGCATTCAGCAACTTATTGTTTGTCATATCGGGGTGTACCCGGTTTGATAAATAAACGTAAACCAGATTAAACTGCGGATCGACCCAGATGCAGGTTCCGGTAAAACCGGTGTGGCCGAACGTAAGCGGAGAGGCAAACAAAGTGGTGGGGCCGGCCCAATCACTTATAGTAGGCTTATCCCAACCTAATCCGCGCCTGCTGGTTTCATATTGTTTAGTAGTGAAGAATTCTACGGTTTCAGGTTTAAAAAATTGATACCCGCCATAATTCCCTTTTTGTAGTAGCATCTGGCCTAGCTTAGCAAGGTCGTTAGCGTTTCCAAACAAACCAGCATGGCCGGCAATATTTCCATGCATGGCTGCACCCTGATCGTGCACATATCCGGTTAACAACCCTTTTCTGAAAAGTTTATCGTCTTCGGTAGGTGCAATTTGCCCGGCTGTAAATTTTTGAAGAGGCAGATAGCCTAGCGTGGAGGCACCCAAAGGCTCATAAAAATTTTGTTCTAAAAAATCCTGAATGGGTTGATTTAGCATTTTTTCGGCCAGGTGCTGTAAAATGTAAAAACCCATATCGCTATATCGATACCCATATACGGTGCGGGCAGTTTTGTCTTGTACACGGGCTTTAATAATCCATTGCCATAAACTATCCTTCATGGCTTTGGAGGCAAACATTTTTTCCGTTACCGGAAAGGGATAATCTGAACTGCGTACCGAACTGTAATATTCAGGTAAAGGCTTGTCTTCTTTAATGGTGCCCGACCAGAAAGGCAGAAAGGGCCACAACCCAGCCTGATGTGTGAGTATATCTTTAAGGGTGTAATCTTTCTTGTTCGATTTTTTTAACTCGGGCAGGTACACCGAAGCTTTTTTATTAATGTCGATTAACCCTTTTTCGTGCATGAACATAACGGTTTGCAAGGTGGCTGCCACTTTGGTAATGGAAGCCAGATCGTACAGTGTGTTTTCGGTTACGGGTAATTGATTGTTATAATTTAACCAGCCGTTTGCACGATCGTAAATTACTTTTCCATCCTTTACCACCAGTACATAACTACCGGGTGTTGCGCAGCTATCGATGGCCTCGTTTGCAATGGTTTCAATTTTTTCAAGCGTTTTGCTGTCTACTCCGGCAGCTTCGGGAAGGGTGTAAGAAAGGCGATTGAGCGAAGAGGTTTGTAAACCAAAGCCGGCCTCAAAAGCACCCGATATGGGTACCGGCAACACGCCCTGGGCAGGCACACCACCAAAAATTATTTCAGCAGAAATTTTTTGAATTTCAGCAGTGTCTGAATAGCCTGTTAATAGCACTGGAAAATCTTTGAGATAAGCTAAATCGCCTGGCCTGCCAAAATGAGTAATAACAACTTGTTTATGTTGACTAAGCGTTTTGAGAAATGACAATAACGCTTCATGGTATACGAATACACCCACCACCACCACATCGGTATCAGCCAATTCATTTTTCAGCGTGGTAGTATCCTGTGCGTGGGTTAATTCAAAATGATTGAATGGAGCATACTTGCTCAGGTAGCGGGTAAATTCATTTTGTGCCGATTGCCCGATTGACAGCGAAGCAAATTTCCGATTCTCTAACTGAATTATGGGCAATACCTGGTTATGGTTATTAAGTAAGGTCACTAACCCTTCAGAAATCTGATGCCGCAGAAGTTTTGCTTCTGCATTGTTTAATCGCGCCAGCAGGTTATCGGTATTGATTGTTTTAGTAAGGCTAAGTCCGGCATCATACTTTAGGGCAAGCATTTTTTTTACAGCGGTATCAATTCTGGATTGCAGTTCTTTATCCTTCCGTACCGCCTTTAAAATTTTTTTTATAGCGGCAGGTATATCATCACTTCCCCAAATCACATCGTGCCCCAGATAAAGCGCAATTAATTCTACCTCACCCTCTGGTTGTTTGCCGGCTAATTTTTTCAGGTATGGAATTTCTGCGATGGAAACACCATTGTAATCAGATCGTGGTAATAAATCTTCTTCCAGTTTGCCGTGGTCATCCGTTTCAAAATCAATTATACCGGTGTAAGATGAAACCGCCCCGGTTGTTTGCTGCAGTAACTGATTGGCCCAGATAGTATCGGTTTCGGCAGAACCACTAAGCCAGGTAAAACTTTTGGCAGCAGTAAGCCCTTTCAAATAATTAAGGTAGGTTTCTTTTAGTCGTGTATTTTTATAACTGTGAATGGGCTCAACAACCAACGAGGGAACAGGCAATAAGTTGGCATGAATACCAAGCAGATGTTGCTGTCTGGCTGTTTCGGCACCCGCTTTAATGATCAACTCTTCCTGATGGTGTAAAGCACTTAATAAAAAGGGCGATTGTAGCGGCAATAAACTGTCGGTTAAATGTTGGGCTTGCCAACCAGAACCAATTATAAGCAATGGAATTTCAGACTCTTGTTGTAGTTTATTAATCCGGATAGCGTGACGGATTGGGCCGTCAGGCATTATAACTACACCTCCGGGTTTAGATTTTAGAAAATCATTCTCGTCCTGATCGGCCGGAAATTGAACCCAAAATAACTGACTGATTTTTTCAGAAGGATTAAGGGTTTGAAAAACACTATCTACCCAACGGTTTTTTTGGGTTTGAGCATGGGTTATTACAGGAATGAATAAGAATAGAATAAAGGAAACTTTTTTCAGCATTGGCCCGTTCGATTTTTGTACTTTTACCTTTCTTTTAGAATCAAAATCTGAACTATAACGAAAGGAAAGATTTTATCAGATGCAAGCTACGTTTAGATTAAAAGAAAAACTATGAAGTTTTTATCGTTATTCACAAAAGCCCCACAACATCAACGGTTTTCATACAGGCCGCGGTTTTACGATGAGCAGAAGGAAGAAATGCAAGAGCGTGAAAACCGGATAAGAAAAGAGATTGAACGCGAGCGTGGTATTGTAAACGAAACACAAGGCGAGCACCGATCACGTATTGCAGGATCGTTTCATGCAGCACGCAGACGAAACAAACCATTGATTGGTGGTAATGCGGTAATGATCCGGTTAGGGGTGCTTTTGTTTCTCAGTGTTTTTATCATTGCCTTTTTGCAATGGGGTAAGCCTGTACTTTATTCCTTGTTTTTGTTTATACCGGTTTATTTTTATCTCAAATTCAAAAGCAAGTAATTGTCTGGAAAGAATCCATGCCCGATATCATTCACCTTCTTCCCGATTCTATTGCCAACCAGATTGCTGCCGGTGAGGTAGTGCAGCGCCCGGCTTCGGCTGTTAAAGAGTTGATCGAAAATTCGTTAGATGCCGGAGCTACTCAAATTAAGTTGTTTGTAAAAGAAGCCGGTAAAACCCTGATTCAGATTATTGACAATGGAACCGGCATGAGCGAAACCGATGCACGCATGAGTTTAGAGCGCCATGCTACTTCTAAAATTCGTACAACCGATGATTTATTTCGCCTACGTACCATGGGCTTTCGGGGCGAAGCATTAGCATCCATAGCCGCGGTATCGCAATTCGAACTTAAAACCCGTCAGGCTCATACTGATTTAGGTACTCAAATTCTGGTGGAAGGGTCAGAAATAAAAAATCAATCGCCTGTTGCATGCGAAAAAGGGACCAACATCAGTGTAAAAAATTTATTTTTTAACATTCCGGCCCGCAGAAACTTTCTGAAATCGAACCCGGTGGAAATGCGGCACATCATTGAAGAATTTCAACGATTGGCCTTGGCACATTCGGCTGTAGCATTTCAACTGCGGCACGATGAAGAACTGATTTATGATTTACCACCTGCCAAACTGAGTCAACGTATCGTAGCCCTTTTCGGGAAATCATTTCAGGAACAACTTGCTCCTTGCCAGGAAGAAACAACGTTGGTAAAAATTACCGGATATATTGGCAGGCCGGAATCGGCCCGTAAAACGCGGGGCGAACAATTCATTTTTGTAAATCAACGATTCATTCGCAACAACTACCTTAATCATGCTGTAACCAGTGCGTTTGAGGGGCTGCTGCCCGATGGTAATTTTCCGTTCTATGTGTTGTTTATTGAAATCGATCCAAAACACATTGATGTAAACGTGCATCCTACCAAAACAGAAATTAAGTTTGATGATGAGCGTGCTGTGTATGGCGTGGTGTGGGCTGCCGTAAAGCAAGCATTAAGTACACACAACCTGGCTCCGGCTATCGATTTTAAAGCCGATATAAATCTGGTGGGCAAGTTAAACCAGAGCATTACCAAAGAGCAATTTATTGACGAACAGTTTTCCAACTCGCTTACGCGCAGCAACCTGCAGAACTGGGAAAAGCTTTTTGAAAATGAAGTGCCGGCATCTAAACTGTTTCAAAGAGCGGAACAGGAAGGCAACGTACTGCGCTTTGAAAGTGCTCTTAATAAAGCCGACAATGAGGAAAAGCCCAGCGAAGAACAAGGACTGTTTCAGTTTCAGCAAAAATATATTGTGCGGGCGTCAAAAAGTGGGTTAATGATTATTGATCAGCAAGCGGCTCATGAAAGGGTATTATTTGAAAAGTACCTGGCCCGTCAAAAAGGCGGTGCCGGAAACAGCCAGCAGAGTTTATTTCCACAAACCGTTACCTTAACGGCTGCTGATTACGCTCTGGCCATGGAAATTGAGCAGGAACTTATTGGCCTGGGTTTCAGGTTTGAAATATTTGGGAAGAATGCTGTATTGGTAACGGGCATTCCAACCGGTGTAACCGGAACTGAGAAAGAGCTATTTGAAGGATTGATTGAGCAGTTTAAAAAGAACCAGGCCGAGTTGCAATTGCCGGTACGCGATAATTTAGCACTGGCATTAGCCAGACGGGCAGCCATTAAATCTGGTCAAAAACTACTGCCCGAAGAGATAAAATCGGTAGTGGAGGGGCTGTTTGCCTGCGCTAAACCTAATTTTTCTCCCGATGGCCGCCCAACATTTTTTACCTTTGAAACGTCTAAGATAGAAAGTTACTTTACCCGATAATCTGTAAACATGTTTCGAGTTACTCCGCTGGTCAGAAATCTGATCATTATTAACATAGTGGTTTTTCTGGCTCAGAATCTTTTAAGTAATCTTCATATTACTGAACGCCTTTCGCTGTGGAGTGTTCAATCTCCCTATTTTAAACCGTACCAGTTTTTCACGTATATGTTTGCGCATGGGGGTATGGGGCACATCTTCTTTAATATGCTTGCCCTTGCTTCGTTTGCTCCCATTTTAGAAAGTTATTGGGGCGAAAAGAAGTTTTTGATTTTTTACCTCGCTACCGGTATTGGTGCAGGTATAATCTATGCGGCTGTTAATTATTTTATTGGCGCAGGTAGCGGAGGTATAATGCTGGGGGCATCGGGTGCAATCTATGGAATACTGATGGCCTTTGGTATGAGTTTTCCCAACATGGAGATTATGTTACTGTTTCCGCCTATCCCCATCAAGGCAAAATACATGGTGTTTATTATGGGTTTTATAACGTATGCATTAGATGGCAGCGGTACGGTGGCCCACCTTGCACACTTTGGTGGTGCATTTGTGGCATTTATTATTATTAGTTTCTGGCGAAAGCAAGGGGGTAACCGGGGTTGGTAACTGCGCGAAATAGAATTATCTTAAGTAGAAATTAGTTGAATTGTGTTTAACGAATTTAAAAACGCTTTTAGCCGGCAGAATAATGCCCATGCTCAGTTAATCATCATTAACGTGGTGGTTTTTTTGGTGTTGGCAGTGGTTAAGGTTTTTTCCGTTGTGGCCGAGTCGCCCGAAGTATTTAATAGTATCCACGCACAACTCTCCATACCGGCACCGTTTTTCAGTTTCATTCAAAAGCCATGGACGATTATTACCTATGCTTTTGTGCATGATCTTTCCAGCATCTGGCATATCCTGTTCAATATGCTTGCGCTTTATTGGTTTGGTAAATTGTTTGTAGAGTACCTGGGTAGCGATAAACTTGTTGCGGTTTATGTGTTGGGCGCACTAGCCGGTGCATTCTTTTATTTACTCGTGTATAATACTATTCCTTTTTATCAGGATCGCATTCCTGCCCCGGGCATGGTGGGCGCATCGGCAGCCGTTTATGCGGTGTTGGTTGCGGTAGCCACATTACTTCCCGATTATACTTTCTTTTTGTTGTTCTTTGGCCCGGTACGAATTAAATACATCGCGCTTATCTATATCGTTATTTCATTTCTGGGATCGGTAGGGTTAAACGCAGGGGGTAATATTGCCCACCTGGGTGGTGCCTTTATGGGATACATTTATGTTAAACAACTGCAAGCTGGGGTTAATTGGGGCGGATGGATAACCGCTACCCTTGACTGGTTTAGAGGGCTGTTTACACCTACTTCTAAAGTAAAAGTTACTTATCGTAAAACAGAACCACGCCAGGCTCAAGCTACGCCAACCTCAAAAGCAAGCAAGGCAAGTCAGGACGAGATTGATGCTATTCTGGATAAGATTTCAGATCGGGGTTATGAAAGTTTGAGTAAAGAAGAGAAGGAGAAACTCTTCAATGCCAGTAAGAAGTAGACGCTACTTTTTCAACGCAAAAAACTGAATCATCATAGTGATGATTTCTTCTGAGGAGGTCAGGTAAAAGACATCTGGATTTTCTTCGTTGAAGCGTTCCAGTTTTTTGTTGTATTGCTCTTCGGTAATATTATACAATTCAATCAGTTTCTTTTTTGTTTCCGGGTCGCTAATTGTTTTGCGGTAGATTTCTGTGCGACTCAATTCGTCTCGCCTGTTTTTGGTTTTATCTTTTCCACCCAGCCCAATGGTTATGCCCGGGCCAAAGGTGGCAACCTCGTTGGGCCTGGTCTCCAGGGTTTGTTTCTTTACCTGAATCTGTGTGTTGGCTGGTAAGTCTTTTTTCCAATCCTCAATACCACTAATGGTATAATCACCATACACCGTTATATCTTTTAATAGACGGGTGTCTTCGGCCAGCATAATTCTTATCAGGTTCTCAGGCCTAATCACTTTAAACAAAAATGGTTTGTAGCCCAATCTTGTAAATACAAGGGTATCGCCTTTGGTACACGAAATACTGAAAACTCCCTTTTCGGTGGTGGATATTCCGATTGATTTACTCTTAACCTGCACTGCCACAAACGATAAGGGTTGAAAGGTTGTTGAGTCGAGAACCACACCCGATACTGAAAGATTAGATTGGGCAACTGCCGAAGTAACGAATAAAGAAGTAACGAGTACAAATAAAAACCGCATTAGCGTAAATTGGACAACATTAAGATGTAAATGAGAGTACAATAGTTTTACGATTTATTCGCCAACTGCCCGCAGGCAGCGTCAATATCTTTGCCTCTGCTTTTGCGAATGCGCGTGGTAATACCATTCTTTTCGAGTAAATCCATGTACATATCCAGCACAGCCTCGTCAGCCTGTTGAAACTCCCCATCATCAATTGGGTTGTATTCAATCAGGTTTACTTTAGAAGGCACAAGCCTGGCAAATTTTAGCAAGGCCTGTGCGTGTTCGGGCGAGTCGTTTACACCCTTCCACACTACATACTCGTATGTAACTTTGCTTTTTGTTTTCTGATACCAGTATTGTAAAGCTTCGGCCAGTTCTTCTAATGGGTTAGTATCATTTATGGGCATGATGGACGAACGTGTTTCATTTAGTGCTGCGTGTAGCGAAACAGCCAGGTTAAACTTCGGGTTATCGTCTGCCATTTTCTTAATCATCTTGGCCACGCCAACCGTGGATACGGTAATGCGCCTGCTGGCCATGTTAAGCCCTTTTGGAGATGTAATTTTTTCAATAGCTGCCATTACATTGGCATAGTTTAACATGGGTTCGCCCATGCCCATAAATACAATGTTGGTAAGGGGCCGCCCAAAGAACAATTCAGATTGCTCGCGTATTGCGGCCACCTGATCATAAATTTCATCTACACTCAAATTGCGTTGGCGCTTTAACCGGGCAGTAGCACAAAATTTACAGGCCAGGCTACACCCCACTTGCGAGGATACGCAAGCGGTTATTCGTTTGTCGGTAGGAATTAATACAGATTCTACCACCAGGCCATCGTGTAGTGTAACAGCATTTTTTATTGTTCCATCGGCACTGCGCTGCATGTTGTCAACCTTAATATGGTTGATCACGAAATTAGCGTTCAACATTTCCCGGGTTTCGAGCGAAATGTTGGTCATCTGATCAAAACTTTTAGCCGATTTTTTCCATAACCACTCGTAAACCTGCTGGGCGCGAAAAGCTTTATCGCCTTTCTCAACAAAAAAGGTCTTCAGCTCTTCCAGCTTTAGTTTACGGATGTCGCGTTTGGTAACTTCGGTAATCATCTTCAGGTAATAGACTGCAAAGGTACATAACCCAAATAATTTCTTTTTGAGTTTGAAATTTATCCACGTATTTTTCGAAACAGTAAATACTTTATGGAGAAAACTAACGCAATAATCATTACAGCAGGTTATCTGGATAGCAACAACGGAAAAACAGCCCACGGATTAATCCGGGGAACGGAGCGCTATAACATAGTTGGCGTAATAGATCATAAACATGCTGGCAAAGATGCCGGTGAAGTGTTGGATGGAAAGCATCGTAATATTCCGGTTTTTGCCACAATAGAGGAGTTTGCCAAAACTTCCAAGCAGGCTGCCCGGTATTGTATTATTGGTGTAGCTACAAAAGGAGGGATTATTCCGGACTCGCTTCGTGCCATTTTAAAAGATGGGTTAATTCATGGTTACGGATTGGTAAACGGCCTGCACGAATATGTTTCGGATATTCCGGAACTGGCCGATTTTGCCAGGGTTCGGGGTCTTGAGATAATAGATGTGCGTAAGCCTAAAAAGATTAAAGATCTTCATTTTTGGAGCGGTAAAATAAAAAGTGTGCATTGCCCTAAAGTGGCCGTGTTAGGTACCGATTGTGCATTGGGTAAAAGAACAACAACCCGGTTTTTGGTACAGGCTATGCAAAAAGCCGGCTATCGTGCCGAAATGATTTATACCGGGCAAACCGGCTGGATGCAAGGAGCCAAATATGGTTTTGTATTCGATAGTACACTAAACGATTTCATTTCGGGCGAAATGGAACATGCCGTAGTCCAATGCTGGGAAGAAGCCAAACCCGATATTATTTTTATCGAAGGCCAATCTTCTCTCCGCAACCCAAGTGGTCCGGCTGGAGCCGAATGGATTGTTTCGGCCGATGCGAATGTGGTTATTCTGCAGCATAACCCAGCCCGCAAAAGGTTTAAAGGACTTGAAGATTATCCGGCCGATATTGCTCCCATAAAAGATGAGATTGATCTGATTCGCATTTACGGTGCAAACACAGTTGCCATTACAGTTAATACAGATAAAATGACAGCCGCAGATGCGCGTGCATATGCAGCCGAACAAGAAAAAGCATTGGGTATTCCGGTAATTTTACCGCTGGAAGATGGTGTAGATAAACTGATACCCATATTCAAAGATTTGATTGATAAGTCCATTGCTCAGGTTTAAGTTTTTTAGTTTATGAAGATAAAAGATATAAAAGTTTGGTCGGCCAACCTGGTAAACACAAAGCCCTATACAATTGCGTTTAAAACAGTAGATGAAGTTTTAAATGCTTTCGTAGAAATTACCCTTGATAATGGAGTAACCGGAATTGGTGCCGGAAACCCCAGCGAGTATGTAACCGGTGAAAGTTTTGAACAGTGCACACAAGCCCTTCAGGAAAAGAACATTCAGTTTTTGATTGGGCGCGATATTCGGGAAATCAACCAGCTCACATTTGAAGTTTGGCAAAAATTACCAAAAAATCCGGCCGCACGGGCCGCATTAGATATTGCCCTGTATGATGCCTTCACTAAACACCTTGGTATTCCTCTGGTAAAGTTCTTAGGTCAGAAAATTCATTCTTTACCTACTTCCAATACAATTGGTATTAAGAATGTAGAAGAAACTTTAAAAGAGGCTAAAGAGTATGGCGAACGTGGCTTTACTGTGTTGAAAGTAAAGCTGGGAAAAGACCTCGAAGAAGATATTGAACGGATGGTGAAGCTACGGGAAGTCTTTGGCAAAAAATTCGTGATTCGGATTGACGCCAACCAGGGTTATAACATAGCACAAACCATTGAATTCTACACACGAACTAAACAACTGGATATAGAACTGATCGAGCAACCACTAAAGGCTAAAGCAGTAGAAGAAATGCGCCAGCTGCCAGAAGAAATAAGGAAAGTTATTGCAGCCGATGAATCGCTGCTTACACCGGTAAATGCTTTGCAGATTGTAAGACCACCCCACGCGGCCGGAATATTTAATATTAAGTTAATGAAGTGCGGAGGCGTTAGTCAGGCATTAAAAATTGCTGACATAGCACAACACTCCGGTATCGAATTGTTTTGGGGATGTAATGATGAGAGCATTGTAAGTATTACCGCGGCACTTCATACTGCGTTTGCCAGTTCTAACACAAAGTATATTGATCTGGATGGAAGTCTGGATCTGGCAAAAGATGAGGTAACAGGCGGGTTTATTTTAAAAGACGGAGTAATGTACTGTTCAGATAAACCAGGGTTAGGGGTAGAACGAGTATAAATGAATGCGCTAAGGATTACCGGGCTCATCTTCTTGCTGGGAGTAACCGGCCAGGCGCAGCATAATCAACACGTTACTTCCGAGGGAAATCCAACCGCAATTGTCATTTTTATGGCAGTAGATTGCCCGGTTACGCAGAAATATATGCACACCGTTAAATCCATAGCGCACCTATATCAAAACAAGATTTCTGTTACCGGTTATTTTCCTGCCGGATTAACCCGTAAAACAGAAAGGCAATTCAGAAAAGAATATAAACTGCCAGGCCTAATTAAATTAGTAGACGATAAAGAGCATACCGTAACCAATCGCTTTGGTGCCACCATCACTCCGGAAGTATTCTTATTGGATAAGGAGGGAAGAATACTATACTCCGGTGCTATTGATAACTGGTTTTTTGAGTTAGGAAGATATCGCCCCGAGATTACAGAAAACTATTTGCGCGATGCAATTAATTCTTGCTTAGAGGGGAAGCTGCCCGCAATTACCAAGACAACCGCAATAGGATGTTTTATTCAGCAAATAAAAACGCCAAATCAAATGCATCAGCATTAGCCGGTATGCTGAAGTTTTCTTTACATACTGCATTACTGTTTGTTTCCGGATTGTGTGTTGCACAACCTAAACCAACCTATTACGGTGAGATACAACCCGTATTGGAAAAAAACTGTACCTCCTGTCATAAACCAGGTGGAATAGGTCCATTTAGTCTGTTTACCTATGCTGATGTAATTTCGAAAGGAACATTTATTGGCCATGTAACCCAAACCCGATACATGCCCCCCTGGAAGGCAGATCCGGATTTCCGAACCTTCCGGAATCAAACCGTTTTATCGCAAACCGAGATTGACCTTATTCAACTGTGGCTGGCAGAGGGAATGCCAAAAGGGAAGAGAAAGAAGAATACCAAAACTATTGAGGTGTCAGAGAGTTCATTGAATCCAGATCTTACCTTACCTATGGTAAGCAGCTATCAATTAACCGATCAGGCTAAAGAAGATTATAGATTTTTTGTTATTCCAACCAACCTGCCGGCCAACACTTACTTATCGGCTGTAGAATTTATACCGGGCAACCGTAAACAAGTACACCACAGTCGCGTAATGGTAGATTCTACTCAGCGGATACGAGGCATTGATGGGATGAGTGAGCTTGATCCCGGGATAAAAGAATTCCAAACCATTCCGTTAGCCGATGAGTTTCTGTATGGTTGGGCACCAGGCAACACAAAAATTTTCTTTCCTCCCGGAACCGGGAAACCCATTTCGAAAGGGGCAGATCTGATTCTGAATATTCACTATTCTCCAACATCCAGTGCACAGAAAGACCAGTCTGTAGTGAATTTATATTTTGCTAAAGGTACTGTGAGTCGTGAGGTGAAGACGCTGACATTAAAAGAAAGTGATATTCGCAATCAACCCTTTTTTATTGAGGCCGAACGAAAGCCAACTTTTTACATGGATTACCTGGTTAATAGCGACATTTCTCTGATTTCTATTATGCCGCATATGCATTTTATTGGTAAGTCGTTTATCGCGTATGCCATCACACCTAAAAACGAAAATATTCCACTAATTAAGATTGATGATTGGAACTTTAACTGGCAAACAACCTATCAGTTTAAGAATCTGGTTAAACTTCCAGCAGGGTCCCGAATACGCGTGGAGGCCAAGTTCGACAACACCTCAGAAAACCCGATGAATCCAAATAGCCCCCCTAAGGATATAGGGTATGGCTGGAATTCAACAGACGAAATGTGCGATCTGGTAATCTATTATCTCGAATATGAGGAAGGAGATGAGAATATCGATTATTGATCTCAGGCTATTCGTGTCCGGTTGATTGAATTTTTTAATCCATCTTGCAAATTCCATTTTAAATAAATGTTTTCCGAGATTCCTTAAAAGAGGGTATTGACCAGAGGCTGTCTCAAAAGTCGTTCTGTCATCGCGGATTTGTTCCGCGATCTCGATTTCGTGGTACTAAACGAGATTCCGGCACAAGGCCGGAATGACATTCCAATCTTAATTTGACTTTTGAGACAGCCTCGATACTTTAAAATTAATTTTAACCGGACACTAATAACCTCAGGCTTTTAACCGGATCAGTAAATCTTTCAACGATTCAAATTTTACTTCAGCACCCGACAAGGAGAGGATGTATTCGGGGTATCCCTCTTTAAAGGTTACCGTAACCTGAGTTTTACTGGGGCCAACTTCATAACCATTCCGTTCCAAGGCATTTTTTGTCCAGAGAAATTCAGGCCCAGAACCTTCCAATTGAATTAATGTTTTGCGGTAGGGTGTATGCTTAACTTTACCGGTCTTAAGATCAAAACCTTTTAATTGAAACTCATTATCAAAGGTGCCATCCAGTACCAGGTCTTCTGGTATTCCTTCTACTATTTTTTTATGCTGAGTAGCCAGCCAGATTTTATCCGCAGTTTGCAAGGCCAGATCCAACTCGTGTGTGGCTACTAATATAGTCTTACCAGTTTCACGCGCCAGCGATCGAAGCAAGTTCATAATCTCCACCCTATTATTAAGATCAAGGTGCGCGGTGGGTTCATCTAAAAGAAGAATGTTGGTGTCTTGTGCAAGCGCCTTGGCAATCATGGCCATTTGCAACTGGCCATCGCTTAGCTGCGAAAGGTGTTTGTTGGCTATTGATTCGAGGTGAACTTTTTTAATAGCGGTTTCAATTAGGTGATGATCCTGATCGGTAAGGGTTAACCACCAGTTCAGATAAGGATACCGGCCATAGGTAACAAGATCCCGCACAGTCATCAGGTTGCCAGAGACTTTATCGGTAAGTACAATAGCAGCAGGGAAATTGCGTGTAATACTGCCACTAATAGGGGGATGAATTCCGGCCAGTGTTTTAATAAGGGTTGTCTTGCCAATTCCGTTAGAGCCCATAAAGCAAACCAACTCGCCCTTAGTTAGAGTAAGAGATAAGGGCTCAAACAACACACGAACCTGATCATCTTTTTTATAACCAATTTTCAGGTTAAGGGTTTGTAATGCTATGTGATCTAACTCAGACACTGATTCGTTTTGCTTTAATTACCATCCAAATTACTACCGGGGCCCCTATCATTGAGGTAATGGCATTAAGCGGAAGTACCTGAGTGCTGCCGGGAAGCTGTGCAATTACATCGCATATTAATAATAGAATAGCCCCTCCCAGCATTACGGCCGGGAGTAAAATTTTGTGATTACTTACAGGAATGATAAGCCGAACCAGGTGTGGTACAGCCAAACCAACAAAGGCAATTGGGCCACAGAAAGCAGTTACTACACCTACCATCATTCCGGTAGCTATTACAATCCAGGTTCGGGCCCGCTTAATATTAATAGCGAGATTTTGGGCGTAGCTATCACCAAGCAACATTCCATTAAGCGCCTTAATCATACTCATACTGATACCTAACCCCATACTTATTGTTATGGTTAGCACTACCAGTTCAGACCAGTTTGTACTACCTACGCTGCCCAGCATCCAGATCATAAAGGTTTGGAGATCGTCTGCCTGGCTGGTGAATTGAAGTACACTTACAACCGAAGAGGTTGCCGCGCTAATCATAAGGCCCACAATTAATAGGGCGGTGTTATCCCGTACATACTTTGCAATGGAGATAATAATTACAAAAACCATGGCCCCGCCAAGGCTTGCTGCGAGGGCTACACTCCAGGGGCTTTGAACAAAAGTGATAAACGACCCATACCGTCCGGCCAACAGCAATATGGCCACAAGCAGGCTGGAGCCCGAGGTTAATCCCAAAACATCTGGCCCGGCCATTGGGTTGCGAAAGAGAGTTTGCATCATCAACCCTCCGCAGGCAAGTGCACTGCCCGCCAACACACACGTAATTGCTTTTGGCAAACGGAATTGCCACAGAATTTCGCTGCTGGTTCCTGTTTCTGAAAACAACGCTTTAAGAACCTCCGGTAAGGAAATAGAAACACTTCCCATAGAAATATTTAACAAGAAAAGAATGCCCAAAGCAATGGTTAAAATGAAGATGGCAAGCCGGGCAGAATTTTGCTTCATGCAATTAAGTTTGGCAATCGGCCGAAAAGTAAAACCTTTTTAAGGTTGCTGAAACAAGGCTTTTACAACTAACCCTATATTTAGTTCAAATAAACAGGTGAAAGCCACAACTATATTGAAAATGAATTACTTACGATAAGTTTTCGATAGCCATAATTTGTGATTTATTCATTTCCTTTATTTTTTTGAAACCCGCTCTTGGTACCTACACTTTAGTTCCTATCTTTGCAGTCCTTTTTGCGGCACAAAACCCTCAAAACGGATTAAAAACAAGTAAAATAGGTTTCAACCATGCCTGGAATAATCGGACGAAAAGTAGGAATGACCAGCGTATTTGGCGCAGATGGCCAGAATATCGCGGTAACGGTCATTGAAGCAGGCCCTTGTGTTGTCACTCAGGTTAAGAACGCTGAGACTGACGGATACCGGGCTGTGCAGCTTTCTTTCGCAGAGCGAAAGGAAAAGAATACTCCCAAGCCGCTGGTTGGTCATTTCAAAAAAGCCAACACCAGCCCTAAGAAATCTACAGTAGAATTCAGAGACTTCCGTAAGGAGTTTGATGGCATTGTAGAATTAGGTAAGGAGATTAAAGTACAAGATGTATTTGCGGAAGGAGACTTCCTGGATGCAGTAGGCACCTCGAAAGGTAAAGGCTTTCAGGGTGTAGTAAAGCGCCACGGTTTTAGTGGTGTGGGGGGTCAGACTCACGGTCAGCACAATCGGTTAAGGGCTCCTGGTTCTATGGGTAACGCATCTTTTGCGTCTCGTGTAATCAAGGGTAAGCGTTTGCCGGGCCGTATGGGTTCAGATCGTGTAAAGGTTACCAACCTAAAAGTGGTAAAAATTCTGGCCGACAAGAATCTGATTCTGGTTAGTGGCTCAGTACCGGGTGCAAAGAATTCAACCATAATCCTGCAGAAGTAATGGAAATAGCAGTTGTAAAACAGAGCGGGGAAAGCACAGGCCGCAAGGTGAGTCTTACCTCAGAAGTATTTGGCATTGAGCCGAATGATCATGCTATATGGTTGGATGTGAAAAGCTTTTTGGCTAACCAACGCCAGGGTACACACAAATCAAAGCAGCGTAACGAGATATCTGGCTCTTCTAAAAAATTGAAGAAACAGAAAGGCACAGGAGGCGCACGTGCGGGTAATATTAAGAACCCTCAATTTAAAGGAGGTGGTCGTATTTTTGGACCAACCCCCCGCGATTACTCTTTTAAACTGAATAAGAAAGTTAAGGACCTGGCTCGTAAGTCGGCTCTTACCTATAAGGCAAAAGATAACCAGATTGCTATTGTGGAAGACTTCAATTTTGAAGCTCCTAAAACAAAGCAATATATAAGCTTGCTTAAGTCTTTGTCTGTTCAGGATAAAAAAACACTCGTAGTGTTACCCGAAGTAAAAAAGAACGTAGTTCTTTCTGGCCGTAACATTCAGAACTCTAAAATCATCACGGCCGATCAGATCAATACATACGATGTGATCAATGCCGAGCAGATTATTTTGGTTGAGAGTTCACTTTCTAAAATTGACAACCTTTTAAATAAGCAGTAATCCCATGAGTATCTTAAAACGACCCCTGGTTACTGAGAAGGTTTCTTCCCTGAATGAAAAGGGCAAGTATGGTTTCATTGTAGATGCCACTGCCAACAAGGTAGAAATCAAGCAAGCAGTAGAGAAAATGTACGGTGTAAACGTAGAACGCGTAAACACGACTAATGTGCTGGGCAAATTCAAGAGCCGCTTTACCAAAGCAGGTGTATTGTCTGGCCGCAAGCCAAGCTACAAGAAGGCCATAGTAACATTGGCTTCTGGTGAAGTAATTGATTTTTATAGCAACGTATAACTTCTGAAAAATGGCGTTGAAAAAACTTAGACCGATAACCGCAGGCACCCGTCACAGGCTGTCTCCTGGTTTCGAGGATATCACAGAAAGTAAACCTGAAAAATCTTTGGTAACAACCATTAAGAAATCAGGTGGCCGCAATAACAAAGGTCGTATGACCATGCGCTACATTGGCGGTGGACATAAGCAAAAAATTCGTTTAATCGATTTCAAACGTAATCGCTTCGGAATTCCGGCTGTAGTTAAGTCGATCGAATACGATCCTACCCGCACAGCTCGTATTGCAAAACTTTTCTATGCAGATGGATTTAAGTCTTATATTCTTGCTCCGCAAGGAATTAAGGTAGGACAGACAATATTATCGGGTGAAGATATCGCTCCAGAAGTAGGGAATGCATTACCTCTTTCAAAAATTCCGATTGGTACAATCGTACACAATGTGGAAATCAAACCCGGAACCGGTGCATCTATTGCCCGTAGTGCAGGTGCATTTGTTCAGTTGGTTGCTCGTGAAGCAGTTTATGCCACATTGAAAATGCCTTCAGGCGAAATGCGCAACGTATTGGTTAACTGCCTGGCAACTGTTGGTGCTGTTTCAAATGCAGAGCACATGAACGAAAGCGTGGGTAAGGCTGGTCGCAGTCGTTGGAGAGGTATTCGTCCGCGCACCCGTGCGGTAGCGATGAACCCGGTAGATCACCCGATGGGTGGTGGTGAAGGGCGTGCCTCAGGTGGTCATCCAAGATCGCGTAAGGGGTTACTTGCTAAAGGCAAGAAAACACGTCACCCCAAGAAGTATTCTGATGGTTTAATCATTGCAAGAAGGAAGAAATAATTATGGGAAGGTCAATTAAAAAAGGTCCGTATTTAGATGCCCGCCTCGGTAAGAAGGTGGAGGCTATGGAACAATCAGGCAAGAAGTCAGTTATCAAAACCTGGTCGCGCAGATCTACCATTACTCCGGATTGCATCGGGCATACATTTGCCGTGCATAATGGTAACAAGTTTATTCCTGTGTATGTAACAGAGAACATGGTGGGTCATAAGCTGGGTGAGTTTGCACCAACCCGCACGTTCAAAGGTCATAGCGGTAATAACAAAGCATAGGCTAAGTAATCCTTAAGATTCCAAGACAATGGAAACAGTAAAGAAAACGAAGAAATCGGTAGTTAAAAGGGCAAAGATCAAGGCAGTTAAAGAAGCTGCCAAGCAAGGCCCGGCTACTGCATATTTAAAAGATGTTCCTTCATCTCCTCGTAAAATGCGTCTGGTGGCAGATATGATACGCGGTGAGAGAGTGAGCAAGGCTTTGAATATGCTGAAATATGAAGCTAAGCATCCGGCAGCTAAAATGGAGAAATTGTTACTCTCTGCCATTAGCAGCTGGGAAGCTAAAAACAGCGAGGTGAAGCTTGAAGAAGCAGATCTTTTTGTGAAAGAAGTATTTGTAGATGGGGGCCGCATTCTAAAGCGTTTGAGACCCGCTCCGCAAGGCCGCGCACATCGCGTTCGCAAAAGATCAAACCATGTAACACTAACAGTTGACCGCATGCCTGCAAAGGTTGAGGCGGCTAAATCAGAATCTAAAGAAACGAAAGAGTAATGGGACAAAAAATTAACCCTGTAGGTTTCAGATTAGGCATCGTACGTGGCTGGGATTCCAGCTGGTTCGGAGGAAAAACATTTTCTGATAAACTGGTAGAAGACCAGAAAATAAGAAAATATGTAGATGCCCGTATTCAAAAAGGAGGTATTTCTAAAGTAGTAATTGAGCGTACCCTTAAGAGAATTACACTAACAATACACACGGCACGTCCGGGTGTGGTTATTGGCAAAGGCGGTACCGAGGTAGATAAAATTAAGGAAGAACTTAAGAAGCTTACTAACAAAGATGTGCAGATCAACATCTACGAAATCAAACGCCCTGAATTGGATGCGCGGTTGGTAGGTGAGTCTATCGCACAACAATTAGAGGCACGTATCTCTTACCGCAGAGCAATGAAACAAGCTATTGCTTCAACTATGCGTGTGGGTGCTGAAGGTATAAAGGTAAAACTGTCGGGTCGTTTGGCTGGTGCCGATATGGCTCGTACCGAACAATACAAAGAAGGTCGTATTCCATTGCACACCCTTCGTGCCGATATTGATTATGCTATTTCAGAAGCACAAACTGTATATGGCAAGATTGGTATTAAGGTATGGATATTTAAAGGAGAAGTTTACGGCAAGCGCGACTTATCGCCTAATGTAGGTATAGTGAGCAACGCAGCGGGCGAAAACAAACCCAACCAGGCAGGTGGTGGCGAAAGAAGAAGAGGTGGTGAGCGTGGAGGCAGAAACGAACGCGGAGGCGAACGTTCAGAAAGAAGACCAAAGAAATAATTTCAGAACCAGTAAATAGTAGGAAATCATGTTACAGCCTAAACGGACGAAATTCAGAAAAATGCAGAAGGGCAAAGTAAAAGGATCGGCCACCCGTGGTCATTCTATTGCTTTCGGATCGTTTGCATTGAAGGCACTTGAGCCAGGTTGGATTACAGCCCGTCAATTAGAAGCAGCTCGTGTAGCCGTTACCCGTGCTATGAAGCGCGAGGGTCAGGTTTGGATTCGCATATTCCCCGATAAACCCATTACCCGTAAGCCTGCTGAAGTGCGTATGGGTAAAGGTAAGGGAGCACCAGAATATTGGGTAGCAGTTATTAAACCAGGAACCATTTTATTTGAAGCGGGTGGTGTTACCATGGCAACAGCAAAAGAAGCATTGGCATTAGCCGATGGTAAGTTGCCTATTAAAACCCGCTTTACGGTTAGAAGAGATTACGTAGAACAAGCAGCAAAATGAAAAACGGAGACATCAAAGGATTAACTCTGGCTGAGTTAAACGAGAAAATCGGCAGCGAAAATGAAGCCCTTCGCAAACTTAAGTTTGCGCACCAGGTTTCGGCTATCGAAAACCCGATGCGGATTAAAGAAACCCGCAGGTTAATTGCCCGCTTGAAAACTGAATTGAAAGCAAAAGAAACTCAAAAATAAGTTGTCATGGAGACGGCAAGGAATTTAAGAAAAGAAAGAGTCGGTAAGGTGGTGAGCAATAAGATGCAAAAGTCCATTACGATTGCAATCGACCGTAAAGTAAAACATCCGATCTACGGCAAGTTCATGAACAAAACAACCAAGTTCATGGCCCATGACGAGAAAAACGAAGCAGGCATTGGCGACACGGTACGCATAATGGAAACCCGCCCGTTAAGCAAAAGCAAAAGATGGAGATTGGTTGAAATCATTGAAAAAGCTAAGTAATCATGATATCTACAGAAAGCAGGTTAGTAGTAGCCGATAACAGTGGAGCCAAAGAAGTTCTTTGTGTACACGTACTGGGCGGTACAAGAAGAGAATCAGCTAGTGTAGGCGACAAAATCGTGGTAACGGTTAAGTCTGCCATACCAACCAGCCAGATTAAAAAAGGCACGGTATCAAAAGCTGTTATTGTACGCACCAAAAAAGAGGTTCGTAGAAAAGATGGCTCGTACATTCGCTTTGAAGATAATGCAGCCGTGTTATTGAATGCACAGGATGAGCCACGGGGTACCCGTATTTTTGGCCCTGTTGCTCGCGAGTTGCGCGAAAAGCAGTTCATGAAAATAGTGTCTTTGGCACCTGAAGTATTATAAGTTATGGAAAGAAAGTACAACAAACGCCCCAAATTGCACATCCGTAAAGGAGATACGGTGCTGGTGCTGGCGGGAGACGACAAGGATAAAGAAGGCAAAGTACTGGAAGTATTTGCCGATAAGAACCGCGCAATTGTAGAGGGAATTAATATGGTGACTAAGCACCAGAAACCTTCTGCCGGCAAGCCTGAAGGCGGAATTAAAAAGATGGAAGGCACCATTCACATCAGCAACCTGATGTTGGTTGAACCATCTAACGGAAAGCCTACCCGCACAGGAAGGAAGCTTAACGAAAAAGGCAAACTGCAAAGATTTTCAAAGAAAACCGGAGAATTTATCAAATAATGGCAACTCCAAGATTAAAAGAAAAGTACCTGAAGGAAGTAGTTCCTGGCCTGAAACAGAAGTTTCAGTATACATCAGTAATGCAGGTACCCAAAGTGGAAAAAATTTGCATCAACAAAGGTATTGGCGCAGCTGTGGCCGATAAGAAATTGATTGATGTAGGTTTGGAAGAATTAACTACCATCACCGGCCAAAAGGCTGTGTCCACCCGTTCCAAAAAAGATATTTCAAACTTCAAGTTGCGTAACAATCAGGCTATTGGTGCCAGGGTAACGCTTCGTGGCGATCGCATGTACGAATTTCTGGATCGCCTGATGAATGTAGCACTACCCCGTGTGCGCGATTTTAAAGGAGTAAGCGATAAGGGATTTGATGGTCGTGGTAACTACACCCTGGGTGTAAAAGAACAGATCATCTTCCCCGAGATATCAATCGATAAAGTGAGTAAAATTAATGGTATGGATATAACCTTCGTAACATCTGCTGCTTCTGATGAAGAGAGCTACGAGTTGCTGAAGGCACTTGGGATGCCATTTGTAAATAAAAATTAATTGACTCCATGGCAAAACTATCAATTGTTGCAAGAGACAAGAAGAAGGAAAAACTGGTAGCTCGTTACGCAGCCAAACGCAAAGCTTTAAAAGAAGCTGGCGATTGGGCTGGGCTGGATAAACTTCCAAGAAGTTCATCGGCTGTGCGTATCCGCAATCGCTGCAAACTTACCGGCCGCCCCCGCGGCTATATGAGTAAGTTCGGCCTTTGCCGTAACCAGTTTCGCCAAATGGCCAATGACGGTAAAATTCCGGGATTGACCAAGGCAAGCTGGTAAGCACCTTCTACTACATATTTGGTTGCTGAGTATCCAGGTCGGGGCACCCTCTAAAAGAGGCTAAACCGAAACCAGGTAACAGTTTGGATAACAGAAATTGTTATATATCTTTGCAGCCCGTTCAAAAAACGGGTTTGCTTTTTTAAATAAGTAAAATGAAAACAACGGATCCAATAGCAGATTATTTAACCCGGTTGCGGAATGCCATTAAGGCCCGCCACCGTGTGGTAGAAGTTCCTGCTTCCAACATCAAAAAGGAAGTAACCAAAGTGCTCTTCGATAAGGGCTACATCCTGAATTATAAGTTCGAGGATACTTCCAATAGACAAGGCAATATTAAGATTGCATTGAAGTATAACCCTGAAACCAAGGAGTCGGCTATTACAAGCCTTCAAAGAGTAAGTACTCCTGGTTTGCGTCAGTACAAACCTGCCGATAGTTTACCTAAAGTGTTGAACGGATTGGGTATTGCCATTCTGTCTACATCAAAAGGTGTAATTACCGATAAGGAGGCTAAGGCGCTTAATGTAGGTGGTGAAGTTTTGTGTTACATCTATTAAACGAAGCAGGTCATGTCACGTATAGGTAAATTACCCATAGCACTACCAAAAGGAGTTACATGCTCGTTTGCAGAGTCTGACCATGTAGTTAGCATCAAAGGCCCTAAAGGTGAGTTGAAGCAGAAGCTTGATCCTGATTTTAAAGTGGTATTAGAGGAGGGAAATGTTGTAGTACAGCGCCCTACTGAACAAAAGCGCCATAAGGCCATGCACGGGTTGTACCGCGCATTAATTGCCAACATGGTAACAGGCGTAAGCGAAGGTTACAAAGCACAATTAGAATTAGTAGGTGTTGGTTATAAAGCATCGGCACAAGGCAATGTGTTGGATCTTAGCTTAGGCTATTCTCACAGTGTAATTGTGGGTATTCCGTCAGAACTTAAAGTTCAAGCCATTCAGGAAAAGGGTCAGAATCCAACCATTATTCTGGAAGGAATAGACAAGCAATTGATAGGTCAGGTGGCCGCTAAAATCAAGTCGTTACGCAGCGTAGAACCTTACAAAGGCAAGGGTATCCGCTTCACTGGTGAGTATGTTCGTAGAAAAGCTGGTAAAGCAGCTGCTAAATAATAGTTGAGTTATGGCAAACATTAAAGACAGAAGAGTCCGCATTAAGAAGGGCATTCGCAAAAAGCTGGAAGGCACAGCTGCCAGACCGCGCTTATCTGTGTTCCGCAGTAATAAGGTTATCTATGCGCAAATCATAGACGACTCTAAAGGGCACACAGTAACTTCATCATCTTCTACCGAACTGGATAAGAAGGGTGGCGTTAACCTTACCATCTCAAAAACAGTAGGTAAGAAAGTAGCCGAAAAAGCAGTAGCTGCCGGTATCACAGAAATTGTGTTTGATCGCAACGGCTATCTCTATCATGGTAACATCAAAGCTTTGGCCGAAGGAGCCAGAGAAGGAGGTTTAAAATTTTAAAAGAGCATGACACAAAGTAACGTCAGCACGGTAAAAGCTAGCGAGATAGACCTGAAAGAAAAGGTTGTTGCTATTCAGCGTGTAGCCAAAGTAGTAAAGGGTGGTAGAAGGTTTAGCTTTGCCGCCATTGTGGTTGTAGGCGATGGTAATGGGGTTGTTGGATACGGATTAGGTAAGGCTAATGAAGTAACCGATGCAATCACAAAAGGAATTGATGATGCTAAGAAGCACCTGGTAAAGGTTCCTATTATAAAGGGTACAGTACCCCACGAGTCACTCGGAAAATTTGGTGGTGGATTTGTGCTGCTTAAACCAGCTTCGCCTGGTACCGGTGTAATTGCTGGTGGTGCCATGCGTGCTGTATTAGAGAGTGCCGGTGTACACAATGTATTGGCTAAGTCTAAGGGATCTTCAAACCCGCACAACGTGGTAAAAGCTACATTCAAAGCGTTAACTACTATGCGCGATCCACAAACTATTGCCCGTAACCGGGGAGTATCATTATCGAAAGTTTTTAACGGATAAGCGTTATGGCAAAAGTTAGAATTACTCAAACCCGCAGCACAATTAAGAGACCGGAGACTCAATTAAGAACTATTCAGTCTCTGGGATTAGGAAAAGTACACCGTTCTGTTGAAGTGGAATATACGCCTCAGATTCAGGGTATGGTTAAAAAAGTAAAACATTTGGTAACGGTAACCGAGTTATAAGAGATGAAACTGCATACACTTAAGCCGGCCGAAGGATCGGTAAAGACAAATAAACGCCTTGGAAGAGGCCAGGGTTCTGGTGGTAGCACCGCAGGTCGTGGACACAAGGGTGCGCAATCACGCTCGGGTTACCATAAGAAATTTGGTTTTGAAGGTGGTCAGATGCCGTTGCAAAGACGCATTCCTAAGTTTGGTTTTAAGAATAATGAAAAAGTATTCTTCAAGGCAATCAATCTGGATGCACTGGAAGAACTTGCTCAAAAAACCAAAGCATCTTCACTTACGGTTCAGTTAATGATCGATAATGGAATTGTAGGTAAAAAAGACAGTGTAAAAATTTTAGGTCGTGGAGAATTGAAAGCAAAAGTGAGTGTAGAAGCCCACGCTTTCTCAGCCACAGCCACAAAAGCAATTGAAAACGTAGGCGGTACCGCCACAACCATTAAGTAATGAAGCGTTTCTTTACTACCATAAAGAACATTTTTTCAATCGAAGACCTTCGGATTCGTATTCTGAATACAATCGGGTTTCTGATCATCTTCCGCCTGGGCTCTTACATTGTATTGCCAGGTGTAGATGCGGTTATTCTTGAACAAACCGGTGGAACGCAAGGAGGTATTTTCGATTTATTAAATACTTTCCTTGGCGGATCGTTTAGCCGGGCCTCCATTTTTGCATTAGGCATAATGCCTTACATTTCGGCATCTATCGTGGTACAACTCTTAACAGTTGCCGTACCTCATTTTACTAAACTTCAAAAAGAAGGGGAAAGTGGCCGTAAGCGATTAAATCAATTCACCCGAATACTTACAATCATTATTACGGCAGCACAGTCGTATGGATACATACGGGCTACCATACCAAATGAAGCGGTGGTAAATCCTGGATTATTCTTTACGTTATCTTCTATCGTTATTCTTATTGCTGGTACCATGTTTTGTATGTGGTTAGGCGAGCGTATTACCGATAAAGGAATTGGTAACGGAATAAGTATGCTGATTATGATTGGTATCGTATCTCGTTTTCCGGTAGCCATTTATCAAGAGATTGACACCAAGGGAATGAATGGAATGTTGCTGTTTATTCTTGAAGTATTAGCGTTGTTCTTTGTTGTGGTAGGAGTTATTGCACTTACACAAGCTACCCGCAAAATTCCGGTACAATATGCCAAGCAGGTTGTGGGTAACAAGCTGTATGGCGGAAAACGCGACTTTATTCCATTGAAGTTGAACTCAGCGGGTGTAATGCCAATCATTTTTGCTCAGGCACTAATGTTCATTCCTCCGCTTTTAGCGCAAATCTGGCAAGACAGCGACATTGGAACATATGTAGGGTCAACCTTTGCGGACTTTACCTCATGGCAATACAATTTATTGTTTGCTACGCTTATTCTGATTTTCACATTTTTCTATACGGCTATCACGGTGCCTTCAAACGACATTGCTGATAACCTGAAGAGAAATGGCGGTTTTGTTCCGGGTATTAAACCGGGTAAAGAAACTGCTGAATTTATTGATAGTATTTTATCAAAAATAACTTTACCGGGCGCCATCTTCCTGGCTGCGGTTGCCATTTTACCTGCATTTGCAGTTAAGGCTGGTATTACGCAGAACTTTGCACAATTCTATGGTGGTACTTCTCTTCTGATTCTGGTGGGTGTTGTGTTAGACACTTTACAGCAGATTGAAAGCTACTTGTTGATGAGGCATTACGAGGGGATGATGAAGTCGGGTAGAGTAAAAGGACGTTCTCAGTTTGCTGCGGCTTGAAGTTGAATGATTCGCTATAAGACGGACGAGGAGATTCAGTTAATAAGAGACAGTGCAAAGATCTTAGGAAAAGTGCACGGTGAAATTGCCAAACGGGTTAAACCGGGGGTAATAACAAAAGAACTGGATACACTTGCCGAGGAATTTATACGCGATCACGGAGCTTCGCCTTCGTTCAAAAACTACCACGGTTTTCCGGCTGCATTATGCATATCGGTAAACGAAACGGTGGTACACGGTTTCCCAGGTAACTACGAATTAAAGGAAACCGATATAGTTTCGATTGATTGCGGAGTGAAGTACCAGGGCTACCACAGTGATTCGGCTTATACCTACCCACTCGAGAAAGTGAGTACGGAAGTTTTGAAATTACTGGAGCGCACATACGAATCGCTTGAGGTTGGAATATCACAAGCGCGTGCGGGTAACCGAATGGGCGATGTGAGTTTTGCAATTCAACAACATGTGGAACAATTTGGCTACGGTGTTGTACGCGAGTTAGTAGGGCATGGGGTAGGCAAAGATTTACACGAAGATCCGGAAGTTCCAAACTACGGAAAGAGGGGAAAAGGTGTGAAGTTGGCTCCGGGTATGGTATTCGCGATTGAACCTATGATAAACATGGGAACAAAGAATGTAGTACAGGAAAAAGATGGATGGACCATCCGAACATCAGATCGTAAACCTTCAGCCCATTTTGAGCATACGGTAGCGATCCACAAAGACAGAACGGAAGTCATAACGACTCACGAGTATATAGAACAAAACTATTCGTTCAAGTGGCGAAACAAAAGTCGATAGAGCAGGACGGAACCATTTTGGAGGCACTTTCCAATGCCATGTTCAGAGTGCAATTGGAAAACGGCCACGAAGTGTTGGCACATATTTCAGGAAAGATGCGGATGCACTACATTCGGATTTTACCTGGCGATAAGGTAAGACTGGAAATGTCTCCTTACGATTTAACAAAGGGAAGGATAACGTTTAGATATAAATAGAAAGACTATGAAAGTCAGAGCATCTATAAAGAAACGCAGTGCCGATTGCAAAATCATCAGGCGCAAGGGCAAACTGTTTGTTATTAACAAGAAGAATCCACGGTATAAACAAAGACAAGGATAATTATGGCACGTATTGCTGGTGTAGATATTCCGGATAATAAAAGAGGCGAGGTAGCCCTTACATACATCTTCGGCATAGGCCGCAGATCAGCTCAGCGTATTCTTACCAAAGTAGGGGTAAACTGGGATAAAAAAGCAAAAGAATGGAACGATGAAGAGTCGAATGCCATTCGGGCAGCTATTGCCGAAGAGTTTAAGATTGAGGGAGCCCTTAAATCCGAAATTCAACTTAGCGTAAAGCGGTTAATGGATATCGGATGTTACCGTGGCCTTCGTCATCGCAGAGGATTACCCGTTCGCGGGCAAACTACCAAGAACAACGCACGTACCCGCAAAGGAAAGCGTAAGACGGTAGCGAATAAGAAGAAAGCAACTAAAGGATAATTAATTTAACAAGCATAATAGCTTTTCTGTATGGCAGCACCAGTTGAAAAGAAGAAGGATAAAAGTAAAAAGCGTGTAGTAGTGGTTGAGGCTATTGGCCAGGCTCATGTACGCGCTACTTTTAACAACATCATCATCTCTATGACCAACTCAACAGGTCAGGTAATCTCCTGGGCTTCTGCAGGAAAGATGGGGTTTAAAGGTTCAAAGAAAAACACGCCATATGCGGCTCAGGTAGCAGCACAGGAGTGTGCCGTAAAGGCTTTTGAACTTGGTTTGCGCAAAGTAGAAGTATTTGTGGTTGGCCCTGGTGCCGGCCGCGAGTCTGCCATTCGCAGCATTCAGGCTTCCGGTATTGAAGTGATGGTGATTAAGGATATGACACCCATTCCACACAATGGTTGCCGTCCTCCTAAGAAAAGAAGAGTTTAATAATTAACGACAACGTAACAATAACATGGCAAGATACACAGGCCCCAAAGCGAGAATCTCCAGAAGATTTAATGAGCCTATTCTTGGTGAAAACAAAGCGCTTCAAAAGAAGAACTATGCACCCGGTATGCATGGTAAAGGAAAAAAGCGTAAGCAATCTGAATATGCTATTCAGTTAGCTGAAAAGCAAAAGGCTAAATACATCTACGGAGTGTTAGAGCGCCAGTTCGAAAATATTTTCGATAAAGCTTCGCGCAAAAAGGGCGTAACGGGCGAAGTGTTGCTTCAGATGTTAGAGTCTCGTTTGGATAACACCGTTTACCGGTTAGGTATTGCACCCACCCGCAGAGCAGCGCGCCAGTTGGTGGTACACAAGCACATTACTGTAAACGGAGATGTTGTAAATATCCCTTCATTGAGCCTGCGCCCTGGTGATGTGATTGCTGTACGAGAAAAATCAAAATCATTAGAAACTATAAGCAATTCTTTGTCTGTTCAGGGTGCTAAAAAATATAATTGGTTAGAGTGGGATAACAGCGAATTAGAAGGAAAGCTGATCAACCTGCCTTTGCGGGCAGATATTCCGGAAAATATCAACGAGCAGTTGATTGTTGAATTGTACTCTAAGTAATCGTAACACATTTAATCAAATTTGATATGTCAATATTAGCGTTTCAAATGCCGGAGAAGGTGGTGATGGAAAAATCAGATGATTTCCACGGCCTCTTTACTTTCAAACCATTAGAAAAAGGATACGGTGTAACAATCGGTAATGCGTTAAGACGGATTTTACTTTCTTCTTTAGAAGGATATGCAATTACCGGCATTAAGATTCCGGGAGTGTTGCATGAATTTTCTACCATAGAAGGTGTAGTAGAAGATGTAGCAGAAATTATTCTGAATTTGAAACAAGTGCGTTTCAGAAAAGTGAGCGACAATTTTGACAACAAAATTGTAGTAAACATCAAAAAGCAAAAGCAATTTAAGGCAAGCGATATTTCTAAGTTTACCTCAGCATTTGAAATATTGAATGGTGAACACGTAATCTGTAACCTGGATGAAGCAGCTCAGTTTGAAATTGAGTTAACTATCGAAAAGGGACGGGGTTATTTACCCGCAGAAGAAAATAAACCTAATGAGCAGGTGTTCGGATTTATTCCGATCGATGCCATCTTCACTCCCGTTAAAAACGTGAAGTATAGTGTGGAAAATACCCGTGTAGAACAGAAGACTGACTACGAAAAATTGTTGATCGATATTGAAACAGACGGATCAATCCATCCTGAAAAGGCATTGGAAGGTGCGGCTTTCATTTTAATTCAACACTTCCGTCTGTTCTCAGATAAGTCAATTGAACTTGAAACCGGAAAAGACAGCGAAGTAGAACAAGTTGATGAAGAAATGTTGCACATGCGTAAGTTGTTAAAAACTCAGCTGCATGATCTGGACCTTTCAGTACGTGCGTATAACTGTTTGAAAGCAGCAGACGTAAAATCACTTGGTGATTTAGTGCAATTGGATATTTCAGACATGATGAAGTTCAGAAACTTTGGTAAAAAATCATTGGCTGAATTAGAACAACTGGTGGCAGAGAAGAACCTGACTTTCGGTATGGATCTGGCCAAGTATAAACTCGAAGAAGATTAAATCATGAGACACGGTAAGAAAATAAACCACTTAGGAAGAACAGCGGCTCATCGCCATGCACTTCTTTCAAATATGGCATCTTCACTTATTTTGAATAAGCGAATTACCACTACTGTTGCTAAAGCAAAAGCATTGAAGAAGTATGTTGAACCCTTGCTCACCAAGTCAAAGGATAATACTACGCACTCACGCAGAACGGTGATGTCGTACCTGCAAAACAAAGAATCGGTAACGGTTCTGTTTGGAGAAGTAGCAGGACGTATTGCCGATCGTCCGGGTGGATACACCCGCATTATTAAATTTAGTGCACCGCGTTTAGGCGATGCAGCTGAGATGTGCTTGCTGGAGTTGGTTGACTTCAACGACATCTACAAGAAAGATGGCGCTGAGAAGAAAGCCAAAACACGCAGAAGCCGTAAAACAAAAAAATCTGAAGCCGCTCCGGCAACAGAAGAAACCTCAGCGGAGGTAACGGCCGAAGAAAAGCCAAAAAAGGCAGCCAAGAAGTCTAAGAAAAAGGAATAAGTGGAACTTATACTAAATAGCAAAGGGATTGAATTTTGAATTCAATCCCTTTTTTGTTTGGCGTAACCGGTTGAAACCCGAAAACTGAAATTTTAGAAAATTAAACCCAGCAAAACCCTTAATACCAGTATTTTTGCTAACCAAAACTGAAACGAATTGAGCACAAAAGCCTACTTGCTCCTGGCCGATGGCCTTCTGTTAGAAGGAAAGGCAATTGGTAAACGTGGAACATCGGGCGGAGAAATTTGCTTTAACACCGGTATGACCGGCTATCAGGAAATTTATACCGACCCCTCGTATTACGGACAGATAATCGTAAACACGACAGCACATATTGGAAATTACGGAACGGTGGAGGAAGAGCAAGAGTCAGCTTCGCCCAAGATAAGTGGTATTGTTGTGAATGAATTCTCAGAAGAGTTCAGTCGGAAAACAGCCAAAGAAAGTTTGCAAACATATCTGGAAAAAAACGGAGTAGTGGGTATTTCAGATCTGGACACCCGCATGTTGGTGCGCTACATTCGTAGTAAGGGTGCTATGAACGCATTAATTTCTTCTGAGTTAACACCGGATCAAATGAAAGCTGAAATAAAAAAGGTGCCCTCTATGGATGGCCTTGAGCTTTCATCTATAGTAAGTACCAAAGCCCCCTACCATATAGGTAATAGCAATGCTACTTTTCGGATTGCTGCGCTTGATCTGGGTATTAAAACCAATATTTTGAGAAATCTGGTAGCCCGTGATTGTTACGTTCAGGTGTTTCCGGCTAAAACCTCATTTAGCGAAATGGAAAAATGGAAACCGCACGGATACTTTATCTCAAATGGTCCGGGCGACCCTTCTGTAATGGATTATGCAATTAAAACCGTTAAAGAAATTCTTGCAGCCGATAAACCTCTCTTTGGTATTTGCCTGGGGCACCAGTTATTAGCTCTGGCCGCAGGCTTAACTACCTATAAAATGCACCATGGCCATAGGGGTTTAAATCACCCGGTAAAAAATTTAATTACGGGTTTGGGCGAAATAACTTCACAGAACCATGGTTTCGCGGTAAGCGAAAAAGAAATTGAAAAGAATGCCGAGGTAGAAGTTACACACCTGCATTTGAACGACAGTACCATTATGGGTATACGCCTGAAGAACAAACAGGCTTTTTCGGTGCAATACCACCCCGAAGCATCGCCCGGCCCTCACGACTCGCAATATTTGTTTGATCAGTTTGTAGAAATGGTAAAGACAGGTAATGTGGTAAGAGTTTAAGTAAAAATTTAAAAACCTTATGAAGAGAGTATTAGTCCTATTCTTTTGTACAATGGCTCTTGTCGGTTTCAGTCAGGAAAAAATGCTGCAACACGTAGTGTTGTTTGAGTTTAAGGCGGGCGTTAAATCAGAAGAAGTAAAGAAAGCAGAAAAAGCTTTCAAGGCGCTTCCGTCAGCCATTAAAGAGATAAAAAAATTAGAATGGGGTATTAATAATAGCCCCGAGAATCTTAATCAGGGATTTACACATTGCTTTATTATAAGTTTTGCTTCAGAGAAGGATCGCGATATTTATCTGCCTCATCCTGAACATAAAAAATTTGTAGAACTGGTTGGCCCTATAATCGAAAAAGTTCTGGTAGTTGATTATTGGCAGCAGTAGTTCTTCACTAACAATTTGAGACATTTTCCATTTTAACAAAAAAAACATGAGCTTAATTGAAGGAATTCACGCCCGGCAAATCTTAGATAGTCGTGGCAACCCCACTGTTGAAGTAGATGTAGTTACCGAATCAGGTGCGTTTGGTCGTGCTGCGGTTCCTTCCGGGGCATCTACCGGTACACATGAAGCCGTTGAGTTACGCGATGGTGATAAGAAGAAATACGTGGGTAAGGGAGTATTAAAAGCGGTTGATAATGTGAATAGCAAAATTGCTTCTGAAATAGTGGGCCTTGATGTGTTCGATCAAAACTTGATTGATAAAGTAATGATTGAATTAGATGGTACCGCCAACAAAGGCAAGCTTGGAGCCAATGCAATACTGGGAACATCGCTGGCGGTAGCAAAAGCTGCTGCTATGGAGGCTGGTCAATCGCTCTATCGTTACATTGGTGGCGTTAACGCTAACACCCTTCCTGTACCTATGATGAATATTTTGAATGGAGGAAGCCATGCCGATAACTCAATCGATTTTCAGGAATTTATGGTAATGCCGGTTAAGGCTGATACTTTTTCGGAATCGTTACGAATGGGAACGGAAGTATTTCATACACTAAAAAAAGTATTACACGATAAAGGTTTTTCTACCAATGTAGGCGATGAAGGTGGTTTTGCGCCTAACATAAAATCGAATGAAGAAGCCATTGAAATTGTGTTGCAAGCCATTGAGAAGGCCGGCTTTAAACCCGGTGTTGATATGTTTATTGCTATGGATGCGGCCAGCTCGGAATTTTACGATGCTAAAACTAAGACCTACACATTCAAAAAATCAGACGGAAAAAAACTGAAGTCGGATGAGATGGTTGAGTATTGGGCTAAGTGGGCGAAGAAATATCCCATCATTTCAATAGAGGATGGAATGGGTGAAGAAGATTGGGACGGGTGGAAGAAATTAACGGAAAAGATCGGAGATAAAGTTCAACTGGTGGGCGATGATTTGTTTGTGACCAATGTTGAATTCTTACAGAAGGGAATTGATATGGGTGTAGCCAATTCGATCCTTGTAAAAGTAAACCAGATAGGTTCATTAACAGAAACAATCAATGCTGTTAACCTGGCTAAGCGTAACAGTTACAAGAGCATTATGTCGCACCGCTCTGGCGAGACAGAAGATAGTACGATTGCCGATTTGGCTGTGGCTCTTAATACAGGCCAGATTAAAACCGGTTCGGCTTCACGGTCCGACAGGATGGCCAAGTATAACCAGCTTATCCGCATTGAAGAAGAATTGGGCGAAACGGCTTACTTTCCCGGTAAGAAGTTTTGATCGGTAAAGCGAATTAAGAAAAGGCTGTTACTGCGTGACAGCCTTTTTTTATTGCCCAATTTGGGAAATAGTTATATTAATGAGCCAGATTTGGGAATTTAAAATCAGAACAATCCATCAATTTCTTTGATTTTTGCAAAATTTTGGCCTTTTCAGAGTTTCGTCTGGTTTTTGCCAAAGTATGCCAAAAGGTATCCATCAAATTGGAACCCTTTGAATGATGGAAGCAAATATGGTAATCGTGTCGGTTGTTTTGGTGATAGCAGGTGGCTTAATCGTGTTTCTGGTGCGCGAGCAGTTTCAGGGTGCCGATTTTCAGCATAATCTGGTAGGGGTTTGGTTAAACGAGTATATGAATGTGCGTGTGTTGATTTATGACGTTGACTCGATATTCCAGGGTTCCGTAGTATGGGCCGATAATATGAATAATTCGATATTGGGAACAAGGGTGTTAGAGAATTTGCGGGTAGGCATGTTCAAGAAATGTAAGGGCTCATATATCGATCCGGTTTCGGCTAAAGAGTTTGATGTAACGCTGCACCTGAAAAATAAGACAATATTGAAACTTACGGCCTTTCATAAAAACACACAAGATGTGGCGTTTGCTCAGGAGTGGAAATTAATTAAGCCGTAATTCGGCAAGGCAGTTAAAATTGGGTAACAAATCGGGCCTTAAGCCCGATTTGTTATTTAAGGGAGTAAATCTTTATCTTCGTACAACTATTTTTTAAGCTTATGTTCAAGAAACTCCCTCCTGCATTCAGAAATTTCTATGTTGTTGCCGGGTTGTTATTTTTTATCTGGTTGCTGTTGCTCGATTCAAACGATCTGATTTCCCGCTTTAAGATGACAGCCAAAGTCAACAGCCTTGAAAATGAAAAGGAATTTTACCAGGAAAAAATTATTGAAGTAGAGAAAGACCGGGCAGAGTTACTTACCAACAAAGAATTGCTTGAAAAATTTGCCCGCGAAAAATACCTGATGAAAAAAGAAAGTGAGGATATATTTATTGTTGAGGAAGATTAAAGGCTGATCATAAAACAGATAACGATGAAGAAAGTGGTGGGAATGTTTTTATTGTTTGCCTCAATAAGTACATGGGCACAACGCGAAGTTGATGATAGAACAGGATGGTCGCTGAAAGATCGTATTTATACCGGTGGAGGACTTGCCTTAAACGGAGGAAGTGACGCCTACGGAAACCGGTATTTTTATTTTGCTGTAAACCCGATTGTGGGATATATGGTTACTCCTAAATTTTCTGTTGGCACGGGCGTTACCTGGCAACGTTTTGCATACACCCAACCGGTAAAGCTAAATATAGATCAATACGGGGTAAGCCCGTTTATGCGTTACAATTTTGATCAGTTGTTTGTGTATGGCGAATATATGCTGATAAACACACCAACATTTGTAAACGTAAATGAAAGAAGAAATTTTGATCGGCTTTTACTGGGCTTAGGGTACCGTCAACCCATTGGTCCGCGCAGTGCCATTAACCTGATGGCACTTTACGATGTAATCTACAATAATCAGGAACGGGCTTTTGCTTCTCCCTGGGTGTTTCGGGTTTTCTTTACCCTTTAAGCTTCCTAGCCTTTATATCCGCCCTTACCCACTGGTTTACCTTTTGTCCACTTTTTATACCCGAATAGATTTCAACCCTTATTTTTAAGAGTATATTCATCGTTTGTAAAAGCAAATAACTAACTCAAATTGATATGAAACCAATGGTAATTTTATCGGCTGTTCTTAGTCTTTCAGCCATGTTAACTTTCGGGCAGTCTGCCGATGAAGCGCTCATCAAAAAAGCAAAGGCTATTCATGATCGGGTAATTACACTAGATACCCACGATGACATAGACGTTTCAAATTTTACATCCTCAGTAAACTATTCTCAAAGATTGAACACGCAAGTAAACCTTCCTAAAATGGAAGAGGGCGGATTGGATGTATCATGGTTTATTGTTTATACCGGCCAGGGTGAGTTAACCCCTGAGGGTTATGCAGCTGCGTATGCCAATGCGGATGCAAAGTTTAAAGCCATACACCGGCTGTGCGAAGAAATTGCACCTGATAGAATTGAGCTTGCACTTACTTCGGCCGATGTAAAACGAATTGTGAAATCGGGTAAGAAAGTGGCTATGATTGGTGTAGAAAATGGTTACCCGATAGGAACAGATATTAACAGAGTGAAAGAGTTTTATGATAGGGGGGCACGGTACATGTCGTTAGCTCACAATGGCCACAGCCAACTGGCAGATTCTAATACCGGTGAACAGGATAATGTATGGTTAAATAACGGACTAAGTCCTTTAGGTAAAGATGTTATTAAAGAGATGAACAAATGGGGTATTATGGTTGATCTCTCACATCCGTCAAAAGCAGCAAACATAGAGGCTATTAAATTATCAAAAGCTCCGGTTATTGCCTCGCACTCATCGGCTCGTGCCTTGAATGATGTAAGCCGGAATCTGGATGACGAACAATTGGAATTGATTAAAGCCAATAAAGGGGTTGTGCAAACTGTTGCGTTCAAAAGCTATGTAAACACAAAAAAGAATAATGCCTATTCGGCTAAAGTGAATGAAATTGTAAAAGCAGTGGCTCAGGCCGATGGCTTTACTGTTTTAGAACGTAGCGCCCTGCGCGATTTATCGGCAGAAGATCGTATGACTTATTTTAAAAAATATCAGGAGATAACGGCCAAGGCAAAGCCACGCATAGAGAAAGAAGTTAACCCAATAGCGCCACCGGTAAATGTGGCCGACTTTGTAGATCATATTGATTATTTAGTGAAGAAAATCGGTATTGATCACGTAGGAATAAGTTCTGATTTTGATGGCGGTGGCGGTGTGGATGGTTGGAACGATGCTTCCGAAACCTTCAACGTTACGTTGGAGTTAGTAAAGCGCGGATATACCGAGGCGCAGATCAGCAAGCTCTGGAGTGGTAATCTTTTACGGGTGTTAGACGAAGTTCAGGCTGTAGCAAAAAAGATTCAGGCGGGTAAATTGTAAGCGGAAATCAAGTAAGACATAAACAACTTTCCAGGTTGTTTATTAAAACGGCCCTCTGTCTATTATGACAGAGGGCCGTTCTTTTAATCAGAGAAAATACCAAAGGCGCTCTCTTAAGGCATCATTCCTCAGCGTTTTTCTATTGGCCCCCAAGCAGAAAGCCCACCCTTAGGGTAAGTTGACTTACGTTACCGTGATCGGCATCATTAACCGGTTGGTTGGTTAGGCCTTTTGTATAATTAAGGCTGGTTAAAAAACGTTTATAAGTATAACCAGCCATAACGTTAACTGCCAGGGTTAGCCTTTTCTCTGGTGCGTTTATACTCCCAATTTTAATCTTATCATCCTCTATTAAATCTCCGTCTTCTGTAACGGTTCTTCTTCCCTGTAAGCCAAACATAAGCGAAGGTCCGCCACCCACAAAAACCCCTCTTGTTTTACGGGTAGTATAAACTACCTGAAGGGGCAGTTCCAGGTAGTTCATAGAAACCCGGGTTATATAAAAAACTCCGCCATCATCCAGTTCTTCCCACCAGCGTTTATTAACTAAATTAAAACCGGGTTGCAGCGATATATGATCGGTTACCCAATATTTATAGAATACTCCAAGCGTGTAGCCGATAGCCCCGCTTACTTTTTCCAGACTATCATATGGTGGGAAGGCTGCATGCGTAGAAGCAACGGCACCTACTTGTACCCCTATCTGGGCATTAGCGGTGTACACCGATAGAGAGCAGATCAATGCTATTATAGTCAACAATTTCTTCATGGCAGATTGCTTAAATAGTATTCTATTAAGCATGTAAAGTAACAAATTAGAAGGAAAGAGTTTAATAAAAATATATATATACGCACAACACCAGGATTAGCATGATGGAGGCATAAAAGAACAAAGGATGGTGAGATAACCATCCTTTGTTTTAACAGATAATATGGTATTACCCTTTGTGTTTAAAATTAATAGTACTGGTACTGGGTGATTTGTGTATCGCCTGGAGCGGAAGCAGTTCTTTTAGAAGGTTTTCCGTCAGGCCTGAATTCATATGTTAATGAATAAGTTAAATCAGTTCCTTGTTCAGGAGTTTCAATCCGGTAGGTTCCGGCCAGATTTTTCTGTGTAGTTAGGTTTGGCAGAATTTCAACCATGGTAACAGGTGCAGCCACATCCAGGTAGTTATCGTAAGTACGTGTGGATATCAATACCGGTTCGTCTGATCCGGGAACATCATTAAACGTTAATGTTTTATAAATATTGCCATCTGTGAAGTATAGGTGGACGCTGAAAATTCCTCTTTTAAAAGATCCGTCTTGTTGCTTATAGAAGGGCTCTACACCATCAACATTTCCGTGGGTATCATACGAATAGTTAGCGTACTGAATCAGTACGTTATCCTGAAAAACATCAACACGTTCAATTCTGTTGTTAACCCAATTGTAAACTAAATCACGCCCCAGGTGCTTATTGATTTTAACAACGCGATCCTGCTCATCGTAGAAGTAAGTATCGGTTGTGGTAACCGGATTGTGTGGCGCAAGGGTTTCGCGCAGTACGTTGGCAATTCTTCCTTTTGAATCGTATTCGAATGTTCTTTTTTCACCCGATTCGGCAGTTGTTTCATAGCTTTTCAGTTTACCAACAAGTTCGTCATCATTAATAGTAAGCTTTTGTGAAAGTTGAGTTCCTTTAACAATGGCTCCTTCTGTAGCGTGAATAGAAAAAACAATTTCAGTGTGCCCGGTAAGGACAACGTTGTTAAGGGCGTTTAGGGTAAAGGTCAATTCAGTTGTTCCGGCTGCAGCCAGAAGGGTGATCTTTCCATTTTCAGTCTGGGGATTGGTAACAAAACGATCTGTGGCAACCGTATTAACATCAATAATTATTTTACTATCTGTTGTTACAGCTTGAGACAAGGAGATTTTGTATTCGATCACATCGCTGTTACTTTCAGACATTGTCTCACTGTGCTGCATAAAATTAGCTACGCTTTGAACGGAAGCCGGGCTGTCATCATCTTGTATTGTTATTACGAACGTGTTTCGTTCGCCAGGAAGAAATGCAACAGATGGTTCAATAGAAATCTGTGCCTCCAGGTTGCCATCAACCGAATTGTTATCAATCGGTTTTACTGTGAATTGCAATTGGCGTACTCCTTTTGCAACAGGTAGTTTCAGCACCCCATCCGTATGGGCAGGCATGGTTTGAAGCCGTTGCCAGGCATTATCTTTTATCTTAAGCGTAACCTCCCCATTTGTGAGAGCAGGATTATTCAATAGTAATGAAACGGTTAGACCTAATCCGTCATTTTCGGGTATAGATTCTTGTTCGTGGTTAAATTGAATAGAAATTTGTTGTGCCGAGAGGGGTTTATCAATTTCATCATCACAACTAACCAGGGCTACGCCAAGTAACCCCAGCAGGATTTTTGGAAATAAATTTTTCATTTTTATAGTGCTTTTATTCCTCCAACGATTTTTGTTTCCCTGCGGGAATGATACTTTGCGACAAAAACCGGACATTTCGCGACAAGCCTATGTTTTCACACATGCCTATTATTCAGGGAATATTTTATGGAGCTACCCAGCGTGGAGCCCGGCTTTCGGAGTTGTGTAGTGCCATCGGAATAAAAGCAGAAGACCTTGGCGATTCTGAGATAAAAGTTCCTTTCGATCAGTCGTGCAAAACCTGGGAATGCTCAGTCCGGTTAACAGGAGATAACCTGCTGGGTCTGCATCTGGGCGAAACTAGTACCATGTCAGTTCTGGGTATTGTCGGAAACCTGATGCAGAGTAGCCCGGATTTACTCTTGGGTTACCTCACTATAGACAGTAGAAAAATGCTATTTTTACCTGCTCTAAGTTTCTAAGTTCAACTAATCAATGTCATGACAAAATTTTTGCTTATTTCATTTTGTCTGTTTTTTGATATTCAACAATCATTAGGCCAATGCCAGTTCAGTTTCGGTTCATACAGACACACTAAGCAAGCCAGTTATTATTGTCATCAATACGTTAAGGCCGCTTTGTTGGGTAATTGGGTTGACATGGCAACAGGAATCCCTACTCATCCTGAAAGTGGTTTTTTATCCTATTCTGGCGAAATTGCAACAGACCCAAATTTTATTCGTGTCTGTTCTATAAATGATGCGAGGGCAGTTGTGCCTGCACCTTATGGTAATACATCATATCATTCAGCCATTAAATTAGATAACGGAATTTTTGCAAGTACTCCGGATGCAAGCGATCCGAATATTTACACTCACCAAAGTGCAACGCCATTCACAACAGCATGTCCACAGGACGTGCAATACTTTGCCGCAATACCCAATATAACAATATCTGGTGTTTCTGCCGTGAATCAAGGTACACAATTTACTTTAACATTAACAAACAACAGCCAGCCTTTTCCATCCTTTATTCAGTTAAGTAGCAGTAATTGGCGAATCAATGAGACCGGGAATTATTTTAGCGAAGTACCAAATACAAGGACAGCCACATCCATTACATTAATCGCAAACACTTTGATTGGTAATACTGATGTAAGATACAATCTTGTAACTGGCTGTAATGGCGACAATTTTTTCAGAATCAAGACTATACAAATTATGCCCAATTGCACGGGCACATTGAATGGAGGAACTTTGAACACCTTCAATGTGGTGCCCACAGGCACCAACCAAGTGGTCATGTACCTCAATTCGTGGACGTGGGTGCGCACTTCCGGCACTGCAACCTGGAGTACCAGCAATGGCGGCAAAAACATGGCGTTCACCATCAACTCGGGCTGTTCGACTTTTAATACATACAATGCCAGTTGCAACCTTACCTTCACCTTTTGTAAAGGTTCATCAGTCAGCTCTTACACCGTAATGGATATGAAAACACTAAAGGTGATAAAAGAGGGAACAGTAGAGGATGAGGATATCAACGCTTTTCTTACCGAATTGCCACCCGGTTCTTACGTAATCAATGTAGACGGCAACACCACGCGGTATGTGAAATCTAATTAACGTTTAAACAGTCATGAAACTGTCACATTTCTTGATACTTCTTCTACTGGCCGTATTCGTGCAATGCGACAATACGCCCAACTTTGACAAAGGGCCCTGTAAATTTGCTCCGCCTGAGTCTAATTTTACAATATTCTCAGGAGCATGTGAAGAGTGTTTTTTTAATTTGATATTCGATGACAAAGAATATCATTTTGCTGGAAACCAGTTTGAGGATGGAGGTGGCGGTCCGGGTTGGGCACCGGAAAGAAATATTTTAGTTCAAAGTAAGCACAACGCCTTTCTATCGTTCTATTTGGTATCACCTGCTTCAGAAGAATTACTCAACAATAGCATTGGAATAAAGACACCACTTTTAGAGTCAGCCAACATAGCCAATTTAGATGGCCCTCCCCCTCCAGTTACTGCCTCTTTGGGTATTTTTAATTATTGCAAAGTTTTTTTTGAACCTATTACAGGTGATGTTAACCAATCGCATCATCTGATAACTGAAACCGAACACATTCAGTCGTCCTACATGGGTAGTATTGACGGCAGTATTGAGAAGTATCAAAAGCACATTTATTATTGTTTTGGAGAGATACATTCAATTTTTATGATTAATGGAGAGGAACGGTCGGTAGTTGCTAATTATAAAGTAAAAATGGAAATCTGGGAGGAACTTTGAATTTTGGGGTGCTGGATGAATTGCTTGTGGAGAACTACAACTGAGATTACGCTTGCGTGTAAACCGGTTGCATTTATGGACTAAAACATCACCCCACGGGCACGCATGCAATAGAGCAATCCATGACTGGTACACCTCACGTTTTTTCATTGCTTACCGGAAAAAGATAAAACCATTGCGTACCACCTTCAAATACAAATGTGGTGGAGATATTGCAGAGTCGAGCTACCCCAGCAGAATTTTTGGAAATAAATTTTTCATTTTTATAGGTGCTTTTATTCCTCCAACGATTTTTGTTTCCCTGCGGGGATGTTACTTTGCGACAAAAACCGGACATTTCGCGACAAGCCTATGTTTTCACACATGCCTATTATTCAGGGAATACTTTATGGAGCTACCCAGCGTGGAGCCCGGCTTTCGGAGTTGTGCAATGCCATCGGAATAAAAGCAGAAGACCTTGGCGATTCTGAAATAAAAGTTCCTTTCGATCAGTCGTGCAAAACCTGGGAATGCTCAGTCCGGTTAACAGGAGATAACCTGCTGGGTCTGCATCTGGGCGAAACCAGTACCATGTCAGTTCTGGGTATTGTCGGAAACCTGATGCAGAGTAGCCCGGATTTACTCTCAGCGTTTGAGAAAATGACAAATTATATTTCGGTAGCCACGGATATGATTCATTTTGGCGTTAAACAAAATGCGCATGAGATTACGCTTACGTGTAAACCAGTTTCATTATTTACTAAAACATCACCGGTGGGTGCACGCCATGCGATAGAGCAATCCTTGACGGGTACACTTAACGTTTTTTCGTTGCTTACCGGAAAAAAGATAAAACCATTACGTACCACCTTCAAACACAGACGTGGTGGAGATATTGCAGAGTATCAGCGTGTTTTTGGTGCCGAGGTCTTATTTAATGGAGCCGGCAATCATCTTGTTTTTAAAAGAGAAGATCTTCTTACCCCAATTGTAAGTCGTGACCGCACGTTGTTCGCTTTTTTTGAGAAAATGTTGAAGGAAAAGAAGTCGACCAAAAAGAAGTCGTTATCGGAACAAATCAAACAATTACTGCGTACTGATTTTCAGGGACAAATTCCTTCGCTTGAAGCGGTTGCATCGCGTATGAACACTACACCCCGCACCCTGCAACGAAGACTGGCAAGTGAAGGAGTAGCGTTTCGTTTATTGGTAACAAGTGTACAAAAAGATTTGGCGCAGGAGTTATTGAGATTGAACGGCAGCGTATCGCAGGTGTCGGGTTTGTTAGGTTATTCTGATCCCAGTGCTTTTCGCAGGGCATCTAAAAAATGGAACCTTAAATAGATATTTGTATTGCGTTACAATTGTTATAGGCTTATCTCAAAATTCTTTCCCACCGCTTTCAAATCTTCTACTACTTTCTCCACCAACGGAATGCCTTCTTTCATTCGGATGGCTTCAAACTCTCTTTCCGGGTCGCCCGGTATCACTAAGTGATCATAACCTTCGGCAGTTTTAGCACTGCGGAAACGGGTAATCCAGTTGTCCATGTGACTTTTAAATTCATCCGCAGGGCGGAAAGCATCTACCCGCATGGCGCCAAAGAAATGACCAATACCTTCACCCACTGGGTCGGCAGGTGGTGCAAGAAAACTTACAAAAGGCGGAACCCACGGGCCGTAGTTTGCTCCGCTCAGTACGGCTGAAAAAATATCTACCCATGCACCCAAACAAAAACCTTTATGGCTTCCATGTTCACGGTCGCTGCCCAGCGGCACCAGCGCACCGCCATCTTTTAACTCGTGCGGATTAGTAGAAGAACTGCCGTCTTTTTTCTGAATCCATCCTTCAGGCGCTTCTTTATTTTTGCGTTGCAGAATTTCCAGTTTGCCATTGGCTGCGGTGGTGGTAGCAAAGTCGGCCACGAAAGCAGGTTGTTTACCGGCTGGTATGGCTACACAAATCGGGTTGGTGCCCAGCAACCGTTCAACAGAAAAAGTTGGCGCTACCAATGGGCTCGCGTTAGTCATGGCCATACCAATCATATCTTTTTGCAGGGCCATCATGGCATGATACCCGGCAATGCCAAAATGGTTAGAGCCCTTTACGGCTACCCAACCCGTTCCGGCAACAGCTGCTTTTTGCATGGCTATTTCCATGGCTTTGGGCGCAACCACAAGTCCCAGACCACCGTCACCATCTACTACAGCCGTGCTGGGTGTTTCGTGTACAACTTTTATGTTGGGCTGGCTGTTAATGCGTTTGGCTTCCCACAAGCGCACGTAGCCTGAAAGACGCGCTACCCCGTGCGAATCGATGCCCCGCAAATCCGCGCTAAGCAACACATTGGCTGCCAGTTGGGCATCAGCCTCAGGGCAATTCATTTTTTTGAAAATATCTACGGCAAATTGCCGCAATTGTGTGTAGGGTAGCGTTATTTCATTCATGGCGCAAAAGTTGCTTGATTCATATCGGATTTCAAGATATTGTTAAAAATTATAATAGTTGTTATGGAAAATCACATCGCACTTCATCCTATTGTCAAAATTCTAAAAATCATGACAAATCAACTTTTAACATCGGCTTTAGTGGTTAGTTCGCTGGTTGCAGCGGCCCAACCTGATAAACCGGTAGATTCGAAAATTACGGATGTTACTGTATTTCTAAACAAGGCCCAGGTTTCGCGTACTGTTAAAACAAAAGTAGAAACCGGAAAAACCAACCTGATTGTTACCGGGCTTTCTTCTCAGCTCGATCCGCAAAGTGTGCAGGTTTCTGGCAAGGGGAGTATTGTGATATTGGGTACATCGCACCGGCAAAATTATTTGAATGAGTTCAATTTACCCAAGCCCTTGCGCATGTTGAAAGATTCGGTAGAAACATTGCAACGCCAACTTATTTTGGAGCAAAGCCAGAAAGAAATTCTGAACAAGGAAGAACAGATGTTGCTGAGCAATCAGAAAATAGGAGGAACCAATCAGAATTTAACGGTAGCTGAGCTAAAGGCTATGGCCGATTTTTATCGCACCCGTTTAAGTGATATTGTTTCATCGCGCATGAAGCAGGACGAGAAAATGAAAAAGCTGAACGAACGTATTGCCAGACTGAATGCGCAGATCAACAGCCAGAATGAATTGTATCGCAGAAACACCAGCGAGCTGGTAGTAAGTGTTTCGGCAGAAGCAGCTACTAACGTGGAGTTGCAGGTGCGCTATGTGGTAGCCAATGCCGGTTGGAGTCCGGTTTATGATTTACGTGCAATTGATACCAAAAATCCGGTGCAGTTGAGTTATAAAGCCAATGTGTTTCAAAGTACAGGTGAGGAATGGAATAATGTAAAACTGAAACTATCAACCGCTAATCCAAACCTGAGCGGACAAAAGCCTGAGTTATATTCGTGGTATCTGGATTTTTATTATCCACAGGTTTATGATATGGCCAAACGCAAATCGATGGCTGCTGCTCCGGCAGCAGTCTATAGAGCAGAAGCTAAAGTGGCGGATGAAGAACTTGCTGAGGCAATAACGGTAGCGGATTATGTTACAACAATCCAGACTTCTTTAAACACTGAGTTTGATATTGCATTGCCCTACACCGTTGCATCATCGGCTAAGCCAGTGGTGGTTGACATTCGCAGTTACGATATGAAAGCGGATTACATTTATTCAGTTGCACCTAAGTTGGATATGGATGCATTTCTGATGGCCCGTGCCACCGGTTGGGAAGAGTTTAACCTGTTGCCTGGCGAGGCTAACATTTTCTTTGAAGGAACTTTTGTGGGTAAATCGTTTATCGATCCGAATAATATCAAGGATACGCTTGCTGTTTCTTTGGGCCGTGATAAGCGGATTGTGGTGAAACGTGAAAAACTGAAAGACCTTACTTCGAAAAATTTTATCGGCTCATCGCGCAAAGAGAGTTACACATGGGAGATTTCGGTGCGCAATACTAAAGCTGATGCGGTAAAGATCATAATTGAAGATCAGGTACCGGTGTCGCAGAATACACAGATTGAAGTTACTACGCTTGACCTGGGTGGAGCAAAGTATACTAAGGATACGGGTAAACTTATGTGGGAGCTTGAACTGAAACCGAACGAAACCCGCAAGCTGGTGTACAAGTTTGATGTGAAGTATCCGAAGGATAAACAGGTTACGGGACTCTAGGTGTAAATTAACAATAGAGGGTTGATTGGGCAACCCTCTATTTTTTAGAATTGTGTATATTTGGTTTATGGAAAACAAAGGACATTTGAAATCGGAGTTGGTAGAGATGATTGAGCAGGAGACAGATACTCATGTATTAGAGGCTATCTACACTTTGTTAAGCAGAACTTCTCTGAACCCTTTGCTCAGGGAAAAGTTTACTATACGTGCATTGAAGGCTGAAGAAGATATTAAAAGCGGAAGACTTTTTTCATCAGACGAGATTAAAGCACGAATCAATAAATCGTGAAACTTCTTTATACGGAACAGGCATTAGATTCATTACAAGAATGTCTGGATTTTTTGTCAGCCGGTGTTCCGCCCGGGAAAATACAGGAAATAAGAGATCGAATAATAGCCAAGGCTGATAAACTTTTAGAGAGTCCGTTTACTGGACAGCGTGACGAGTACCTTGCTCATTTGGGGCTTGAACACAGAAGAATTATCGAGGGAAACTATAAGATTATTTATCGGGTGACAGGTGAAATAATATACATTACCGATATATTCGACACCCGTCAGGATCCTTCGGAAATGAAGCCTTGATTAAATAAGCATTGCCAAAACTCCTTCCTTTAATGAATAAGACGAAACCCGGATGTCCGCGAACCGATACGCATTAAGCAAGTACCGGATCAGGCAACAAGCCACTACAATCATATCCACGCGCATTTCAATCATACCCGGTATCTGCATACGCGCGGTGCGGTCTTTAATCAGAAGCTCTTCATAAATTTCATCAAATGCCTTAATTGAAAAAGGTGTTTCGGGCGCCTCCGTTACCGGGATGTTGTTACGAAAACAATAGATATCACTGAGTGTATCAAACGTGCCACTTGATCCAACAAGCGTTTCAGGTTTATGTTTGTGTAATTGATCAAATAGTAGTTTTAATTCTTCGTCAAAAAAACTGAATATAGCCTTAATTTCTTCCGGACGGATAGGATCACTTTTCTGAAACCGTTCCAGCAGTCGCTGGCCGCCAATTTCAAAACTGTAGCTCCAGAAAATTTCAGTAGCGTTGGCGATAATGAACTCCACACTACCACCGCCAATATCCATAATCAGATGTTTTTTATCGCCCATGGCAATGGCAGCACGCGCTCCGAAACAAATGTATTCAGCCTCTTGCACGCCCCGAATGATATTGGTTTTAATACCGGTTTCAACTTCAATTAGATTGGTTACATCTTTTCCATTGGTAGCGTTGCGCAATGCACTGGTACCAAAAGCCAATATCTTGCTTACGCCTGCTTCAACAAGCGTTTCTTTAAATGCCTTCATGGTTTTTAACGCCCGGGCAATAGCATCATCCGTAATTAGGTTGCGATTAATGCCGCCCACCCCAATTTTTACGGGTACCTTTTCGCGATGTGCGATGTAAAAATGCCCGCCTTCCACCGTAGCTATCAGCAGGTGAAAGGTATTGGTGCCCATATCGATAATCGCTATTTTATTCATTCGAATTCAGGTAGCCAAGATACGCATCTGGTGCTAACTATTTCTATCTTTGAGTGAAGCACAATCAGCTATGACTAAACGAAAAATAAAATCCGAGACTCTTCAACCTAAGTTTGATGAACTGGAACGCAAAAATCTGGAATCACTTTTAGGGGGAGGAGAAAAGCGAATAGAACAACAACATAAACGGGGTAAGCTTACGGCCCGCGAACGCATTCACTTATTATTAGACGAAGGTTCGTTTGAAGAGTTGGGAAAATTTGTAATGCACCGGGCTAAAGATTTTGGGTTGGATAAAGAGCATTACCTGGGCGATGGTGTGATTACCGGCTATGGGACGATACAGGGTAGGTTGGTGTATGTGTTTTCGCAGGACTTCACTGTGTTTGGTGGCTCTCTTTCCGAAACCCATGCCGAAAAGATTGTAAAGATTATGGAACTAGCCATGAAGAATGGTGCTCCAGTTATCGGGCTGAACGATTCGGGCGGAGCACGTATTCAGGAAGGAGTAGTTTCGCTGGGCGGCTATGCCGATATATTTTATCGCAATGTAATGGCATCGGGTGTGGTGCCGCAGATCTCGGCTATTATGGGACCGTGTGCAGGGGGTGCCGTGTATTCGCCTGCTATTACCGATTTTATTTTCATGGTAGAAAATACTTCGTTTATGTTTGTAACAGGTCCCAATGTAGTAAAGACCGTTACACACGAAAACGTAACAGCCGAAGAGTTAGGGGGAGCATCGGCACACAGTACAAAAAGTGGTGTAACGCATTTTGCCAGCGCTAATGAGGCAGAGTGTATTGCACAGATTAAACAGCTGTTCAGTTACATTCCACAAAATTGTGAAGACACAGTTCCGAATTTACCTTACACATCGGGCAATGAAAATCGGCCAGCGTTGAATGAAATTATTCCGGCCAATCCCAATCAACCCTACGATATGCGCGAGGTGATTGCCGGAGTAGTGGACGAGAGTTCGTTCTTTGAGGTGCATAAAAATTTTGCAGAAAATATTGTTGTTGGCTTTGCACGCCTGGGCGGAAGAAGTATTGGTATTGTGGGAAATCAACCGGCTGCGTTGGCGGGCGTGTTGGATATTGATGCGAGTGTAAAGGGCGCCAGGTTTGTTCGCTTCTGCGATTGCTTTAATATTCCATTGCTGATACTGGAAGATGTGCCGGGATTTTTACCGGGCACCGATCAGGAATGGAATGCGATAATTACCAACGGAGCAAAGTTGCTGTATGCTTTTTCAGAAGCAACCGTGCCGCGCGTTACCGTAATTACACGTAAGGCATATGGTGGTGCGTATGATGTGATGAATTCCAAACATATTGGGGCCGATTTGAACTATGCCTGGCCCACAGCCGAGATTGCCGTAATGGGGGCAAAAGGCGCGGCTGAAATTATTTTCAAAAAAGAAATTTCAGAAGCAGAAGATCCAACTTCTAAACTAAACGAGAAGGTAGATGAGTACACCAGGAAGTTTGCAAACCCGTATCGGGCTGCACACAGAGGGTATATAGATGAAGTGATTTATCCGGATCAGACCCGTGAAAAATTAATGCGAGCTTTTGCGATGTTGGAGAATAAAGCCGCGACACTGCCCAGAAAGAAGCATGGGAATATTCCATTGTAACCGGTTTTGTGCTGTGTTTTTACCCTGATTTATTTTTATCTTTAGTACCTAATTAAATGCAGTATGGAAAGAATTGTGATTCAAGTGGATGACAGCGCAGGTAAGATTTACCGGCAGTTAAGCGCAGATAAACAGTTACTGATTTCTGATGCACTTAGTTTGGTTTTGAAAAAGGCCGGAAATGATTCTTCTGATGTGGAATACAGGAAACTTCTGGATGAATTCGGCCAACAGGCTATTGCAAACGGACTGACTCCTGAAATATTGGAAGATCTGTTAAAAAAAGATGATTAGTCTTTTTGTAATAGATACCAGTACGCTTATTAGCGCTCATTTATTACCTGCTTCTATTCCCCGACAGGCCTACGATTTAGCATCACGCAAGGGTATAGCTGTGTTTTCGAAAACCACTTTTCACGAATTCGCAACAACCTTTACACGTGAAAAATTTGAACGTTATCAATCTCTTGAAAACAGATTAAGGATGATTAAGCTGGTTGAGCAGAAGGGGCATTTTAAAGAAGTTTCGATACAGTTAAAAGTTTGTCGTGACCCAAGAGATGATATGTTTTTGGAACTAGCCGTAAGTTGTGATGCTTCTGCAATAATTACGAGCGATCCGGATTTACAGATTCTGCATCCATTTCGGCACATACCCATTGTTTCTCCATTAGATTTTTTGAGGATACCTTAAGTTTTAAAATTCATTTAAAATGACTCTGCAAAACGCCCAGCAACAAGTTGACGAATGGATTAAAACACATGGCGTACGCTACTTCAGTGAACTTACAAACATGGCCATTCTTACCGAAGAAGTAGGCGAAGTAGCCCGCATTATGGCCCGCAGGTATGGCGATCAATCCGAAAAGGAATCAGATAAGAGTAAAGATCTGGCTGATGAAATGGCTGATGTATTGTGGGTGTTGATTTGCCTGGCCAATCAAACCGGGGTAAATCTTACTGAGGCCTTTCAAAAAAACATCGAAAAGAAAACCATCCGCGATAAAGACCGCCATCATCAAAATCCAAAATTGAAATGAAAAATTTTCTAATTGTCATTCTGTTTGCCGGCCTTGCAGCCTGTAAGTCCAAACCAGCAGCCAATCAGGTTGTGTTTGGTAAAGTCTGGACGGGAAATGAAAAATCGGCCTGGGCCGAAGGGTTTGCTGTAATTGGTGATTCTATTGTAGCCGTTGGCTCACGCAATGAAATTGAAACCTGGACAGGACCGCAGACGAAAGTAATTGAAACCGACAAAGGAAACCTGATAGTACCTGGTTTTATCGATTGCCATACGCACTTCATGGAAGGTGGTTTTGCGTTGGCATCTGTTCAACTACGTGATGCCAAAACCAAGGAAGAGTTTATCAACCGGATAAAAGCATTTGCATTAACTCAGCCAAAGGGTGCATGGATTACGAGTGGTGATTGGGATCATGAAAACTGGGGCGGTGAATTGCCTACGCGCGATTGGATTGATTCTGTTACCCGCGATAATCCGGTATGGATAAATCGACTGGACGGACACATGAATCTGGCCAATACAGCAACTTTAAAACTGGCAGGCGTGGATGATAACGCAAAGGAGGTAACAGGAGGTGCTATTGTGCGCGACAAGAAGGGTAGGATTACGGGTGTATTCAAAGACAATGCAACCTCCCTTATTGATCCGGTTGTGCCCGATCCTTCAGATGAGCAAAAGGACATGGCATTACATGCTGCTATGAATTATGTAGCCAGTTTTGGGGTTACCTCCATCCATAATATGGATGGTTATATGGATGTATTTGAGCGGGCAAGAAAATCAGATGCACTGATAACAAGAATTTATGCCGGCATGTCGCTTAGAAAGTGGCGCGAGCTAAATGAAAAAATTCAGCAACAAGGACGTGGCGATAAGTGGTTACGAATAGGATCATTAAAAGCATTTGTAGATGGTTCGCTGGGTTCGCATACGGCCGCCTTCTTTAAGCCTTTTGAGGATACACCAACCGACTCCGGTTTTTTTGTAGTTACCGAGGCGGAACTTTATAAGAGAATAAAATCGGCAGATAGTGCCGGCTTGCATGTAATGACACACGCCATTGGCGACAAAGCGGTTAATACGCTACTGAATATTTATGAGCGTGTGATAAAAGAGAATGGAGAACGCGACAGGCGTTTTAGAATGGAACACTCGCAGCATCCCAAACAGGAAGACTTTAGAAGATTCGCTGAACTTCAGGTAATACCCAGTATGCAACCCTACCATGCTATTGATGATGGCCGGTGGGCCGAGAAGTTTATTGGCGAACGGATAAAAACCACCTATGCATTCAGATCTTTTTTGAATGCTCAGGCCAATCTTGTTTTTGGCAGCGATTGGTTTGTTGCGCCACCCATTCCGCTTGAAGGAATTTACGCGGCTGTTACCCGGCAAACTATTGATGGTAAGAACCCGGATGGTTGGGTACCCGAACAAAAAATTTCGGTAGAAGAAGCGCTGAAGTCATACACAATTCGTGCGGCCTATGCTTCGTTTGAAGAAGACATAAAAGGCTCCATCGCTACGGGTAAGCTTGCTGATTTTGTTATACTCGAACGAGACATTACACAAATTGACCCCGTAGGAATACGCGAGGTTAAGGTATTGAAAACTGTAGTGGGTGGAAAGACGGTGTACGAACGCCAGTAATCAACAAACCAGTTCGCCACGCACTAACTTAGGAATTACCGTGTATTGATCGGGCGTTAAACAGAATTCGATGTCTTTCTGAATGTTTAATCGCTGTAAGCGCTTAACATGCGAAGAGGCACTCAGAAATTCGACCATGTTGCCTTTAGCCTGATTGTATAAACGTTGCGCGGCAAGCGGGGCATCGCAATCAGGTTCAATATGATTTTTCAATTTCTCTACCAACGCACCTGCAAAAAGTGTGTCTTCCAGATTTACTTTACCTTTCCAGCCTGCACATACAATCAGTATGTTGTTGTGACTGAATAAAAGGTATTTTGTTATTGAACTAAGATTGAGAAAGCTACCGATAATAATTTCTCTGGCTGCTTTTGATTTTTCTATTGCCTGGGTGCCGTTGGTTGTAGTGAAGGCAATTTTCTTTCCGGCTACCTGATCGCCCATGTATTCGAAGGGTGAGTTTCCCTTATCAAAGCCTTCTACTTTTTTTCCATCCCGTTCGCCAGAGGTAATGTAGCCTCTCGTTTTCATTTGCAGGCACTCTTCCTGGCTGGCGAAAGGAACAATGCGTTCGGCTCCATGGGCAAAAGCGGTAACCATACAGGAGGTAGCTCTTAGTATATCAACCACTACAATGGTTCGGTCTTCTAATTTATACAAGTGAATTAACTCGGGACTTAAACAAACGTCAATGGTCTTCATGTCAGAACTTTGATGGCTTTGATTAAATAAATCACAGTTTTAGACAAGAGGCAATTTTGCAACAACTCCTTTAAGTGCCCGTCCCCTTACATCAACAAAAATCTCTGTGCCCACGGCAGCAAATTCAGTTGCTACATATCCTAAGCCAATGCCTATGTTCAGCATGGGCGACTGTGTGCCTGATGTAACCTTCCCGATTACATTTCCGGCAGCATCTTTTAATGGGTAATCGTGTCGGGGAATGCCACGATCGATCATTTTAAATCCAACCAATTTTTTCTTTACCCCATCTTCTTTCTGTTTTTTAAGGTTGGCGCTGTTAGTAAATTCTTTGGTGAATTTTGTAATCCAGCCTAACCCCGCTTCTAATGGCGAGGTAGTATCGTCAATATCATTTCCATACAGGCAGAAACCCATTTCAAGTCTTAAGGTATCGCGTGCACCAAGCCCAATAGGTTTAATATCTGCCTCTTTACCGGCTTCAAAAATAGAGTTCCATACTTTTTCAGCGTTTGCATTCTTCACGTAAATCTCAAAACCACCGGCACCGGTATACCCTGTATTGCTCATCATTACATCGGCCACACCGGCAAATGTGCCAATGGCAAAGTGGTAATATTTGATTGTACTTAAATCGGTAGAAGTTAATTTTTGCAAAACGGAAACAGCTTTGGGCCCTTGTACAGCAAAAAGGCAATACTCGTCCGATAGATTTTTTAATGTGGCTCCTTTCGTATTGTGTTTTACAAACCAGTTCCAGTCTTTATCAATGTTGCCGGCATTTACTACAATGAAGTAATCGTTCTCTTTAATTCGATACACAATCAGGTCGTCCACAATACCACCGGTTTCATTAGGCAGGCAGGTGTATTGAGCCTGGCCATCTATCAGTTTAGAGGCATCGTTGCTGGTGATGCGTTGGATCAATTCCAGCGCATGAGGACCCTCAACCTTAAACTCGCCCATGTGCGACACATCAAATACACCTACGCCATTGCGTACGGTCATGTGTTCTTCAATATCGGATGAGTACCGCACGGGCATATTAAAACCGGCAAAGGGTACAATCTTGCCACCCAGGGTTACGTGTAGCTGATGTAAGGGAATATTCTTTTCCATTGAATTACTAATAAGGTGAGCAAAAGTAAGAAAATGATGCCGGTAATCGAATCAATCCTGAACGCTAAAAATATCAGGATTTTCGCTTACAAACTGGTTGAATGCGCGAGTAGGTAAAAGGTGGCGTAGTTTTTCAAGGCTTTCGGTAGCTTCATCATCAAACCCTATCTGAGCCGAATAAAGTGTATGGGCTTTCAGAAGTTTTATAGATTGGGGTCGTGCAATTAATCCACTTACTAAAATGGAGTAGGGTCTTAGCCGGTCGGTTGTATCGCTTGCAAAGTAGCGGGCAGAGGCAATTAGTCCGTCTTCAAAATGAGTACTGGCTGTACTGAGGTGGGTGTAATTGCGTTGAACAAAATCTGATTTTTCTGCCAGTTCGGCTTGCCAGGTTTGTAGTAATAGCACTTCGTTTGGAAACGAAGATCGAATTGTTTGTGTAAAATCAGGTTGTTGTTGTTTGAATGTTTCAGTATCCAGTTGGGCTAACAATAACAATTGATAAATCAGAAATTCGTTGCGTAGTTTTTCTGATCCAGCCGATTCAATTTTGTTCAGGTATGTTGCTGCAATTTCCAGTTCATCTTGCTGATACCATTTTTTGGCGCCATCCAGTAGTGCGCGGGTTTTTAGTTCAGGTTTACGGATGGAGTTAACCATTGCAAAAAAGGCTGAGCTATCAACTAACGGAATTCTATAGCGGGTATACCAGTATTTTTCTTCATCGGTGGATTGTTCAATTTGATTTTTAGTACTGGAAACAATTTTTTGTATTGTACGGGCAAATGTACTGTCTGCTTTATCGGATGTAAGCACAAGACTATCCCACAAAGGTTTTGCAAGCTGTATGCTATTCGCTTCGGTTAGGGCCAGCGCTTCGTACAGAAGGGTATGAGGAATTTTTTTCTCTTTGGCTATTTCAAAGTAGTTGGCTGCAATTGCAGGATTATTTTGTTCCATGGTCCAGTATCCTAACAAAGCATAATATCGGCCACGCCCCGACCGAGAGGCCATTTCGCGTGTAAGGTCAAAAGCTTGCTTTATTTTTCCATGTGCATATAAAGCCTGGGCAGCAGCCACTACCACGGCTTCAGTATAGTATTCATTAACAGGTTTGCGAGCCACGTCAATAATTTCTTTCACGGTACTTGTATCAAGTGCAGTGGGCCGGTTAATCAAATAATTACACAGATAGGTTACCCGTGTGGGAGTCCAGATCGTATCGGTACTGGTAATAAACTCATTACTAATTTCAATGTTTTGCATATTTGCCAGTGCCAGTGCATTGGCAACAGCTCCTTCTTTATTTGCACCAACCAGTTCGAGCAATGAATCAGCAGGATAATTTACTTTGAACTTTGCACTGGCAGCCAGTAAGTTGGTTTCGGCAGCGGTTCTAATATCCGTATCCTTGCGGGCTTCCTGAAAGGAAAGTAAGGATGAGTCTGAAACTTTCAATCGCGAGAATGCTACCCCCAGCGCATTGTTAATGACACCGTTCTCAGGAAATCTCTTTTTTGCTTCTTTTAAGATTGCTAATGCTTCGCGCGATTCGCCTGTTTCGTGAAAAGTTTCGCTTAGGTTAATAAAGCTAGCCACCGAAGGGTTAGAAAAAATGATAGCTGCGAGCTCGTTCTTCTTTTTGAGCAACTCTAATCGGCTTTCCTGTATGTTGGCCAATGCATAATGAGCATGGTGATTTTGGTTTCGGTATAAAACTGATCGGTTGTAATATCCTTCGGCTAATTGATCGGCACCTTGTTGATAGTATACATCGCCCATACCGTTATAATAAGATGCATAGAGCTGATCGGTAAGGGTGCGGTAGCTGGTGTCGTAAATCAAAAAGGCCACGCAGGTAATAGTGCCCATTATGCGAAAGGTAAGGTAGAACATTACATTTGGTTTATACAGAACCTTATACACCTGCATGTTTTGCGAAAGCATAGAACCAAAATTGGCAAGCACATAGAAAAAGAAGATGATGCCAAAGCCGGCATGGCTGTATAAAACAATATCGTGCAGTACTTCGATGGCATTCTCGTTATCCGAAATAAATAATAAGCCAATGGTTGAGAAAGCAATAATGCCCAGCGCTAAAATCAAAAAGGCAGCCAGCGATTCTGAGGTAAGAATATTTTCATACTGAGGGCTACGTTGTATAAACCCCCAAACACTTAATACGGCAGATAGGGTAAGGAGCACGTAGGTATTAATGAGCCAGATATCCCAGCTCACATACCCTATTTCTTTTACATAAGCCAGAATAAGGTTTAGTACATAAAAACCGGAGATGATTAAGTAGTGACGCAAGCTTTTAGTTTGCCGTACTCCTCTTGTAATTATATTAATAAATGCGGCTGGGATTTCGTGGCCGATCATTAAAATAAAGAGTATGGTTAACCCAATCCCAAACAGGTAGCTGTTTGCCGACAGGAGTAGAAAGGGATTTGATTCCTGGCTATAATATGAAATGATAATACCGGTAATACCAAACAGACCGGTAATTAAACCAAGTCTGATAAAGAAAGAAAGGTGTGTGCCAATAGCATGCAGGTAATAGCAGAGTGCAATACAGGAAAACAAAAATACAAATGTGGGGTACTTATCGGTGAGCCCCATAATAGCCAGGTTTTCGAGTTTAAGAGAAACAATAAAAAGCAGGAAAAGAGTCATACCCGCTAAAAACCAGAATCGTTTTAATGTGGTAATAATGGCTAGCAGCACACCTATGCTAATCATGAACAAAACAAAGTACAGATGATGTAGCGTTACACTTATGTAAAGCGGACTTCCTAATTGTGTTGCAAATACAAAAAAATTATCAACTTTTACAGGTAGCTCGAAAAGCCCAACGGGCACGGTACGTTGGGTTACTTCTTCGTTTTGAATTTCTTCATAGTGCTCCCAACTGATTGCCGGGGCCGGGCTTTGAAAATATGCCTTCCATAACAGAATAATGGATGCGAAAAAAATTATCCCCAACAGGAGTAAAAAAAATTGTTCGGCTTTTGGCCAGTTTTTCCAGAATGCGAGTGTCATGTGCTTTTGTTCAGAAGGAATTATTCCAACACTTTTGGTACTCTAAAGTAGGTGTCATCTTTTTTCGGAGCACTCTCCAATGCAATACTTCTATTGAGATGTGTACTGGTCTTATCTTCCCGTAAGGCGTTTACCTCGTGGCTCATGGTAGTAAGGGGCTCTACACCTTCTGTATTTACTTCATTTAATTTTTCAACGAACGACAAGATGTTCGACATATCCTTTAGCATAGTCTCGGTATCTTTTTCGTTGAACTCCAGCCTGGCCAGATGTGCAATTTTATTCAGAGTTTCTTTGTCGAGTTGCATAATGTTAGTTCCTTGTCAATCACTTGGTAGACTTCTTTTTTGTACGCCTCAAGGGTGTTTAGAGTATAGGCGTTTGGGTAAATCGGTTCATGAAAGATTACGCGAACACACCCGGCCTGTACTCTTAACGGATTACGATCGGGCAAAATTATCCAATTGTTGGGAATGGTTACGGGGACAATAGGAATTTGTTTTTCGACCGATACCCGAAAAGCCCCATCTTTAAACGCAGCCATTTGGGGTGGAGTAGGTGTAACAATGCCACCTTCGGGGAAGATAACCAAACTCTTACCGGCTTCTATTGCTTTTAGAGATAGCAAAATGCTATTCATGCGGCTGCGAAGTTTGGAGCGGTTAACCATGATGTGCAGCTTGCGGTACATAAATCCGAAAAGTGGAATATGCTCCATGTCATTCTTGCCAACAAAAATGGAATTATGCGGATTGAGCCCAAGTGCCGGAATATCGAGATAAGAAAAGTGATTAGGGCAAAAAATGTATTGCTGGCTTGAATTGAGCCGTGCCCGGCACTCTATTTTAAAAGGTATAAAACTTAGTGTAAACCAAATATAGGCCCACCATCTGTTTAAAATACCAACCAGTTTAAATTGATTTTTAAAAATGATGGGGATAAGAAAGAATGGAAGTAAAATTATGAATAATACGGCAAAGAGAATGAGGCAATAATAGGTGTGAATAGTTCGCAGCACACGCATAAGGAACTAAAAAATTATGGCTTGTTTATTTTATCTGCCTTCGGAATCAGAATAATCTCCTTTTGCCGCCCATCGATGTAGCGAAAGCCAGCTTCGTCAAAATAGCCATCTTCTTCCAGTTGTATGCGAATGTCTTTTTTCCATTCCGGAATATTTACCGTGCAGTTCAATTCGATTGAGTAAGCGGTTTTGTAATGCATGGGGTAATCGCCTGTAAACGGTACGCCACCCTGCATATCCCACATACCAATGGTAGTGCCCGCAGCATGGCCATGAAACCCGATGGGGTGTGTATAGATAGATGGTGTTATACCTTCTGCAATAGCCTGCTCGCGTGTAGCTTTTAGTATTTCGTTACCGGTACGAGCTTCTGTGAAGTTGGATGTAAGAATGTCCTGTAGCCGGTTTCCTTTTGCAAATGCATCGCGCAGATATTTTGGCGCTTCGGTTTCTCCGGCTTTCAGAATATAGGCATGTTGTTGCGTATCGGTATTTAAGCGTAGATAGGTTATTCCAAAATCAACATGTAGTAAATCTCCGGGTTGTATAACAAGTGGTTGAGGACGCTTGGAGGTGATGGCCTCAGGTTCGTTACGCTGAATGGATACAGAAGTATGAAACCAGGTATCCAGTTTTAGCTCTTCAATGCGTTCGCGATACCACCACACTACATCTTCGGTTGTGGTTACGCCCGGTTGAATTACTTTGTCGGAAAAACCTTGCTGAATAATATCGTGTGCAATACGACAGATTTGCTGATAGATTGCCATTTCTTTTTCAGTACGGGTTTCTAACCAACTCACAGCAAGATTTTGAGCTGAAGTAACTTTGGGTTGAAGATTTTTAGGAAGCATCTTTAACAGATTGTCGTAATCGTTGGATGTAAGTCCATCGGCATGGCCATAGTGAGGCGATTTATTTACCCCAATTTTTTTTGGGTTACGCTCAGTAATAATTTTTCCAAGTTGTGCCCATTGGTCTGGGTTGGCGTCCGGATCCCATGCGCGTTTAAAAACTTTGCCTACATCGTAGCGGGCTACGGCCAGGTATTCCATTTCTTTATCGGCACCCCGATCGAACACAACCAGCATAGTAGTTCTACGGGCCGCATGCCAGGTAGCAGGCAACAGGGTGCGGATTACCGGATCTTCATTATACTCGCGCGAGATAATCACCCACATATCAAAACCTTCTCTGCGCATGAGCGCGGGTAATGTATTTCGTAATCGATCTTCCAATAGTTCATCAATGACGCGGGCCTGATCGCGCTGTGTTAAAATTACCGGTTGGCTGGATGCTAAAAACGAAACCGAAAGTAAGAATATAGAAAGAATGAACTTCATTGTTATGTATGGTATGAGTTTAACAATATTACCTTAATTGAATTTTGCACCGCTGGTCTTTCAGAATTTCTCCGGCCTTATCTACTTCAATGTGCGATTTGACATCGTCCATCTGTTCGCGTACGGCATCTTTAATTTCTTTCATGCGCATAGCTTCAATAAAGCGTTTTATGTCTTCGCGGTTTTCGAGTATGAGTTCCGGTACAAGGGCTGGCTTGTCATCATCGCCTTTGGCTACCATAGTAAAAAATGACGAGTTGGTGTGTTTAATAGTTCCGGTTTTTACATTTTGCGATTCTACCCGAATGCCAATGACCAGCGAGGTACGACCAACATAATTTACGGAAGCATGCAGCGAAACCAGTTCGCCTACTTCAACAGGCTGAAGAAACTCCACTTTATCTACGGTAACGGTAACACAATAGGTGCCCGCATGTTTGCTGGCTGTTGCATAGGCTACTTTATCCATCAGCGAAAGCAAAGTGCCACCATGAATTTTACCGCCAAAGTTGGCGTAGCTGGGAATCATTAATTCGGTAATGGTGGTTTGCGAGTAGTTAACGGGGCGCGGGGATTTCATAAAGATAAAGGTTAGCGTAGTAAGATAAGGTTTTTATCGGCTTGCTAAAAACTTGTATGGCAATTAGTCTTTTAGCATGGTATGAGACAGCCGGTTAAACCGAATTACCATAGCGCTTGCTGTTATAGTAAGGCCGATCAATAGCCCTATCCAAATGCCGATGGCAGCCCAATCCAAAACGAAAGCCAGCACGTAACCCAGTGGCAAGGCTATAACCCAGTACGCCACAAAAATTAAAAGCGAAGGGATTTTTACATCCTGCAATCCGCGCAAAGCACCAGCAGCTACCACCTGTATGCCGTCTGATAATTGAAAGAATGCGGCAATTATCATAAGCGAAGCTGTGAGTTGAATAACGACATCATCATCAATATATAATGCAGGTAAAAATTCTTTACCGAAAATAAATAGCAATGCCCAAAGCATCATAATGCCGGTAGCCATCCAGATCATAGCAAATGCCGAAGCCCGAAGATTTTTTTTGTCGTGTTGCCCCAGAAAATTTCCAACCCGAATGGTGGCCGCTGCTCCTAATCCCGAAGTTGTCATATAACTGATAGTAGCCAGGTTAATAGCAATCTGGTGTGCCGCCAATGCAGTTGTGCCTATCCAACCCATCATAATAGCAGAGAATCCAAACGCACCTGCTTCGAAAATAAACTGCGACCCCGCAGGGATACCTATGTGCAACATTTTCGAAATAAGTTTTGCAGAATATCCACCAACGGAAAATCCTGAACGATAGGGTTGATAGCGCCTGCCAAAATAAACGTAAGCCATCATGCTTATAGCCATGGCAACACGCGCGATTAAAGTAGCCCAGCCGGCACCATTCAAACCTAATTCCGGGAAACCGTAATGCCCAAAAATCAAAACGTAATTGAGCGCAATGTTTAGCAGGTTGCTGCCTACTACAATAATCATAGCTGCACGGGTGCGTTGCAAACCTTCGGCAAACTGCCGATAAGTTTGAAAAATCATAGTGGGAATAATGGATAGAGCTATTATGCTGAGGTATGGAAGTGCCAGTGTAACAACTTCTTCGGGCTGCCCCATGTAATGCATAAATGGTTCTATCCCGAAAATGAGCAGGACTAATGCAAATCCAGTTAGCAGGTTAATGAGTATACCATTCTTCAATACGGCAATGATTTTTGAAGATTCATTTGCCCCCTCAGCTTGTGCCACCAGTGGTGTAAGGGCATAGGAGACACCCACGCCAAAAAATAAAAGAACATTAAAGAACACATTGGCGAACGATGATGCGGCCAATGGGACAGCCCCCATCCAGCCCACCATTACACTATCGGCCACGCCCGTCATAACCTGCCCCAGCATGCTAAGCATAACCGGGTAAGCCAACAAAAAATTTGGTTTAATGTGCTGGTGCATTAGAGTTCCTTCATCAGCACTTTATAAAGTGCAATCATGGTTCCGATATCGTATTTGTGTACTTTTTCATTGGGAGAGTGGGCATGTTCTTCAGGAGCACCCACAAAACACCAATCGAATGGTACAGGGGTTCGCTGCAATTCGCCACCATCGCTCGAGCCCATGCCTTCTACTTCTAATTGATGAGTGATTTGAAATTTTTGTGCGAGGTGAATAATTTTGTCTACAAACTTTTTGCGGGGCAGGTTTCGATCGCGCAACGAAATAGCAACTCCCTTTCCATGATGCACACCATCTGTAACCCATGTAATATCTGAGATGAGTGCTTGCCGCACCTTATACTTTTTATAAATGTAATCGGCTAAGTAACCTACTGCTCCGCCACCATGTTCTTCCCAGCTACCGAAAATAATAATTCCATCTTTTAAGGTTTCAGCCACTTTAAGGGCATTAAAAATACCAAGGCGGTTATCCAGATAGGCAGATTCGATATAGTCTTCGCTTTCGCGGAAATCAATTTTGTAAGTAAGCGAAGTGCCGCGTTCAATCGGTCTTCCAAATTTGTAGAAAGCATGATTTTCTTTATCAAATTCCAATTCACATTCAATCGGGCCGTGTGCATCGTGCCCAACCAATTTGGTTCCGGCTTCGGCATCGGGGCTGCCAATGGAAAGTAATTGGTTGAAATACCGAACGGTAAACCCAACGGTATCCATGTGGGCGAAAATAGCCGTGCGTGGTTTACCAAACTTTAAAATTATGCAATCCTGAAATTGCTCGCCCGCAATTACCTGTGGCTTCGCTTTCCAATGCTTACTTTCTTTTTTAATGTATTGAAGCAGAAACTCTTGCAACGAGCTTTCCTCACCGGATGGCGCATGAACCTGGCAGAGTTGATGCAGCAGGCTGTAATCATTTTTTACCGGTTTTTCTTTTTTATTCTTAAGGGAAGCCATAGTATTTAACCTTTTTGTAAATTTTGCGATAGATAATGCGGTGCAAAAATAATCGGTTAGACTGATCTGAAACTAAACATGCAAGTAATTAACCTTGGCCAGCAAAATACTATAGCCAATCAATTTGTGGCAGACTTGCGCGATGTGGCGGTGCAAACCGACCGATTGCGTTTTAGAACAAATCTGGAAAGGTTAGGGGTAATAATGGCCTACGAAGTTTCCAAAACACTGGCATACCAACCTCAGTCTGTGCAAACACCATTAACCATAACACATACCAACCTGTTGCGTGCACAACCAATTCTGATAACCATCTTGCGTGCGGGGTTGCCTTACTTTCAGGGGTTTCAGAATTTTTTTGATGCCGCTCCTGCCGGATTTATTGGAGCCTACCGCAAAGAAGGAGCAGATATTAAAATTAATCTTGAGTACCTGGCAACCCCCAACCTAACAGATCAAACCGTTATTCTTATTGATCCGATGCTGGCCACTGGTAAATCAATTATTCGGGCAGTGCAGGAATTAGAGCGACATGGAAAACCCGCACATATTCATGTGGCCGCCCTAATAGCTACTCCGGAAGGGATAAAATTTGTGCAGGATAACCTGAAGCATTCCGCCACAATCTGGACGTTTGCCATTGATGAAAAATTAGACCATCGGTTTTATATTGTACCGGGTCTGGGCGATGCAGGAGATTTGAGTTTTGGAGAGAAAATTTAAAATTCAATCAGAAAAAAAAATAGTAATCTTGAATTTTGAGTTAGCGTTATGTGGGAAGAGGTTCTGAAAGCAGTATCGGTTTACTTGTCAGCCATGATCAAATTTATTTTTGGTCCGATAGGAGGAAAGACAGCCGGACTGCATTTAATTACCACTATGGTGGTTACCGTATCGGGGATGATGACAACAGTAGTAGCCTTTACCTACTTTGGTGAGTTTATTCGTAAACGTATAATAGCACGGTTCAAGAGAAATAAACCAGAGCAACCGAATGCTGTCCCTAAGAAGAATTTTTTTAAGCGTTATGGTCTGGCGGGTGTAGCCTTTCTTACCCCCATTATTCTTACGCCCATTGGTGGTACTGTGTTAGCAGTAAGTTTAAGTTCTAATCGCGAAAAGATTTTGTTATATATGCTTATTAGTGCCTGCCTGTGGTCGGTAATCTTAACCTGTGCGGTGTATTTTGGGTACGATGCCGTAATGAACTGGGTAGATAAGATGCAACCCGATAAGATACTTGAATGAGCAGTTGTTTGTAAGCCCGCAGGGACGAATAAACTAACGATAGGCATAACGCATCGACTTGAGTATTAACAGTGAACTAATATTAGTTCTGCAGGAAAGAAATAGTAAATACCATGGGACAATCGCTTGTAAAGAACTACCTGCACCTTGTATTCAGCACCAAGCACAGACAACCACTGATATATCCGCCTGTAGAGGAAGAGTTGCACCGTTATCTGGGTGGGATTTGCAACCAACTCGAATGTCAGGTTATTCAGGTAGGAGGTTACACAGACCATATTCACATCCTGTGTATGCTATCAAAGAAAATAGCATTGGTAAAGCTAATGGAAGAGTTAAAATCGCATTCTTCTAAATGGATAAAGACAAAAGGAGAACAGTATGAGAATTTTTACTGGCAAGATGGTTATGGCGCATTTTCAGTTAACCCCTCAGAAGCAGATACAGTGATTAATTATATAGCCAACCAGCACAATCATCACAAACAGAAAACCTTTCAGGATGAATACCGGGCTTTTCTAAACAAGTATGAAGTAGCATATGACGAGCGCTACGTTTGGGATTGATACGAATAGGTATTACGCCCTTTCAGGGCTACAGAGATTGAGTTGTTAATACACCGGGCTACACCCGGTGTTAAAGTTATCAGGCCCTTTCAGGGCTGTTAGAGATTTCATACTCACCGACTAATCAGAATGAGGCAGGGTAGCAGCAGGGGCGGATAATTTATTCCTTGTCCGAAAAGGTATTACGCCCTTTCAGGGCTACGGAGATGTGTACTTTATTTAAGCACCGGGCTACACCCGGTGTTAAAGTTATCAGGCCCTTTCAGGGCTATGGAGATGGAGTTGTTAAATACACCGGCTGCACCGGTGTTTAAACTATCAGGAGGCTGTCTCAAAAGTCAAATTAAGATTGGAATGTCATTCCGGCCTTGTGCCGGAATCTCGTTTAGTACCACGAAATCGAGATCGCGGAACAAATCCGCGATGACAGAACGACTTTTGAGACAGCCTCTGTTGGTGTTTTCATTCATTCGCATGTTTTGATTAGTTAGAGGCAGTGCTTTGTAGCACCTGAAGGTAAGATTAAGATATATTAACGATATTATGTTTGTAAGCCCCGCAGGGGCGGCATACCTTAACGATGGGAGTTAGCCCATCGATTTGAGCATACAGACCGAGTTACGGTGAGCCCTGCTGGGGCGTAATAATTTACCCCTCGTCCGGTAAAATTTCAATATCGTGTATTAACACTTTCTTAGATATAGCCTGCCCGGTTTTAGTAGCAGCTAATCCACCTAATGCCGTTTCTTTATAACGGGTTTCCATACTGGCACCCACTTCGCCCATAGCTTCTACTACTTCATCCACTGGTATTACACTGCTTACATTGGCTAACGCTATTTGTGCCGAACTGTTGGCAATAGCGGCTGCACTTGCATTGCGCACCACACACGGAACTTCAACCAATCCGGCAACCGGATCGCACACTAATCCCAACATACATTGCACTGTAATCGCAACTGCATTAAATATCTGATCGATATCACCACCTAAGCAATACACAATCGCGCCTGCNNTGTTCCATAATCAACGCAATGCCTGCAGCCAGCAACATGGCTTCCAGAATTTTTTTGTCTTCTATATGATGAATTTCCTGCAACGTGTACAATACTCCGGGCATAATACCACTGGCACCAGCTGTAGGTGCGGCCACAATTCGCCCCATGCATGAGTTTACTTCCTTCGCGGCAAGCGCACGCGAGATCAGGTTTTGAAACTCTTTAGAGAGAACAGTCTGATTGTGGCGGTAAACTTTTTTTGCTCCGTTGTTAATCATGCCCGATCGTGAGGTCATGTCTTCTTCCAGTCCGGTGCGCACAGCATCTTTCATTACTTCCCATGCTTTGCCCAACCCTTCCCATATCTGTTTTTCGGTACGATTTTTCTGTTCCTGTTCGTACTCCAGCACTACTTCGATAATGGTTTTCTTCTTATCGGAACAGTATGTTTTCCAACCTTCAAATGATTCAAACAAAAATGCCATAGGTAGAATTTTGTACCGAAGTTCGATGGTTAACCCTGCTTTTCAAACCTTTGTGTTGGTTTTTTAGTTCGCTTCGGATTGGTTTAATATAAAAGCTGTTTTTCGTTTGGGCACGAATGGCCATATTTAGCAATAAAATTTTGTTACCTCATGAAAAAACGGTTATCCACTTTTTTGTTGACAGTTGCAGTATTTGCCGGGCAGGCTCAAACCAAAGACGAAGCCGCCATTAAACAAATTTTTGACGAAGCACTCGGCAAAGGTAAGTCGTACGAGATGTTGTACGATTTGTCGGTAAACATAGGGGCGCGGTTGTCAGGCTCGCCCGGGGCGGCAGCAGCGGTAGAGTGGAGCCGGCATGTAATGGAGGGTTTCGATTTCGATTCGGTATGGTTGCAGCCGGTAGGCTGGTTCCGCATTGGGTGCGCGGACAAAAAGAAGTGGGGAGAATTATTTCAAAAAAGGTGGGTACAGTTGATGTTAATGTTTGCGCTCTTGGCGGATCAATTGGTACCGGACCTTCGGGAATCTCTGCTGGAATAATTGAAGTAAAGAGCTTTGATGAATTGAAAATGTTGGGTACTGGTGTAAAAGGTAAAATTGTATTCTTTAACCGACCGATGAATCCCACACAAGTTCAAACCTTTACAGCGTATGGTGGTGCAGTTGAACAACGGGCCAACGGAGCAGCCGAAGCAGCTAAACTGGGCGCTGTTGCAGCTCTGGTACGGTCAATGGGTTCTAACCTGGAAGATTATCCGCACACNNTTGAAAGATGATAAAGACGTTCAGGTGTACCTCGAAAATCATTCGGTAACATTGGAAGATGCACCTTCATTTAATGTAGTGGGTGAAATCCGCGGCAGCGAATACCCCGATGAAATTATTGTGGTGGGCGGTCATTTAGATTCGTGGGATATGGGACAAGGCGCGCACGATGATGGCGCAGGTTGTGTGCAGTCAATTGAAGTGTTGCGTTTGTTTAAGCAGTTGGGATATAAGCCGAAGCGCACCATTCGAGCGGTAATGTTTATGAACGAAGAGAATGGGTTGCGTGGTGGACTGAAGTATGCCGAATTAGCCGCAAAAAATAAAGAGAAGCATGTGGCTGCGATTGAATCGGACAGAGGTGGGTTTGTTCCGCGTGGGTTTACAGTACCTACCGATGCCAGCGCCAAAGCAAAGGTGCGTAGTTGGAAGCCGCTGTTAGAACCATACGGCCTTACCGATTTTTCATCAGAAGGTGGAGGAGCGGATATTGGCCCGCTGGCGAACCAAGGTGTGCCGTTAATTGGATTCTTACCCGACTCGCAGCGGTATTTCGATTATCACCATACCGCAGAAGACACGATCGATAAGGTAAATAAACGCGAGTTGGAATTAGGCGCAGCGTCAATGGCTGCATTGGTTTATTTGATAGATCAGTATGGATTGAAGTAAGTAGAAACCGATCAGATTTTTTTTCTTACATATTTGGCTTGTGCTTTTTCACCATACCTGGTGATTTTGTTAGCATGCGAGTAAGATGGACATTGATACGTTTCGAACGTGCAAGATGTTAAAATGGCCATCAGGGCCAGCAGAAGTACAATTTTTTTCATAGCATAATACAATTTTGCGAGTCAATTTTTTTTATGATCGCAAAAGTATAGCACTGTAAAGGCCGCCTCTACCGCAAATGAGCAGGTGGTGGGTATGAATGAGTAAGTGAAAAGCTAAACAGGACTGGGGCCTCAAAAATCAATTTCTCCCAAAAACTCAGCATTCTCAAGTATGTAAATCATCTTGTCGGGGTTGCTGTCGTTTAATACCAGCCTGCCTTTAACTTCAACAGGCTTATCTGTATAGGTAATAGGTTTTCGCAGAAATACTTCCACTACACCTTCGGGGCCACCCACTCCGCAGAAGAAACACGCATTGATGGGAAGAGAAGACAACATGAAGTGCGAATCTTTCATTCCGTTTTGGAAAGGAATGATGTAGCCTGGTAATACAATCTCTTTTCCGGCCAGCATTTTTACCTCCTTTGTAAAAAGGGGTTTATCGAACTCACCTGTCGGGTCTTTTTGATATGTGATGGCATACAACCTGGGCCATACCAGCGAGGGAAACCCGCTGTAAGTAGTTTGGGCCTGAAGGTTTGATGTGATAATAATAAACAGAGCAAATACAACCAATTGTTTCATATCTCCGGAATTTCTACCGTAAAAACTGAACCCTTGCCATACTCTGATTGGTGGCTGATATGCGCTCCGATTTTAATGGCCGATTCGCGCGCAATATACAAACCCAGCCCGGAACCTGTTGCTCTATCGGATGCGCGGTAAAACATTTCAAAAATTTTTGGACTAAGCTCAGGTTTAATACCCTCACCGTTGTCTTCAATCCGGATTATCGTTTTGGTGGATTGGCGCTTTGACGTGATCTTAATTACAGGTTGATGGCCGGGAATTTTTTTCTGAAACTTAATAGCATTGGAGATAAGATTACTAAGGATAATTTTAAGACGTACTTTGTCTTGTTGAATTGTGTTTTGTTCAAACTCATTCAGGTCTACCAAAATCCTGTTGTAATCGTCCAGGTATTTCAGGTTATCCAGAATTTCGTGGCATAACACTTTCAATTCGATTTGCTCTGGTGTTATAATTAGCCGTTTGTTGCGCGAGTAATCCAGAATTTCGCCAATAAAAGAATCCAGTTTCAGTACGCTATGTTCAATTTCATTCAGGTATTGAGAGGAGGGCTCTTTGCCGGACTCCAGTTTTGAAATAGTAACCAAACCAAGAATTGATTTAAGAGGTGCACTAAGATCGTGCGAAGCACTATATACAAACCGGTCGAGTTCTCTGTTGGTGGCTTCTAATTCCTGATTTTGAATTTGAAGCGTGTTTTCAATAGCCCACAAATCCGTAATTACACGCCCCGTAATAGCTACAAAAACAGATAACAAAATATTTCCTAAAAAGATGGCCAGTAAATCCTGCGAATCAAGAATCGGGTTACCATCCGACAGAAGTTGAGGAAGGATGTAGGTAATTAGAAATACAAACAGATTACAGAAGATGGCCGCACCAAACCCAAACCGGATAGCAACGTAAAGGGTTATGATTCCATACGCAAACCAATACTTTTCAAAAGGAATAGAAAAGGATAAGAGTAAGAGACCGATATGGATGCAAACAAGTTCAATACATTTTGCCCAATTGAACGCGGGGCCGGAGGACAGCAAATCGGATGGTGGGTTTAGCAGCAAACCTCTTCGTTGCATATACGGTGTAACCGAGTAGAGCAACGGCAATGTAAGGCCAACGTTGGCCATAAATTCTCCCAGCCAATTATGGGCAAACAAGTTAAAGAAGGTACTGTAAGTATGATGCCCGAAATAGATAAGGATAGCCTGTAACAGTAGTAGTTCTATGGTGATGGGAATAGCAATGCCCAGCACGATAAACAAAATCAGATGCCTTGTATTGGGTAACCAGTATTGGCCTTTAACTAATTTAAACAACCCGTAAGAAAGAATAACACCAATTACTTCGGGGGCCGAGTGAACAGGCCATAAGTACCAATCTTCAACACCCCAATAATACGTATTGAAAATTACCACCAGGTACATGCACGGCACCACACGCCAGAAGCCCCACCAGTTTACCAATACAATGGCTATTGCGGTAGGAAGATATAACGTGGTTACCCCTTGTTCAAACTTAAAAGAAAGCGATAGTTGACTGGCAACATGAAACAAAAAAAACGGAGCGACCCACGTCCACCAGGGCAATTGTTTTGCTTGTGCGTATGAAGAATCGCTCACCATACTTGGCTTTTTTATTTTTTTGGTGAAAGAAAAATAACTTTCCCGGTTTTGGCCGATGTCTTTGCTGCTTCCAGAATTTCCATCACCATCATATTGTTTTCGAGGGCAGACAAATCATAAGGCAAAACCTCTATTTCATTCCGCACAGCAGCAGAAAGGTAAGCAAACGGATCGTGATAAGGTTTTGGTAAGGATGGACTTACTACACTTTCTTCAGGTTTATCTTCTGCTGTTTTAATTTTTGATCCTTGCCGGTCAGCAATCAGATACCCACTTTCGCCATACACTTCCATGTCCTTTCGGCCAAAGGGCCAGTTCCACGATGCCTGAATAATTCCCTGCGATTGGGCATAGACAAGTACTATAGTGGCTTCGTCATCTACTTCAGGATAAATATGGGGTTTGATTTGTTGCGTAACAGCAAACACAGATAAAGGTCGTTCGCCATTTAGCAGCCATGTAATCTGGTTGGCCCCATAACAACCAAAATCCATTAATGCTCCTCCGCCATTTTTTACCGGATCAATCAGCCACTCTAAAAATTCCGGTCCAACACCAATTTCTTTTGGACCTTCGTGTCCATCGTGTACCACTACTTTGCGCACCTTGCCTAAGGGCTTTTGGGCACGAAACAATTCTTCAATTTTCTGATTACTGCCATACCAGGTAGTTTCATAATTGGTTAGCACCAGAATGGAATATTTTTTGGCGAGGGCTTCAATTTGTTTTGCATGATCAAGACTTACGGCTAATGGTTTTTCTACCATTACATGAATTTTGCGGGGTGCACAGGCTTGCACCACGCGTAAATGATCGAATGTATTTCCAAAAGCAGTAACAGCCATCGGTTTTGCTTTGTCAAGCATTTCATCAAGCGAAGCATAAAGCAGGCTGAGTGGAAGGTTGTATTGATTCAATAATTTTTCGGCAAGGGCCCGATTACTTTCAGCAACACCAACAATTTCAATATCACCATCGTGTGCGCGGTTCAAAATCCAATGTACATGGCCATGGGTTAATCCGGCAACACCAATCCGAAATGGCTTTTTACTTTCCTGTGCAGCCACAGAAAAGGTAAGAAACAGCAAAAGCAGAATTCGGATCATAAAAAAATGGACTACCACAAGATAGTCCATTTTAC
>DEIA01000072.1 GCA_002352225.1 Flammeovirgaceae bacterium UBA2786
AAAAACACAATTCCACTATCGTGCTGAACACCGGTAATGGAGCCGGTTTTGTGAGCTACTTTAACATCTGCCGGAAGTTTGGCTGGAATAATTTCATTGAATTTTTGATCTAATAAAATATCCATCATAGCCATGCTGGCCTCGGCATTTACAATTTCTTCTTTATCGATTTTTTCAAAAAGCAACATCAGGTCGTAAGCCGTTACCTGGTTGTTCATTCCGGCTTCATACGCCCTGGTATCTTCCACTCCCCGTAACACCTGTATATCTTTTGCTCCAATGCTGCGCATGGTTTGGGTTACATTTTTAGCATCCACTAATTCTACAATCAGGTTTGTGGCCAGATTGCTGCTGATAATAATCATATCGTACATCAGCGAATAAACTGTTCTCTTCTCACCAATATGATCATAAATAAGCGTGTCACTGTCCGATTCGCGTGTTATGGAATAAGGACTGCCATCCAGAATACTGATGAATTCATTTTTAATAAGAATAGAATCTTTCANNGCTGCATGAAAAAGCAGGTGTTCATTAATCAGAATTTCTTCACCTGTTAACAAATCTTTATAAGCAACTGCAAATGTGCCTTGTGTTTTGCTTAGAGTGCCTTCAATTTGGCTGATAATTTCTTCTCGACTTGGTTTGCCGGCACAGCCTGTTAAAATCAGGATAACCGAGATGAAACAGAAGTAACGCATAGGAGTAACTTTGAAGATAGAATGCCTGATCCTAAATTACGCAGTTTTATGCCTAATCTGCTACAAGTTTTATACGAGGACAATCATTTACTAGCCATTAATAAACCGGCTGGTGTGTTGGTGCAGGGCGATGCTACTGGCGATGTACCCCTGGTGGAGCTGGGTAAAGAGTATATTAAGCATAAGTACAATAAACCAGGTGCGGTGTTTCTGGGTGTGGTGCATCGGCTCGACAGGCCAGTGAGCGGTGTGGTTATTTTTGCACGCACTTCAAAAGCATTAACCCGGATGAACGAACTCTTTCGCGAGAAAGAAACACGCAAAACCTATTGGGCGCTGGTACATTCAAAACCACCTCAGGCTACGGGCACACTACTACATTGGTTGGTAAAAGATGAAAAGAAAAACAAAACAACAGCATATTTGACACCACGTGCAGATGGGTTGAAGTCGGAATTAAAGTATAAACTAATTGACTCAAGGGGAGGAATTCATTTGCTTGAAGTAAGCCCCCTAACAGGAAGACCCCATCAGATTAGAGTGCAGCTGGCCAGTATGGGTTGTACTATTGTTGGCGATGTAAAGTATGGATATGATCAACCCTTGCCAGATGCCAGTATTGCCCTGCACGCACGGCAGCTGGAATTTGTTCATCCGGTAAAAAAAAATATTCAGGTAATTAAAGCAGCGCTGCCAGGGGTAAGTTGGTGGAACGCTTTTGAGCATTTGTAAAAAGGTTGCAAAGCGAACCAACTTTAATTCTGTTATTTTAGCGATAGACTCTGGTATATTGAAAATGTATTTTGTTGTTTTGTGCCTAATTAAATTCACGATTTATGAAGAAATTAATTTTAGTGTTAGTGTTAGTGGTTGGTCTGGTTTCGCTTGGGGTTAACCAGGCATCGGCCCAATTCGCCAAAAATGACAATCTCCTGAATATTGGGATTGGTGTAAACTCGTATTATAGCGGAGGTATTCCGATTGGAGCATCTTTTGAGCATGGTATAACAGATGATATTAGTGTTGGGGTTGGTGTAGATTATTTGTCGCATCGGTATAACTATGGGAACAGCAGATATGGGTTCAATATTTTTTATCTGGGAGCAAGAGGCTCATATCACTTCAACCGGTTGTTTAACCTGAATGTGGAAGAACTTGATATTTATGGTGGTGCTCAGTTAGGGTACAGAAATTTTTCATGGAAGGATGATTTTACCGGAGCCAGCGATACGTACTCAAGTGGTGTATTCTTTGGGATACATGCAGGGGCCCGTTATTACTTTAAACCAAACCTGGGAGCATTTCTTGAAGTAGGTGCAGGAGGATCAAGTAATGCCCGGTTAGGCGTAGCTTTTAAATTCTGATTGAAGGAGAATAAAAGGAAAGACTGTTCTTTTGAGCAGTCTTTTTTATTTTAAATACCATAAGCATAAAACAAGTTTGGCATTTTCAAAATTAGGTCGAACTTCCGCCCATGAGTTGGATAAACCGGTTGCAGCAACGTTGGAAAGTAAACAGTGTTTTTCAGGTAGTTATTATTCTGATAGTTTTTGCGTGCACAGGTTTTACCGTGTTGTTGATTAAACGTCCGTTGTTTGCCTATTGGTTTGCGGGTGAAGAAATTCCTTTGGCTGCCAGTATTGCTTACTGGATACTGATTTTTCCTGTTTATAATGTTTTTCTGTTGTTTTATGGATTCGTTTTTGGTCAGTTCCGTTTTTTTTGGGACTTTGAGAAACGTTTTTTTGGCAGATTATTTTCAAACTTTAAAAAATAAAACCTGATTCTATGAAGAAGTTTATCTATTCATTGGTTGCATTGAGCGCATTTGCATGCTCTGGCCCTAAGCACACTGCAAGTTTTAATAATGTTAATTCAACTGTGCCTTACTACGCGGCTAAGTCAGAAGTTCCCACACCCATTAACCCGGAACAGATGATAGCCAGTACAGCGTCTATTCCTGTTGTGTTGGCTACTGAAACTCCGGTTGCTGCGCAGAATACCAAAGAGATGGTGCGTAAAACCTATGCACAAATGACAAAAGAAGAACGTAAAGAATTACGTGCTGAACTTAAGTCAGTAATCAAAACCCAAAAAATGAATAAGAAGATGGGTGTAGAGTCAGTATCAGCAACCAAAGCGATGGATAATGATCTGAAATTAGCAGCGGTCTTTGGAGCGGTAGGTATTGTAGCGTTGATTATCAGCGGCCAGGTATTTTATATAATTGGAGGTATTGCTCTTATTATTGGTGTAGTATTCTTTGTGAAGTGGTTGGTTCGGCAATAAGAAATTACCGTAAACGCATAAAACAAAAAACCCGGTTACTGCCGGGTTTTTTTATATCACGTTATTACCGATTCAATCCTGAATACCATCGGCAAGTAAAATCACTTTGTTCTTCAACACCTCTACCACACCGCCTGTAATACTAACCCGCTCCGATAATTCTTTCGATTTATATTCTACTACTCCATCTTTTAATAAGCTTACCAACGGAGCGTGGTTATTTAAAATCTGAAAAGAACCATCAGTACCTGGAAATGTGGCAACGGATACCTCGCCTTCAAAAATTTTCTTATCGGGGGTAATTATCTCTAAATGCATTGGTCTTTGAATTCAGATTATTTAACGTCAGCCAACATTTTTTCGCCTTTGGCAATGGCGTCTTCAATAGTACCTACCAGGTTAAAGGCCATTTCAGGAAGGTGGTCTACTTCACCATCCATAATCATGTTAAAGCCCTTAATTGTGTCTTTAATATCAACCAACGCACCTTTTAAACCGGTAAAAGCTTCGGCAACGTGGAATGGTTGCGATAAGAAACGTTGTACGCGTCTTGCGCGTGATACGGTTAGCTTATCCTCGTCCGATAATTCGTCCATACCCAAAATGGCAATGATATCCTGAAGTTCTTTGTAACGCTGCAGAATATTTTTTACACGTTGTGCACAGTTGTAGTGCTCATCGCCAATAATATCGGCACGCAAAATTCTGGAGGTAGAGTCCAACGGATCTACCGCAGGATAAATACCCAATTCGGCAATCTTACGGCTTAATACCGTAGTGGCATCTAAGTGAGCAAAAGTTGTAGCGGGAGCAGGGTCAGTCAAGTCATCGGCAGGGACATAAACAGCCTGCACCGAAGTGATTGAACCATTCTTGGTAGAAGTAATACGCTCTTGCATGGCACCCATTTCAGAAGCCAGTGTAGGCTGGTAGCCCACAGCCGAAGGCATACGACCCAAAAGAGCCGATACTTCAGAACCAGCTTGTGTAAAGCGGAAGATGTTATCAATAAAGAACAGAATGTCTTTTCCTTTTCCAGAACCATCACCATCACGATAATACTCAGCAACGGTTAACCCCGAAAGGGCCACGCGTGCACGTGCTCCGGGAGGTTCATTCATCTGGCCAAACACAAAGGTTGCTTTAGAATCTTTTAACTTCTCATGATCTACTTTTGATAGATCCCAGCCACCTGCATGCAGAGACTTCATAAACTCCGGACCGTAATCTACAATCCCGGCTTCAATCATTTCGCGCAGCAAGTCGTTTCCTTCGCGGGTACGCTCACCCACACCGGCAAATACCGAAAGGCCTGCGTATGCTTTCGCGATATTGTTAATCAACTCCTGAATCAATACGGTTTTACCAACACCGGCACCACCAAATAATCCGATCTTACCACCCTTTGAGTAAGGCTCGATCAGGTCGATAACTTTAATTCCCGTAAAAAGCACCTCGGTTGACGTAGAAAGGTTTTCGTAGCTTGGAGCCGAGCGGTGGATGGGTAAAGATTGCTTGCCTTCAGGTTGCTTAATACCGTCAATGGCCTCGCCTACCACATTAAACAAACGGCCTTTAATATCTTCGCCAATTGGCATTTTGATGGGAGAGCCAGTGTCTATCACTTTCATGCCTCTTACCAAACCTTCGGTTCCGTCCATCGCAATGGTACGAACGCGATCTTCGCCTAAGTGCTGTTGGCACTCCAGTACCACACGGGTACCATCGCCTTTGGTTACTTCAAGAGAGTCAAGAATATTGGGGAGTTTGGTGCCGGGTTCATCGAATGCAACATCGACTACCGGACCGATTACCTGGGTGATTCTACCGCTATTGGCCATTGATTATCAGAATTTTAAGATTGTTACTTGGTTTGCCGATTATTCAACTGGTTGAGGTCGAAAAATCCGGACGCAAAAGTAGGTTTTTGCAGGTGTTAAAGCAAAAGGCGAGAGGATGTTTTATTATTGGAAAGAGTAAACTAAAAATATAGTTTAACTTTTTGATTATCAATAAATTGAATAATCAGGAGCTCATTAGTTCAATCCGGAAAGTAGTCCCCATGTTCTCTTCAGATGATTTCACGAAAATTTTTCCTTCGTGGTACATTTCAATTATGCGCTGAGCCAGGGCCAGCCCAAGTCCCCAGCCTCGCTTTTTTGTTGTAAAACCAGGTCTAAACACATTGGGCACCATGGTTTTTGGAATGCCCTTGCCGGTATCGGAGATATCAATAAAAACTTTGTAGTCGCTGCCACGAAGAATTTTAATGGCAATGGTACCGGAACTTCCCATGGCATCAACGGCATTCTTGCACAGATTTTCTACTACCCATTCGAACAACGGTGCATGCACCCGTGCCATTATGCTTTCTGAAAGGGTGTACACTTCGAAATTTATTTTAGACGAAACGCGTGGCTGCAGATAACCTACCACATTATTTACCAACTGGTACACGTTTTCGTCTTTTAATACGGGTGTAGAGCCAATACTGGAAAAACGTTCGGTTACTACACGAAGCTTGCGCACGTCTTTATCCAGTTCGTCCACAATCCCTTTGTTTTTGATGTCCGGGTCTTCGCGCAACACTTCTACCCAGGCCATTAATGAAGAGAGGGGAGTACCTAATTGGTGTGCCGTTTCTTTGGCCAGGCCTACCCAAACCTGATTTTGTTCTGCTGTGCGCGAATAGTTAAAGGCCAGATAAGAAATAAAACCAAATATGGCCAATACAGAAAGCTGAATGTAAGGGAAGGCAATGAGTTGAGAGAGCAGGAAGGAGTTTTTGTAATATACATATCCATAATTTTCTGTTTGGCCCGCTTCATTAATATAACTCATTTCAAAAGGAGGAAAAGCTTCGGCCATTTCTTCAACCTCAAGTTCCAGTAATCGATTCCGTTCAGATTCTGAAAGATTTGGGTTGATATCAACATTTACATACTGATAAACACTCTGGTTATTAACCCAAATTACCGGTATGGATTTATTTTTAAATAGAATTTCATCGGTTATAAATAAGATGGCATCATCATCATGATTAAGCGTGTACTCCAGGGCTTTTGAAAAAAGTTCAACTTGTTGTTTTTCGCCATCTTTGAGTTCGTTCACTAATCGATTTGTGTAGAAGATGGAGCCGCCACTAATCAGTACAGACACCACCAGAATAACCCATTTCAGTTTGGTGTTATCCTGATAAAAATCCATTGATGCCGGAAGAGGAACTTTCTTAGCCATTCAGGATTGGAAATTAATTAAAAAAAGTGGATGCATTAAAGCAACATGCCCCAACAACGTTGAGGCATGTGTTTGAAGTATAGTAAAGTGGAGCTACCCTAGCCCTTTTGCATAAACCACTTGGCCAATACTTTGTAACTTACCTTGGTGCCTGTCATTAAAATGCCTACGCGGTAAATGCGGCCTGCTATCCAGGTAGTTAATAAGAATCCACCTATCAGTAAAACTATAGAAAGAGCCAGCTGCCAATCGGGTACACCATACCCAATACGGCCCACCATAGCCACAGGCGAGGTGAAAGGAATAATGGATAGCCAGAAACTGATGGGGCCGTGCGGATCGCGCAGAATAAACATGAACAACCCCATGTAACCAATCAATAACGGAATGGTTACCGGAAACTGAAACTGTTGTGCTTCCTGCTGCGAATCAACAGCTGAACCAACTGCGGCAAATAAAGCTCCGTACAGTAAGTAGCCACCTAAAAAATAGAATACAAACACCAGGGCAATTTTGGTAAATGGAATTTCGCTGGCATTAGTTAAGAACTCAGTAACTTTTCCGTTTTGCTGGTTCATAGCTTCTTTCATTTCGGGGTCTGATGCCATCTGTTTACTTACTTGTTCCATAGCCTGTTGTTGAGGCATTTTAGCACCGAAATAACCCATCGTTACGGATGAGAGCACCGAAATCAAAACAATCCAGATTGTAAATTGCAGTAATCCAACCGATGCAATACCCAGTATTTTACCCAGCATGAGTTGGAATGGTTTAACAGATGAAACAATTACCTCTACAATTTTGGAAGTTTTTTCGTCAATAACACCTTGCATAATCTGAATGCCATAGATCAATACAAACATGTAAATTAATATACCCAGCAAAAACCCAAGGCCGTACAACAAACCCGAGTTGCTCGATTTTTCCTCACCGGTTTCGGTCAGGTTAAACTGTTTCATACTCACTTTTGGGCGCAGGCTTTTAAGAATACTTTCATCAATGTTGTATTCTTTCAATTTCAGATCGTGGATTTGTTGCTCAAGGGCTGACTGAAGATCGCCAACTTTTTCAACGCTGGGATTTTCTTTGGTGTATAAAGCAACGCCCTCAGGCTTATTAATGTCGAAGGCCGGTATATAAAGCAAACCGAAATCTTGAGTTTCGTTGTATACTTTCTTGGCTTGCTCCAGCGGCATATCTATAGGTACGAATGTAAATCGTTTGCTGTTGGTGAACGTAAAGAGTTTACTCTCATCCAGCACCTGAACAGTTTCGGCTTTGGCCGACTCTGATTCTTTAATGGCCACATAAACTAATCCTCCGATAATGACCGGAAAAATCAATGGCACCAAAATGGTGGCAATCAAAAACGATTTCTTTTGTACGCGGTTCAAAAACTCGCGTTGTATAATTAACCATACTTTGTTCATACTGAGGGGAGCTTAAACTTCTAATAAATGTTTTTTAAGGGCTTCGTCACCTTCGCCTTTTACCAGACCAATAAAAATATCAGCCATAGTGGGTAGTTTTTCCTGAAAGCCATGTACTTCGGTAAGATCAATCAGGTCGCGTATAACTGCATTACCGGTAACACCTTCTTTGGCTCGTATAGTTGTGGAATAAAGTTCTTCTTCCATTACCGCCTGGCCTACTAACTCGTACCGATTGCCGGGCAGTGTAAAAGTGCCCTTATGTTCAATAATAAAAGTATTGGTTTTGTATTGGTCCTTTACTTGTTTTTTTGGGCCTTCCAGAATTTTTTTTGATTTATTAATCAGAGCAATATGATCACACAGAGACTCTACCGTTTCCATTCGGTGCGTAGAGAAGATAATAGTGCTACCATTTTCTTTTAGCTCCAGAATTTTTTCGGTGATCAACTGTGCATTTACCGGGTCGAAACCAGAGAATGGTTCATCCAGAATAATCAACCGGGGTTCATGCATTACGGTACTNNCCCTTTAGTTGGGCAAGGTACATGAGCTGATCGCCTACTTTCATTTTTTTGTAGAGGCCACGCTCTTCCGGCAAGTAGCCAATTATGCCTACATGTTTTTCCTGCAGGGGCTCACCAAAAATTTCAATGCTGCCTGTTTCGGAATTGATGATTTGATTGATAATGCGGATGAGTGTGGTTTTGCCGGCTCCGTTAGGGCCCAACAAACCGTAAATAGTTTTTTCAGGAATGGTTATGCTTACCGAGTCAAGTGCTTTGTGGGTGGCGTACTGCTTGGTAACATTCCGGGCTTCGAGTGCATTCACAAATAAGGAGTTTTGTTTCTTGTTAAGGTTAGTGTTGGCGGCAACAAACTCTCTTTACTTAAAGAGCAGAAGCCTAAAATTTCAATAGTTGTATTTTGCTATTTATTAGTAACAAAAATAGAAATAGAATTACACCGAACCAGTAAATAATCTGGTAGCTGGTCTTTATTCTAAAGACTTAATTAAGCTTTTCGCGAAATACAATTTTGCCCATCGATACATTCAGATCAAACACAAGGGCATCTTTGCTGTTTTTGGTGTATGCCGCATTGGCGTATTTGTTGGGGCCAATTTTATTCAGGCTTTTTGAAAGGTTGGTGCTGCATAACCATGAGTCGGTAATGGTTACTACTACCGGTACTTCGGCATCGGGTAATTGAATAACAAGATTGCCGGCACCTACGCTGCCTATTACCCGGTTATTTACAGTAGGGCGCGAGCTAAAATCCAAAAACATATTACCAAAGCCTACATCGGCCACTACCACTTTAGAGCGGGCCAGATTAAGCTGCCGTACATTGAGCGAGCCCATATCTACCTTCACAAAAAAGGTATCCATATCTACTTTGTTTTGTACTCCGGTACTGTAGTTAATGTTTACATCGGCACTGGCTGTATTAATGCGAAGTTTTTGAACGGTAAGGCCGGAAAGATCAATATTTGCATTGCCCAATCCGTAATCCAGATCAAGCGTATAAGGGGTAGTTTCAGTAAGGTATACTTTCCAGAATTTATCTGAAGGCACTTCTTCGCGGCCAAACATTTTATAGGAAATTTGCTGGCTTACTCCGCGTTTACTGTCTTGTTCTAAAGAAAGCTGAACAGCACAGGTTGTGCCTTGCATTTCGTTGCTGAAGGAGTGTGTGTACTCTTCCAGATTCTGGTTGCTGTAAATGTTCAGAAGGTCTTGATTCTGGCTGGGGCGAATAAAGCAGTTGCCGGTTTTGGCACTTAGTTTCAGGTAAACCTGAGCGCATTGACTTGAGTTTTCTACAGAAAACTGCTTTTTAATCTGGGCGTTAACGGCCACACTACTGCCCACAAATGCCAATGCAATCAATCGCCACATGTATCTAAATACGTGTTTGTCCAGGTTAATGTTCAATTCATTGCGGGTGAAGATGTTGGTTTTTTGATTGAAAAACCAAAAAAATAACCCGTAATAGGTCTTATACGGGTTATTGTGAAAAGGGTTATAAAATCGGCAAAGAATTTCGGGATTATCCGAAATATTCTTTCATACGGTCGAAAAAGCCTTTATCGGTGCTATCCGGGTGGGGCTGAAAGTTTGGTGAAGTGCGCAGGGCCTCCAGCTTTGCTTTTTCTTCGGACGTAAGTTTTTTGGGTGTCCACACATTGATATAAATAAGCTGATCGCCCGCCCCATAACCATTAAGATCTTTCAGTCCTTTTCCGCGCAAGCGTAATATTTTTCCACTCTGGGTTCCGGGTTCTACTTTTATGCGGGCTTTGCCTCCAATAGAGGGAACATCTACTGAAGTACCAAGGGCTGCATCAATAAAGCTAATATGCAGATCGTAAATAAGGTCGTTGCCGTTGCGTTTCAGTTCCTTGTCTTCAGTCTCTTCAATCAGAATGAGTAAGTCGCCCGGAATACCTCCGCCCGGTGCTTCGTTTCCTTTGCCCGACATGGAGAGTTGCATGCCTTCGCTAACTCCGGCAGGAATTTTTACAGAAAGCACGTCTTCTTTCGAAATCAAGCCTGAGCTATCCACACCAGAAGGTCGTTTATCTATAAGTTGCCCCGCTCCATTACAAGTTGAGCAGGCTGTGGTTGATACCATCTGGCCTAACATGGTGTTTACTACTTTACGTACTTGCCCGGTACCTCCGCAGGCTGTACAATTTTTAAACGTAACACCTTCTGCCCGTACCAGTCTGTTTACTTTGATTTTTTTCTCAACCCCATTGGCAATTTCTACCAATGAAAGCTTGAGTTTAATACGCAGGTTTGAGCCTTTGCGTTGACGGGTTCGGGTACCACCGCCTCCACCAAAAAAACTATCGAACGGACTTCCGCCACCAAAAATATCTCCGAACTGGCTAAAGATGTCTTCCATATTCATCTCCTGCCCTCTGAAACCGCCAGCTCCTGGCCGCTGGTGCCCGAAGCGGTCGTATTGTGCCCGTTTTTCACTATCGCTCAGCACCTCGTAGGCTTCAGCTGCTTCTTTAAATTTTTCTTCGGCCTCTTTGTTGCCCTGATTTTTATCAGGGTGAAACTGAATGGCAACTTTCCGGTAAGCTTTTTTTATTTCTTCCGGAGTGGCACTTTTGGTTACACCCAGTATTTCGTAGTAATCGCGTTTAGACATTAGAAGTTGGAGGTTAGATGGTAAAAGGTTGTAGTTGTATTAACTTCCCACAACTACTTTGGCAAAACGAATTACTTTATCATGAAGTAGGTACCCTTTTTCAACAGTATCCATAATTTTTCCTTTCAATTTTTCTTCTGGTGCCGGTACTTGTGTTATGGCTTCGTGCAGGTCGGTATCGAAAGCACTACCAACAGAGGTGTCTATTGATTTTAAGCCATACAAGTCTAATGTTTTCTTAAACTTGTTTTGAATAAGCACAAAACCTTCGGCTTCTTTATCGGTACGATCTTTAAATGATTTTTCAGCGCGTTCAAAATCATCGGCTACTGGTAACAGGGCTTTTAGCAATTGCTCGTTTGCCGATTGAACCAGCTCCAGTTTTTCTTTTGCTGATCTGCGTCTGAAGTTGTCAAATTCGGCATATAAACGCACATATTTATCCTTAGCCTCTGCCAATTCGTCCTGTAATTTTTTGAGCGGATCAATTTCTTCTTTGGCAGGAGTTTCTGAAGGCTCTTCCGATTGCCCTTTAGGGATTTCGGTGTTCAATTCATCGTGTTTTTCGAGTTCCTGCTCGGGTTGAGTATGATTTTCCATTAGTTCGCTTTTATGGGCAGCAAAAATGACAAGAATTTTGCCAATAGCAGAATGTTGACAAGATGTCTGCCTCAATGCAGGGCCCGCCAGATTATATCCTTCAGTTCGGTAATGCCTTGATTGGTTATGGATGAAATGAAAACAGAGGGGAGTTCGGTTGGAATTTCTTTCTGAAGTTCGGTTTTCAGTTCATCGTCCAGCATATCGCTTTTTGTTACAGCCAGAATTCTTTTCTTATCGAGCAATTCAGGGTTATACTTCCGTAGTTCATTTAACAGAATTTCATATTCATCGGCAATATTTTTAGAATCGGCCGGAATAAGAAATAATAATAAGGAGTTGCGCTCAATGTGTTTAAGAAACCGGATGCCAAGCCCTCTTCCTTCAGCGGCACCTTCAATAATTCCAGGAATATCAGCCATTACAAACGAACGGTCATCGCGATATTTTACAACACCCAAATTGGGAGTTAGTGTGGTAAAAGCATAGTCGGCAATTTTTGGTTTGGCTGCCGACACTACTGATAACAAAGTAGATTTACCGGCATTTGGAAAACCAACTAACCCAACATCGGCCAGCAATTTCAATTCCAGTACAATCCACTCTTCAATACCGGCCTCGCCTGGTTGTGCATGTTGTGGAGCCTGATTGGTGGAGGTTGCAAAAAATGAATTGCCTTTGCCACCCCGGCCACCCGGAGTAAGAATAATTTCCTGGCCGTCTTCATTTATTTCGCAAACCACTTCATTGGTGTCGGCCCTGAGGGCAACCGTGCCTAAGGGAACTTCGATCACTTCATCTTTACCGAATGAGCCAGTGCGGTTTTGTGCTTCACCGGCTTTACCGTTTTCGGCATGTATGTGTTTGCGATATTTTAAATGGAGCAATGTCCATAACTGTGCATTACCCCGTAAAATCACATGCCCTCCTCGGCCGCCATCGCCCCCATCGGGGCCACCTTTTTCTACAAATTTTTCTCTATGAAAATGTAAGCAACCCGCTCCGCCATTGCCTGAACGCGCGTTAAATTTTACATAATCGATGAAGTTAGGTGCGGACATGTTTTTATTCAATTGAAAATTGACAATCGCTAAATTGACATTCTATTGTCAAAGCAATTTGTCAACTGGTTACTTGTTAATCAGGATGCAGATGTTCTTAAAAATATCCTCAATGTTTCCAACACCTTCCACCGTATTTAACCGGCCTTGCTTTTCGTAATGGGGTAACACATGTATAGTTTTTGTAAAATATTCTGTAATTCGTTTGTTCAGTTTTTCTTCTTCATCATCGGCCCGGTTTTCTATGGTTCTGCGTTTGGCTATACGGGTGCGCACTTCTTCTTCAGTAACGTTTAGCGCAATAACATGATGAATGGCCGAACCATTTGCCTTCATAAAAGCATCTAATGCTTCGGCTTGTGGCACGGTACGTGGAAATCCGTCAAACAAAAAACCTTTGGCTTGGGGGTTTTTATCTAACTCTTCTTTAAGCATGGCAATGGTTATTTCATCGGGTACCAGCGCACCGCTATTCATAATTTCTTTTACCCGTTTACCCAATGGGGTATCATTTTTGGTGTGCCAGCGAAACAAATCGCCTGTGCTAATGTGTACAAAGCCATACTTCTGAATAAGTTTTTCACTTTGTGTGCCTTTGCCGGCCCCGGGTGGGCCAAAGAGAACAAGGTTGATCATGCAGGTTAAAAGTTAGGTAAAAAAAGAATTGCAAGATAGGTACCTGTTTTGCAATTCGCTAACCTAATTTTTAGGGATTTGCTGATGCATTTTCAGCAAGTTTGTACAGGTCTTTGTAATTGCGCCCCAACCCATCATAATCTAATCCATAACCCAGAACAAACTCCATCTCTAAATCGAAGCCTACGTATTTTACATCTACTTTTTTTTCGCGGGCTGGTTTTTTTCGTAGTAAGGTTACGGCTTCAACGGATTTAGCGCCAAGGGCACGTAGTTCTTCAATTATTTTTTCAAGTGTAAGGCCCGTATCAACGATATCTTCTACTATAATAATATGTTGATTGAACAGGCTTTCATCATGCCCGATAAGGGTTTTTAGTTGACCTGTGGAAGACGTACCCGAGTAAGATGAAGTTTTTACAAACGAAACCCGGCACGGAACCTTTATTTCTTTTAACAGATCAGCTGCAAACATAAAAGATCCATTAAGAATAGGTAAAAACATGGGCGTTTTACCTTTATAATCGTGATTGATCTGGGTGGCTAATGCATGCACTTTTTCAGCGAGTGCAGGGGCTGTAATAAATTTTTTAAACTCAAGGTCTTGTACCTTCATAGAACGCTATATAGCGTGCAAAGATACAAGTTTGTAGAATGAAATATGATGAAAAAGGATATTTCAATTAACAGGATAACACTTTGAGCCTTTACTTTTTTACAATTATCCAATGCTATTTTGTAAGTTTACTTTTGCGAATAATTCTGTTTACAAGAGGCAAACAATCAACTCGAATATTCAAATGACCGAGCGCGAACTTATTAAACTGGAGGCCACCATCCGGAAAAAGATGGAGGAGATCAAAAATCAAAAAGTAAGCTTAAAAGATTCAGGTGTTGGAAGTCTTATGAACATGCTTAAAAAAACAGACGAAGCCGCTTACGAAAAAATTATGCCGCAGTATAAGGAAATGATGAAGTACAATATTTTTAAATAAGGAAAATACACCTGTTTAAGCCCAAACCCTCCAGCAGAATGTTTCGTTAAGTAGGGCAGACTGATTTACCAAAAAAAGCCAACGCAATTGGTAAATCGATAACATCGTATAAACATTACAGAAATGCCTGTCTTTTACGTAGGAAAATCGATTGATATAAAAAGTTCGCCCGGTGTGGTGTATGCTTTTTTAAGTGATTTTAACAACTGGCGCAGCTGGTCTCCCTGGCTTATTATTGAGCCAGATGCCAAAGTTAAAGTTACGGCTGGCGGTAAACAGTATGCGTGGGAAGGTAAGCGGGCAGGCAGTGGTGAAATGAAAATACTAAAAGAAAACGCACCCCATCGGTTAGATATAGTTGTTACTTTTCTGAAGCCCTGGAAATCGACTTCTGCTGTTTGGTTAGAGCTGAAACCTTCTGCAACGGGTACGCTTGTAAGCTGGTGTATGAACGGTAACCTGCCTTTCTTTTTGTTCTTCATGAAAAAGATAATGACGGCTTATATCGGAATGGATTACAAACGCGGGTTGACCATGTTGAAGGATCAACTCGAAACCGGCTCGGTACCATCGGCACTTACCTTTCAGGGAATTACCAGTTTTGGCGGATGTGCCTACGTGGGGTTCAGAACATCTTGCTCGATGGATACGATGGGCGATACTATGAGACAGGATTTTGATAAACTTTTTAGCTTGATAAATGATAAACCTGATCTGACTGACAGTATCCCCTTTTCCATTTATCATAAATGGGATATTGTAAAAAATAAAGTAGAGTATACCGCTGCGCTTCAGGTAAAATCAGTTCCGCCCGTTCTTCCCAATGGAGCAGTAACCGGAAGGGTGCCGGCTGTAAAGGTTAATTCCATTATACATACCGGATCTTACAAACACCTGGGTAATGCCTGGAGTGCACAGTACAGTATGCAACAGGCAAAAGTGTTTAAATGGAAAAAAGGGGTAGATCCGTTTGAAACGTATTTAACCACGTTTAGATCAACAGCCGAAAATGAACAAGTAACAGAGGTTCAGTTTCCGGTGGTATAATCAGAACCACTGCGCATAATTTATTGGGTTCTCAATAAAACTCTAAAGCAAATTACCTATTTTAGTTTTAGTGTTAATCCAAACCTGCTATGCAATCCAGAAGACATTTTGTAAAAACTCTTGCAGCCGGAGCGTTATATGTTCCCGCTATAAACTTATTAGCCTGCAAATCAGAAAAGAAAGATGAAATAACCCCGGGGCTTAATATATCCCTTGCACAATGGTCACTGCATCGCGCATTTGAAAAGGGTGAATTGAATCCAATTCACTTTCCGGCAATAGCCCGGCAGTATGAGATTAGCGCAATTGAGTATGTAAATGGATTTTATCGCGACAAAGCAACTGATGAAAAATTCTGGAATGAGCTAAAACAAACAGCAGCAAACGAAGGCGTACAAAACCTTTTAATCATGATTGATGAGGAAGGAGACCTTGGAAATGTAAATGCAGTAGCCCGTACCACGGCCGTTGAAAATCATTACAAATGGCTTAATGCAGCTCACTTATTGGGATGTCATTCCGTACGGGTAAATGCATTTGGAGAAGGCAGTAGCGAAGAGGTACAAAAAGCCATGATTGATTCGATGCAAAAGTTGGGCGAGTATGCGGCCCCGCTTAACCTTAATGTGTTGATTGAAAACCATGGACTTTACAGCAGCAATGGAAAATGGGTTGCCGAAGTAATTAAGCAATCGGGTAAAGAGAACTGCGGAACACTACCTGATTTTGGTAACTGGTGTTTAAGCGCCAAATGGGGAACAACTCAAATTGAGTGTAGTGAGGTTTATGACCGCTACCAGGGTGTAGCTGATTTGTTGCCGTATGCAAAGGGGGTAAGCGCTAAATCGTATGCGTTTGATGCCGATGGAAACGAAACCCGCATAGATTATTTACGATTGATTAAACTGGTTAAAGATTCTGGCTTTACGGGTTACGTAGGAATTGAGTTCGAGGGATTTGATATGGCCGAACCTGACGGAATACGGGCAACTAAAAAATTACTGGAGCAATCCTGGAAAAAAATTACCGGGGAATAGTACTTAACAGCTACTATTCTTTGAACCTTAATTTAAAATACAACAATGATGAGGCCAATACCAGCGTCAGCAAATTGGCTACGATTACCGGGGTATCGTTAATGATAATTCCGTAAATAAGCCATAGTAAAACACCAAAACAGAAAAACGAAAACATACCCAGCGACAAGTCCTTGGCCGATCCACTTTTCCAGGTTTTAATCACTTGAGGCAAAAAAGCGATGGTCGTGCATGATCCCGCAGCCAACCCAAGCAACTGAATAATATTCATAATTTTTTTCTGCAAAGCTACGGTTGGCCGTTCAAGTTATTGTATCGGTGTAAGATTATCTGCTTTGAGATGCGGTACAATCGTTTGCTGAATTTTTAATATTAGTGTCCGGTAGAAGCTGGCACGATTTACTACTATTAGCACCGGGTGCCAGCCCGGTGCTATCAATATTAAAATTAATTTCCCAGATACTAGTGCTCTTAATTCTGATCAGTATGTATCATCTAACGCAAACTCATTCTTTCGTTGCATCCATTTGCCTTGCGTAAAATCAGGAAACTCTACGCTTTCACCACCCAATTGAATGGATGATTCGGATAACGGAGTAATAGCGCTCCAGGTAACGGCATCGTACACATCTTGTGGGGTGTTGGTTTTGCGTTTCACGGCTTCTACAAAAGCATTCAGCACAAACCAATCCATACCGCCATGGCCTGCACCACTGGCATCGTTACCATATTTTTTCCAAAGCGGGTGATCATATTTATCCAGCCATGCTTTTGCGTCTTCCCATTGATGGGGTTTGGCGCTTTGCCCTTCTATATAGATAGATTTGTTCACATCCATCCAGATACCTTTTGTGCCTTGTACCCGAAACCCTAACGAGTAAGGCCGAGGTAAATTTGTATCGTGTTGCAGCAATATAGTTTCTTTGTTGGTAGTGCTTATCATTGTGGTTACAATGTCGCCCAGTTTGAAATTTACTTTTGCATTAGGATGATTGGCACCACCTATCTTCGTTACATAATCGTGCAGCCCTTTTGCTTTGGTTGAGTATGAAACTAATTGTGTAAACCGATTACCCCGGTTAATATCAATCATCATAGCTACGGGGCCAATACCGTGTGTCGGGTATAAATCACCATCGCGATACATGGAATGCTGTGTACGCCACTGTGCTTCAGAAAAGCCCTTATCGCCAAACTCGACACCACCACCATAAGGATTTTTTCCATCATTGAATTTTACTTCGCGCAGGTCGTGTTGATAACCACCTTGCAGGTGAACCAATTCGCCAAGAACATTTTGCCGTACCATATTCAGCACGGCCATTACATCGCGTCTGTAGCAAACATTTTCCAGCATCATTAGGGGCATGCCGGTACGCTCGCTGGTGTGCACCAGTTGCCAGCATTCCTCAATGGTCATACCGGTAATTACTTCGCAACCCACATATTTTTTGGCATTCATAGAATCCAGACACATTACTGTGTGCCATTCCCATGGGGTTGAGATGATAACGGCATCAATGTCTTTGTTTTCCAACATTTTTCTATACCCATATGGGCCATCCATAATAACCTGAGGTTTAGGTTTGCCCGATTTGGTTACTAATGACAGGCTCATATCGATCATGCGTTGCTGCACATCGCATATGGCTACTACTTCTGTATCGTTTCGTTTTAAAGCAAGATCAAGATGGCCTTGCCCACGCATGCCCACACCAATAAAACCTACTCTTATTTTTGAAGCTTTATCTTTTGCAAGAAGAATGTTTGAAGGTAGAATTGAAAAACCCAAACCGGCTGCGGCCGATGTTTTGATAAAATTTCTGCGCGTTGTCATAGTCATTAAAATTTACGTAACTGAAATACTCTTAAAATAGCGGTTACACTAAGGCTATCCGTAATTTTTCCATCCATCACCATTTGATAGGCATCTTTAAATGGAATTTTCCAAACCTTAAGATCAGCCTCGGTTTCTTCGGGATTATTTTCTTCTTGTTTAATATCTTCTGCTAAAAATATAAAGCCCTCTTCATCGCTTACAGAATTAGATAAATGTACGCGTTGAATCATCGACCAGTGTTTGGCTACCAGCCCGGTTTCTTCTCTTAATTCACGTTTGGCAGAATCTATCGGGTCGGAATCTAATGCCCCACCACCTTCAGGAATCTCCCAACTCCACTCGTTTAGTGTATAGCGCCATTGTCCTACCAGCCAGGTGTTCCCTTCAACATCAAGAGGTACAATACCAATGGCTTTATTCTTAAAATGGACTTTGCCATAAATACCCTTTCCGCCTCCCGGATTAATAACCTGATATTCGGTTACATTAATCCAACGGTTGTCATATTTCTCAGTTGATGAAAGTGTTTTCCAGGGATTCATTTAGTGGTACAAGATTCAAAATTTATTTCATAATAAAGACCTATTGCGTTGAATTTTGATCTTTGAATTTCGATTTTTGAAATGAATGTTGCTTTCTTGTTTTACTCCNNCAAACCGATATTGTGCGCGATGCCCTGGCGTGGGCCGTTGCAGAGGTAAGCAACATAGAAATAGATTCTATTAATATTCTGAATGCTTCGTTTAAAGCCATGCACCTGGCGCTTGATCAATTAAGCATAAGACCTCAATTCTTGCTTATTGATGGTAACAGGTTTAAGCCCTATTCCAATATACCGTTTCAATGTGTGATTAAAGGTGATGGGGCTTACCTTTCAATTGCGGCTGCTTCGGTACTGGCAAAAAATTACCGCGATGATCTGATGAGTAAGCTATCGGAACAATATCCGGGTTATGGCTGGCATACCAATGTGGGTTATCCTACTGAAGAACATCGCGAAGGAATTCGTATGCTGGGAATAACACCCTATCATCGCAAGTCTTTTCAGCTGTTGCCTTCACAACTTGAGTTATTCAAGTAGCCCTGGTTATAGTTATTTCATTTTTTACGAAACAACTTAGCGGATTTACTATTTCTGGAAATGACTTCAGCCGCGCCAAAAACAAGTTTTTGTTTTGCCTCGTTGCTGCAAGCATTCAATTGAACAGAAATGTGTTGCTTTGTACCGCAGTTTGAACTAACTAAGCGGCCTCATAACAAAAATAACGTGTGCCTGGTTTTTGTTTCATTAAATAGTCATTCACAATACAAGGTAATTGTTGCGTCAAATCGCGATGAGTTTTACGAGCGTAAAACTGCACCTGCAGCTTTCTGGGAAGACCAACCAGAAATTGTAGGTGGCCGCGATCTTGAAGCAACCGGAACATGGATGGCCATGAATACAAACGGGAAGATTGCGTTAGTTACAAACTTTCGCGATCCCGCCCACATTAATCCTAAAGCGCCATCGCGTGGAAAACTGGTTTCTGATTTTTTGAGTGGAGATAAGAAACCTCAAGCCTACCTGAAAGACCTTGAGCCCAGTGCAAAACTGTATAATGGTTTTAACCTTTTGGTAGGTTGTTTGGATGAGTGGTGGTACTTATCGAATTACAAAACGGGTATTCAAAAGCTTGAATCGGGTGTGTATGGGTTGAGTAATCACCTGTTAGATACCCCCTGGCCCAAAGTGGTAAGAGGCAAACAAAAATTTATACAATTAATTGAGTTTGATGTGAAGCCTGATGACCTGTTTGCCATGTTGTATGATGAACAACGAGCAGAAGATCAAATGCTTCCTGAAACGGGAATTGGGCTGGAGCGCGAGCGTGCCTTGTCTTCTATGTTTATTAAAACAAAAGGTTACGGTACCCGATGCTCTACTGTAGTCTTGATTGACAAGGAAGATCGTGTGCAGTACTATGAAAGAACCTACAATCTGGAAACGTTCAAGTACAGCACACGAGGCTACCAGTTTAACATACCTACTTCACCACAAGCCTCCTGATGGCGCCAGTCGAGCTACGCACAGTGTAGATACCAGGGGCAAGGGATGAAATGTTTAGCTTGTTAGCATCGGATATTTTCATCACTAACATACCCAAGTTGTTGTATACAGCGTAATCTCCTTTTTTGTTAATGGAAACATCATTTCCGTATGTTACCGGATTAGGATAGAGCAGCCACTCCAGATTCAGATTAACGGCTATTATATTGGAGTAAGTTGAAGTGCCGTCAAAATCTGTCTGCTTCAACCGGTAATAATTTACACCGGCCATAGGGTTACTATCAACAAAATCATACGAAGTAGAATTTTGAGTTGTACCCTGACCATTAATAATTCCCAGGCTTGCAAACTCAACACCATCTGTTGAATGTTGTACAGTAAAGAAATCGTTATTTAATTCAGACGCGGTAACCCAATTCAGATTTACCTTTTCATTTTCTGCCACCGCATTGAAATGGATTAACTCAATAGGTAATGGATTATCCAAACCAGATGATCCAAGTGTAATCGGACTAAAGCTTGTAATTAAACCAGCGGAGATTACTGTACCCGCAGTTGCATTCCCTGTGGTGCCACCGTTGCCATGGTTAACCCATGCTGCTCCATCCCAACGTACCACGCGCAGATTTGCAGGGTTGGTGATGTACGGGCCGATGCAATCAGGAGTGTTCCAGCTAAGCGTTACACTTACGTTTGATCCTCCTACTGCCGGATTGCGATCCAGCATCCAGTATTCGCAGGTGCTTACCGTTACAATTCCTGCAGGGTATGTGGCGGGGCCACCAAAAGCATGAGTGGCTTTAAAATATTCTGCGGTAAAGTAATGCGTTGCATTGGTGGGTGCAGAGATGGAAATCGGGCGATAAAATCCTCCATCTCCCGTGGGGAAGCTAAATGCATCGTTCCCGGTTTTACGAACTGGGCCATCGATGTGACTGGTGTTTGATCCACCGGTTGATGTAGCATCGTTCGCAAAATTGAGATAGTTAGTTGCTGAGGTAAACAAAACTCCGCTGGTAAATGTTGCATTGGTAGTTACAGAAGCATCGGTATTTAAGGTGGCGGTATTCCCCGACTTATTCAATGTAAGTCTTCTAAAAACAGGAGAAGCGGTTCCTGCTTTATTAATGTTCTGTGCAGCGCCTCCGGCCAATACAATAGTTCCGTTATTCGCGCCAAACAGTATAGGCGAAGCCCCATCTACAGTAACATGGTTATAGAAATTACTGGCTGAGTTATACGTGGGTTGAATTGTTCCGCTTGCCTGATTAAAGGTAGTGCTGCCGATAAACTCATCTACATTAACGTTACCCAACCGGAATATACCGGTTCCTGAATTTGAAAAGGAAGAAACGCCAACAAAGATATTTCCGCCAATACTGGCATCAGTTGATGCACCGGTTTTGGTAAATGAGTTAGTGTTATTAAATGTGGCACCATCCAAAAACAGCGATGGCGAAGTAACCGCTACCGAACCATTCCATGTTGATGACGGGCCAACACGCACGGCTGCCACGCCTGTAAGTACCAGATTTTGCGCAGTAGTACCAAATTGTGTAAAGCGCTGCAAACGTAATTCACCAGCTGTGAAACCTGTTCCACCCACGCTAATGGTTCGTCCGCTGGCAAGGGTAGCTGAACCGCCTGCATTCTCGGAGAAGTAAATCCCGGTTCCACTGGTGCTGTTAACCGTAATATCTCCATTAAAGGTAGTGTTACCAAGGTAGGCAGGCCGGATGTATGAGCTACCGGTGTTTGTCATGTTTACGGTATTGTTATAAACACTGGCAGTTGTTAGTTCGAGCAAAAGGTCGTTCGATCCGCTATTAACCAGATTCGTTACACCATTGAATGTATTGCCACCGTTGGTTCGTAGTAAACCGGTACTGCTAACCTGAATAGTAGTAGTGCCATGGAATGTTGTATTTCCGATTCCTGTATTGGGGGATGCTCCATTTTTTTCAAGGAAGGCATCGCCATTGAAGACACCACCATTAATATAAAGTTGTGGGGCCCTGAAGTCAGCCGCACCATCAATAGAAATGGATGGACCTAAAACTAATGCAGCCGTACCGCTCAATAACAAAGTTTGTGGTGTTGCTCCGGTTTGAGTAAACCTGCGCAGGTGTAATTCACCTAAACTAAAACCAATTCCACCTACCGATATGGTTCTGCCTGCGGCAAGGGTTGCTGTTCCGCCACCGTTTTCGCTGAAATAAACTCCACCCCCAAAGGTAGAGTTTACCGTAATGTTGCCATTAAACAATGTACCCGGTACGTTATCAGCCATTCGTATAGATGAAGACCCGGTGTTGGTTAGCGTAAGATCACCATTGAAGGTATCCAGAGCGTTTAAGGCAAACCGAAAGAATCCTGCTCCCGAATTGGCTATAGTGGTAACACCGTTGAATTCATTTCCTCCGTTACTATCGTTATTGGTTGCACCGGTTTTTTCTAAATAGGTTGTTCCATTAAAAGTTGTTCCGTTAAGTTCAAATTGTGCTGATCTGAAATCAACTGCTCCATTGAATGTAGTAGATGGGCCAAGTTGTAATAAAGCGGTTCCTGTTAGTACCAGAGTTTGTGGGTCGGCACCTAATTGTGTAAATCTTCTTAGGCTTAAATAACCGCTACTATACCCTAAGCCGCCCACAAGAAGGGATCCGCCTGAAGCCATTGTCGAGGAGCCACTTGCCTGACTGGATATGTAAATACCACCGCTTCCAAGGGTTGAGTTAAAGGTGATGTCGCCATTAAATTGATTTCCGGCAACATTACGGGCCAGTGAAATTATCCCCGAACCGGTGTTGGTAATGGTTAAGTCGGTATTGAAGATGTCAGGTGCAGTTTCTGCAGAGTAAATGCCTCCACTTCCAGAGTTTACAATGGAGGTAATTCCATTAAACAGGTTGCCACCATTACTCACATTATTTACTGCCCCGGTTTTTTCCAGATAAGCGATTCCGTCAAACGTGGTTCCGTTTATAAAAAGTTGTGGTGCGCGAAAATCGATATTACCACCAAAAGATGAAGATGGGCCAAGGGTTAAAATGGCAATGCCTGTTAGGTTAAGGGTTTGTGCGGTAGGGCCCACTTGCGTAAACCGGATCAACCGGATATCGCCACTGATTACACCAGAACCGCCCACACCAATTGTGCGGGTGGCCGCCAGCGTAGAGGTGCCGTTCGCAGAGTTTCCAAAATAGATACCCCCTCCAAATGTTGAATTCAATTCAACGTTTCCATTGTATTGGTTGCCGGCCGAGTTTTCGGAAAGGCGAATGGTGGAAGAGCCTGAGTTTGTAACCACTAAGTTGCCATTGAAGACATCAGGTGAATTATTGGCTGACATGAGGTATCCATTTCCGGAGTTAACCAGTGTGGTAGCCTGATTGAAAATATTGCCTCCGTCTCCGGCATCGTTGTTAGTGCCATTTTTTTCGAGGTAAGCAGTACCATTGTAAGTTGCCCCGTTTAATAAAAGTTGTGGAGCAACAAAGTTCACGTCCCCATCAAATGATGAAGTCGGGCCAACCCACAAAAGTGCCGAACCGGTTAACGTAAGATTTTGATTGGTGGCACCTACTTGCGAAAACCTGCGAAGCCTTAACTGACCCGTAGTAAACCCACTTCCACCCGTTGAAATTGTTCCTCCGGTAAAGGTAGCGGCTCCTGTAGCATTATTCGAGAAAATTATTCCCAATGCACTGCCCGTATTGTTTACGATAATATTATTGTTGAATTGATTGCCGGCCACATTATGAGCTAAAAAAATCCAGTTAGATCCTGAATTAGAAACGGTTAGTGGTCCATTGAAAACATCTGGGCTGGCGTTGGCTGTCATCAAATAGCCACTACCAGAGTTAACCAAAGTGGTTGTGCTGTTAAAAACGTTGTTACCATTGCCGGCATCATCACCAGAGCCGGTCTTTTCTAAAGACGCACTTCCATTATAGGTGGCACCATTTAAGTATAACCGTGGAGATACAAAGTTTACATTTCCATCAAAGGATGAATTAGGCCCCACCCGCAAGGTAGAAGATCCAGTGAGGGTAAGGTTTTCAGCCAGAGCTCCAATCTGTGTAAAGCGATAAAGGTTAAGACCTCCACTGGGGAACGGACCGGCAGTAATTACTCCGTTTAACGTAGAGCTTGCTGTTGTTTGTCCGTTGAACGTGATCCCTGCCGCGCCACCTGAATTGGAAACCGTGATGTTACTATTGTAGGTAGAGGTTCCACTTTCACCCATTTGAATAACAGTTCCGGGCGCTGAATTGGTAACATTAATATTTACCGGGCCATTAAAAGTTGCCGAGGTACCGCCTCCCTGAAGTATTCGATAATTGCTTTGTATGGCTCCATCGCAGTTTATATTAAATGCGCCACCTACACTAAAAGCTGCGTTTGTTCCTTCTGCAATAAAGAATGACCACGGATCCGAGCCACCACTTTTATTCGAGTTGAGTGTAAGATCTGAACTAAACGTGGTTGTTTGACCATTATGATTGTGTGCAAAATAAATCCGATAACTGCCTGTGTTATTAAAAGTGGCGTTACTTAGAAACTGATCTGCCGATACACTACCCAGCATCAGGTAGCCCGAGCCGGAGTTGGTGATTGTAGTAACTCCGGAGAAAACATTTCCACCAGCTCCTGCATCATTGGAGGCACCGGTTTTTTCAAGCGTGGCTGTTCCGCTTATGGCGACACCATCCAAAAACAAACGAGGTGATTGTAAATTAGCCGTACCACCGAATACAGAAGCGGGGCCAACTCTGAGTATGGTTGTTGTTCCGCCCATTAGCAAGGTTGTAGGTTCGGATCCCAATCGGGTAAACCGGTGGAGGGAAAGGTCTCCTGAATCAAACCCGCCTGCTATGGAGAGGGCTCTTCCTGCAGCTTGGGTTGACGATGACGAAGCACCACTATTAAAAGTTATCCCATTGCTTCCACCCGTATTGGTTAAAGTAATATCGCCATTGTAGGTGGCGGTNNAAAAAACGATGGTCGCTACGCAGGGAGCCTGCACAGTTAACAATTAAATCCCCGCCAACAGAAACATTAGTGTTGGTGAGTTCACCCACCAGGAATGACCAGATATCAGCACCTCCGGATTTATTGGAGTTGAGGGTAAGGTTGTTGGCAAATGTAGTGGTTGCCCCATTGTGATTGTAGGCAATTCTAATCCTATAACTTCCTGTATTATTAAAAACTGCAGGGCCATTAAAAGTATCTGCTGCTCCGTTTCCGAAGTAAATTTCGTTATCCCCGCTGTGTGTTATAGTAGTGGCTCCGTTAAATGTATTGCCAGAACTTGAGTTGTCGGTGGCTCCTGTTTTTTCAATGGAAGCTGCTCCATTAAAAGTACTATTGGCTAAACTAAATTGAGGAGATGAGAAGGTAGCATTGCCGCCAATTGTTGAGTTGGTAACACGCAACATAGTAGTTGCTCCGGTTAATGCTAGATTCATGGCAGCAGATCCCGCCTGCGTGAAGTTTCTTATGCTTAATTCGTTTCCGGTAAAGCCACCACCACCCAGTGCAATGGAGTTTCCTGCCGTCATGTTTACTATACTGGAACCCCTGCCAAGGAAAACATTGTCGGAACTGGTTATGGTCAGGGTTCCATTGAGTGTAACATCGCCATCCTGGCCAATCCAGTTCTCAACACCGGTAAGACCTGCGCTTGAATTAAGGACAACCGGCCCGTTGAAGGTAGTTGTAGAACCAGAGGCATAGCTGATATGAATATCGCCTGCTGTTGCGTTGTTTGTAAAAGTAGTGGTTCCGTTAAAGGTTACGCTGGCTGTTCCAAACCGGCTGATCTGAATTCTGCTCTGAATATCGGTTGCGCTGGTATTAATAAAAGTTGCATCGGCCTGAAAAATATTGCCTGCATTATCTTCGCCTACACGAATGCGGTATCCTCCTGTGTTATTGAATATTGCATTGGCATTCCAGGTATCTCCGGCATCGGCCGCGTTAGAGCCCATCATAAAATCACCGCCCTGATTATTAACCGTCATTATGCCGTTAAAAGTATTGCCTCCGCGGCAGTTATCGACTTGTGATCCTGTTTTGGTAACCGTAACAGCCTGAAACGTACTGGAATTGAAAATGATGGAAGGTGTGGTACTGGTTAGGGTACCACTAAATGACGATGCCGGCCCAAGAGTTAGTGTTGCTGTATCATTGCCACCCAACGAAATATTTTGTGCTGTTCCGCCTGCCTGCGTTAATCTTGCTAAGGTAAGATTACCACAACCCGCACCGCCAAAGCCTGCAACAGAAATAGTGCGCGTGGCTGCCAGTGTTGCTGTACCTCCGCCATTACCAACCGAGATTAAGCCGGTAGCGTTATACGTTGCCGTTACATTATTGTTTAGTTGATTGGCTGCTGAACTAAAAGCAACCTCCAAGGCTCCGCTGTTTCCGCTTACCAAAGCCAATGTTCCATTAAAAATATCGGGGTTTGTTCCGCCCATGCGAAAGCCATTGGTTGAACCGTTAGTGAGTGTTACACTTCCTGAAAAGGTGTTGCCACCTGTACTGGTATCCAGGTTATTTGCTGTTTTGGTTACCGTTACAGAACCATTAAATACAGAACCATTAAAAAATATTCTACCGGTTGAGCCATTTACATTTGCCCCGAATGTTGTACCGCTAAAAGTTGATGTACCTGTTGTGTTAAGTGTTACGGCTGCTCCAGCACCTCCGTTATTTATAGTACCAGTAGTGAATGTATTGGTTCCTGTTGTGGTAAGATTAAATCCATTCAGATCTATTGTTCCGGTATATCCGTTTACTGTAATTCCGGCTACATTTGCGGCCACATCCAACGTGCAATTTCCCAAACCATTGGCATTAAAGGTAACAGCATCTGCAGGGCCGGGAACTGATGCCCCGCCCGCTCCACCAGAAGTGGTAGACCAGTTGGCGGTGTTGTTCCAGTTTGATGGCCCGCCAGCTACCCAAAACCTTTGTCCAAATGATAATTGAGAGGAAAACACCAGAACAAGGGCAACCACGTAAGGGAGTAAAGTCTTTTTCATATAAATGCTAAGAAAATTCTTCAAAAATATACTTTTATACAGGTTGTTTAGATACTGTAACACGTACTTTTTTATGCTCTTATTTAAATTTTTTATCGTTTGAAAAAGCAATTTCCATTAGCCATACGCCTGGTGCGGTGGTTTTTTCCAAAACTTGAAAGCCTGTCGGGTAAATTGGCTGTACTCTATTTTGAGCGCATATTTTTTTCTCCGTTCAGGTATAAAGCTCCCGAAAGGGAGCGAGAATGCGAGAAGTTGGCAATTTTTGAAGAATTAGAAGAAAATAAGTCAAAAATTCAGGCTTACGTGTGGGGCGATTCTGCCAAGCCCTATGTTTTAGTAATGCATGGCTGGGCTGGCCGGGCTACCCAGTTTCGAAAGTTTATTCCGGAATTTTTGGCTGCGGGCTACTGTGTAATAGGTTTTGACGGGCCGGCTCATGGACGATCGTCTGGTAAAAGAACCAATATTCTGGAATTTGAAACAGCCCTTAAACTGGTATTGGCCAAATGGGGCGAGCCGGTTGGGGTAATTGCGCACTCTTTTGGAGGTGGTGCCTTACTGTTTTCTATAATGAATGGATTACCGGTAAAAAAACTAATCAATATCGCTTCGCCAACCATGGCCGATGAAATTATTAAATCTTACCTGCGGGCTGTAAATGGTTCGTGGGAAACAGGCTTGCGCTTCAAAGATTTGATCAAAAAGAAGTATAACAAGCCTTTTGAAGAGTTTACAACCATGCATTTTATAGAGCACATTAAAGGATTAGATCTGATGCTGGTGCATGATGTGGATGATAAAGACGTAACAATTATACAAGCAGAGAAGTTGGCTGAAAAATACCCGGCCACTTTCTTAAAAACATCGGGCCTGGGGCATAACCGCATTTTGAAAGATGATGCGGTTATTCGTGCCTGCATCGATTTTATCAGAAAATAACCAATTGATGTAACTTACCGGCCAGAAAGCCGTCTGAAATTCAGGATTCTGAACCATTCACAAAAGTAAATCGGCTTTTTGGGTGAATTTTGAAACCAAAACAAAAAAATCCAGTAAAAGACTAAGATTGGTCAACTATTAAATCAAATCACACATCTTTTTGCTTTAACCTATTACCATGCCGAACATTATAAAGACAAACCACATTTCCCGCATGTATAAAATGGGAGACAACATTGTAAATGCGTTACAGGATATTTCCATTTCGATTGAGAAGGGTGAGTATGTGGCATTTATGGGGCCATCGGGTTCGGGCAAATCAACATTAATGAATATTGTGGGCTGCCTGGATACACCCACATCGGGCGAATACTGGCTCAACAACCAGTTGGTAAGTGATATGACAGAGAATGAACTGGCTGTGGTGCGCAACAAAGAAATTGGTTTCGTGTTTCAAACGTTTAACCTTTTGCCCCGTGCATCTGCATTAGATAATGTAGCATTACCCCTAATTTATGCGGGCTATAGCAAAAGCGAGCGCGAAGAGATGGCTATGGCTGCATTGGAAAGTGTAAGCCTGGGGGACAGGCATCATCACAAACCCAACGAACTTTCAGGTGGTCAGCGCCAACGGGTAGCTATTGCAAGGGCTCTTGTAAATAATCCTTCTATCATATTGGCCGATGAACCTACCGGTAACCTCGATTCTAAAACCTCTTACGATATCATGAACCTGTTTCAGGAGTTGCACGATAAAGGCAACACGATCATTATGGTAACACACGAAGATGACATTGCACACTATGCACATCGCATCATTCGCCTGAAGGATGGTTTAATTGAGTGGGACAGAAAGAATGAAAGCGTTACACGCAGCCAGCCGGTAACCGCTTAAATTCTGCTTACACGTAAGCCAGGGTTGAATTTTGAGTTTTAAATTCTGAATTTCCACCCATGAAGATTTACACTAAAACGGGTGATAAGGGCTCTACTTCCTTATTTGGAGGTAAGCGTGTATTAAAATCAGATTTACGCATTGATACCTACGGAACCATTGACGAATTAAATTCGTGGATTGGCGTTTTGCGCGATCAACCCGTAAATCAAAACAGAAGTGCAGCGCTGATTGAAATTCAGGATAGGCTGTTTACAATAGGGTCTATTCTGGCCACAGAGCCCGGTAATACCAAAGTAAAAATTCCAGCGCTTTCCGAAAATGACATTATGTTTCTTGAAAAAGAAATTGATGCCCAGGATGCAGTACTTCCTCCTATGAAATTTTTTGTGTTACCGGGCGGGCATCCATCTGTTTCGTTCGGGCATGTAGTTCGTACCGTTTGCCGCAGAGCCGAGCGATTGGTGATTGCACTCAACCAGACAGAACCCCTTAACGAAATCGTGATAAAATATCTTAACCGGCTTTCTGATTATCTATTTATGCTTTGCCGTTCAATGAGTTACGAACTCAATGTTTCGGAAACACCCTGGAAACCACGAATGTGAAACTAATCCGATTTTAACCTAACATGTGTTAGTGTAAGGCAATTAATCCAAGTATCTTTGCCGTGGTTTAGGTTTCATTTAAAAACATAATTCATGGTGGATACAGATAACATTTCAATAACGCGTGTTGCAAAGTCGAGGTTAAATAAAACCAATCTCGAGAATCTCCCTTTTGGAAAAGTATTTACCGACCACATGTTTATGGCCGATTATCGGGATGGCCAGTGGAAGAATCTGCGCATAGTTCCTTACGGAAATATTCAAATTAGTCCGGCCACACCGGCATTACATTATGGCCAGTCGATATTTGAAGGGATGAAAGCTTACCGTGCAGAAGATGGTAGTGGGCTGGTTTTTCGGGCTGCCGATAACTGGAAGCGAATGAACATTTCGGCTGAACGGATGTGTATGCCTGCAGTGCCGGAAGACCTTTTTATGGATGCACTTTCTACTTTGGTTGATCTCGATCGCAACTGGATTCCTACGCAGGAGGGAAGTTCTCTTTACATTCGTCCGTTTATGTTTTCGGCCGATGAGTTTATTGGTATCAGGCCTTCCGATGACTTTACCTTTATGATTTTGCTTTCTCCGGTAGGGCCTTATTATTCTACACCGGTAAAAGTGAAGATAGAAACACATTATACCCGCGCGGTGGAAGGGGGAACCGGCTTCGCGAAAGCGGGAGGTAATTATGGGGGTGCTATTTATCCGGCCAAGCTGGCACAAGATCAGGGCTACCACCAACTAATATGGACGGACGGTAAAACGCATGAGTATGTGGAAGAGAGCGGTACCATGAACCTGATGTTTGTGATCAATAATACATTGTTAACACCGGCACTCAGCGATTCTATTCTGGCTGGTATTACCCGTCAGAGCGTAATTGACCTGGCGCGCCATTGGGGTATGAATGTGGAGGAGAGAAAAATTTCAATCATTGAATTGGTAGCTGCCTTAAAGCAAGGCCGCGTGCAGGAAGCATTTGGCGCGGGTACGGCAGCCACCATTGCGCATATCGAATTGATTGGGTATGAAAATGAAAATTTCATGTTGCCTGCCATACAAAATCGTGTGTTTTCAAATCGCGTACTAAATGAATTGGAGAACATCAAGCGTGGTAAAACGCAGCCTCCTTTTAATTGGATGTATAAAATTTAGTTTTGGTCTTTAACCAAAACCGCTTCATACCAGTGTTTGAGGCGGTTTCTTTTTTTCCGTTCTTGCCAACCATGCGCTTCTTTATTTTTTATTGCTTAATGAGTTTTGCCGCTGCTGCTTACGGCCAGCAGCAGATGGTGTTGCTGAAACGGGGTGAAATGGTAGCGCGCTTTGAGCAGGGCGATAACATCAAATGCAAACTGCGCAATGGGAAAATTAAAGAAGGTATGGCCATTCGCTATACCGATTCTTTCATATTACTGCGAGGCGATACGATTATGTTTTCCGACATCTATAAAATTCATGCAAAAGGAAAACGCGAAGCCGACTTCAGGCAGAAAGTTGGTACAGTGTTAATGATTGGAGGTGCTGGATATTTTTTAATCGATCAGGTAAACACATTATTTTTTGTAGAGGGCCAAAGCGGCATGGACGAAGGTGTTGCCATTACATCAGGTAGTTTAGTAGCCGCTGGCGCAGCGTTAACTTTTTTACGTAGTCCGTATATGAAAGTGCGTGGCCTTTCTATCAGAATGATTACACCGGAGTCGCGGTATTATAGGTACGATTAATCCAGGTTATTATTTTTGCTACGGAGCTATTACCTTCGCGTCAAAATTAGTTTTAAAAGAAATGACTACCGAACAATTAAAGGATTTGAAAGTCCGTGTTGCCGCCCTCAGGCGGTATCTTTGACTACGATCGTAAAATAGTAGAAATACAAGACGAAGAACGCATTACGCACCAGGCCGATTTCTGGAACAAACCCAAGGAGGCTGAAGTTATCCTCAAAAACATTCGCACTAAAAAAGTCTGGACCGATGCATTTGCTGAGGTAAGCAAGCTGTTGGAAGACCTGGATGTACTGAATGAATTTCACGAAGCCGGAGATGCCAGCGAAGAAGAACTGGATACTGAGTATCAGAAAAGCGCAAAGGCCATTGAAGAGCTGGAGTTCAAAAAAATGCTCAGCAAAGAAGAAGACCAATTAAGTGCAGTAATGGAAATTAACCCGGGGGCAGGCGGAACGGAAAGTAATGATTGGGCCGATATGCTGAACCGCATGTACATTATGTGGGGCGAGAAGAGCGGCTACAAAGTTTCGCAGATTGATTATCAGGCAGGTGAAGTAGCCGGAGTAAAATCAGCCACACTTGAACTGGAGGGGCCTTTTGCCTATGGAAAACTAAAATCTGAAATTGGTGTACACCGCCTGGTGCGCATTTCACCCTTCGATAGTAACCAGCGCAGACATACTTCGTTTGCCTCCGTGTTTGTATATCCAAAAGTAGATGATTCCATTCAGATTGAAGTGAACCCGGCCGATGTAGAGATTCAAACCTCACGCTCGGGTGGTGCGGGTGGACAGAACGTAAACAAGGTAGAAACCAAGGTGCAACTTACACACAAACCTTCGGGTATTGTTATTGTGTGTCAGGTAGAGCGCTCGCAACATGCCAACCGCGAACGCGCCATGCAAATGCTTAAATCCAAACTTTACCAGGTTGAAATGGAAAAGCGTAATGCTGCGCGCGATAAAGTGGAGGCCGGCAAGATGAAAATTGATTTTGGATCACAAATTCGCAACTACGTATTACATCCTTATAAATTAGTGAAAGATGCCCGTACGGGTGTAGAGCGACACGATGCACAAAACGTATTGGATGGAGATCTGGACGATTTTATAAAGGCATATTTACTGGAGGATCAGGAGGCGGCTTCGGGTAAGCAGTAGATTGGCTCAGTGATCAGTATTCTGTAAAACGGTAATCAGTAAAATTGAGATTATGGATTACGTTGGAAGTTTTAAGGATATTGAGGGTTAATGCTCAATTCAATGATTAGTAAGTCAGCTACTTTCTGCAACCAAGTTCCAATAGTTAAAAACTGAAATACCGACCTGCCCGATAACTGATTACTGACTTACCGATTTTGACCAAACCCTACACCACATCCTTCTGGCTCCTTTGCCTTAGCTCCTTACTCTTCTTTGCAAGCTTTAACATGATTATACCGGAATTGCCGGAGTATCTCTCTAAACTTGGCGGAAGTGATTACAAAGGTTTAATCATTTCGCTGTTTGCAGTTACGGCCATGGTGTCAAGGCCTTTCAGCGGTAAGCTTGCCGATAGTATTGGGCGTGTGCCCGTAATGATCTTTGGCGGTGTAGTGTGTTTGGTTTGTAGCTCGCTTTATCCGTTAATCTCATCCTTGATTCCATTTTTTGTACTACGTTTTTTTCATGGATTTTCTACCGGATTTACACCTACAGGCAATACCGCATATCTTGCTGATATTGTACCGGCAGAAAAACGAGGCGAGGCGATGGGTTTACTGGGAACAGCGGGAGCAGTAGGTATGTCGGGCGGGCCCGCGTTAGGGGGTATGCTCAGCAATCAGTTTGGTCTTAACGTAATGTTTTATGCATCATCCACGCTGGCTCTGCTATCTATTCTTATTCTTATTCGCACCCGCGAAACACTTAAGGCAAAACAAAAATTTTCGATTACCCACCTCAAAGTAAACCGATCTGATTTTTTTGAACCGTTGGTGTGGGCACCTTGTTTGGTGATGGTGCTTTCTGCTTTTGCTTATGGTGCCGTATTTACACTGATTCCAGATTTTGGACAGCATGTGGGTGTGCGCAATAAGGGTTTGTTGTTTACGTATCTAACCATTGCATCATTGGTAGTTCGATTGGTAGCCGGCAAAGCATCAGATCGCTTTGGCCGCGAACCCGTGCTAATGGTAAGCACCTCTTTAATTGTAATCTCGATGTTGGTAATTGGATTGGCTACCACCAAGCTTCAGTTAATGATTGGTGTGGTGCTGTATGGTTTTGCACAAGGCTCTACTTCGCCTACTTTGCTTGCGTGGGCAACCGATTTAAGCGATAATCGCTTTAAGGGTCGCGGCATTGCTTCGCTGTATATCTTTATGGAGCTTGGTATTGGGCTAGGCGCATTAATCTCGGGCTGGTTATTTGCAAACGATGAGAATTTATTTTTTCCGGTGTTTTCGGTTAGCTCAGCGCTTGCCGCAATAGCGTTCTTATACTTACTTTCAAGGCGCAGATTAAAACCACTATGAAAAAATCAGCCTTGATTTTCTTTGCTATTGTTGCAATGGCTGATTTAGCAGCCGTTACTTTCAACATCACCGCAGTAAATGCTGTGGCAAAACCATTACTAGTTCCGGCATTAGCGGTATATTATCTCAGCGCTACTAAACAAAAAAGTTTTCTCTTTTTAACAGCACTATTTTTCTGCTGGCTGGGCGATGTGCTCCTAATGGTGAAGGGAGAAATGTATTTTATGGGCGGACTTGCTGCTTTTTTAACAGGCCATGTACTATATGTTGTGTGTTACCGTAAACTCAGAACGCAAGGAGTTGGATTAAATGGCCCGCAACGAATTCGCTATGCATTGCCTATTGTATTGGCGGGCACCGGTTTGGTTACAGTCTTGTTTCCTCACCTGGGCAATTTACAAATACCCGTTATGGTTTACGCACTTGTTATTACACTTATGTCGTTACAGGCCTTATTCCGGTATGGGTATACCAGTAAACCGAGTTTTATTCTGGTGTTTTGCGGGGCCATCAGCTTTATGATTTCTGATTCGCTGCTGGCCATCAACAAGTTTATGCAGCCCTTGCCATTATCGGGGTTAGCCATTATGCTTACCTACCTGCTGGCGCAATATTTAATTGTAGAAGGCGTGTTAAAGCATGAAGTAAAGTAAAAGCGGTACTATCGGTTTTAATAAATTATACTTTTGTCAACGCCTGTTCCAGGTCGGCCAGTAAGTCTTCTACGTCTTCAATGCCTACCGAATAGCGAACCAGACTTTCGGGTATTCCAAGGTGTTTGCGTTGTGCCTCTGTTAACTCAACATGGCTGGTGGTACGGGGTGGTCCGGCTAACGTGCTAACAGAACCCAGGCTGGCGGCCAGGTGAACAAGTTTGAGATTTGGTAAAAATTGTTCAACCCGGTCATATCCACCATCCAACGCAAAGCTCATCATCCCTCCAAAACCACGCATTTGTTTTTTTGCTATAGCATGACCAGAATGAGATTCTAAGCCAGGATAATAAACTGCTTTTACTTTGCTGTGTTGTTGCAGGTAATGCGCAATCTTCATAGCAGAAGTATTTTGCCGTTCAATCCGTAGTTGTAACGTCTTCATTCCGCGTGCTATCATATAAGCAGGATCGGCCTGTAAACTGGCGCCATTAATTTCGCGGAATTGAAAAACTTTTTGAACCAGTTCTTTCTTTCCGGCAAGCAATCCACCCATTGCATCAGAATGACCACAGAGAAATTTCGTAGCACTATGCACCACCAGATCAGCGCCAAGCGCCAGAGGATTTTGATTGATTGGAGTAGCAAACGTGTTATCTACTACGGTAATGGCTCCTGCTTTTTTGGCGGCTGCAGACAATCGCTGAATGTCGATCACTTTTAACGTTGGATTGGTTGGTGTTTCAAGATACACCAGGTCGCATCCTTTCGCTATTTCCATTTCTGCTTCCTCATGATTACCCGTTTCGCAAAGACTAACGTGTACACCATACTGAGGTAGAAAATCCAGAAAGATTTTGCTGGTACCCCCATAGGTATCTTTAATAGATACCACCCGTTTGCCTGCTGTAAGAAAGGTAAAGAGCGTATTGCTTATAGCGGCCATGCCAGTAGCAAAGGCGGTTGCTGCTTCTGCATCTTCTAACACTCTGATTTTTTCTTCCAATGCGCACACGGTGGGATTGGTATTGCGACTATAAATAAACCCTTCTTGTTGGCCAAGCGCCACTCGTTGCCATTCATTTAGATTTTTATAAGCGAATGTAACGCTGCTTACTATGGGGGTACTAATAGTGCCGGGGGTATGCACCGGGCCCTCACCTGCCCAAACAGCGGCTGTGCCTTTATGGATTGAACTCATAAAAAATGGTTATGGTAGTTAAAGTTTTGCCTTATTAATTGGATACAAGGTACGGAAGTAAGCGGATAAAAAACGAGGTCTGAGTTTTGGCTCAGACCTCGTTGAAAATCAGGTTAAGAAAATTAATTAGCATATTCGCTTAAGAACTTCACACGCATTAAACGCAGGTTATCTTCAGTAAAGTCAGGGTCTTCGTCTTTTAAGGCATCAACCGCATCTTCAATGCTATCCGTTTCTGATTCCAGAAAATAATCGTAGATCTGTTGTTGCTTATCTTCATCCAGCACCGAATCGATATAATAATCCAGATTTAATTTGGTGCCCGAGTAACAGATATTTTCTATTTCGGTAAGTAATTCATCGAAGGTAATACTTTTCGATTCGGCAATTTCGTCTAACTCTACCTTGCGGTCTATTTGCTGAATAATAAAGATTTTTATTTTCGATTTGTTTACCGATGACTTCACCACTATGTCCGAGGCCGTCTCGATGTCGTTCTCGTCTACGTAGGTTTGTATCAGATCCAGAAAATCTTTACCGAACTTGTTTACCTTACCCATGCCCACACCGTTTACCGATGCCAATTCCTCTTTGGTAGTAGGGTAGGTGGTGGCCATTTCTTCCAAAGAAGGATCTTGAAAGATTACATAGGGAGGCAGATCTTTTTCTTTAGCAACCTTCTTACGCAACGCCTTCAGCATCTCGAACAACTTCTCATCGTAAGATTTGTTGTTGTTTGATGGCTTATCTGGCGATTCTTCTTCATCGCCTTCGGTAGTAAAGTCATGATCGCGGGCAAGCTCTATGGAGTGAGGCTTTTTCAAGAAAGCTAATCCCTTACTCGTAATCTTAAGCACGCCAATATTGTCTATATCTTTTTCTAAATATTGATAGATTAGCGTTTGACGGATAACCGATTTCCAGAAGTCGGCATCTTGTTGATCGCCCTTTCCGAATACAGACAAGCTAAAGTGGCCATAACTTTTTACGTATTCGTCTTCCGTTCCCCGAATTACATTAACCAGGTGGCTTAGAGTAAAGCGTTCGTTTGTTTGTTTCGCTGCTTCGAGGGCAATCTTTACATACTCGGTGCCCTCAAAACGTTCGCGCGGGTTGGTGCAGTTATCGCACATACCGCAATTATTTTCTTTATATTCTTCGCCAAAGTAGTGTAACAATTGTTTGCGCCTGCACACCGGACTTTCGGCATAAAATTCCATTTCCTGCAAAAGCACGCGGGCATTCTCGCGTTCTTGTACGGCTTTGTCTTTGTTAAATTTTTCCAGTTTGTTCAAGTCGTTGTGGCTGTAGAACATGAGGCAATGTCCTTCCAGGCCATCGCGGCCGCTGCGCCCGGTTTCCTGATAGTACCCTTCCAGCGATTTGGGAACATCGTAGTGTACTACAAACCGAACATCGGGTTTATCAATACCCATTCCGAATGCAATAGTGGCTACAATAATATCAACCTCTTCGTTCAGAAAATCGTCTTGATTTTTCATGCGCACGTCCGGATCTAAGCCGGCATGGTAAGGTGCGGCTTTAAACCCGTTCACATTAATCAACTGGGCTATCTCTTCTACTTTTTTGCGACTGAGGCAATAGATAATACCTGATTTGCCTTTATGCTCTTTTAAAAAGCGAATGAGTTGTTTTTTGGTTTCTTTTTTTGGGCGTACTTCGTAGTAAAGATTTTTTCGGTTGAAGGAAGAGATAAACACATCGGCTTCCTCCATCTGCAGGTTTTTTTGAATGTCGAGCTGCACTTTCGGTGTAGCGGTTGCTGTAAGGGCAATTACATTCATATCGCCCAATTGGGCAATCATTGTTTTTATTTTGCGATACTCTGGCCTGAAATCGTGTCCCCATTCAGAGATACAATGTGCTTCGTCAATGGCAACAAACGATACTTTTACCTTTTGCAGAAATTCAATATTCTCCTCTTTGTTGAGCGACTCGGGCGCTACATATAAAAGTTTAACGTTGCCCGATATACAATCTTTCTTAAGTCTTGTAATTTCTCCTTTGCTAAGCGTGGAGTTTAAGAAGCGCGCATTAATGCCGTATGCATTTAATTGATCGACCTGATTTTTCATTAGCGCAATAAGGGGAGAGATCACAATAGCCAGGCCATCATTCATCATAGCAGGCAATTGGTAACACAGAGACTTACCTGCGCCTGTAGGCATTATTACAAAAGTATTTCTTCCGCCAAGTATGTTTTTAATTACAACCTCCTGATTACCCCGGAAATTACCATACCCAAATATTTCCTTGAGTTTTGCTTTTAATTCATCTTTCTCTTCTGCCACCACCATGATATCGCCTTTAAAATTTTGATTTACTTATCTTTGGGCTTTAACTAATTGTTATCAGCATTGAATATAACAAAAAATATCAAACAAATCGCCAAGACCGTGCTAATAAATGAGGCAAAGGCGGTAGAAAACCTGACTAATTTTATCGACAACGATTTCGAGGCTTGTGTAAGGGAAATTATCCAATGTAAAGGGCGTGTAGTACTAACAGGCATTGGTAAAAGCGCCATAATCGCCAACAAAATCGTGGCTACCATGAACTCTACCGGTACCCCGGCCCTGTTTATGCACGCAGCCGATGCCATACATGGCGATCTGGGCATGATTCAAGCCGAGGATATTGTGATTTGCCTTTCTAAAAGCGGAAACACCCCCGAAATTAAAGTTCTGGTTCCGTTGCTGAAACGAAGAGGTTCTAAACTTGTTGCCCTGGTAAGCAACACTAAATCGTACCTGGCCGAACATGCCGATTATGTTTTAAATGCAACCATTGGCGAAGAAGCCTGCCCCAATAACCTTGCCCCCACAACCAGCACAACAGCACATTTAGCTATGGGCGATGCATTAGCAGTTTGTTTGTTGGAACTGCGTGAGTTTTCAAGCGAAGACTTTGCCCAGTATCATCCTGGGGGCTCGCTGGGTAAACAACTTTATCTGAAGGTAGAAGATGTAATTTCGAACAAGCAGCTTCCCCTGGTTAAGCCCGATACCTTGTTGCGCGATGTTATTATTGAGATTTCATCAAAAAGGTTAGGAGCAACAGCTGTGGTTGATGGAGCATCTAACCTGTTAGGTATAATTACTGATGGCGATCTTAGGCGTATGCTGCAAAAAGAAAGTAATATTGCGAACATTAAAGCTGTGGATATTATGACACCCAAACCCAAAACAATTGAGAAGGATGAATTTGCGGTAAAGGCGTTGCAGCTGATGCAGGAAAACAGCATCTCGCAGTTGGTAGTAGTACACGGTACGCAGGTAGCAGGGTTTATTCACCTGCATGATTTGCTGAAGGAAGGAATTGTATAACCAAAAGGATACCCAGACGGGATCATGGATAAAAATCTTTACGTAGTGCTTATGGCCGGGGGTGTGGGCACCCGGTTTTGGCCATACAGTCGCAACAACAAACCCAAGCAGTTTTTAGATGTGTTAGGAATTGGTAAAACGTTGCTGCAATCCAGCTATGAACGCTTTTTGCCACTTTGCCCACCCGAAAACATTTATGTGGTAACCAACGAAGAGCATGAGTCGCTAACCCGCGAGCAATTGCCCGCTCTTGCACCCCATCAGGTGCTTACCGAATCCATGCGAAAAAACACGGCTCCGTGCATCGCCTACGCAAGCCATAAAATTCAGAAGCTTAATCCCGATGCCGTGGTTGTGGTTAGTCCGGCCGACCACCTGATTTTAAACGAGGGCGATTTTCAGCAAACTATTGTGAAATGTCTGGAGAAAGCCAAAGACCAGGATAAGCTTATTACGTTAGGTATTAAACCCACTCGCCCCGAAACCGGCTATGGGTACATTCAATACCTGGATGGCAAGCAAACTCTTAAGAAAGTAAAAACCTTTACCGAAAAACCTGAGTTGGCTCTGGCTAAAACCTTTTTGCAGAGCGGAGACTTTGTATGGAATGCCGGAATTTTTGTGTGGGGCGTTAAAGCTATTCTGCAGGCCTTTCAAAAATACTTACCCGAAATGGCCGAAGTATTTGATGAAGCAGCAAGCCAGTTTAATTCAACCAATGAGAAGCAAGCCTTACAAGCCGCGTATGCACAAACCAAAAGCATTTCAATCGATTATGGTGTTATGGAAAAAGCCGATAACGTTTATGTGTGGCTGAGTAGCTTTGCATGGTCAGATCTTGGTTCGTGGAATTCGCTGTATGACAACTCATCGAAAGATGAAAACAACAACGCTATTAGTGCAGAGGCCATGATTTATGAAACACGGAACAGTGTTATCAAAGGTCCAAAAGATACGCTGATTGTAGCGCAGGGTTTAAATGGCTACCTGATTGGTGCTTTCGATAATGTGTTTATTGTTTGCGAAAAGGATAAAGAAGAACTGTTTCGCAGGTTTGTAAATGATCTGAAAACTAACCCTAACGGAAACGATTATTTGTAACCCTTCTGCCGCAGGGCTTCATAAATTGAAATACCAGCAGCTACTGAAACATTCAGCGAACTGATTTTTCCACGCATCGGAATTTTGGCTAACCGATCTGCCTCCTTAAGTAATTGAGGTGAAATACCATCTTCTTCTGAGCCCATAATCAATGCGAGCGGTGTATTCAGATCAATGTTGTAAAGTAAATCGGTGGCTTTTTCTGTACAGGCTATTATCTGAACACCATTTTCTTTCAAAAACCGGATCGTTTTCTTTAAATCTTTTTCCCGGCATACCGGTAAATGACTTAACGCACCGGCTGAAGTTTTCATGGCATCGCCCGTAATGGGTGCATTGCCGCTATCGCCCATAATAATGGCATCCAACCCGGCACATTCGGCTGTGCGGGCCAACGCGCCAAAGTTGCGCACATCGGTTACCCGATCAACAATAAGAAGGAAAGGCTCGCGACCTTCCTGATAGGCTTTATCAATTATACCTTCCAGGCTGGCATAACTTACCGTGGCCAGCATACAAATAACACCCTGATGATTTTTTGTGGACAGTCGGTTGAGTTTTTGCTGGGGCACGAAGGTAAAGGGCACACCATTGTGCTTTGCCATTTGTATTAATTCTTTTATCAGGTCGTTGTTTAGCCCGGCCTGTACAAAAATCTTTTCAATTTCGCGCCCGGCTTTAATGGCTTCAATAACGGCCCGCGTTCCAAAAATCATTTCCGATTTTTCCATGAAGAAAGTTTACACAAAGGTAGAAAAACGCAGCACTGCTAAAACCGGCTTTTGCGCCATAAGTCTATTGTGCTAAACCAGGCTTCGGTAAATCGCTTATCGCGCAATAAAACGTAATGATCCGGAGCGTACACGCTACCCCGTTTTACAAACGTAAAGCGCGAGCGTGTGGATTTATAAAACCAGGTTTCGGTGCCATCGTTCAGGCTCACTTCATCGGGCAAACCAAAAATCAGGTAAATCATACCCTTGTCTGTTTTCCAACCTTGTTTGTACGAAGTAAAATAATGGTTGGCAAGTTCTACCCTGCGAAAATAACTACGCATAAAGGTTTTAGCGCGGTCGCGATCGCCTGTCATATCCAGAATCACTTTATCAAACCGGGCTTTATCGTTACCGGCAAGATTTATTTCGTTAAATTCTTCGGGTGTAGTTACATAGAGTAAGGGCTGCGCAAGATCGGTAATAGACGAAAACCTGGGGTACACATTGGTTACACCTAACACGGCAAACCCTTCGGCTGCGTTTGTATCGCGCTGAAACAAGTACACACCTTGTTTGGTAAGGGTAAGTAAATCGTCTGGTGCTACGCGGTAGGTTGAGTCATAAAACATAAATCGATCTATCTGATCAGTTTGTTCGGCAAACGGAGGGGCAGCAGGTTTAAAGTCATTGAAATAGGCTGAAACAAAGAGGGATGATTCGGTCTCGCTTTTTGCCTGATAGGGATTTTTAACGGTAAGAAATTTCTGATTCAATTTTTGCCCGTTATGTTCAAGCCATCCGTTAACCGGATATTTTGGGTCTATTTTTTTGAAATGAACCCATGTTGTTTTGCTTTCCAGATTGGTGATTTTTGCAACCAGTAACCACGAAGTGGCGGGGATTGAAAAAACCCAACTGCCTTTTTTTTGTTTTTCTGATTCGGATAATACCGTTGGAGTTTCGGTAAGCGATGTTCCATCTCGTTGTGTATAGGTATCTCTCCGTTCCCACACAATCGCATATTTCTCTAAAGGGAATTGCTGAGAGTTGATAGAGAAATCTACAACCATTTGGTTGGATAGCCTCACCACATCAATGGAAAGGGTAACTTCGGCATTCGGGTTATACCACTCGCGAAAATTTAAGCCGGTTATGGGTTGAGCAATACTGAGTAGGGGCGAAACGAAAAACAGTAATATAAGCCGGTTCATGCTGCGTATTTTGGTGTTTAAAGGTAAAACGATAATTCTGATAGATTACGCTATTTTTGCGCCATATTTTTTTTTCGAATGGCATCGGTTTATACAACAGAAATAACGTCAGAATCAATCCCTTCCGATAACCCTATTCATCAGCGGTTGTTAAAAGCGTACGTATTAGCTCCACAATTCGTTTCGGGAAGGTTGCTGGAGGTGGGTTGTGGCGAAGGCCGGGGTATTGACTGGCTATTGCCTGCCGTTGAGCATTATACAGCCATTGATAAAATTGCACCGGTTATTGAAAGCCTGAAGATAAAGTACCCGCAAAGTACGTTTTACAGTGGCAACATTCCGCCTCTTTCTGTTTTTGCCGATAACAGTTTCGATTCGATAGTAAGTTTTCAGGTGATAGAACACATTGAAGACGATAAACTTTTTCTGAAAGAAATTAACCGGGTGCTTAAACCGGGTGGCATTGCCTTGCTTACAACCCCTAACCGCCCCCTATCGCTTTCGCGAAATCCGTGGCATGTGCGTGAGTACACGGCTACAGAACTTACTCAACTGGCTCAAAAATATTTTAATGATGTAACGATGAAGGGCATTAGCGGCAATCAGAAAGTAATGGAGTATTACGAACGCAATAAAAAATCGGTTGCTAAACTTATGCGATGGGATGTGTTTAACCTGCAATACAAGTTGCCGGCCTCCTGGTTACGTGTACCGTACGAGTTTATGAATCGTCTTAATCGAAACAAACTTAAAGATGCTTCGGATGAACTAGTGGCCACCATTCGGCATGAAGATTATTTGCTGATGGACAATGCTGCTGAGGCCCTCGATCTGTTTTTAATGGTGAAGAAAGCCTGAATTATGTATCCGGTTAATGCGGATGGTGTAAAAAACTTCAGCCTTACGGTTCCCAATTAAAATAAATTAAAAAAATAATGAAACTGGAAAACCAAATTTCAGTCTTTATCGTAATATTGCAATATTAAGTTTATAAAAATGGGGGCAACAAAAACAGATCATTTTACTGAAAAACAGAATTCAATAGCTAAAATGATCAAAGCCCTGGGCCACCCGGCAAGGATTGCAATTGTTGAGTACCTGATGAAGGTTGATGACTGTATTTGTGGCGATATTGTTAATGAACTACCTCTGGCCCAACCTACGGTATCGCAACATTTGAAGGAATTAAAAAACGCAGGCCTTATTAAGGGAAATGTAGAGGGCAATGCAATTTGTTATTGCATTGATGAAAAGGCAATAGAGAAGCTTCAACATTACTTTACAGGCATTTCTGCAAAACTGAAACTAAAGAAGAACTGTTGTTAAAACCATACTACTAATGCATATGAAAAATTCAGAACAAATCAAGGAGTTGGTAAGGCAGAAGTATAGTGAGATTGCCTTACAGGAAAAGGAGACCAATCAATCATCATGCTGCGGTGCTGGTGGTTGTTCTACGGAAGTGCACACCATTATGGCCGATGATTATAGTATGTTGAAGGGTTATAACCCGGATGCAGACCTGGGGCTTGGCTGTGGACTTCCCACGCAGTTTGCGAAAATAAAAAAGGGGAATACCGTAATTGATTTGGGGAGCGGAGCAGGGAATGACTGCTTTATTGCCAGAAACGAAACCGGGGAAGATGGCCGGGTAATCGGAATTGATTTTACTTCTGCCATGATAAATAAAGCAAGAGCAAATGCCTCGAGGCTTGGTTTTTCAAATGTAGAATTCAGGCAAGGCGACATTGAAAATATTCCGCTGTCTGGCAATATGGCCGATGTAGTTGTTAGTAATTGTGTATTAAACCTGGTGCCAGATAAAGACCGTGTGTTTAAGGAAATATTCAGGGTATTAAAACCCGGTGGTCATTTCAGTATTTCTGATGTAGTTCTGGTTGGCGATCTTCCTGAAAATTTGCGCAAAGATGCTGAGATGTATGCCGGCTGTGTATCGGGAGCAATTCAAAAAGACACCTACTTAGAGCTTATTAAGGAGAATGGCTTTTCAAACAGGATCATTCAAAAGGAAAAGCAAATCACTATTCCGGATGATATTTTAAAAAATTACCTGAATGAAAAAGAGATGGAGGAGTTTAAAACCGGGACAACCGGAATATTCAGTATTACTGTCTATGCCGAAAAATCAAAAACATGTGGTTGCGGAACAACGTGTTGTAATTGAAGATTTTTTACAATACACAGGAGGCTTGTAAGGATGAAAAAAAAGGTGTTAGTGCTTTGTACCGGTAACAGTTGCAGAAGCCAAATGGCCGAAGGTTATTTGCGATACTTTAGCGGTACCTATGCCGAAATTTACAGTGCAGGGGTTGAAACGCATGGAGTAAACCCAGGCGCGATTGATGCAATGAAAGAGGATGGAATTGATATTTCTAAACACACTTCCAATCATGTAAATGAGTATAGCGCTATTGACTTTGACTTTGTAATTACGGTTTGCGATAATGCGAAAGAACGATGCCCATATTTACCCGGCAAGGCGATAAAGTTTCATCACAATTTTCCTGATCCAGCAAAAACCAGAGGCACAGAAACAGAAGTAAGAAATCAATTCAGGTATGTGCGGCAGCTTATCAAAACTTATTGTGACCAATTTGTAAAGGAGAATCTTGACTTACCTAATCGTACGGATTGAGTAGGTAAACAAGAGGACGCATCAAAAGGAGTTTTATTAATACGGCCTCGTTCCCTGATCTTATATGCTCTGTTTATCAATACTGCCCTGGCTGCCCCGAACTTCCCATTTGCAAACTGGTAAGCAAACTATTAAACGCATCTTCGTACTTTTTGCCTAACTCCATTTCTCCATTTTCATAGAGAGTTTGTTGCAATGCATTAAGAATGAAAATGTTTTTACGCAATTCCTGACTAAGACCATAATTTTCTTCCACCAGATAAAGCGCCATTTCTTCTGCCCGGTCGCCCAGAAGTTTGGCTATTTCGAGGGCTTTTTCTTTTTGGCCAACTTTAAAGAGTAAGTCAACCAAAGTAGCGGTAGTGTGGTCGTAGGCAATAACGCGATCGGGCATTTTGGTAGTGGAAAACTCCAGTACGGTGTTAGCCTTTTCCATTTGCCCCTCATCTATTAATGCTTCGGCAAGTGAGTTAAGCGCGCTGCGATGATTAAGTACAAAGTTTCGGTAGTCTTCGCTGTAATAGACTTTTTCGTTATCCAGTTCGCGGTACCGGAATTTGTTAATCATGTTATCGAAGGCTTTATCGGTATCTACCAGAAACTCGCGGTCGGGCCGTGGATTGCGTACGGGTAAAATTCGGTAAGCATTACCTTCCTGCACGGCATACGGACTTAAATCAATATTAATCTGCGAAAGCGAAGTTTGGTTGAGGTAAATCGGGCGCTCCCAATTATTGGTTACAAGAAAATCGAGAATGGCAAGATCTTTTTTCTCCAGGTTACTTTTCAACAACTTGATTTGCATCTGGTCTACCAGTAAACTATCCAATCGTTTGGGAATAATACCCCGGGCACGAAGATCTTCTTTGTTAATATCAAGCGTAAAGGTTCTGCTGGGAACGAGGTTGCGATCATCATCGCGCAATTGTGCAAAGTCTTTAGAAATCAGTCCGATGAACTCTTTAGCATCAATACTATTGAGTTTAAAATCGGCATACATCAGGTAATCATTAGGACCACCTTGGCGATATTGATATTTACTAAGTGTATAGGGTATCGGCTCCGACTCGTATGCCTTGCGCATAGTTTGTTCAATGTACCAATCGGTATTATAATAACTTAATACCACGGCACGCATATCGGTACGCTCGCCTTCTACTTCCTGTGCATACCATAACGGGAATGTGTCGTTATCGCCACCGGTATAAATAACAGCTTGCGGCTCGCACGAATTGAGATAATTATGGGCAGAGTCTACTGAGAAATACCGGTTTGAGCGATTGTGATCGTCCCACCCTTCGGCAGCCATAATGGCCGGAGCAGTTAATCCTACAAGCGAAGCGGTAATAGCTGCAACTCTTCCGTTTTTAATGAACGATCCGAGTAATTCATATAAACCTATAACCGCCAACCCAATCCAGAAGGCATAGGCATAATATGAACCCGCATAGATATAATCACGCTCGCGTGGTTCGGTGGGAGGAGAGTTTAGGTACAATACAATTGCTACGCCCAGCATTACAAACAACAGGGCCACTACCGAAAAATTTTTGGTGTCTTTTACGAATTGATAAAACATTCCGATTAAGCCCAGTACAAAGGGGATCATAAAGAAATTGTTACGGCCTTTGTTGGTAGCCAATGCTTCGGGCACATCTTTAGAAGCACCAACCGGACTTAGCCAATCAGCGCCTTGTTCATCACTTTCGCGGCCTGCAAAATTCCACATAAAGTACCGCATGTACATGGTGCCAATTTGATGCTGAAACATAAACATCAGGTTCTGACCAAAAGTAGGTTGCATAACCTGTTCTCTGCCCTGGGCATCTTTATAGGTTCGCAATCCCATTATATTTTTATAAGCCTGAGCCTGGTCAGAACTCCACGCGCGGGGCAATATGGTTTCGGTTCCGGGTTCGTACACATACGAAAACTTGCGATCGCTGATTTCGTATTTGTCTTTGCCTTTGGTATAAATAGGTGCGCCATACTTAATATCCACAGGGCGTGCAGTAAAATATGCACCATACAATAATGGCCGGCTTCCGTATTGTTCGCGTTTCAGGTAGCGGATAAAACTCATTACATCTTTGGGGGCATTTTCATTGATCAGGGTATCGTAGTTGGAACGAATCAAGACAGTTGTATAAGAAGCATACCCAATCAGGATAAAAGTAGTAGCTAATAGAAAGGTATTGAGCACCACACGAGCTTGTTTTTGGGTGGTATAGATTCCGTAGGCTAATCCACCAATTAATAGTAAGAAGAAAATAAGCGCACCCGACCCGAAGAACAACCCTAACGTATTTACAAAAAACACCTCGAAATGGCCGGCAATAGTGGGTAAGCCGGGAACAATAAAATCATTAATAAATAAAACCAACCCACCACTTATGGCTAGTGTAGCAAATACACCCCAAACCGAAGTTTTGAATTTTTTGAAGTAGTAAATTAGTCCAAGTGCAGGTAATGCCACCAGGTTAAGCAAGTGCACCCCGATTGAAAGACCGATCATGTAGGCCATTAGTAACAACCACCGGTTGGCTTTGCTTTCGTCTTCAATTACATCCCACTTTAAAATTCCCCACACAACAAATGCAGTAAAGAAAGAAGACATAGCATATACTTCGGCTTCAACAGCCGAAAACCAGAACGAATCTGAGAAAGTATAAGCTAATGCGCCTACTAATCCCGCGCCCATCAACACCCAGGTGTTGGCTCCGGTAATTTCGGAGTCGTTTTTCAGGCCCATAACCTTACGGCCAAATAAGGTGATAGACCAGAATAGGAACAGGATGGTAAAGGCACTGGCCAATACGCTCATAAAGTTAATCCAGTAGGCTACTTTGGTTACATCGCCCATAGCCAGAAACGAGAAGAACCGACCCATTAGCAAAAACAGGGGTGCCCCGGGTGGGTGGGGTACCTGAAGTTTATACGAAACGGCAATAAACTCTCCGCAATCCCAATAACTGGCGGTTTCCTCCATCGTTAGCCAGTAGGTAAGCAAGGCTACGCCAAACACAAACCAACCCGTAAAATTATTTGCCTTCTGAAAATTCATGGTTTCTTATGTTCTATTTGAAATTGAAAGGGCGAAAATAGGGAAAATCAGCTATTAGCCATTGGGAAATTTGGCATATCAGTAATAGGATGAAATAGGGGTTAACCATAACCCGAGCTATTTATAAACAATTATGTAAAATAAGAGCCACAATGCGAAAATGAGAATGTACGATGTGGAAACGATCCACCAGGCGGATTGTTTCTGGCGTTTGGCAAAATGGTGTACACCGTTAACCAGAATTAACACGTACCCAATTTCGAACAGGCTAAGGGCGCGCAACGGGTAGGCATATCGTTTATCAATTGTTTCATAGTCGGCAAGTTGCATGAGCGAAAGCGGGTAAAAAGCCTTTACCTCGGCCCAGGTGGGGTCTGTATCTACAAACATAAACCAGCCTATTTTGATCAGTTCGGCTAACAGAAAAATAAATTCGGCAGCCATTACCACACTCCAGCATTGACTAAACGTAATTCTGAAACCAAACGTAAAACAGCCCACCCAGATAATAAACCCGATAACGGTGAACTTCCATGCGTACACAAGGGGTATAGAAAAAAACTGCAATGCACTGATAGCCCGTAAAATCATACCCTCGGGGCGGTCTTGAAGAAACTCAAAGGCGGCTGTTTCGTTCTCTATAAAATCCTTCTTTATATACAATAAAAGTATAGAAAGCAGGCAGAGTGTGATAAACGTCAGTTTTTTATCGGAAGTAAAGAGCGAGAATTGCGATTCCGTTTCAGTCACAGGAACATATTCTTTAAGAAAACAATTATTAACACGTGAAAGTAAGATTTTGTTTATTTGAAACAGAGATGCGGGTTCAGAACTTTTTGAGTACACGAGTAAAGGCACTTATGGTTGTGCTCTTTGTATTATTTTGTTTTCCAGCTGCTGGCCAACCTGTTGCGCCTAAGAAGGACACGACCATTATTTTAATCTCAAATATTACCATGCAGATTGAAATAAGCCAGGCGCTTAACGATCTCTATAATTTCAAATTTGAAAAGGCCGAGCAGCAGTTCCGGTGGTTTAAACAAAAATACAAATGGCACCCGCTGCCTTATTTTTTACTGGGACTTAGTGAGTGGTGGAAGATTATGCCTAACACCAAAGCCACCACGTACGATGAAAAATTTTTGGCCTATATGGATAGCACCATACTAATTGCCGAAAATCTGTATAAGAAGCATCCGGAGTATAAGATAGAATCAGCGTTTTTTCTGGCCGCTGCGCATGGGTTTAAAGGCCGGTTATATTCAGACGAAGAGCGTAAGAGCTGGCGCAAAGCAGCGGTAGAGGGAAAGGTCGCACTCAATTATATGGAGGTGTGTCGCGAGATGGATCATTTAAGCCCCGAACTATTGTTTGGCGATGCGCTGTACAATTATTTTTCGGTGTGGGTTCCGGAAAACTATCCGGCTCTAAAACCATTGCTCTGGTTCTTCCGCAAAGGCGATAAACAACTTGGGCTAAAGCAACTGAAGGAAGTTTCGTACAATGCCTTTTATACCCGCACCGAAGCTATGGTGTGGCTAATGCGTATTTCCAACAGTTATGAAAACGACCAGGCCCGTGCTTTTCAAATTGCCGAATACCTGTACACTACTTATCCGGATAATCCGTATTTCGACCGGTATTATGCGCGTATGCTTTATGCGCGGGGGCAATATGTGTTGTTAGAGAAACAGGCAAAGCAAATTTTAGCGCGCATTGATAGTGGCCGGGTGGGGTACGAAGCTACCAGCGGGCGATATGCAGCATTTTTTCTGGGGCAGATGTATGAGTTTCAGCGAAAGCTCGATGAATCGAAAAAATATTATGAGTTGGCTGTAAAATTTGCTGAAGAAGTAGGCGCTACTGAATCGGGCTATTATTTATTTTCGTTGATTGCATTGGGCGAGATAAACGAAAAGCAAGGCAACAAGGCTGAGGCTAAACGTTATTTTAAGGAAGTAAAAAAGAAATCGGGCCGTAAAAACGAAGCCTACAAAGATGCCAAGAAGCGCCTGAAGAAGATGGAGAAAGACGATTAAGTTTTATGTGCCTTGTAGATTGAGTAATTTTGATCTGTGGAACTTCGCGATCTTATTGTTACGCCCCTTTTCCTGATTGTTGTTTACATAATACTATATCTGGTAAGGCCGTATGCCACCGATTTTGTAACCCGGCAATATTTTATACCCGCTGTAACGTTTAAAATTCTGGGCGCCATTGCCCTGGGGTTTATATATCAGTATTACTATGATGGAGGAGACACCTACAGTTATCATACACATGGGAGCCGGCAAATCTGGGAGGCTTTTATGGATTCGCCTATGCGAGGCCTAAAGTTATTGTGGGGTAATGAAAACCATGTGGATGTGTACCAGTATTCATCGCGAATATATTTTTATAACGATGACCAAAGTTATTTTTTAATTCGAATAGCAGCCCTGTTCGATTTACTTACCTTTTCATCGTACTCCGCAACAGCAGTTTTTTTTGCCTTGCTTTCGTTTACTGGTATGTGGATGTTTTTTTTAACATTCTACTCCCGGTATGCCCATCTGCACAGGGGGTTGGCAATTGCTGCATTTTTTTTGCCATCGGTTTTTTTCTGGGGTTCGGGTATTTTAAAAGATACGCTTGCCATTGCCAGCCTGGGGGCGGCTACGTATTGCTTTCATGAATTTTTTATCAGACGTAAACTTTCAATAGGATACGCGGTTGGATTCATTTTGTCTTTACTGATTATTTTCAGTGTTAAGAAATTTATTCTTCAGGCATTTTTACCGGCTTTATTAGTTTGGCTTGTTGCCCATAATTTTTCAAGCATAAAATCGATGGCAGCAAAAATTATTCTTGTTCCGGTGGCAGCCTTGCTGGTGGCGTTGGGTGCATATTATATGGTAGTTAAAGTAGGTGAAGATGACGAGCGATATGCCATAAGCCGGTTGGCCAAAACAGCAAAAGTTACAGCATACGACATCCGGTATTGGAGCGGACGGGGTGCGGGTTCCGGCTATGCGTTAGGTGAGTTGGATGGAACCTTTGAGTCAATACTCAAACTGGCACCACAAGCTATTAACGTTTCGTTGTTCAGGCCATACCTGTGGGAAGTAAAAAATCCGTTGATGTTTATTTCGGCTTTGGAAAGTTTTTGTTTCTTAATTTTTTCAGTGTACACAATTTTTACCGTGGGCGGAAGGCTTAGATCGGCATTAAGCAACCCCGATGTAATTTTTGGATTAGTGTTCTCGCTGTCTTTTGCCTTTGCAGTGGGCGTATCTACATTTAATTTTGGCACTTTAGCACGCTACAAAATTCCGTTGCTTCCTTTTTATCTGATGGCACTTGTAGTTATGCTACATTACCGGAACAAGCCCACAAATGTGGATGTGTTAGAACGAACGGAGTAATGAGCTTCTACAGTTTTTCGGCCTTCTAAGCCCATTTGTTTTCGCATCCCGGTATCTGAGATTAAGGTTCGCAGATGGGTAAGCCATTCTTCATCTGTACTGCATACAAACCCGTTTATGCCCTGAGTTACAATAGTAGTATTTACACCTACTGGCGAAACCACAGCCGGAATACCTAGGGCAAGGTATTGAAGTGCTTTAAATCCACATTTGCC
>DEIA01000090.1 GCA_002352225.1 Flammeovirgaceae bacterium UBA2786
GTGCAGTACCTTGTAAAATCCGATTATCCTAAGCATTTTTGCAGCCCTTTTAGAAATTTTAGCATTTTAAAGATATAGTAACATGAAACGCACATTTCAGCCTTCACGCAAAAAGAGAAAGAACAAGCACGGTTTCCGCGAGCGTATGGCAACAGCCAATGGCCGCAGAGTATTGGCCTCACGCAGAGCAAAAGGCCGCAAAAAACTTACTGTGTCTGACGAAGGTACACCTAAGACCCGTTAAAAATTTTCTGAGCTTTATGCTCTGAAAAGCAAACCTTATTAGTGAAATGAAAAATTCCGAGCGAGAGTCACCCCTCTCCTCCGGAGAGGGGCAGGGGGTGAGGCACACATTCAAAAAGTCCGAACGCCTTTCTCGCGAAAAATGGATTAAGGAACTCTTCGAAAGGGGTTCCTCTTTTTATTTGTACCCCTTTAAAGTTATCCTCCTTCCGCACCCAAACCCAATTCTTTCGCATCAGGTACTAATTACAGTGTCCAGCCGTCAGTTCAAAAAAGCAGTAGATCGCAATCTGATTAAACGCAGAATCCGTGAAGCATACCGAACGCAGAAAGAAGTATTACAAATACAACCGGCAATTTTTGCATTGGTATACACAGCAAAAGAAATACTACCCTTTGCCGAAATAAAAACCAAAACCCTCTTGGTATTAAAGAAACTAAATACATTACTCACCTCACCCCTCTCCTCCGGAGAGGGGCCGGGGCCCAACCCCTCTTGTAGATAGAAAGCCAGGAGCAAGGTCAAAAACCCCAAGCCGTTGAATGACAAAACCGAATACATTTACTCAACTCCACCCCTCTCCTCCGGAGAGGGGCCGGGGGTGAGGCCCCACCGTTTTTTTTGTACTCAAAAAAAATTAAGAACTTGTAACCTCTTTTCATTGTAATATTGAAGACTGGCTCAAAATCAAATCGGAAGATATGAAGCGACTGAAAATGATAGGTGTATGCATGGTGCTGATTGCGGCAGTAGCCTTTACCATCCCATCCGAAAAATATTTCGATATCGCCAAAAGCCTCGACATATTTACCACGCTTTTTAAAGAAGTAAATACCTATTATGTTGATGATGTAGATCCTAAAAAACTGATTGAAACCGGTATTAACGGAATGCTCAATCAGCTTGATCCTTACACAGACTACATCCCCGAAGAAGATCTCGAAACGTTCAGCATACAAACTACAGGTCAGTATGCCGGGGTGGGCGCACTTATCGGTATCATAAATAAGAAGACAGTAATTACAAATCCCTACATCGGATTCCCCGCTCACCGCGGAGGCCTGCGTGTGGGCGATGAGATTATATCCGTTAACGGGCAGAATGTACAAGGCAAACCTACCTCCAATGTTAGTGCATTACTAAAGGGTAAACCCAATACAGAAGTTGTAATGGAGGTGAAACGCTTAGGGGTGAAGGAGCCAATTAGTTTTAAGCTCATACGCGAGAAGATCAAGATATCGAACATTACCTATCACGAAATGATCGATAAAGAGGTAGGCTATATTAAACTGGATGAATTTACCCCTGGTGCGGCAAAAGAAGTAGGAACCGCTGTAACCGAGTTTAAAAAACTGGGCGCAAAAAAAGTAATTCTTGACTTGCGCGATAATCTCGGAGGTTCGCTTTACGAGGCTGTAAACATTGTAAACCTTTTCATCCCTAAAGGCAAAGAAGTTGTTTCAACTAAAGGCAAAGTAGAGGATTGGAATAAATCCTACAAGGCACTCAACAACCCATTAGACACAGAAATACCCTTGGTGGTGCTTATTAGTAGTAGTAGTGCTTCGGCTAGTGAAATTGTGGCCGGCTCTCTTCAGGATTATGATCGGGCTGTTCTAATAGGACAAAAAACCTTCGGTAAAGGGTTGGTTCAAACCACACGGCAATTAGCGTACAATGCGCAACTCAAAGTTACAACAGCAAAGTATTATATCCCCAGTGGTCGCTGCATTCAGGCTATCGATTACGAACATCGCAAAAGTGATGGTACGGTCTCAAAATTTCCAGACTCACTAAAGCGGGAATTTAAAACCCAAGGCGGACGTAAAGTGTATGATGGGGCAGGCCTGGATCCAGACGTTTCGGTTGAAGTTACAACCTACAGTTCGGTAGTTATAGAGTTGGTAAACTCGGGTTTAGTATTTGATTATGCTACTAAATATTGCAGCGAAAACCCCAATCAAGCATCCATGAAGAACTTTAGACTAACCGATCAGGGGTACCAAAAATTCGTGACATGGGTAGCTGAACAAAAATTTACCTACGCTACCGAACTTGATCAAAAAGCCGATGAACTGATTACATCAGCCAAACGTGAAAAATATTATAACGAACTACAACCCCAATTCAATGAGTTAAAAGCACACATAGATCAAAATAAAAACACAGCCCTTATCAGAAACAAACCAGAACTTACCCATATCCTCGAACAGGAAATTGCATTCCATTATCAGTTAACCAAGGGGCAGATTGAAGTTATGCTAGACCGCGATCCTGAACTTACACAGGCACGCAAAGTATTTGCTGATGCTGAGAGCTATCGAAAAATCCTATCGGCAAACTAGATGGTTCGGTTACTTAGTGTTGAAACATCCACACAAGCCTGTTCTGCAGCCATTCATCAGGAAGGTAAATTATTAGCGGTTCGCAAAACACACGAACCTCGCTCTGCAGCGTCCCAATTAGCGGTAATGATCAATGCGGTATTAGAAGAATCGGCCACACAACCAGCTGGGCTTAGTGGGGTCGTGGTGGCAGCAGGCCCAGGTTCATATACAGGCCTGCGTATTGGAGTAGCTACAGCAAAAGGAATTTGCTTTGCACTCAACATTCCACTCGTTTCTGTTAACACATTAGATTTACTGGCATATCAGGGTAAAGAGTTTGAGAACAGGTATACCACATTGCTTTGCCCTATGGTAGACGCACGCAGAATGGAAGTGTATTGTAAAGTAGTTGATTACAACCTGAATGAAGTAGAACCAACTCAGGCAAAAATTATTAATGCCACAAGTTTTCAGGAGTACCTGGAAAAAACCACCGTATGTTTTATTGGCGAAGGATCAGCCAAATGTAAAGAGACAATCATACATCCAAATGCGAAATTTTTAGACGAAGTAATCCCATGCGCGTCTCAATTGGGTATAATCGGTTATACAAAATGGATTCAGCAGGAGTTTGAAAATGTAGCTGCTTTCGAACCTTTTTATTTAAAAGATTTTCTCATACGCAAACCAACAGCTTCATAAAAGTGTTTGAGCTATAATGGAGAATGAAATAAAGAACAGAATAAACAGCAGCCAGCTGGTAACGTTCGATCTGGAAGAACTTTACACACCAGGCGAACGCATATTGTTTGATATAAAAAACCTTCTCTTTCAGGAATTGATCTTGCGCGAAAAAGACTTTCGTGATTTTATGAAAGATCATGAGTGGGCAAAGTATCAGAATAAGGTTGTAGCCATTACATGCTCGGCCGATGCTATCGTGCCAACATGGGCGTATATGCTTTTGGCTTCAGCACTTCAACCCCATGTGCAAATGCTTGTATTCGGTTCTTTACAGGATTTGGAGGCCCGTCTCTTTGAAGAGGCATTAAATAAAATTGAATGGACAAAATTTAGTAATGCTAAGGTTGTGGTTAAAGGGTGTAGTAAAGTTGAAGTTCCGGTTTCGGCCTACGTAGAGGTAACAAACAGACTTCGCCCGGTGGCTCACAGCATCATGTATGGCGAAGCTTGCAGTACTGTGCCTGTTTTTAAAAGAAAATCAGCCTAAAACAAAATCTGATTATCAATCAGTTAGCTATAAATACCCTGAAAAGGGCTATTTTTTGTAAAAAATCTTCATTGCAACACTTGCAGATACACACCCAACAGCTACCTTTGCACTCCCTTTTGAACGGAAAAGGGCTTCTGGTTTGAAAATTCGAAAGGTTTAAAACCACTTCAGTTGGAAAAAGCAACAATTATTTAGTTGCGAATCCGACAAACGTTCTTTGAATGAATGGAG
>DEIA01000003.1 GCA_002352225.1 Flammeovirgaceae bacterium UBA2786
GCGAAGGTCGTTGGCTGCGCATATTCCGCAGACCCCCGACCTTCATGATGTTCTTTTCAGGAAATCAATTACTGTGCTATCTGAACAATTTTTGCTAATGGAATTGTATTGGCTGCGTTTGTCATTTCTGTCTCGGTAGCGTCATCCATTTTCAGGGTAAGCAATGTGTTATTCATTGGTATTTGCAATTCGTAATTGGTTTTGCCGGTTTCGGTGTTCACCTGTTTATTAAGAATTGATTTGTATCCTTGCACGCGAATAATTTTCTGGTTTTCATCGCGCATCATACCTCCAATAACGGGCATACTTAAAATTGCATTGATTGAACTAATAAGCGGAGAGTTATTGATGATTTCGATAGATCCTCTTTTAGGGTCGGCTCCATACTGGCGGCTAACGTACAAGCCTACATATCCACCTGTGCCGGTTACGTTGTCTTCTTTATCGTTTACGCTTAGCGTTCCTACTTTGGCAGGAAGTAATTTCAATACTTCTTTTCCTATGGCTATGTCTAAATCGCGCAGCATTTGTTCCATAGCAAAACGCGAATCCTGCAGGTTGCCTGAAGCATATGAAGACCGGGCCGTTGAAATATTTTTATCAAATTCCTGCGCTACGACAATCTGACTGCCGAGTAAAAGCGCTATTACCAGTTTATACATTTTCATACTTGTTAGCATCTTATTGTTCGCCTAATTCTTTCTTAATCTCATCGATATTAAATGTTTCTGCGGCTTTCATCATTTCTGATTCTGAAGCAAAGCTTACACCATTAAACGCAATTAACGATGACTGGCCCAGCGGTACACTCAGTTTATATCCGCTGCTTTCGTTATACTCAATAATAGCCCGATATCCCTTCAGTTTGGTTTGTTTCCAGTTTTGTTCGCCATTGGTTTGTTGTGCGTATCCGCCCGAAGCGAGGTAAGCATTAACACCAGCCATCAATACCGAGTTGTTTGCTATGGTTACTTTAAACTCTTTGTCTTTAGTTGAATACTCCCGGTGAATAGTTAACCCGGCCCAGCCCCAGCCTGTACTGGTTACCCGGTCGGCTTCTGCTTCTTTGCTTAACCCTGCAACAGCCTCTGGCAGCGATTTCAAAATTTTATTTCCAATCTCTAATTCAACACCCAGCATAGCTTGTTGTACGGCATACCGTGCTTCGCCATAACTATTCTTTTTGTATGCCGCTTCTGCTTCTGTTAAATTCTGATTTACATCCGGAGGTGTAGAGATTAATCCTCCACCATTATTAGCCGGGTTATTTCCGCTACCATTTGCTCCGCCCTGCCCTCCGGCACCGGTGTTGCCTTTACCGCCCTGCCCGGTTTGATTTTTATCTTTGCCTTTAAACAGTTTGTCTATTTCCTGTCCGGCCTTTTGTTCAGCATTGTTTTCAACGCGTTGTTTTAGTCTGTTTAATACCTGGGCCTGCGTGGCTGTTCCTAAAAACAGTACCAGTGCTGCAGTTACTACACTTGTTTTCATTGGGTATTTATTTAAACGGGTTATACATTCCATTGCTATACGTATGAATAAAATTACAAAAATTTTGTAAGGATACTTACGTGAAAATCAAATCAATTGATTCAATTTAATTGAACCTTCTTGATATGATTATTAACAACTGATTTTCTCAACTCTACGGCTATGGCGGCCGCCTTCAAATGGTGTGTTGAGAAAAGTGTTTACAATTTCTGATGCTTCCCGGGGTGAAATAAACCTTGCCGGAATACATACTATGTTAGCATTATTATGCTGGCGTGCCAATGCAGCCAGTTCGGGTAACCAGCAGATTGCTGCACGAATACCCTGATGTTTGTTGGCTGTAATAGCCACCCCATTTGCGCTTCCGCAGATTAATATGCCGAGCTCAGCTTTTTTTGCTTCAATATCAGATGCCACCGGATGAGCAAAGTCAGGATAATCTACCGACTCTGACGAATGTGTTCCAAAATCGGTAAGTTCATGTCCTTTGGCCGTAAGTTCTGCAAGTAGTTTTGCTTTATACTCAAATCCGGCATGGTCGGCACCAATGGCAATTTTCATCTTGTTAATGATTTAGGTTGCTGAATTCTGAAGTTCGGCCAATTCGCGTTTTTCTTTTCTGCGCAATTCCATTGCCGATATCCAAATGCTGATTTCGTAGAGAATATACAACGGAACGGAAATTAATGATTGGCTAAGCGGGTCGGGGCTTGGCGTAATTATAGCGCCTGTAATTAAAATAATTACTACCGCATGCTTGCGATAATGGCGCAAGAATTTTGGTGTTACAATTCCCACTTTTGTGAGGAAGAAAATCACTACCGGCAATTGAAACAGCAAGCCGCTCCCCAACACCAGCGCTGTAATAGTTGAAACGTAAGAGGTGATATCAAACTCGTTGGCAATTTTATCGCTTATTGTATAGTTGGCAAGAAAGGCAATCGTCATCGGGCTGAGAATGAAATACCCGAAGGCAATTCCTAACAAAAACAAAAAAGAAACATAGAATACTGCTCCGCGCGAACCCTTCTTTTCGCGGTTATACAGCCCGGGGCTTACAAACCTCCACAATTCCCAAACTACATAAGGGAATGCCACACACAATCCAATTACAAATGAAGAGGTGAGTTGCATTGTAAACTGCCCCATTAAAAACCGGCTTTGCAACTTCATCGGAATTTCGGTTACACATAACCCATCTACTCCGGTAATTTCGCCCAGGCGGCAAAGCCACCTGAACGTAATAAAGGTTGGTTCGCTGGGCGCAAAAATAATTTCATCGAAAATGAAGCCGGTAAATACAAAGGCCAGAATCATCATGATAAAAATTGCAGCCACTGACCGCACCACATGCCACCGCAATTCTTCCAGGTGGTCTAAAAATGCCATTTCTTTTTCTTCAGCCATGTACAGGTGTTATCACATTTAATCCTTTGATCTTATTCAAGGCAATATCGTTTGTCAAAAACCAATCTGCTTTTATTTCCATAGCGGTTGCCGAATGAATGGCATCAGGCATCCGAACTCCATACTCAGCTCTTAGTTTAGCTGCGAGTTTGGAAATAGCTTCATTAACACGAATCAGTTTAAGGGTTTGTGTTCCGGATAAAAAATATTCGTATTGCTCAGCTAATCTATGATTCCCTTGTCTGAACGGTAAGGTTAATACTTCTGTAAGTGTTATAACTGAGGTATAAAAAATAAAATCGCCTGCTTCGTTCTTTTTAAACAGTAGTTCAAGAAACTTACTGTACGCGGGGTTATCTTCCAGGTAATAGATTAGCGGGGCCGTATCCAGATAAACAGCTTTGTTATCAAATTTTTCGTTCGCTCCACTCATCTCTCAATTCCTGAATATACTTTCCTACATCCACCTGCCTCCACATTTCTTTGCCCAGCCCGGCAAGTTGAGTAATCCGTACAGGTTCTTTGGAAATCGGGGCTTTGAGTTGTTCAAGAGCAAGCATTAGCTGTTCGCGCTGTGTTTCTGTTAACAGCGCCAGTTCTGCTACCATTGTATTCAAATTTGGTTTGCCCTTTTTCATGCAGGCCAAAGGTAACGGTTTAGGCGTACAAAGGGAATTTTTTCATAAACGTATTCACCTTACGTTTTACAGCCTTCAGGTGTTTTTCATCGCCTGGTTTCTGCAGCACTTCATCAATCAGATCAACCACTTTAACCACATCTTTTTCTTTTAAACCCCGTGTGGTTACAGCTGGTGTGCCAATGCGCATGCCCGAGGTTACCATAGGCGATTGCGTATCGAAGGGCACCATGTTTTTGTTGATGGTGATATCTGCCTTAATCAAAGATTCTTCGGCAATTTTTCCGGTTAAATTTTTAGAACGCAAATCAATCAACATAACATGATTGTCGGTTCCGCCCGAAATTATTTTATATCCTTTCTGTATAAAGGCATCGGCCATCGCTTTGGCGTTTTTGGCAACCTGTACAATGTAGGTTAAGTATTCATCGCTAAGCGCTTCGCCAAACGCAATAGCCTTGGCGGCAATAACATGCTCTAAAGGGCCGCCCTGTGTACCGGGGAACACACCCGAATCTAATAAGGACGACATCTTGCGCAATTCTCCTTTCGGAGTTTTAAGTCCGAAGGGGTTATCGAAATTTTTACCCAGTAAGATCAATCCTCCACGAGGGCCGCGAAGTGTTTTGTGGGTAGTGGTAGTTACAATGTGGCAATGTTCCATCGGGTCGTTTAATAAACCACGCGCAATCAATCCGGCCGGGTGCGAAATATCGGCCAGCAACAAAGCCCCCACAGCATCTGCGGCAGCGCGAAGTTTTATATAGTCCCAATCGCGGCTGTAAGCCGATGCTCCACAAATAATCATCTTTGGCTTTTCGCGCAAAGCGGTTTCCATTACTTTATCAAAATCAATAAGTCCGGTTTCCTGCTCTACACCATAAAACGATGGCTGATATAATTTACCCGAAAAGTTTACAGGCGAACCATGTGTAAGGTGGCCGCCATGCGAAAGATCGAAGCCGAGGATTTTATCGCCCGGTTTAAGGCAGGCCAGCATAACCGCTGCATTAGCCTGTGCGCCTGAGTGCGGCTGTACATTGGCCCATTCGGCACCAAAAAGTTCTTTTATCCTATCGATAGCTAATTGCTCAACCTCATCTACTATTTCGCAGCCTCCGTAATACCGTTTGCCGGGCAGGCCTTCTGCATATTTATTGGTAAGCACCGAGCCCTGGGCTTTCATTACCTGAAGCGACACAAAGTTTTCGGATGCAATCAGTTCTATGCCGTGTTCCTGTCTTTGTTTTTCTTTTTCAATCAGGTCAAAAACAACTTTATCGCGTTTCATAGTGGTTGGAATGTTGAGGCGTCAAAAATAAGGATATTATAAGCACACCGGTATGGGTATTTGCAAAAAAGCAAGTTAGAGCTGATTCTTTCGGAAGCAGGCTCTTAAGTGGTTGATTATTGCAGGGCTGTTCTGCCTGTACGAGAGCGGTGAGTATAGCGTTAAATTCTTTATACGTGGAGTCCCCAAGGCGGGAGACTCCACTTGGAAGAAATTTTAAAGTATAGCCCTGCAGGGGCGGCTGGAGATTGCGTGCTGGAAAAAGTTTGCATTTCAAACACAACCGGGCGGTCAGCACGATTCGCCTGGAACTTGTAGCGAGGCTGTCTCAAAAGTCAAATNNAACGACTTTTGAGACAGCCTCTGAGAAAACTACAAAATCAATATCCGTTTTTGAGAAGTCGCTGAAGACAGTAATTTAAAAACTGAACGGATGCAATTTCTGAAGCAGCTTTTGCTCATGAGCCGGATCAAGAATCAACACGTTGCTGTGTTTCTTCAAATCCAATGTATGACCGACCTCTGCTCCCCAGGTTTTAGCTGCACGAACACGGCCCGGATCTATTTCTCCTGTAATTTCCTGCAAAGCGCGGGCAAGCAGCAATTCACGTTCATCGCCCAGCGGATAAATAATCAGGTTGTTATCCGGTAATGGAATTTGTGGGGCAAACCCGTTGGCATAATCTGATTCTTTAGCACTATTAAGCGATTTGGTAACGATGGGTTGCATACCCCAGGTATTGCGTGTGTCATCTTCATCAAATATTGAAATAGACCCCACATTTTTACCAACCGTTGTGCTGCCTATTATAAACACATCCATGTAGGGGCGTAATCCGTTAATCAACAACTCACTGGCCGATGCCGTGCGGGTGCCGGTAAGAATATACACGCGGCTGTTCATAAGTTGGTTTCCCACATTCTGCGATTTATTCGAAAACTCTACGGTTAGAAAATCGGCCCCCAGCGTAGGTTCGCTTTTAATTTCAGTTTCTACCAACTTATTGTACTCGCGAATGGTAAATACTTTTGTGTTGTCTGCTCCTTTACCAATAAGGCTGGCCAGGTTTACGGTTGCCGCTTCTGCTCCGCCACTATTAAACCGTAAATCAATTATCAGGTCGGTAATACCATCCGATTGAAATGAAGCAAAAATCTGATCCATCTGGGTATTATAGGTATTGTTGTTTTGTGTTGGGCCGGTAGAAAATAAATTATACACATAGTAGCCAATCTTGCGATTGTTGTGCGTAAACACCTTGTTTAAAAAATTCGGGTTCTCGGCATAAACCGCAGTAGTAAGTGCTTTGGTTTTTACAGTGGTAAGAAATACTCCGTTTTCAATATCGAGTTCGCGATAGTGAATGGTGTGATCGTTACCCGTTGCGGACAGCAGTGTCTGGTAATTTTCGGTAGTAATTTGCTGGGTATTAATCTGGGTAATTACATCTCCGCGTTTTAAGCCTGCTGTTTCGGCTGGTGATGCGGGCTTAACATATACAATCTGTGCAATTACATTGTTGTTGTCTAAGCTTTCGCGATAAAGCGCCAGTTCATAACCGGCTTCTTCATTTACCCCCTGCAACGAATTGAGTAACTCCTGGTAATTTTCCTGTATCCAGGAAAAGCGATCATCTTCATTTAGTAAGCTTTCAAAAAAATCACCGGATGCTAATGTCTTATCCGGGCTGGAAGGAAGGGTGGTGTTCCAGTAATACCAGAAATCCATATTTACTTTTATCCAGTTGTTTACATACTCGTTAGGGTGCTCTTCATCCTCGCTGCTGCAAGCCGGTAATGTGATTAAAACAGCCAGCAACAAAACTGAACAAGCAAGGGATGTTAATCTTCTGTAGGTATTCATGCCGCACGGGTTATCGGTTACAAATGTAAATACTGGCGGGTTAAGATTAGTAGCTGTTGTTTATCAACTTTTTAATGCAATTTTTCTTAAGCGCAGATCAAGGACAACCTGTAATAAAAGGAGCGCAATTGAGCCAAAAAACAATTCGTTCTCATATTTGCGCGTAGGCCCTATGTGAACTCCAAAATATTCAAGAATAGAACTTAAACCGGTTTGGGTAAAGGCATGAGCCCCATCGGGCCGCATTAAAACAAAAAACAGCAAATTAACGGATGATACAATAAGCCCTGTTTTATGATCTTTCAATTTCGGAATACTCAATCCTATTCCTGCATGCAAAATAAAGATTGGTATAATAAATAGTGCCAGCGCAAAAAGACCAAGGCCAGCGTTTTGAGTAAGCGTAAAAATTGCAACCGCAAAAGTCAGCCAATAAAAAATTTTGATCATTCTCAAATTTTTCTTTTTCAAATCAGTAATGGCAATCTCCGTTTTGTTCACCGGTCGATTAATTACAAGGCAAAACCGTCATCAACAAAGGTCGAAACAGAAGGCCGGGTTGGCCAAAGGTAAATTAAAATTACTCTTAAAAAGCAAAATCACCGTCTGCTCTTGTTTGCTTGTACGCTGAATAGCCTTTGTTCATATTGCAACTATGCGCCTGCTTGCCCTGTGCTTGTTTCTTCTAAGTTCATGCTTCCTTTTTGGTCAAAAAAAGAATGCGGGGTTTCAACTGCCCATAAAAAATGCTTCGTCTATTATAGTAATTGATGGTGAACTAACCGAGCCTGCCTGGCTGGAGAGCGCAACCGCTTCCGATTTTTTTATGGTGCTGCCTATGGACACCAGCAAGGCCAAGGTAAAAACTGAAGTGAAGCTAACCTATGATGAAGACAACCTTTACCTGCTTGCCATATGCCACCATGCTTTGCCCGGGCCGTATATTGTTGAGTCGCTGCGAAGGGATTTTTCATTCGGCAAAAACGATAACTTCCTTTTGTTTATGGACACATTCGATGACCAGACAAACGGATTTTCCTTTGGGGCAAATGCAGCCGGTGCCCAATGGGACGGCCTGATGTATGAGGGCAGCAAAGTGGATTTGAACTGGGATAACCAGTGGACATCGGTTGTAAAAAATTACGAAGACAAATGGATTTTTGAAGCATCCATTCCGTTTAAAACTATTCGCTTTAAAGAAGGCATTGATACCTGGGGAATAAACTTTAGCCGGTTAGATTTGAAGACAACTGAAAAATCGAGCTGGACACCGGTGCCCCGGCAATTTCCAACTGCTGCGCTTGCGTTTAGCGGAACATTGGTGTGGGATAGCCCTCCTAAAAAAACAGGTGCTAATATTTCCGTTATTCCTTATCTGCTGGGTGGAGTAACTCAAAACCGCGAAACCATTCGCAATACTACTCACCGTGCAGAAGCAGGACTTGATGTAAAGGTTGCCGTTACCTCATCGCTCAATCTCGATCTTACCGTTAATCCTGATTTTTCTCAGGTGGATGTTGACCGTCAGGTAACTAATCTCGATCGCTTTGAATTATTTTTCCCCGAACGCAGACAATTCTTTCTGGAGAATGGCGACATGTTTAACAATTTTGGATACAGCACTATCCGGCCATTCTTCTCCAGGCGTATTGGTTTGGCAGCACCGATACAGGCAGGTGCACGCCTAAGCGGTAAGCTGGATAAAAACTGGCGCATAGCCGCCATGAACATGCAAACCGGAAAAGTAGAAGATGAAAATTTGCCTGCACAAAATTTTTCGGTACTGGCATTACAGAGAAAAGTGTTTGCCCGATCTAATGTTGGGTTACTGTTGATCAACAAAGAGTCGCTGAACTATACCGTGCCCGAGAACGTTACAGCCCTTTATTCTAAATTCAATCGCAATGTTGGCCTTGAGTATAATCTGGCCTCGGGTAACAATAAGTGGTTAGGAAAAGCTTTATTTTTAAAATCCTTCTCTCCGCAAAAGGTAAACGATGACTATGTTTACTCAGGCCATCTGCAATATGCCGGGAGAAAATTTCAGATCAGCAACCAATATGAATACGTGGGTAGCGGCTACTCGGCCGAAGTAGGTTACGTGCCCCGTAATAATTATGTCCGCATCAATCCACAAGTGCAATATCAGTTTTTTCCGAAAGGGAAACGGGTATTAAGCCATGGACCAAAAGTAGCCACCAGCATTTTCTTTACACCCGATTACAAACAAACCGATAGTGAGAGTTACCTCGCATACAACATCAGCTTCCGCAACCTAAGCACACTTACCCTTTGGGCCGCACACGATTATGTAAAACTTCTGCGCCCATTTGATCCAACCAATTTTAATCTGGATACCCTTGCCAGCGGCACCGTGCATAGTTGGAAATCGATAGGTGGCGAATTTTCTTCCAGACCTCAAAGCAGGTTTACGTATGCCCTAAGTGCACGCTATGGCGGGTACTATGCTGAAGGTACGCGTACATTCTTTAGTAGCGAACTGGGCTATCGCTTTCAGCCTTATATAAGTTTTGTGTTAAGTTCCAGTTATAATGACATCCGGTTGCCGCAACCGTGGGGTCGTAATACCTTTTGGTTGGTTGGTCCGCGGTTAGACATCACGTTTACCAACAAAATTTTCTTTACCACATTTATGCAATACAACGAGCAGCGTAACAACATTAATCTGAATACGCGCTTTCAATGGCGCTACCGGCCAGCCAGCGATTTGTTTATTGTGTACACCGATAATTATCTGCCCAATAATCTGATGGCTAAAAACCATGCGTTGGTATTGAAGTTTACCTACTGGTGGAATATCTGACTATTGTTCTAATAAAACCACTGGAGTTTTTTTCTGATTTTATTCCGGTATTAACCATAACCCGGGTTTGAGATAATAGCTGGTGTTGCTTGCAGCCGCCAGAACCCTTACATTTAAGTATGATCCTTCGCTTCGCATGGATACCTGTGCTTGCCATGCTCTCCTGCAGTCAGAAAGAAAATGATAGGGAGGGTACGTATCAACATGATGTTGCCTTTTTGAAAAAACATAACCGTACCGTTGTTGAGCTTAGCTCGGGCAAAGCACGTGTACTTATTTCGGGCGATTATCAGGGGCGGGTTATGACCAGTTCATCTAATGGCGAGGAGGGAACCGGCTATGGCTGGATTAACTATGATCTGATTGCATCGGGTAAAAAGCTAAAACAATTCAACCCGGTAGGCGGGGAAGAGCGTTTTTGGCTGGGGCCTGAGGGTGGGCAGTATTCTTTGTACTTTGCTCCCGGTGATTCCTTCCTGATCAAAAACTGGCAGGTGCCTGCATTACTTGATACGACCTCGTTCAATTTAGAATCGCACTCCACATCTTCTGCTACCTTCACTAAATCTGCTTCACTCACCAACTATTCGGGGGGTGCGTTTGACTTGAATATTACCCGAACCCTATCCCTTATTGATCAGCAACAGCTTAGTACGCTTGGTGTATCAATAACAAACAACATAAGCTGGGTTGCCTACCAAAGCGAAAATATTATTGAAAACTCCGGAGATAATACCTGGACAAAAGAGTCTGGTTTACTCTCTGTTTGGTTGCTGGGCATGTTTACACCTTCCTCCGCCACCACAGTTATCATTCCCTTCAAGCCCATACCACAAGCTCAGGAATTTATTACCTCAAATTACTTTGGTGAAATTCCTGCCGATCGTTTAACGATTCAGGATAGTACCCTCTTTTTTATTTGCGATGGTAAACACCGTAGTAAAATCGGATTAGCGCCAGATATTGCCAAACCAATAGCAGCCAGTTTTGATTTTGAAAAAAACATTCTTACGCTGGTAATTTTTAATGTGCAACCGGAAGCCAGTTATGTAAATTCCACCTGGACAATTCAAAGCAATCCATTTCAGGGCGATGTTGTAAATGCCTATAACGATGGGCCGCTTGCAGACGGTTCTCAACTCGGTCCGTTTTATGAACTTGAATCTTCATCCCCTGCCCTGGCCCTGAATCCCGGACAGGCTGAAACGTACAAACAAATTACCCTGCATGCCCAAGGCGATTTTGATGCGCTCAATCATGTGGCTCAAAAAACATTGGGTATCGATTTAAGACAGTTAAAAAAGTAATGCATCTCTATAAAACTGAAGTAGGTCCGGTCTTGGTACAGCAATCAAATGCTTATGTGTTCCGCGAAACATGGGACGTTCTCATTAACCGCGCAGCATTGCATGCGCACCTTGTTCAGGTTTCAAAAAATTTGCAGCCTGTACCCTCCGATCAACTCCAAACCTTACTTACACATGCCCGGGCCCCCATCGGCACGCAGGAGGTGTGGGCTGCCGGAGTAACCTACCTGCGAAGCCGCGATGCACGCATGGAAGAATCAAAAGAATCGGGGGCTGCCGATGTGTATCAGAAAGTGTATGAAGCCAACCGGCCCGAATTGTTTTTCAAAGCATTACCTGCACGGGTAGTGGGGCCCGGCCAACGTGTATTTGTACGAAGTGATTCTTCGTGGAATGTTCCTGAACCTGAATTGACTTTGTTTATCAACTCCGAAGGAAGCATTCAAGCCTATACTATTGGCAACGATATGAGTTCGCGCAGTATTGAAGGCGAAAATCCGTTATACCTGCCGCAAGCTAAAATGTATGAGGGCAGCTGTGCATTGGGGCCCTGTCTTTACATTCCCGAGAATCCCATTTCTTTAGAAACCGAAATCGCGATAAGCATAATACGCAACAGGCAGGAAGTATTTGGTGGTACTATTCGGTTAAACAGAATGAAGCGTTCTTTTACAGAACTGGCTGGTTGGTTATATAAAGCCTGCAAATTTCCGCAAGGAAGTTTTTTAATGACAGGCACTGGGCTTGTACCCCCAAATGATTTTACACTTCAGAAAAATGATGAGGTGATTATTTCGATTGATGGAATTGGAACGTTGAGTAATGAAGTAGATGTTTTGTAAGCGGGCGCTTACATTTACCAACTACCACTGCTTCCGCCTCCACCAAAGCTTCCGCCACCACCAGAAAAACTGCTGCCACTACTCCTGCTACTTGAACTGCCAGAACTCCAACTGCTACTGCTACTCCTGCTCCAGCCTCCTCCGGAACCAGATCCACCGCCTTCTTCAAATTTCTTTGCCAGTTTTTTTCCCCATGTGGTTTGATTTACCAGCCACTTAATAATTGGGAACCCCACCAGATAAGATACCCCCGGCACGTACCATAAATGAAGCGGAAACACAAAGGCCGGAAAAATAGAAAAGAAGGGTGTAAGAAATAAATACATAAACCAGCCCCAGCCTCCTTTTATGAATAAACCAAAGAAGGCAAAGATACCAAGGAAAGCATAAATGCCCAGGCCGATAAGAATGCGGGCTGTTGTAGAAAGTTCAACTATCTCGCTGCTGTCGTTGGCTGTGTACTCGCCACCAATGGCTTTTGTAATTGCTGTGATGGCTGCCGTTACGCCTTCATCAAAATCTGCTCTGCGAAAAGCAGGGGCCATTTCATTTCGAATAATTCGGCTGGACAGCGCATCCGTTAGCACACCCTCTAACCCGTGCCCTACTTCTATTCGCATTTTATGATCGTCTACCGCAATGAGTAACAGCACACCATTGTCTTTATCTTCTTGTCCCAGCTTCCATTTTTCTGCTACACGTAAAGAATACTCTTCAATGGTCTCACCGTCTAACGATGAGACGGTAAGAATTGCAATCTGGTTTGATGTTGAGTCTTCGTATGCTTTTAACTGTGCCTCTAGTGCTTCAATCGTTTCGGGTTTCAAAACGTGGGCATCATCATGCACACGCGTTCCCCATAACTCGGGCACAGGTTTTTGCGCAAAAGTAAATCCTGAAATAAACAGAAACACTATGAAAGTAAACCGCATCATGTAATCAATTCTTTATACTGTATTACCACGAATCGCTAGAGCCTCCTCCACCAGAAAATCCTCCACCACCAAAATCGCCACCGCCCCACGAGCCCCCCGAACCACGACCACCACCCAACATATGTCCCATCATTGCGGCAGTCCAATAACCCCCCATACCACCGCCACCACCACGGTTTCTGCGCGACATCAGGAAGATTATAAGTACCAGAAAAATAATTGTACTCCACGAAGATTTTTTGCCGCGCTTTCGCGGAGATGGATCATCGTTTTTATACTCACCGGCTACGGCTTTAATAATGGCTACTACCCCGGCCTGTATGCCGGCCTCGTAATTTCCTTCTCTGAAAAACGGGGCAACCTCATTCCGGTTAATGCGGCTACTTAATGCATCGGTTAACACGCCTTCTAATCCATAGCCTACTTCAATGCGCATCTGGCGCTCCTGCATGGCAACCAGAAAAAGTACACCATTATCTTTACCCTGCTGGCCCAGTTTCCACTCTTCAAACACCCGTACAGCATACCCGTCAATATCTTCGCCTTCCAGCGAAGGCACAATCAATACAGCAATCTGTGTGGAAGTTGAATCGCGGTGCGCTTGTAACATGGCTTCCATTTGTGCTTTTGCAGAAGCCGAAAGAATGTTGGCTTCATCGTGTACCCACACTGCATTGTGTGCCGGTACCGTACGCTGCGCCTGGCCCGCAAAACTTACTGCTACTACCAGCAGAAGGAGCAAAAATCGTAATAAAGAAAAACCCACTTTCATGCGAATCTTATTCCAGGCGTAAATCGTCTTTCAATTCGTTCACATCATCGGGGGTGATTTCAAATCCCTTTTCCAGGAGTAAATCTCCACAACGTTTAATGGCCGATACAATGCCATCAGTAATATGACCTTGCTTTACATTTTCAATTATCACTTTCACCATGTTATCCCACTCTTTCTGATCCACTACTTTGCTTATGCCCTTATCGGCCATTACAATTACTTCGTGTTCAAAAAATGAAATGAAGATCATTATGCCGGTGCGCTGGCGGGTGTTAAAAACTTCTTCTTCGAGAAAGGCGCTTTGGGCGCGCTTATACGTAGCCTGATCCATGTACGACTGACTGAGCATGAGTCGCTTTACGGCACTTATATAGTTAGATTTTAATGCCCCCACTAAACCTCCCAAAACTACCAGCGTAAAAATTAAAACCGGATCGTACACGGCCACGCTGGGCACATACCGGTCAAAAATTACAATAAGCGCAAACACTAATGCTGCTCCAATTAATGCGGCCCGGAAATTGGCAATCGTATAATGACTGCTTTTTTCTACAAATACAGGAACTATTTCGCCCGAAATTTTACTCTCAGCTTCTTTCACTGCATTTTTAATGCGTTCCAGGTCTTGCTGACTAAATCGATCTTGAATTGACATAGCAACGATGTTGAGGGAAACAAAGATAGGCGAAAAGCAACTGCAACCGACAACCTTGCATAAATAATCAGTTACCGCCAATCAGGGTAAAGGCGCCCCAATAATAAGGCTGTGGGTATTCCTGTCGGGTAGTTTGCATAGCGTGCCGGTACGCCTGCGAAATGTTTTTGGTGCGCAGGTAGTGCTCATAGAATGCATCCATAAATTTAACCGTGGCTTCATCGCTTATTTTCCACAACGACCCCATTACCGATTGGGCTCCGGCTAATTGAAAGGCGCGTTGCAAGCCCCACACTCCTTCTCCACTTTGAATTTCGCCCAAACCTGTTTCGCATGCCGAAAGAACAACTAACTGTGTGTTGGGCAAATCCAGTTGTGTTACTTCGTAGGCTGTCAGAAACCCATCTTCGTAAAGCGCATAATCCGAAACCGAAAGAGGCTCTGTATCTGCTGCCCCTGCCAGAATAAGTTTTGATTTCAGGTAAGTATCTGCCTTAGAGAACTGATCGAACTGACCATGCGTGGCAAGATGTAATACAGACGGGCTGCTCAATTTTTTTACATTCGATTCGCTGGCATCGGGCCCGGTTAGCATCTCAATCTGAAAGCCTTCTTCTTCGGCTTTTGTACTAATCCGCTCCACTTCTTTCTTTGTACCCGGTAATAATTCAATGCCTGCACGCGTATTCTCGTTGGCCTCTACTGGCGTAACTTCATTATTACGATATGTATTTCCACTTTGTTTACGACTCATTTCAAAACGCGGGTTGCCTACTAACACAACCGTTTTGTTAGTGGGGTTAGTGTCTGCAATAGTTAGTAAATCGCGTCCGGTTGATATGCGTTTGATTTCAATTTCATCTAATACAAATTTACCTGTGCCCGGATTTTTTAACGCTACCGGATTAACAATGTGGTACACGCCATCGGCACTTACAATAACGGTGCTGGCCTCTTGCAGGTGTTCACTGATTTTTTTCCAATACAGGTTATAACTGTCTGAATCTTCTAACCGGCCACGCACACTGTTTTGGTAGTAATGTAAGTTGCGGCTTTCAAAGGCTTCGCCTTCGCTAATCAGAAAGAGTGTGGGGGTAGTGTCCCCCGGTTTAACAACAATAGCCCAGTATTGAATTTTGGGTTTATCAAAATTAAAATTATCACGCTGTACTCTGAAGATTTCAAAATAAGCTTCACCTGCTTTCAATTTTGCCTGCACCTGTTGCCAGCGCACCGGTTTAATCAGGTTTATAGGAATCAACTTCAGATTAATGGATTGCTCCAACTCACCAACGCGGATGGCAATACGATTAATCGAATCGGACAATGCTGGCTGCTGCGAGGTGGCAAACTGCTGATTGAAGGCAGCCAGTTTATCGCGTAACGTTCGTACCTGTGCTAGTTGAGCAAGGGTTTCTTTGTCTTTGATTTTACGGAGTTGCTTTTCCTGCTCGCGGGTTGCATCAAGAATAAGCCCTTTGGTTTGCAGAATCTTGTTCAGCAAATCACCCGTTTTATCGGTCCCCTTTTCAGTATTAAGTAATAGCAAAGAATAGTATCGCTCCAGTTCTTTGGTGTAGTTTTTGAAAAATTCCTTCTTCTCGTTTTCGGTAAAGTATTGGAAGTTTTTGATCAATCTCTCTTCTTCTTTTGTGACTACAGATTGTGCCCGCGCGAGTGCTTCCGTAAGTTGATTAGATTTAACCTTAAGGTTCAGGTAATAGGGGTTTATCCACTCGTAATATGATTTAACCGCTTGACCGTAGCCTTTAATTTCTTTTAGTTTTTCAATCGCCTGAAAAAGTGTTTCGTAACTCTTTTCAGCTGATTTAATGTCGTTGTCTATTTGTTTGAGGAGACTTTGTTCAATCAAGCCGAAAGAATATTGTTCTGCTATTTGATGGCGGTTTGTTTTAAGCGCACTGATTACCACTAAAGCGTTTGTGCCTCCAATTTCCTGTATCCGTCTTTGATTGGCCGCTGCCTGTTGAGTTGTTTTGAGAGAATCGTGAATATTCAGGTCTTTCGTTTGTTCATGCGCTTTTGATAGCACTTCGTACATGTCTTTATAAATCCAGGCCATGTCATCTGCTTGCTGTCTGGCATAGGGCAGGCAGGCATCATACTTATATTGATAGAAATATGCCTTAGCCAGGTAACTGCTGTATTGCAATCGGTTATTAACGGCTAAAGACTCTTCCATTTTTTTCATGCTGGCTACATACTCCGCTTTCGCCTTTAGCAACTGTTGTTTGGTTTCTTCCGGTATATCCGAAGTAATTTTGTAAACATCATCGGCCGCTGGGTATTGATAGTTGAATGCTCCTGACTCGCTAAGCTCTTTCACTTTCAAAAAAGTCTGGATCGCACTATCATATTGTTCATTTTGAAACAAGCTTTCTCCCAAGTACAGGTAATAGGTTCGTCTTGTGTACGGGTCTGGGTTCCCTTCAAGAAGGGTTCGGTAGTTTTTCAAAAAGCGGATGTTCTTGGTATGCAGGTGTTGTCGTTGGTAAATAAGGCTAAGATTCAAATACGTTTGCCCAACAATAGCAAGCGAAACATAGGGGTAGCCGCGATGATAAAAGGGATAATATTTTTCGTATGCTTCAATAGCTTGTTGCAACAATTCTGTAGTCTTCAAATAACTGCCAGAGTGGTTGACCTGAGAGCAAACCAGGTACCGTGCGTAAAAATATTCTTCATCCTCTGCTGTAAAATTTTTACCCACAAAATCCAGAAGCTGATCAGTGGCCTTTTCTTTATCCTGAGCATAACTAAAGTTTGCAACTAATCTGTCATATTCGGCATAATCCACCAGCCGGGTGCGCATGCGCCCTTCTTGCTGACCGCTTGTGGCAATCGGGTAGAACAGGATCAGTGTAAAAAGAATATATCTCACAGGCCCATGTATCGGTTATGCAACTTACCTATAAACCCGCTTTGATAAAATGGATTTAACTATTTTAGGGCCATGGTTAAAATCTTAATGCTGGCCGAACTGGAATATTTTAAAGCATGATACGGCTTACCTTATTGGGCATTGGTATTCTGGTTGCGTATGGCGTATTAGCACAAGGTGTTAGCATTGGCCGTGTTGGTTCGTTAAACGATACAACAACGGTTACGCAGCCAGGGTTTGTTTTAGCTGGTGGCAGCACCGATGTTGCCGAAGCTATGCAGTGGATGATGTTGCGCAGCGGTGGTGGCGATGTGGTTATTATCCGCGCATCCGGCTCTACAGGGTACAATAATTACTTGTTTGATTTAGGTGAAGTTAATTCTGTTGAAACCCTGCTCATCGATTCGCGGGAAAAAGCACAGTTGCCTGAAACGGCTGAAAAAATCCGAAGCGCTGAAGCCTTGTTTATTGCCGGTGGCGATCAATGGAATTATGTGAAATACTGGAAAGCCTCCGAAGTATCTAAAGCGCTTGCCTATCTGATTGATGAAAAGAAAGTACCGGTTGGCGGCACCAGTGCAGGCTGTGCTGTGCTTAGTGAATTTATTTTTGATGCGCAATTCGATACCGTAATATCCGATGATGCGTTGACTAATCCCTACACACAAGCGGTAAGCATTTCTAAAAGCTTTATCTCCATTCCTTTTTTAAAAAACACAATTGCCGATCAGCACTACTCACAGCGTAAACGCCAAGGAAGGCACGTTGTATTTCTTGCCCGGATAATGCAAGACTTCTCCATTAAAAACCCTAAAGGAATTGCCGTGGACGAACGCACCGCTCTTTGTATTGATGGCGAGGGAAATGCATTTGCGTTTGGCTCGGGCAAAGCGTTTTTTATTCAACCTCTGGCAAAACCAGGTGTGTGCGAACCAAACAAGCCATTAGCGTGGAACAAAAATAATAAAGCCTTAGGGGTTTGGATTTTTTCTGCAACCGAACAAGGAGCTTCGGTTTTCAATCTTACCCGGTGGCCCCGTACACAACCTAACCAATACTGGAATGTGACTGGCGGAAAGTTAGAGCAGATACCGGTTCAATAACTTGCTAATCCAGACGCCTTCTTACAATCAAATCGTTTTTCCCCTCCACTTCCCCGACTTCATATAAAAGAAAGCCATCGAAAACATACTAAGCCAATACACCCACTCGCTGCCCCAGCCCCACGCTACAGAAAGGTTAAGATGTTCTAACACTACATACACATACACCACATAGATTACAATTGTAATTAACTCAATCAACAGGTTTACGCGCGAGTTACCCGTGCCGGTTACAGCATTTAACCAGATGGTACCAAACGACATCAGCAGCAAGGCAATGGAAACGATGCGCACAATCGGAACCGCCTCAGCAATAAACGCATCGCCCTGGCTGTAAAACGAAAGAAACCATTCGGGTATCAGGTTAAGAACAATGAAAAAGAAAAAGCAGATTCCGAAACTCATTTTTACAATTCTTCGGATCAGCGGCATTACTTCGCCCGTTCTTCCCTGGCCAATAATGTTACTTACCATGGTGTTTGTTGTGGCTGCAAAAGCCCAGCAAAAAATTCCGAACAGGCCAAAGATATTGCGCATGGTATTGCTTATGGCTAAGGCACGCGGGCCGTGGTGCTCAATCAAAATGTAAAAATACTCCCAGCTCATAATGCTTATCGCGAATTGCACAATAAGCGGAGCGGAGATGGTTAGAATTAATTTGATAACCGAAAAATCTATTTTGGTTTGCTCAAAAAAAGCAAACGTTTTGTGAATGCCGATGATGCGGATAACAGCATATATAACAACCAACCCCGATGCCTCTGCAATAATGGATGCATACGCAGCTCCGTTAAAGCCAATTGCCGGAAATCCAAAATGACCAAAGATCATTGCATAATCCAACCCAATGTTTACCAGCGCTTCAGCCAATGTTCCCCAAACTAAAAAGCGGGTTTGATTAGTGCCCACCAGCAGCGCATTGCGCATTACATACAGGTAAAGAAAGGGCAACCCCCAAATGCGGATCAATAAAAAATCAATTACCTGGTTGGCTATGGCAACATCATGTATAAAGGCGCGCATCACCATCGGAGCAAACAAATAGGTAATCGCAATACCCAAAGCCGCAATGGCCAGAGCAACCCAAACTCCGTTATAAAACAATCGCCCTATTTCTTTGGGAAGATTTTGCCCGGCTCTGCGTGCAATTAAAGCTTGCAATCCATTATTTAATCCATTGCCTATAACCGCGAAGATTAAATAATACACCCCGGTAATACCGGCACTGGCTAATTCCTGCTCGCCCAACATGCCTAAGAAAATGTTATTCGTAATAAAATTGATCTGTGGCACCAGCATAGCCAGCGAGATGGGCAATGCTATAAGCAGGATCTGTTTATATCCGGTATCTAAGCGCAGTTCCATAAAATGGAGGTGAAGGTACCAATCTTCTATGTGTACTGTGTGGATATGCGGTAAGAAATATTTAACCACACAGAAACATCGTTTGCCACATTCATAATCGTTGATAAAAAATTATCAAAAAACCATTAGCTTTCTCAAAATCCCAACCTATGCGTTACATCATCTTACTTCTTTGCTTCTGCTCATTGCTTGCCTTCGGTCAACCATCCGAAATGCCCAGTGAAGTATATCCGCTCATTACCCAATACGAAGCCGACCGGGGGAGTTTGCAGCGCTTTTATTTTGTTCAGGGTTCGCCCGAACGCAGAGAACGACTTACTGAGTTTTATAAAGATTATCTCGTCCGTCTGCAGCAACTTCCTTTCGAAAGTTTTTCTGTTGGCGGCAAGGTAGATTACATTTTAATGAAGAACATTTTCGAAAACGAGCTTGGCTTGCTGGCACAGGAAGAAAAAGAGGTTACACAATTGGGTAAACTAACAGCATACGCCAATCCGGTTTATGAACTCGAAAAAAAACGCAGGCGGGGATTGCACTTAAAAAGTGAAGAGGTTGCCTATCAGTTAAACGATATCAAAAAAAATATACAGGCCGCACAAAAAAAACTTGCACAAGAACCCAACTTAACGGTTGCCTTGGCAAATCGCGCAGCCGAAATTATTGGCGGCCAGCAAGCTGCTCTTAAGAGTGTGTTTGAATTTTATGATGGGTACGATCCACAATTTACCTGGTGGATAAAACGTCCGTATCAGCAACTAGACAGCACGCTTACCAAATATGCGGGCGCGTTAAAAAACAAAATCGATCCGGCCACACGACCCAAAGACGATGGCAGCGGTATTATCGGTAATCCAATTGGCCGCGATGAGTTGTTGCGACTGTTGCAATTAGATATGATTCCCTATTCGCCTGAAGAGCTCGTGAACATTGCCAACAAAGAATTTGCCTGGTGCGATGCCGAGTTATTAAAAGCTTCGCGCGAAATGGGATTTGGTGACAACTGGAAAGCTGCACAGGAAAAAGTAAAACAAATGTATGTGCCAGAAGGCCATCAGCCCGAAGCGATGTTAAAGTTATACGATGAATCCGTTGCCTTTTTGAAAAAGAACGACCTGATTACCATTCCTCCTATTGCCGAAGAAACCTGGCGCATGCGCATGATGCCGCCAAAACAACAATTGATAAGTCCGTTCTTTTTGGGTGGCGAGGTATTGCAGATTGCCTATCCTACCGATGCAATGAATCATGAAGACAAGCTGATGAGTATGCGTGGAAACAATCCACACTTCTCTCGCGCAACCGTACACCATGAGTTAATTGCGGGCCATCAACTGCAAGGGTTTATGAACAACCGGAACAAAGCCTACCGGCATTTCCGCACTCCGTTCTGGACGGAAGGGTGGGCATTATATTGGGAGTTGATTTTGTGGGATATGAAATTTCCGCGCGGACCGGAAGATAAAATCGGGATGTTGTTCTGGCGCATGCATCGCTGTGCGCGGATTATTTTTTCACTCAATTATCATTTAGGTAAATGGACACCTCAGCAGTGCATCGATTTTTTGGTTGAACGCGTAGGGTTTGAACGCGCCAATGCCGAAGCAGAAGTGCGCAGAAGTTTCACCGCCAACTATGGGCCGTTGTATCAATTGGCCTATATGACCGGAGCTTTTCAGTTTTATGCGCTCAAAAAAGAATTGGTTGATAGCGGCAAGATGACCTATAAACAATATCACGATGCCGTACTGCGCGAAAACAGTATGCCGGTAGAAATGGTGCGCGCCATACTTACCAACCAACCGCTTACGCGCGATTTTAAAACAAAGTGGAAGTTTTATTAGAGGTTATCTCAACCCCGAATTGAGAACACTGATCGTTCAGCTATTCAAATTGTTTGAACCAAGCTATTCGGGATTTGTAATCCAATGTCGAACAGCATGGGCTTCCGTGTTGATTCTCAATTATTTATACCTCCATCATACTTTCTGTAACACTACCATCAGACCGACCAAAAAATAATTTTCTGAATCTTTTTTTTCGCATAGAAGAACCATAACAGCAAGGCGACCAGTATTGTTATCAATACCAAATACTCAATCGTAGTCCAAACATGGTATATGTGTTGCAACAACACTACCAATATTGAAATGCTCACTAAAAGAAGCTCAATCGAAACGAAAATGAACATAGAGATTTCCAACCTAAGTTTAGTCTGGGTTTCAACAATATCTCCCCTTAAAATTATTTTTCTATTATGCCCTTTTAAAAAAAAGTATGCCGCAACCCTTTTGCCTAACTTCAAGTAAGAATCAAAGACTATCACAACGAGGTCTCTTATCAAATTATCTGCTTCTTCTGAGTCACCATTATTAATTATAAACTGCATCAACCTGCGACCATATTTTATTGTGTTTTTATATGCTCCGGTATGAAAATAACTGAACGCAGCGATAGCAAAATGATGAGCCTTTGCCTCAGAGATTTCACCATTTAGGTATTCACTATTTTTATTCAATACTATGACTACCTCAGAATAAGATTTTGTTTCAAATAGTGATTCTATGATTTCAATTTTCATTTGCTGAAACTGTTGTTTTCTTTTTATTCTTATCAGAATAGTCCCACTCAAGAAACTCCGGACTATACATAGCATCCGATCGCCCATTTCCCCGCAGAGTTACCCGTTTCGGGAACTCTGCGCTTTCTCAAAACCACAGCGCCTTAGTCAAATCTATATCCTCCAATTCAGTATAGTTCTTTACTAAGTAGATTCCTTGCTCACCGGTTTTATAATACTTTGCCGAACTGTGAACATACTCCGTTTCTTCCTTCACCATTTCCCCGCAGAGTTACCCGTTTCGGGAACTCTGCGCTTTCCCAAAACTACAACGCTTTAGTCAAATCTATATCCTCCAATTCTGTATGGTTCGTTATTACGTATATCCCTTCTCCGGTTTCATAATACTTTGCCGAACTGTGAACATACTCCGTTTCTTCCCTCACTAAATTCCATGCTCCGCGGCATGGATTCGCATGAATGTAATCCAGTTTTTGATTGATGAATCTGTTACTCCTGCACTCCTTCCAATCAAACGATGGCTCAAACACTTCATGCCGTTTACCTCGCTTTCTATCCGTTGCATTTACCAGCGATGACAATTTAACAAGAACTTCATGCTCGTTCTTTTCCTTAAGCCTTCTCACAAGCCCATACGACATAAACCGCTTGCCCTCTCCTACCATGGAGTTGATGGACACTCCCTGTGTGTTTCTGAATGCGATGAGTGCATGAATATGGTTAGGCATGATTACATATCCGACAATGAAGTGCCCTTTACTTTTCAGATGATCAAACCATTTGTATACTTCTTCATATCCGCTCGATAACTCAAACAGATGAAGCCACTGGCTACAGGTAATAGTGATAAAATAAATGCCATCGTATTCGGGTATCTCCCTGCGGACACTCATAGCCTCAATTTAGCATTTCTGTTACAAAGAAAGAATACTTGAAAGTATAAATTGGGGTCAATCATTCGCGCAGAGTTCTCGAAACGAGTAACTCTGCGAAGAAAAAGAATGCTATCATTAGAATTGTATTGATTCCCTGCAGTACATCTCCAGATGTGATTTTGCCGTCTTTACCAATATCATATGCAGTCGTTAAAACACCTAAAACAGCAGTAGTCTTAGCAACCTTACTGAACTTATCTCCTAACTTTATAGCAGTAGAAGAATTAATTCTTCCTATCTGAAGTGCATTATTGGCTCTAACATGAGAAGGAAGCCAAATATTTCTCTTTAAATGGAGTGGAACCGTGCCACGCCCTCCATTTAGACGCCCAAAGTACGCTGCTGCATCAAATGTTGGCTTGAGTCCTGCAATTCCAAGTTCGGTTGACGCCAGTAACTCACCAAACCCAAAGGTTGCCAATAATAGTTGTGGGCTATTATTGTCAAGCACAAAACGTAATTCAACGGTCGCTTCGGCAAGTTCAAATTCACTCTCTCCGTCACTATTTACACCAGTCTTTTTCGGGTCTCCAGCTGTACCCACAAAGTACTGCTCCCAATACCCAAATTGCCCGTTTTTATCGACCCCAAACTCTCCATAGTGCCCTCTACCTAAAAACAAACCATCTGCAGGTCCTCCATAAATATCGCTAGTGCTCATGCCAGTCCATGCCCATGGATTTGTGCTAAGATTAACAGCCGGGTTTTGAAATGCCAACTCACCAGCCGAACTAAATCCCGAATATCTACTTCCATACAATGATGTCCTTGAAGATACCCACCAGGTATCATCTGAGCGTTGATAGGGATCAGCGCCACTTGGATCACTAAACGTTACCGGATCATTGAACGAAAAATTATATGGACTTAAGCTGGCATACTTAGTTGCCATCGGATCGATGCCGTTTAACCTTCCCAGCACAGGATCATATTGTCTGTAATCAAGGTCGTACAAATTGCTGGTTGCGTTCAATTCTGTACCGCTGTTGGCTAAGAAATTATTCCCTGTATTATTCTCGCGCGTCCACGAGTTAGCAGTCTGCAAACCGAACGGGTAGTACTCGTTGTACCGCACAACATTGCTCGGTGTAAAACCCATCTTCACATTTTACCTATTAACTCAGGTTCCCTTTCAATAGATTTCTTTAAATGACTAACTCCTTTGTACAGACCCAAAAAGTAATTATCATCTCTGAACTCTGGAATAATAATCTTGGTGTTAATAAACTTAGCGGAATCATCTCCTACTATTCTCTTAAGTCCCTTATCGATACTAATTCTTATTGACTGATCCCTCTTGGAAACACAAATTAATATTCCATCCCTAAATGTTGTCCTTCCTAATCCAATTTCATCGGCTGTTCTCCACGCTAAGGTTTCTATGTCTTCTCCGTTTAATGAATCAACGGTTAAAACAGCAATTTGTGGCCCCAATGAGACATCCAATTCTTTGATTAAAGAAAAAATACTATCCTCTTGATTTTCACTTAAAAGGTCAGCCCTATCCATAATTCGGTCTTGCAATAGCGGTATTCTATTCTCGACTCTTCTTAAACATGAAGTAGATATTATCAAAATCCCAAAAGTAAGAGTTACTGAGTCTCTAATTCTTCTTTTTACATTTTTCATGTTTTTATCATTTAGGTCCTGATTTTGAAAAATATTTAAACCATGGATCTGTTGAACCGCCTCCTCCGCTGCCATTATCTCTTGGCCTAGACTCTATATGTTGCCGATAGTAGTCTGGAGCAAATTGTCTTACTCTTGGAACAATAAAGAATTCATTATATGCATTAATTGCAGCAGCTGTTAAGAGCATATTAGCTCCTGCTAAAGTTAAATAGGGTTCAGCCAATTTACCATTCGGTATATTCTGTTTAATGGTCGTTCCTAATTCTTTAATTTGATTTAACACATCATTGATTCTCATTGTTTCATCGTCAGGATTTAGCGACCTAATGGCCAACTCTCTGGCTGCCGCAATAAAATCTCCTCCCACACCGGATTCAAGTAATGCATAACCTAAAAAAGCTCGAGAGTTAATATTGGCCAAATTCGATTCATATTTATTTATATAATGCTTTGCTAAGTCTTCTTTATGATTTCCTCTCTGTTTAGGCTTAACATCATACCTATACCGTAAAAAGGTGGACCCCGTTAATCTGCCACTTGTATAGATGTCTTCCCAAACCTCATACACATCAACATTGTATTCTTGATTGAAACGCGTGCCTCCATAAAATTCACCCGGTAAAAACCCTTTTCCAAATCTAAAAATACCCGCTCCATAGATTCCTTCTCTACTCATTCCCGTCCATGCCCATGGGTTAGTTTCACCACCAAACCCAACCTGGTGCTGATAAGCAAAATCCCCGAAGGAGCTAAGCCCGGCATACTTACTTCCCTGTAATGATGTCCTGCTTGCCACCCACCACGTATCATCACTGCGCTGGTACGGATCAGCCCCACTTGGGTCACTAAACGTTACCGGATCATTAAACGAAAAATTGTATGGAGATAACGAAGCATACTTGGTTGCCATCGGGTCAACGCCATTCATCCTTCCAAGTATCGGGTCGTAGTTACGGTAATCTAAATCATAAAGGTTGCTCGTAGTGTTAAGCTCTGTACCACCATTACCCAAAAAATTGTTACCTGTAGTATTCTCTCGTGTCCAGCTATTTGGCCGTGTTCATACCAAACGGGTAGTACTCGTTGTATTGGATTACATTAGATTTAGTATGGGTCATTACCACATCGTCAAAATACACATCTACTAAAGTAGTGTTTTCGTTGCTGATGTACATAAACACATAGCCTTCTTCTTTGGCGGTGTACTCGCGCATTAAATAATCGTGCGCTATTATTGGGCTTACGCCTACTTGCTCGGCAGCGGGGTCTATCGCTTCCCACGCAGCATCAAGCAGTTTGTAATTTTTATCGAACACAACAATGTTTACAAAGGCTTTGGGCCCGCTGCTGGTGCCGCCATTACCGCCCACAACAAGTCCGCCCCAGTTATTAAGTGCAGCCGAGGCCGTGCCTTTTGAGTACACTACCGCATTACTCTACCGCTTAAAGTAGTAGATCCCATTTTCGCGCGAATAGATCAATCGAATCTCACCTTCCTTAGTTATGTGTATCTTTGAGTTCCAAACTCCACCAGATTCATTTATTGGCCCCATTTCGTTGTAAAAAATAAAGTCATAAAATGAAATTTTATTTGTCAGTGAGTCAAACCGCCAAGAACCTTTCGATTTATAAATTTCTGTTTCTGACAAGAAGAATTTATGCGTATAACTTCTATTCTCGAACAAAAAAAGAGAGTCATTACTGTTGCCCTCATTAAAGCAATACTTGCCGGGTAACAAATTGATTTGAACCTCTGATGACCTCTCTTTACAATTTGCAAGAAGTAAGACCACGATGCATAATACGATCAAATAGATTCCAACTTTCATAAGTATTAATTTTTTTCCCACCAAATAAGTCTTTGATAAATTGTTCCGTTGGGCGTCAAATAGTTTGGGTCTCGAGGAATAGATTGGGTACCCTTATCAAGCGAACCGGAATTTCGGTCTGTTGTGTTATCTATTTGATACTTAATCCTGCCATCCTTAGTTGGAGTAATTGAAACGCGTGCGCTTCCTATGAATTGTTCGGTCATATTATATCCTGCACCAGGGACATCCCACCATTCAAAGTCAACGTCTTCATAGTCGAGTGCTTTTCCTCCTCCATTCTCAAAAACTCTTTTCGCTTCTTTTACAACATGAGAGTTCTTCATCGCTTGAACCATTGGATGATCTTGGAAGAAAATACTTCTTTCAGGCCCAAGTCCTGTTTTATATTCAAACAATAGATTCTCCCAACCAATATTTTGCCCTCTAATTCTATATAAAGATATATCTGCCCTTTCACCTGACCCTCGAGGCCCTTGTCTATCCACTCATTTCCCCGCAGAGTTACCCGTTTCGGGAACTCTGCGCTTTCTCAAAA
>DEIA01000088.1 GCA_002352225.1 Flammeovirgaceae bacterium UBA2786
GGTTTAATGCCATTGCCACCCCGGTCGGTATAAGAAGCGGTAAAGATGTACGTACCTTCTTTCTCGGTAGGTTTGTGTTTATTCAATGCATAAACTCCTTTGTTGGGAAGCCCTGATTGTGGTGTTTTGTTGCCAATGGATAACATGTAACGAATCATCTTTTCGGTATCATCAACACTTAACTGCGGATGAGGAGCCATCATTAAATCGCCCCATACACCGGAGCCACCTTTAATTACTTTATCGACTAACATTTTTACAGCACCTTCATTGTCCGCATACTTATCGGAAATCTGTTTCATAGCAGGACCTACCGATTTTTCGGTGGCATGGTGGCACGACCGGCAGTCGGAATTTTCATACAAGGTTTTTCCAACCAGGTTGGCCGATGCTTCCATGTTAGCCTGGTGCCCCTGAATTATTTCTGTAACATCTTTGCCATGAGCAAGGTAATCGGCTGTAAACGTAATGGCTTTGGCATCAATGCCGTTTCCTACCGAACCATCTTCGCTATCGGTTACTTCAATACTGTAATCAAAGGTTGAATTGTTCCAATAGAACCGGCTGTTTCCGGAAAAATTTATTTTAAGTTCGGGCAGGTCGTTACCGGCAATTATCAGGAGTTCCTGTGATGCTTTTTCACCGGAAGGATCGGTAACGGAGAAACTCACTTTATACTCACCCGCTTTTTTAAATTCGTGTGCCGGACTTTTTTCGGTTGATGTTTCGCCATCGCCAAAATTCCATTCGTAGGTAATTTCATCTCCATCGGGATCTGTTGTAGCATCGCTATTAAACGTTACGGTAAGCGGAGTTTTACCAACCGTTTTATCCGCGCTGACGGCTGCTACCGGAACCCGATTAGCCGAAGAATAAGTTAAGTGAATAAGTCTGGCATCCATGTTCTGACTAAACCAGTTTGTGCCATATTCAAGAGCATACATATCGCCAGCCGGACTAAACACTACGTCAACCATATTGTTAAACATCATGCCGGGCAGAAATCTTTCCATACGTACATAATCTCCTTTTTCATCCAGCGTAACGGCCATTATCCAACCCCGCATCCAATCGTATGTAAATAATTTTTTGTCGTAATAATCCGGAAACCGGCTGGTGGATTCAGGGAACCGGTCTTTATAAAATACAGGCCCGGCCATAGCGTTGCGTCCACCTTCACCTACCAATGGAAACTCATTTGATGGTGTATAAGGATAATAGTACATAGGCGGAGTGGCTGCTGGTAATTCTTTTGCTCCTGTATTATTAGGCGAATTGTTCACCGGCTTCTTAGGATCATACAAGGGCCCGGATTTATTCGTGCCGTAATCATACTCGTTATAGGCGTAGTTGTTACCAATAAAGTAGGGCCATCCGAAGTTACCGGCTTTCTTTGCCTGATTTAATTCGTCATAACCTTTAGAGCCAAAGCCAACACTATCTTTTCCTGCATCAGGACCCACATCGCCCCAATAAAGAAATCCTGTTTTCTGATCAATAGAAATACGGAATGGATTACGAACACCCATCACATAAATTTCAGGTCTGCCTTGTTTCGCATCGGTAAACAAATTTCCATCTGGTATAGAATAGGTGCCGTTGTCTTCGGGTTTTATGCGTAAAATTTTTCCGCGCAAATCATTTGTGTTTGCCGATGACTTTTGTGCGTCCCAGGGAGATTTGCCCGGACGTTCATCGATAGGACCGTAGCCCGTTTCACGCGGACTGGTATTATCGCCCACAGATAGATAAAGCAACCGATCGGGACCAAACTCAACCGAACCACCCGAGTGGCAACATTGTTCGCGTTGCGTGTTTACGGTTAATATTATCTTCTCGCTGGCTCGCTCCAACGAATCGCCAATGAAAGTAAACCGTGAAAGACGTTGTACAGCTTCTTTTCCAACTGGTGAATAGTACAAATAAATCCAATGGTTCTTTTCATAATCCGGATCTACCGCCAAACCAAGCAATCCATCTTCCAAATCGCTGAACACCGGAAATTTTGTAACCAGCTTTACTTTATTTTCTGTCTTCTTATAAAGTTTTATATCGCCCCGTCTTTCAATAAATAACACATCTTCTCCGGGTAGCATATCCAGCTCCATGGGTTCATTGAGGTTAAACTCAAGTACCACTTTCTGGAACCGGTTTTCTTCAGGCGCTACACGCGAGTTATTGTAGTTTACAGGCACACCCGGCCCGGCAGCATATTCAATACCACCCCAAAGCATTTGTATAAATTCCGGATCAGTGTACGCTTCATTTGTATGACCAAGGCCTGTGTACCAGGTTCTGCCTCCATCAAAGTCGCGATACCAGGCAATAGGGTGGTTGTCGCCATTGGTTCCTCCTTCATATGATTTCTCATCGAGGTTCAGCAACACGTTAATCTCCGGGCGAATGTCTTTATAATTGTACCACTCATCGGTACGTTTCCATTCAGCCGGTAGATGTTTTGTGGAGTTGTGATTTTTGTCAACCACATTTATAACAGCATCGCGAACATTGGGGTTGTTGGGGTGCCCATTAAAGTAGGCGCCTACTAATTCGCCATACCAGGGCCATTCGTATTCAGTATCTGCGGCAGCATGAATACCCACAAATCCACCTCCGGCTTGTATCCAGCGGTTCATTTCCAGTTGCTGCATGTCATTCAACACCTCGCCTGTCGTGTTTAAAAACACAATAACATTATAGTTACGTAGTGTTTTTTCGGTAAAGACTTCGCTATTTTCTGTTGTATCTACAGAGAAGTTGTGCTCCTTTCCCATTGCTATAATGGCTGCTTTACCCGCACCAATTGACTCATGCCGGAACGAAGCCGTTTTAGAAAATACCAGTACGTTGATTTCGCGTGTGTCGCGGGTAAACCAGAAGTAGGCAGCTACCAAAAGTACAACCAGGGCAATGAGAATTTTGTAACGCTTTTTCATAGGTAGAATGCTGGGATACGAAAATAAACTAAAATTTGAGTCATTTTGACTCAAAACTACCTTATTTTTGCGAAGCTCAAAATGGAATAACTATTTATGTTTGATAAAATCCTCAGATATGTTGAATCGGTTGAAAAAGAGGCTATTCCACAGCTTTCAGTTAACTGCGTTATTCTTGGTTTTCACGAAAAGGCACTTCATGTAGTTGTTAATAGGATTTCGTTAGATAGTGTTCACCTGATGGTTTTGCCAGGAGGGTACGTTTACCAGAAAGAAGATTTGGTAGTAGCCATGGAGAGAATCGTAAAAGAAAGTACAGGTCTTGAGAAAATTCTATTCAAGCAGTTTGCTGTCTTTGGCAAGGCGAGCCGTTCTTTCAATAGGGAATTCACCAAGAGCAGGGTATTTAAGTCAAAAGCAGATAAGGGCGTACTCGATTGGTTTTCGAAACGATTTGTATCTGTTTGTTACCTGGCTCTGGTTGATTATTCAAAAATTGAATTAAGACCAACCCAGTTTATGGATGGGGCACAGTGGTTACCAGTTAATAAACTGAAAGAATTGGCCATGGATCACAGTGATATTGTAAAAAGTGCCTGCGAATCGTTGAGGAAAGAGATGCCTTACACTCCCATTGCCTCAAACTTGTTACCATCAAAGTTTACGTTACCCGAACTTCAGGCTTTGGTAGAATCTATTTTAGGAAGGCAAATTGACCGGCCCAATTTCAGAAGAAAGATTTTGAAAACCGGTATGATAACGAAGATTGGTTCTGACACATCAAACAAACGAAGGCCAGCCGATCTTTACGCATTCAAACACGGAAGGAAAACGAGTTTGATTGAAGAGTATAGGTTTGGATTTTGAATTTCAAATATCCTGGTTTTCGTAAACAAAAGAGCCTGTCTCAAAAGTCGTTCTGTCATCNNCTCGATTTCGTGGTACTAAACGAGATTCCGGCCTTGTGCCGGAATCTCATTCCAATCTTAATTTGACTTTTGAGACAACCTCTTTTTCTATAAAAAGATAAAGAGGAAAAATTACTTCAGATCGAACCGATCTGCATTCATCACCTTCGTCCAGGCAGCCACAAAATCTTTTACGAATTTTTCTTTTGCATCGGCACTTCCGTAAACTTCAGCCAGGGCACGAAGTTCTGAGTTCGATCCGAAAACAAGGTCGGCACGGGTAGCTGTCCATTTCACTTTACCGGTTTTGCGGTCCTTTCCCTCAAACACATTCTTCGATTCGTCTGCGGCAGTCCATACGTTATCCATGCTAAGCAGGTTTACAAAGAAATCGTTTGTCAGTTTTCCGGGTGTACTGGTAAATACACCATGCTTCGAACCATCAAAGTTGGTATCTAATACGCGCATACCACCAATCAACACGGTTAATTCAGGCGCTGTAAGGGTTAACAGGTGAGCCTTGTCAATTAATAGCGCTTCTGCCGGAACTGTGAATTTACCCTTCAGATAGTTTCTGAAACCATCGGCAATGGGTTCAAGCACTTCAAATGATTCGGTATCGGTTTGCTGCTGCAAAGCATCACCACGACCTTGTGCAAATGGCACGCTGATGGCAAAGCCCGCATCTTTAGCGGCTTTTTCAACACCTACGTTACCAGCCAATACAATCAAGTCGGCCAATGAAACATTCTTAAATTCTTTTTGAATGCCTTCCAGTACTTGTAACACTTTTGCCAGCTGAGCTGGATTATTCACGGCCCAGTCTTTCTGCGGAGCCAACCGAACCCGTGCACCATTAGCGCCACCGCGTTTGTCCGATCCACGGTAAGTAGAAGCAGAAGCCCATGCAGTTGAAACTAGTTGCGATACAGTTAAGCCCGATGCGCCAATTTTTTCTTTCAGTGTGGCAATGTCTTTATCCGTTAGCTTATGGGTTGCTGCCGGAATAGGGTCTTGCCAGATTAATTCTTCTTTTGGTACTTCGGGGCCGAGGTAACGTGAGATGGGGCCCATATCGCGGTGAGTAAGTTTAAACCATGCGCGGGCAAATGCATCTGCGAAAGCATCCGGGTCTTCATAAAATCTTCTTGATATTTTTTCGTATTCCGGATCAACCCGTAAGGAGATGTCGGTTGTTAACATGGTTGGCACATGACGTTTTGATTTGTCGTGTGCATCGGGTACAGAGTTAGCACCGGCACCGTGTTTGGGTTTCCATTGGTGCGCACCGGCAGGGCTCTTGGTAAGTTCCCAATCGTATCCAAACAAATTCCAAAAGAAGTTGTTGCTCCATTTAGTGGGTGTCGAAGTCCAGATAACTTCCAACCCGCTGGTGATGGCATCGCCTGCTTTACCTGATTTATAGCTGCTCTTCCAACCCAGTCCTTGTTCTTCAATTCCTGCGGCTTCGGGTTCGGGGCCAACCAACGAGGCATCGCCAGCACCGTGTGTTTTTCCAAAGGTATGGCCACCGGCAATCAACGCTACGGTTTCTTCATCGTTCATGGCCATGCGCTTAAACGTTTCGCGAATGTCGTGCGCAGCTGCAAGCGGNNACGGCAGCTAATGGATTTTCCAAATCGCGTTTGCCTGAATAGCGGCTGTTTGGATTGTTACTTAATGCCAGCCAGGTAGTTTCCGATCCCCAATAGGTATCTTGTTCAGGTTCCCACACATCTTCGCGGCCACCGCCAAAGCCAAAAGTTTTGAAGCCCATGGATTCTAATGCGACATTACCCGCAAGCACGAATAAATCGGCCCAGGAAATTTGTTTACCATATTTTTGTTTAACAGGCCACAACAACCTACGGGCTTTATCTAAGTTTCCGTTATCGGGCCAACTGTTAAGCGGAGCAAAACGTTGCTGACCTGCCCCTGCGCCACCACGTCCGTCTGCTATTCGATAGGTACCTGCACCATGCCAGGCCATTCGAAT
>DEIA01000044.1:0-22938 GCA_002352225.1 Flammeovirgaceae bacterium UBA2786
CAGGCTACAAACAATACCTGGTATCCGTTAAGTTTTCTTGCACCCATACCACAAAACGAGCCGTGGCTGAGCAGCGCACTGGATCGAATAAAAGAACTGAGTGCTCATATTCAACAAGCAGGTATTGCCCCGGAAAACATTTTTATACTTGGCTTTTCGCAAGGCGCTTGTTTAACATTGGAGTTTGCCGCACGTAATGCCCAAAAGTGGGGCGGTATTATAGCCTTAACGGGAGGTTTGATTGGCGATAAGCTGGAGCCCTACCACTATTCTGGAAATTTTTCTGGTACACCAATACTAATGACAAACGGAAGTAACGATCCGCATGTACCCCTTGTACGAAGTGAGCAATCAAAACAGCAATTGGAGCAGATGGACGCTAAAGTTGAACTGTTAGTTTATCCTAATCGGCCGCATACCATTTTGCAAGAGGAGTTGAAGATAGTTTCAAGGTATTTCTCTTGATGTTCGGGGTTAATGAATCCCAAACACTGATAAACAGATATAAAATCTGCACCATTTCTTTCCGCGCAGAGTTACCCGTTTCGGAAACCCTGCGCTCTCTTTAAATTAAACGCAGTGTCCCCGAAACGGGAGACACTGAGAAGAATGGGAACATAATGTGATATAAATCATGTAATACATTGTACAAAATGTAACGATTCAGTAATTCGGTTTTTATTATCTTGGAAACCTATGACGGCCGAGAAACAGAGACTGATTGAAGATCGCGACAAAATAAAAAACTGGCGCCAGTGGGGCCCTTACCTTACCGAACGGCAATGGGGAACCGTGCGTGAAGATTACAGTGCCAATGGCGATGCCTGGAATTATATAACACACGACATGGCCCGCAGCAAAGCCTATCGCTGGGGCGAAGAAGGCATTGCCGGTATTTCGGACGACAACCAGTTTCTTTGCCTTGCTCTTGCTCTTTGGAATAAAAAAGACCCCATTCTGAAAGAACGTTTCTTCGGATTAACCAACCCCGAAGGCAACCACGGAGAAGATGTAAAAGAAATTTATTATTACCTCGACTCCCTCCCCACCCATTCGTACATGCGCATGCTGTACAAATATCCGCAACAGGAATATCCGTATGCTCAATTGGTTGAAGAAAGTAAACGCAGGGGCAAACACGATCGAGAGTTTGAATTACCCGATACCAACATCTTTGCTGATAATCGCTATTTCGATGTTTCGGTTGAGTACATCAAGGCCGATGTTTGCGATATGCTGATTCAGATAACCGTAACCAATCGCGGGCCTGAAACAGCGGCACTCGAATTATTTCCTACACTCTGGTTTCGCAATACCTGGGCATGGGGATATGATAACACCAAGCCCGAAATTAATTTAGATGCTAAAGGCGTAATGAAAGCGAGCCACAAACAATTAGGCTCGTATTACTTTTACTGCGAAGGCAAGCACGAAGCCCTCTTCTGCGAAAATGAAACCAATACCTGGCGACTCCATCAGCATTTTCAGCCTGGCACTTTTAAAGATGGCATTAACGATTATATCATTTTCAATTATCCGGGAGCCATTAATAAAACCAACCAGGGAACGAAGGCTGCCTATCGTTTTGATTTGAATTTAAAAGCCGGTGAGTCGAAAGTGATTCGTCTTCGCCTGGCTTCTCATGCTCATCAAAAACCATTTCAGCAGTTCGATACATTGGTAGCAAAGGCCAAAGCCGAAGCCAATGAGTATTTTGCCGATCTGCAAAAAGACATCTCTTCTGAAGAAGAAAAAGTAATTCAGAGACAGGCATTGGCCGGTATGTTGTGGAGCAAACAATTTTATAATTACGACATGGATGTATGGTTGCGGGGCGATCCGCACCTGCCACCACCACCACACGAACGCAGGCAGGGGCGCAACCGCGAGTGGGATCATCTGCACAACTTTGATATTATCTCCATGCCCGATAAATGGGAATATCCGTGGTATGCCGCATGGGATCTTGCCTTTCATGCTATTCCCCTTGCCATGATAGATCCGGAGTTTGCCAAGAACCAGTTGTTGTTGCTTACCAAAGAATGGTACATGCACCCTAACGGACAACTACCCGCATACGAGTGGGCCTTTGGCGATGTAAACCCGCCTGTGCATGCGTGGGCTGCCTGGCGTGTGTATAAAATAGATCGCAAACTGCAGGATGGTAAGCCCGATCGAAAATTTCTGGAAGAAATTTTTCATAAACTGTTGCTCAACTTTACCTGGTGGGTAAACAAGAAAGATGAGAGCGGCAATAACATTTTTCAAGGTGGCTTTTTAGGAATGGATAATATTGGTGTGTTCGATCGCAGCAGCACACACCTGCCTACAGGCGGACACATTGAGCAATCGGATGGCACCAGCTGGATGGCCATGTACACCCTTAACCTGTTGCGCATTTCGCTGGAACTGGCTAAAGAAAATCCAACCTATCAAAGTTTGGCCACAAAATTCTTCGAACACTTTTTATACATAGCCGGGGCCATGGCCAATGTGAACAACGAAGGTATTAACCTATGGGATGAAGAAGATGAATTTTTTTATGATGTATTGCACTTGCCCTCTAACGAGAGGATTCAGTTAAAGGTACGCTCGATGGTAGGGTTGATTCCTTTGTTTGCAGTAGAAGTTCTGGATGAAGAAATCTTTCAGCTGATGCCTGAGTTTACAGCACGCCTCGATTGGTTTTTACAAAACCGGCCCGATCTGGCCAACCTTATTTCGCGTTGGGGCGACCGTGGCAAAAATCAACGCCACCTGCTCTCTTTATTGCGTGGCCACCGAATGAAGTGCTTGCTAAAACGTATGCTGGACGAAAAAGAATTTCTTTCTCCTTTTGGAATACGCGCCCTTTCGCGGCATCATTTAGATAATCCGTATGTGCTTCATGCTAATGGAAGTCAGTTTTCGGTGCGCTACCAACCAGGCGAAAGCGATGCGTATTTATTTGGCGGAAACAGCAACTGGCGTGGGCCGGTTTGGTTTCCTGTTAATTATTTAATTATCGAATCGCTGCAACGCTTCCATCATTACTATGGAAATGATTTTACGATAGAACATCCAACCGGCTCGGGCAACATGCTTACGCTGCGCGAAATTGCAAGCGAACTTTCGCAACGATTGATTAACCTGTTTAAAGTTAACGAAGAAGGTAAGCGACCTGTTTTTGGCGATGAAGAATTGTATCAAACCAACCCTGGCTTTACGGATAACCTATTGTTTTACGAATACTTTGATGGCGATACCGGCCGCGGATTAGGGGCCAGCCATCAAACCGGATGGACCGGATTAGTAGCCAAGCTGATACAACCCATACAAACCAGAAAGAAAAAGTAGATTCATAAACCAAACAGAGCAAGATTCGGGTTGAAAAAGGTTCTGAGATGGGCAATTTTTCCAAAAAATTAATTTATGAATTTCAAACTAAGGTCGTTGCCAGCTACTGAGTTCACTCACCTATTTAAATTGGATAATTCAGTGTTAAAAAAAATGGGTGCCGTAAGAATAATGGTAGATAAATTTCCCGGGTTTCCCTGTCGGGTAAGTTTACAAGACGCTGAAATTGGAGAAGAAGTAATTTTGTTGTCCTACCCACACCACAAAACACCTTCGCCCTATCAGGCAAACGGCCCAATCTACATACGAAAGGCAGCCCAACCAGCGGCTTTAGAAATTAACGAAATCCCTAACATGTTTTCTCACCGGTTGCTCTCAGTAAGGGGTTTTGATAAAAATGGCTTTATGCAAGCTGCCACTGTAACGGAGGGGTGCAATCTTAGAGAAGAAATAATTAAAACATTTGAAACCCACGAGATAACTTACATTCATATTCATAATGCCGGGCCTGGCTGTTACAACTGTATGGTTGAGCGGGCTTGATGGTGGATGTGGATTTTGTTTCACCTTCAGCAACAATATCAGTCTAAATGAAAATTGAAACTCATTAGATATTCTTCAAAAATTTGCGCAATACAAAATGGCCTTGGCCATTGTGGGAGACTTTTCAAAATTTAAGAGTAAAAGTTTAGCTGATTTCATTTTTGAAAGTAACAAGGGCAAACAGATTAATTTTGTAAACGTACCAGCAGAAGCTCTGAAATAACTAACCACTAAACTTATAAGATGTAGTTTACTGCTATACTTCATCTTTTATCTTTGCGTTATGTTGCCCAGCCTTTACGAAAAACTTGGTGCCGATAATATTGCTTTGCTGGTTGAGCGCTTCTACGATATTGTGTTTTCGCACCCCGACATCAGCCACCTGTTTAAGACCGATAAAGAGGTGATCAAAGAAAAACAACGTTTATTCTTAACACAGTTTTTTGGTGGTCCGGCATTGTATTCACAACAATATGGTCATCCGCAGTTGCGCGCGCGGCACTTGCCACACCCTATTGGCAACGATGAGGCTGTAGCCTGGCTTGCCTGCATGTCCAAAGCCATTGGCTCTTTACCCATCGATAAGTCCTTGAAGGACGAACTGTTTAAACGGTTTGTGCCCACAGCTATGTTTATGGTAAACAAGGATGAGCAGTAAATTATTTCAGATATTTATCCGGCAACGGAAATCCTAAGCTTTCGGCACACCAGAAAATATTCACTATGTAGTAGCGGTGCTGATCTTTGAACAATTGAATACTGTTGATGCCGCGATTGGTTACCGGGCCATCATTCTTTTCTTTGGTTTCGTACGTACTAAACACATGCACTACCGTTCCATACGCATCTTCTTTCCGACTTAGTTCTCGTTCGAAAAATCCCGATGAAATTCGCGATGAAAACAGGTGTACATACTCTTCAGGTGAAATGGCCCGCAACTCAAAATTACCTTTATCATCTTTACGGGATGGAATAAGCCGGGCATCAGATTTAAACAAAAACCGAAAACGATCCCAGTCTCGCGCAACGCCCGGATCTCCTGAAATTACATCATACAGGGCATGCATAATCGCATCCACAGATTGTACATCGCGTGTGTAATCTTTAGTCTGAGCTTGTGTTACTACAGACCCTGCCATTAGCAGTATGGCAATAACTATTTTTTTCATTATCAATATATTAAGTGGCGTGTTCAACTTTCGTTTCTTTGATTGGGAAAGTTTTTAAATGTAATTTGGATAAATTTATTTTGTAATAAGGCTTTCTATCTCTTTGATAAGGGCATCTCCTTGGCCTGGCCTTGATGCTGTTGATTTGAATATTTTACCAGAAGAATCAATCAACACATACCTGGGGATTGCCCCCTGGTAACCGCCTATCGTTTTCCACATGTCTTCAATGAATTTGACATCGCCTCTAAAATGATACCCAGCCAACTGGTTGAATTTAATACTCTGACGCCAGCGATCATTCCACTCTTTCTTATCTATTGATATGTACAAAAGTTCAATTCTACCACTATCAATGAAGTGCTCAATATTGGCCTTATGCCTAAAGTCTTCAATACAAGGATGGCACCACGTTGCCCACACATCAATTAATATGTTCTTTCCTTCAAATCCTTTTAACAATTCAGAAAAGCTTGAAAAATTCTTGTTTATAATTTTTGCTTTGTTGAAAGACTTACTCTCAGCTTGTACATACGCTTTAAGTTTTTCAATCTGGGGCCGGTAAAACATCATGTGTTGCGATCCTTTATATTCTTCTTCCAGATCATAAATTGCATTAAGCAATGCCGGAGAATAAAAGAGTTGGTTCTGCAAATACAACTGCATACCACTAAGCCGGTAAGCAAAAGTAGTGGCCGAATCAAAATCAAGGAGTTTGTTAGTCTTAAAAAAACGGCCAATCATCAAAGAATCTAATGAACTAGTTGTTTGCGGGAAATGATACCGTTTATAATTTTCCTTTGTATAAGAATAAGATTCTATAAACTCATTATAATCCTTACTGTTTACGGACGGCCTTAGTTCATCTTTCCACTTGGCCATAAAATATTCAATAAGCCGCTCCCACTCCGGGCCGTATTTTTCATAGGTTACTTTAGTAGAATCATTACCAGCTGCCCTTATCTCTGTTGCCCGTTTCATGAACATTCCGCTTAAAAACACTGTGCCATAAAAAGCGTGCATCTCATTAATCAGGAAATCCCGAATCTCTTTGTTTTTCTTTTCCAGGTTGGGGTCTTCCAGAGAAAACCCCAAAGGCAGGTTAAGAATACGTATTTTCTCTGCATGAATTAATGAATCAATCAGCTGCACTGCTTCTTTTGGTGTTTTGGCTTTATTGATAGGGTCCCCATAATAATTCCCTTCAACCGAGCGTAACGTTTCATAAGTTGTGCGTTGTATTTGATTATAAAATCTGTTTACGGTTTGATGATCTCCGGTAATCCGTACAGTAACCAGGTTTCGCAATGAATCATAATATACGGCCGAGTACATTGCTTTATCTTTCGCAAAAAATCTACTTTCATCCAGCTCAATATAAATCGTTGAATTCTCATCATGAAAAAAGCGGTATTGCAAACGCTTGTACCCAACAACCGTTGTTCCAATTCCTTTATTCTCAAATTCAATTAAAAATGTTCCGGAAGCTGAGGGTTTAACTTCTTTCCAATATGGCGTAAAGACGCCTTCAATAGTTGGATGATAGTAAACAACCGACTTGCCATCATAATTCAGTATTTTACCTCGGATGGCAACCTTACCATTTGCTGAATGTACAAATGACACAATTAAGAATATGGTTATTGAAATTCTCATATACTTCTCAAAGAAATACCATAAAAAAATAACTTAGTCTTTTGTATCCAATTAAATTAAGGTTAGTAAGTCTTGTTTGAATCATTTGCTACTGCATGCGCCATCACCGCTCTGAGCTTTCCGTACGTATATTTTCCGTTAAGTTTGTCGAATAAAGCTTTCGAGGAAAATGATTCTGTAAAGCTTTTTATCATTGTTATTATCTCTTCCTTTTCTTCTTTAGGCATAAACGCATCAATCTCCAGCAGTCCTTGCTCCACGGCTTTAGCCAAATGGCCTTCAATCGTGCTTAAAACCAATCCGCGCTCTTTAGCAATTTCTTCCGGCTTAAAGCCGCTCTTAAATAGTTCCAGCGTAATGTCGTACGTGCTTTTTTCGTCTGGGTTATTTTTCTTAGCCCGCTTCTTTCTCTCAACGGGCGATTTCTTTTGTGGGGGTAATGGGTTGATCTCTTTTAATACCTGCAGGCGTTCTGCTTCCATTGAGAAGCGAACCGCCCGCAAATCGAACAACTCGGTTCCGGTTATTATCTGAGAAACAATCTGATGAGCCTGATACAATTCGGTTAGCTTACGCGAAATCAACTGATCAATTTCCTGTAGCTGTGCCAGGTATGTCTTTACCCGCTTTTGATGTTTTATTGCTTCAATATGATTTAACAATACCCTTACCTGATCCCAAACCAATTTTCTATAGTAGGCACTTCCCTTTTCAATTCGCTCCAGCAATGGATCGTGTGTTGGTTGTGCAATAAGTTGAAGTAGTTGGTTTCTGAATTTTTGAGTATTGCCTGCTTCATTTGCCAGCGCCTCGGTAATTTGCATAAGTACTGGTTTCATAGTGGGGTCTTCCAGGCGCTCAGGTTCTTTGTTTTTTTCGATGTAGTTAATTTCTTTCAGCAACCCTTCAAACGAAAACGTGCTCTCCAGCAACTGCCCAATATACGCGCGCTGCTGTGTTTCAATAATCTGCGGCAGCATATTGGGCTGGTGTGCTTTTTCTGTAAAATCCTTAATGTGACTATCGGTACGTACAACTTGCGGATTAATCTTCGAGCGAAGAATCAGGCCATCAAGCGAACGCAACCGCGAAAGGGCTACATATACCTGACCATCGGCAAAAGCCTGAGCCACATCAATTACAGCTTTATCAAATGTTAAACCCTGACTTTTATGCACCGTTATTGCCCAGGCCAGTTTTACAGGATATTGTTCAAATGAACCAATCACCTCTTCATTCAACACATGACTTGCTTTGTCAACAGAATATTTTTTGTTCTCCCACCGCTCGCGCGAAAGTTGGTATGCCTCATGCGTACCAGCCATCTGTACCCACACATCATTATCTTCAATCCGCATAACGGTGGCCAGCTTTCCGTTAAAATATTTCTTTTCAGGGTTTGTATCATTTCGCACAAACATAATTTGTGCCCCCTCTTTCAGTTCGAGCTGAGGTTGTACAGGATACATACTTTCAGGAAAATCCCCCTCCCGTAAAGAATCAAAAAATTGCGACTTCGCTGGCAGGCTATCAAGGGCTTGCCGGTTTAACTGGTCGGCCTTATAGTTGTGTGTGGTAAGGGTAATTACCTCATCAAGTTTATTGATCTGCTCTGTGGTTTGGTAATGCCTGTTCAACTCCTCAATATCTTCCTGTTCTATAATACTGTTGCGCAGGTTATTCAAAATGCGAATGAAGGCTTCATCATGCTGTCGGAAAATTTTATCCAACTCGATATATACAGGTTGATTATTCTTAAGCGCAAGCGCCTCATAAAACCAGGGCGAAGCATAATATCGGCCTAATAATTCCTGCTCCTCATTTTTAACCACCGGTGGCAACTGAAACAAATCGCCAATAAACAACACCTGCACCCCTCCAAAACTTTGTGAAAAATTTCCGTGTGCGGCTTTCATGCGGTAGTCAATCGCATCCAGTAAATCGGCCCGCAGCATGCTTACTTCATCTATCACCAACAAATCGATAGACCGCAACACCTTTTTCCGTTCGCTGTTAAGCGAATGCTTACGTGCCAGCGTTTGCGAATTAACATACCGGCCACCATCAAGTATATTCTCGGGCAGGTACCGATCGGGAATGTAGGTGGCCGGTGGAATTAGAAACTGCGAGTGAATGGTTACACCACCGGCATTAAGCGCAGCAATACCTGTGGGCGCCACTACAATAAAATTTTTGTGCGTGTGTTCGGCCAAACTTTTCAGAAATGTGGTTTTGCCCGTGCCGGCTTTGCCCGTTAAAAACACATGGCTGGCTGTTGTATTTAAAAACCGGCTGGCAAATTTTTTAAAATCGGGCGCTTCCATTGGGTGTTAAATTACTGATATCAATCAAAAACATCAGCATTGCAATCTAAATTTGATGCAACCTTATCCGGTCAAATTTCATCTTCACATAGAAGTTTACTTTTGTGCCCCAATTTGTAATTTAGTACACCATGAAGCCAATACGTTTCTTTTCTTATGTTGTTTTAGCCAGCATACTTACGCTTGGCGGATGTAAAAAAGATGAAGAATCAATTTCCCGAACGTTTCGTATGGGGTTTCAGAATTCGGCACCGCGTTTTGACAATCTGGATTTATTTATTCAATCGCTGAATCTTTGGACCCAACGAGCCGATGCTGCCATGATTACTACCGAAGTACCCTGGGCCGAGTTGCTCGCGGGCACATCCGTGAATGATTACGTGGTGAACAACTACAAAGGCCTGGTAGAGTATTACAGAACTAAAAATTTAAAACTCTGGGTATATATCGATCCACAAAATGGACTAGACCGTACCACAGATGCGGTAGACCTACAACAGGCCGGCAAAAGCATTGCCGATGCAGACATGCAGTTATTGTATAAGAAATTTGCGGTGGCAATGGATAGTATTTTAAAACCTGATCATGTAGGTCTTGCTTTAGAAACCAACCTGATTCGTGATGCGGCTTCCTCCTCTATTTATAATGGTGTGAAAACTGCTGCCAATAGTGCGGCTCAGGCAATACGCGCACGCAACGCCAACGTTCCATTAAGCATTAGTGTACAGGTAGATCACGCGTGGGGCAAATTGGGGGGTGGTTCGTACACCGGCATTGCACAAGATTTTACAGATTTTCCATTTATTCAGGAACTCGGGCTATCATCATATCCATATTTTGGATTTACTAACCCAACCGATATTCCGCTTAATTATTATTCCCGGTTAGTAGAAGGGAAAAATATACCCGTGTTTGTTACGGAAGGTGGATGGTCATCGGCTTCGGTGCCGGGTTCGTTTACCAGTTCCCCTGAATTACAGAAAGCGTATATCGAACATCATGCTCATTTATTGAATGAAACCCGGGCAGAAGCGGTGTTTCAATTATTGTTTACCGATATTGATGTAACCAGCGTACCCGATGATGTGCCGGATAACATCAACTATTTTTTATACCTCGGTCTGGTGGATATCAATTTTAGCATTAAGCCTGCTTTACAAGCATGGGATAAAGTTTTTAGTTATCGGTATACAGGCTCTGATTGAGTTTACATCCGCTTGTAAAGTACAAACAGGAAAGATAAGCTAATCGCGTTGCTGGCTATTTTGATCCGTTCAATCGATTTTCAAAATATAGGTGTTAGGCCAGTTTTTTCCGGTTACCAGAAAAGACCGTGTTTCCGGATGCCATGCAATTCCGTTTAGTACATCAACCTGCGGGCTGGCTTTGCGGGCATCGTTGGCTAATTTGGAAAGATCTATTCGGCCTACCACTTTGCTTGTATTCGGGTCGATTTTCAGAATCAGATTGGTTTGCCATACGTTAGCAAAAACGTAACCTTCTATGTATTCCAATTCATTCAGGTTTTTAACCGGGCCATTTTCATCAGTAATCTTTAAAGATTTTACAACTTCAAGTGTTACCGTGTCTAAGTAATGGAGGTTGTTTGTGCCATCGCTCATAATCAGGTTTACATTATCGTGGGTAAGTCCCCAGCCTTCCTTGGCAAAGGAATCAAACCGGAAGGTGCGTAACACTTTAAATGTTTTTAGGTCATAGACAAAACCAATTTTATTTTGCCAGGTAAGCTGAAAAATCTTGTTGTTGAGAATAGCTATGCCTTCGCCAAAGTATTGTTTATCTAACACTACTTTCTTATCTGCTTTACCCGTATTAATATCCACAATACCAATCCACGATGTGCCAAACTGGCCCGTACTTTCATATAATTCGCCTTTATAAATAAGCAGGCCCTGTGTAAAGGCTTCCGGGTCGTGCGGCCACATACTGCGAATGGCGTAGTTGAGGCGCAGGGAGTCCACCTCGGCCGTTTGTTTCTTCTCCTTGTCGGGAGCACAAGACATGAATGCCACACCCAAAACCAGCGATTGTAAAATTTGAAGTCTTCGTTTCATACGATTGTAAAAATACAACGGAAAAAATTCATGATTCATATTCTCACCTGCTTTGGTAGTTGCGCCAGCATGTCGCATTACTCATAAGTTGAATTACTATTGAACATGCAAACCCTCAACTCCTACCGGATCTCCTCCATTGATCTCCTGCGCGGTATTATTATGGTTATTATGGCCTTAGACCATACCCGCGATTTTTTTCATTCGGAAGCACTCATTAGCGATCCGACTGCCTTAGATAAAACCACCGTCAGCTTGTTTTTTACCCGTTGGATCACCCATTTCTGTGCTCCCGGCTTTGTGTTTTTGGCCGGTACTTCTGCATTTATTAGCGGAGCATCCAAGACCAAGTACGCACTCTCCAAATTCTTGCTTACCCGTGGGGCATGGCTCATTCTGCTCGAACTGGTTGTGCTCCGGGCATTCTATCTTTTCAATTTCTATTACGATGTTACCTTTCTTACCGTATTGTGGGTAATTGGCTGGTGCATGATCTTTCTGGCTGGGCTTGTTTTTGTGCCCCTCAAGTGGAATGTTGTTATTGCCCTCTGCATTATACTCTTCCACGATGCATTGGGTCTCATCCCCATAGAGCCCAATCAATTCATTTATGCGCCTTGGGTTATTTTGATGCGAACCGGATTTCTGCCCATCACTCCAGACCACACCTTTATTATTTCGTATCCAATCATTCCTTGGTTGGGCATTATGTTGCTGGGTTATTGTGCCGGTAAACTTTATACTGATTACGATGTACACACACGTAAACGCTGGTTAATTTGGAGTGGAACGATAACCATAGTTCTTTTCATTATTTTGCGATTCCTCAACATTTATGGCGACCCCGCCCCTTGGCAACCACAGGCCAGCTCAACATTTACTGTCTTGAGTTTTTTTAACACAACCAAGTATCCGGTTTCGTTGCTATTTACCCTCATGTCACTCGGCCCTCTCTTATTATTGCTGGCCGCTTTAGAAAATGCTAAAACCACAAGACTTGCCTTCTTCAAAACCTACGGGCAAGTACCCCTCTTTTATTTCCTTCTGCACTTTTTACTGATTCACCTTGTGGCGCTGGTTGCTTTTATAATCAAAACCGGAACTCCATTATATGAAATTGATTTTCACTTCGCCAAGTCGTTTGGTGGCATTACACCCGGTCTCGGGCATTCGTTGGGATGGACATACCTTGTCTGGATTTGTATTGTCCTCGTTCTTTATCCCGTTTGCCGATGGTATGGCCGCTACAAGCAAACTCATAATTATAGTTGGCTCCGCTATGTGTAACCGCGGCACGATTTTTCTGTATATTCGTTAAAACTATTCTTTTATGGCTAAGCCCTGCGTAAAGGCTTCTAGATTGTGCGGCCATATACATCGGATGGCGTAATTGTTCCTTGTTTCATTTTGCTAACAGATTAACAGTATGTCTAAAAGAGGAACAATTACAAAGTTCAATTAGCAGTCTGTTTGCTCCAAATTGGTTATTTTTAAGCGTGATTTCATGCTTAAACCAATGCATTTCCTTATTCCCATTATTCTCTTAATTTCACTATCCAGCTACGCCCAGGTTGACTCGCTGGTTCGGTGGAGTGAACTGGACTACACCTCTCCCTTCGAGTCAACTGAGTTTAAAAATCACTTTAAGAGGGGCGAAACAAATTTTACTTCCCTTTTCTTTGCCAACTCTCCTGCCGCTGTTCAGGATGCCAAAAATTTTGAAGAACGGTTTAATGCAGCCATTAACGAAATTGAAAGCTCAGGTAATCTCAATAAGAAAAACGACAAAAAAATAAAATACATTTACCAACTTGTTCACAGCAGATTTCTTTCTAAGTATGAAGAAGAAAATCGGTTCTATGAAATCAGTCGTACCGGCTACTACAATTGTGTAACGGCTACAGCGCTTTATGCCATATTTTTTGAGAAACTCAAAATACCTTACACTATAAAAGAAAAACCTACTCACGTATACCTGGTAGCATACCCAAACGCTGAAAACATTATGATTGAAACCACAACTCCAATTTTTGGTTTCCTCACATTTGATAATGCCTACAAAACTAATTTTATAAACAATTTAAAAAATCAAAAAATTATTGGAGCCTCTGAAGTCAACAACTCAAACACAGATGAATTGTTCAATAAATATTACTTCGGCAGCGAAAACATAAATTTAAGCCAACTTGTAGGAATTCAATACCTAAATGACGCCTTATTTAGACAAGACCATAACGATATCGCGGGGGCCTACGAGCAAATAAAAAAGGGTTATTGGTTTTACCCCAATGTTCGTTCAGAGTATCTATTGTTGCATTTTTCTGCGGCCAGATTGGAGACCTCCAATCTTGACCCGCTAAAAAAAGCAGGGCTTATCGGGCGAATATCCAGGCTAAAGGAAAAGGGAATAACTGCAGAAATGATAAAGGGTGAGTTTTACAACCTTACTCAAACTGTTTTGTTTAAGAACAATGATAAACAACTCTATAAAAAATGTTTTGAAGCCGTAATTCAAAATACCACCGACCAGGAGATATTAGATGAAATTTCTTTTGTCTACTATTATGAAAGTGGACGGGCTTTTTACAATCAAGGTAATTTTATTCGGGCAAAAGCCTTCTTTGCAAGGGCCCTTGAAATTCAACCTAACAATGTTGACCTAGGTGGTATATTCGTTTCGTGCATTACCCAATCGTTTCGAAACGAGCGAAATAACCGTGTTGTGCTTGATTCTCTGGTGTCTTACAAAAATCGGTTTCCATCGCTTGGCGAGAATGTGAATTTCAATTCAGTTCTTGCCCTGTCATACGTAGTTGAATTTGGCGAAAGCTTTAAAAACAAAGATGAAAAGCGCGGAGAGCAATATCGAAATCTCTTTGAAGAATATTATTCAAATCAGAACATTACTATTATAAGTTCGCAGGTTGTAGGCCAGGCCTATTCTGAAGCCTGTGTATATTATTTTCAAAAAGGACAAAAAGCAAAAGCTAATCAGTATTTACAAAGAGGCCTGGAAATCGTGCCTGATGACTATCAACTGAAAATGAGAAAGCAAATGCTCGGGGGTGGATAGCCTTTTGAATATTACACTTCCTTGTATTAGTTTTCTATGGCCAGGTTATGGGTACGCCTGATTATATAGGTATTCCCGAAAATAGTTTCAACTGCCGCAATAATTGAAAGTTCATCCATTAAAAATGTTCCTGGAGGAATATTGTATGTTAATTTTCCTGTTTTCTTTTGTTCGTCCTGAAAAATTGCATCTAAATTTTCATGCAAACAGCCGGAAGGAGTGAGATTACCGATATAATACTTAACCCGTCTGACTTTCTGCGACAGCGAGAGCATCAAAGTGTATTCTCCATGGGTCTCAAGCCGGTCAACAGGAGTAATAATCAGTTTAGGATATTCCGCTTTCAGGGTTTTATCGGTATGATACTCCTTCAACCCGGTGCATGCAAAATCACTTTCAAATCGTGCCTCACACATAAGATCACCGTTCTCTCTGTACTTAACCTGCTTGCCTTGCATTTTATCATCCTTGTATTCGGTTGTCTGATAAACCTGCTTACCTCCTTCGTAATACCTTTTGGATTGTCCATCCCGTTTACCCATCACATAAGGTAATTCAAGTTGCAGCTCTCCATTTTTGTCATAGGTTTTAGCCAACCCATGTTTCTTCTTACCAGCATAAGGCACCTCTGCTTTAAGTTTGCCATTAGAATATTTAGCAGTTTCTACTCGTATACTATCGCGTTTGACATCGCTGTCTTTGGTCTCTTTCTTATCAAATGAAAACACGCATCCCAGCAAAAAAGCAGACATAGCGCAGATTAAGATAAGGGTTCTATTCATGATTTAGGTTTAAAAAATTAAAAATACCATTCCTTCGACTTAATTGGTAATATCGCCATGATTTAGATTTTAAGAATTGTCGTAAATCCCCCTCCCAATATCTCTTCCTAACCGTTTTTAGTTCCGGCTCCGCTATGTGTAACCGCGGCACGATTTTTCTGTATATTCGTTAAATAATAAACTTTATGGCAACGCGATTAGTAAAAGGAGAAAAGAAATTATTTGGGGTGTGCAGCGGTCTGGCTAACTATTTCAACCTAGATCCCACCGTAATGCGCATTATTTTCATTGTGGCCTTTCTCTTCTTTGGTACCGGCCTATTGCTTTATCTAATCCTGGCCCTGGTCATGCCCGACCGCTAGCCTGTTCAATAATGTACTTAGGCCTGTTCGGGTCTGAACATTTTTAATGAGCTTACCAAAATTTCTTTAATTCCCTACAACTAATTAGGGTGGGGTTCGATCTATACTCCGTGTAAAAATATTTTGCGGCATGGTGATACCTTTTTGCCAAACGCAAGTATTAGAATTCTAACCCCCACGGCATGTTCAAAAATTACTTCCTGATAATGGTGCGCAATCTGTTTAAAAACGGATTCTACTCATTCATCAACATCTCGGGCCTGGCCATAGGCATTACCTGCAGCATTCTCATTTTACTATGGGTGGCAGACGAAACCAGTTTTGACAAGTTTATTCCCAAGTCAGACAGGTTGTACCAGGTTTGGGTACGCGCACAGTTTGATGGAAAAATAAGTTCGTGGACAAGCGTTCCGCTTCCTACTTACGAAGCATTTAAGACGGCCAACAGTAACATTGCCCGCATGGCCGTTACAGATTGGGGTGGTGCACACCTGATTACCGTAGGCGAAAATCGCCTGATGAAAAACGGATATTGGGTAAGTGAAGAATTTTTAGAAATGTTTGAATTTCCATTGGCTGTTGGCAATGCCGAACAGGTACTGGACGCCCCTCCTTCCATTGTTATAACTGAATCAACCGCTAAAGCTTTATTTGGCGATGAAGATCCGATTAACAAAGTTGTTCGGGTGGATAATGAATATGACTTGAAAGTATCGGGGATTTTAAAAGACGTACCCGGCAACTCCACGTTTCAATTCGATTTTTTAATGCCGTGGAAGTTTCGTGAGCAAAATAATGAATGGGTACGCGAAAACATGACCAACTGGGGCAATTATTCATTTCAGGTGTTTGCCGAATTAAACGATGCTAAAAACCATGCTGATGTAGAAAGCAGTGTGAAGATGATGCTGCAGGAACATGACCAAGTAGATACCAAACCAGAGTATTTTCTATACCCGATGCAACGGTGGCGCTTGTTCAGCAATTTTGAAAATGGGATAGAAACAGGAGGTATGAATGATTATGTGCAGATGTTTACCATTATCGCCATTTTCATTTTAATAATTGCCTGCATCAATTTTATGAATCTGGCTACAGCCCGCAGCGAGCGCAGAGCACGCGAGGTGGGTGTTCGAAAAAGCGTAGGCTCTAAACGAGGCGAGTTGATCTTTCAGTTTATTGGAGAATCGACTTTTATTGCACTACTTGCTTTTGTCGTTGCCATATTGATGGCACAACTCCTGTTACCATATTACAATGGTCTGGTCGATAAAAAATTATTTATCGATTACACCTCTTCGCAATTCTGGATGTTCTCTTTGTTGATAATCCTGATAACCGGAATTGTTTCCGGCAGTTATCCGGCATTCTATCTCTCTGCGTTTCAACCGGCTAAAGTATTGAAAGGCAAAGCCAGTACCGGCAAAGGAGCCAGCACACCCCGAAAAGTTTTGGTAACCCTTCAGTTTGGGTTTTCCATTCTGCTCATCATTGGCACTATTGTAATCTACCAGCAAATACAATTGGTGAAGGGGCGTGAACTCGGCTACGAACAGGAAAACCTGATTGCTGTTTCTTACAACAATGAGGTGAGAAAAAACTACCGGCCCATAAAACTGGAGCTGTTAAACACAGGTGTGGTTGAATCCGTAACGCGAGCCAACAGCGAAATTACCGATATAAATTCCAATAACTTTTTGGGTTGGCCCGGCAAGCCGGAAGAACTGCGCGTAATCTTTACCACCATTGTTACAGAGTACGACTATGCTAAAACCATGGGCATTAAAGTACTTGAAGGCCGCGATTTTTCGGAAGAGTTCAAGAGCGATTCATTGGCTATACTGGTTAACAAAGCCGGAATAGAAGTAATGGGATTAAAAGAAAATGTTATCGGTACCGAGCTCGACCTCTGGGGACAGAAGCGTAAACTGATCGGGGTTGTAGATGATGTGCTGATGGGTTCACCTTATCAACCTGTGAAACCCATGTTTATGGTACTGCAGGACTGGGGTGGTTCTGTTTCTATCCGATTGAAAAAAACCAACGACTTACAAGCTTCAATTAATTCGGTAAAGGCTGTATTTGAAAAATATGCCCCTGCGTATCCGTTCGAATATCGCTTTGCCGACCAGGAGTTTCAGAAAAAATTTACCACCATCAATCTTACCAGTACGTTGGCCAGTTTATTCGCCACGCTTACCATTGTAATTACCGGCTTAGGTTTATTCGGTTTGGCTGCCTTTACAGCCGAGCAGCGTACCAAGGAAATCGGCATCCGCAAAGTAATGGGCGCATCGGTATCCAGTCTGGTGGGGTTAATGTCAAAAGATTTTTCGGTACTGGTAATTGTCGCGTTTGTTATTTCATCGCCTTTGGCGTGGTGGCTATTAACAAACTATTTGGAACGATATACCATTCGCACCTCTATACCGTGGTGGGTATTTCCGGTTACCGGTTTAGTGGCCTTACTTTTTGCTGTATTGGTTGTAAGCACACAAACATTGAAGGCAGCACGATCTAATCCGGTTAATTCATTAAGGAGTGAGTGATTGATAACGGTTATTGCCCATTGATTCTGCATTAGCATCGGCTTTGTTTTAATTGCAATCCCGTAGCGAAATAAAGTGAATTGTAATAGTATCCACTTAAAATTCAACCGTAACTGTAGTCCATCCGCTGCGCATGTAGTGGCCATGGTCGCGGGCGGGCAACCAGGCAGGGCCGTTTTTAAGCCATTCTATGACTAACGCATCCTGCTCCGGGGCAAAACTTTTATCAACCTGAAAATCGGTAAGCACTCCGTTAAGCGTAACCCGAAACCAAACTTTTACCTGTCCATGTTGTGCCGGGTTCAACGCTTTTGTTTTTTCTTTCAGGTAGTTATTCAAATCCGGATAACCCATTTCGGGTATTGGAAACAAACTGCTGCCATCATACACAAAACGTTGACCGTCTAACGTGCTGCTTCTGCCCTGAATCAAATGGCCGTTATTAAAAAATTCTTCAAAGTAGAGTTTCCCGTTGATATGGTAACCCTGCCACACACCTTCTTTCTTTCCGTTGCGATATTCTCCCTGCTCGGCCAATGAGCCGTTGTTGTAATACAATTTGACCTCGCCCTCACCGCTTTGCACCAGCGGAACTCCTAACGAATCCCACATATTTTTCATAAAATATTCTGGCTCGAAATATTCTTCGCTCTTAATTTTTCCATTGTAGTGAAACGTCTCCCACTTGCCCACTGCTATTTCCTTATCGTAGCGTCCGGCCGATTGGTATGTATTATGATCGGAGTAGTATAAAAAAACACCGTCCCTTCTGCCATTGGTATAAGATCCCTTCATTTGGATTGCTCCGCTGCGATAGTAATCGCGCACCGGACCCTGCCACCTGCCTACAGAATCCTGTTGACCTAAGCGGTAAAATGCCGCAGGTGGCCCAGGTATTTCTTCCCACTCATCGTTGTACCAAACTTTAACAGGATGCAACATCGGTTTTGAGGTCGTATCTTCTTCTTCCACTTGTATGGGTTGCAGTTGATTAAGTACATAGTCTAACTGAAAGTATGGCTGTATCTGTTGCTGGATCCACTCAATGCTATCCATGTAGCGATACGTTTCCCTTTCCAGCATTTGCATTCTGAAGGTATTCTCCTGTCTGCGCAGATGAAGATACCTGCGCAACCGGAATGTATCCTGGTGCAGAGTTTCCGGCAAATCAGTCTGTTGTTCTAACAACATGCGGGTACTATCCCAATACAACTCATACCTCTTTAAGTACTGAAGATAGTCTTCATCTCTTAAGTTGGGTTTACGAAAAACCTGTCGCATAGAATCTTCTACCGCCAACACGCTTTGAAAAAAGTGAAAATACCTGACCTGATATCGCGGTAACGCTATAAAACAGACTATCGATAACGCCAGCAATAAGTATTCGGCTTTAACTTTCTTGTAAGAAGTATTTAACAGAGAAGCTCCTCCCAGTATTACTCCACCTGCCAGTCCCCCCATGTGAGCAGCATTGTCGGCATTCAGTGTTTTGGCATATAAAAGATTTACACCTAAAAAAATTACAAAGTTGATAAGTAGTGGTGCAATGGGTTTATCCTGCTTTTTACTTTCAGCTATTTGTACAACCAGAGAAAACCCAAACAATCCGAAGATTGCTCCCGATGCGCCTACTCCTATTACAAACAAATTAAAATATAAACTTGCCAGGCTTGCGGTGATGCCACATAGAAAATAGATCCATAAAAATTTAATTGGCCCGGTAATGCGTTCCACCTCGCTGCCTACCGTAAACAATGCATACATGTTAAACGCCAGATGCAAAAAACTTCCATGTAAAAACATGTGAGTAAACACACGATACCATTCTTTATCCAGTGTAAGCGGGGCAAACTCCGCTCCGTTAAACAACAAGCCTTGTGTCCAGGCAGGGTCATTAAATGTTCCGATTACAAACCAACAAATCGCAAATACGATCAGGTTTGCAAAAAGTAATGAGAGTGTAACTAGCCTATGTCGGACTTCCATTTATGCGCATTTTTTTTAAACATGAAATTTAGGGAAAACATCTTAGTAGAACGAAGGCGCCTGCTATAGCTTCCAAATCAGATTGATAATTAATGAAAGAACCTTTCCGCATTTTTAAAAAATAATTTCTCTTTTTGCTTTGCCGAAACAAATTCCAATTGCTCGATTGCCTTAGTTGTTGTTTCAATGTCCGCATTATCGGTTCCAAACATCAGTCTGTCTTCAAGGCCTGCATCAATAAAGGATTTCATGAGCGAAGAAAAATCGGCAGGCGGTATAATGACTGGATTATTTAATACAGAAATATCTGCATACAGGCCGGGATTTGCTTTCATCATTTCAATAAACTCCTTTACAAACGGAGCTCCGGCATGCATAAGCCACACACGAAGCTTTGGAAACTTATTAAGGGTAGACTGCAACAGCAATGGGTTTCCCATTTCTTCTTTAAAATCCGGGCAACCATGATCTGGCCCGGCTGAACCCGTGTGCAGACCTACCGGAATGTTATACTTTTCTGCCAGGGCATAATACGGGTACATCAAGGTATCGGAAGATGAAATACCATAGTATTGTGTAAGCACCTCACCCATAAAGTTGATTTTCTTCTCCTTTATCTGCTGTTCTACCCAGGCCACCTCTGGCCATTCGTTACCATTTTCATAACATGCTCGCTTCTGTTGGCTATACGGTACTTTCCCTAAAGGGCAGGGAATAAAAAGTCCGTGAAGGATTTTAACACCACTAACCTGGTTATGCTCAATACCAAACCCTTGTTGAATTTCCCATCCTGAACTGACAGCCGCTTCATACACTCCGCTTGTGTGAAGTGTTTGAAATTGCTTTTCCAGATCAGGGTCACCATGCAGATGGGCGTCAAAAATTTTTCTATCCTTGCCGGAACAGGAAATCAGTAATGCGGTTACGATAACAAAGTATCTCATATAATTATAGCTGCTATTCAAATCGTTTTACAATAATAAGAATAGTTACTCCCTTTAAATTTTTATTATCCGGATAAAACCCGGTATCCAATCCCGTTGTTCAATGATGTGTGTTTTTATACCAACGGCTATTGGAAGGCGCTTCGGCTATTCCGGGACGGCCGATCGTGAGCTCATTCAATTGATCGCTCACCACGGGCTTTTGTCCCACAGAACTCAGAAAATCAAAACACAGAATGGTGGCAATACAAAAACAAGTCGCGTTCATTTATATTACCCTTCGTAATCTTCAAAATCTTTCTTACGAATATCTTCCCGAACTTTCGCTGAGGTAGTAAAGCGGTAACCCCACTCAAAGACTAATGGAAAAATAAGCAAAGTCAATATGGTTGCACTTATTAATCCGCCAATTACCACAATGGCTAAAGGCTTTTGAGTTTCGGAACCAATGCCTGTAGAAATTGCCGCTGGTACTAATCCGATAGCAGCCATCAGGGCAGTCATTACCACAGGTCGGGTTCTTTCGGCTACACCTCGAATCAAAGCTGCCCGCATATTCATTCCGTGATGCAAATTCTTTTTGAAGACGGAAATAAGAATTACCCCATTTTGAATACACAACCCAAACAATGCTATGAATCCTATGCCGGCCGAAATACTAAATATGGTGCCCGTAACATGAAGCGCCAGTATTCCACCAATCATGGCAAAGGGAACATTAACCAAAACAAGCCCTGCATCGCGTACATTACCGAATGCTACAAACAGCAAAAAGAAAATCAGCACTAAACAAATGGGCACTACTTCTACTAACCGTTGCTGCGCGCGTACCTGATTTTCAAATTCACCCGTCCAGGCTACGCTATATCCTCTCGGAACAGTAATCTTCTCATTCACTTTCACCTGTGCCTCGGCTATCGTGCTGCCTAAATTTTCTAATACCTGTAAAAATTAGTAAGACAGGCAACTAAACCGGTTGCATTCATGCTCGAACTACCTCATTTTATCCCCGAACCTTATCAAGCATTCTGTTAAGTTCCTTAACTTCGGCTTTAGACAAGCGTTGCACCAGGCGCAACCATTCGGGGGTGCCGGTGTCCAGTTCAGTCAATAAGGTTAATCCTTTTTTAGTAATCAAAATATCAACCTGCCTNNCTGCTCTTGTCAATCATTCGGGCCGTAATATCCAGCAACATCATAGGCCTGGGATAACTGCCCCGCAAGATGCGCAGCACATTAAATTGTTCGGGTGTAAGATCGTATTGCTTTAGAAACGTTGCGTTCTGGCTATACAACCAATTACCTGTAACCAAAACGTTAATGGCTGCTTTGTGATGTTCACTTTCAAATTTTTGCTGTTTAATTTCCTTTTCCAGTGACATAGCCTTGTGTATTCAATTGTTGTTGATACAACAAAGCAACGGGATTGGTTCCGATTATAGAAATTCAATCGTGTTTATTTTGTTCAACCTGCTAACTTGCCTTTAGTATGCGCTCTCTTAAAAAAATACTACTCCGGCTTCTTAAGCAAACACTTTTTGCCATTCGCAGCCGGTTATCTCCGCACCAGTTCTTTGTACTCTCCAGCGTTGTGGTGGGCGCGCTCTCAGCTCTCGCAGCCATTGTGCTCAAGTTCTTCGTTCACACTATTGGCGAGTGGATAAATTATTTTGATTCAACCTATCAACAACTCTACCTGCACGCATTCTTTCCGATTGTTGGTATTACGTTAACAGTCCTCTACATTAAGTATGGCTTAAAAGGAACGCTTAGCAAAGGAAGTTCAGAAATAGGGTATGCTATTGCACGTAAGTCTTCCAAACTTCCGGTCAATCAAACGTACTCGCACATCGTAACCAGCGCATTAACTGTTGGCTTTGGGGGCTCAGTCGGGCTGGAGTCGCCCATGGTAAGTACCGGATCAGCTATGGGTTCCAATTATGGAAGTTTCTTTAATTTGTCTTATAAAGATCGCACAGTTTTGCTTGCCTGTGGCGCGGCTTCCGGGATTGCCGCAGCGTTTAATGCTCCCATTGCCGGGGTTCTATTTGCTATAGAAGTATTACTAACCGATGCTACGGTTGCCGCATTTATTCCCATCATAATAGCAGCCGCCACCGGAGCTCTGCTTTCTAAAAT
>DEIA01000044.1:22957-88321 GCA_002352225.1 Flammeovirgaceae bacterium UBA2786
CCCTGGGCATTATGTTCCTGATTTTTCCTTCTCTGTTTGGTGAAGGCTATGAGAGTATAAAAATGCTGGCCAATGATAATCCACTGCAGGTTGCCAATGGAAGCCTGATCTACCAATACCTGCAAAACGATTTTACCATCCTTATCTTTATAGGAGCTCTTGTGTTTATAAAAGTATTGGCCGTTGGAATAACCCTGGGTAGCGGGGGCAATGGCGGTAACTTTGGCCCCTCTCTTTTTGTAGGCGCCTATTTAGGATTTGCTTTTGCCCGTTTGATCAACCTGAGTGGTATAGCACAAATACCCGAAACCAATTTTACCCTGGTTGCCATGGCTGGTATTTTAAGCGGTGTTTTTTACGCCCCGCTTTGCGCGATATTTTTAATTGCCGAAATAACAGGAGGCTATAACCTAATCATTCCGTTAATGATTGTTGCCGCACTCGGCCTAACCGTGGCCCGCTACTTCGAACCTCTTTCTATGGAAGGTAAAAAACTTGCAAAACTGTTAAATATAACCGCAGACAATCGCGATCATTTCTTGTTAAGCAGACTTAACTTACAGGATTTACTCGAACACAACTTTTCAGAAGTTCGGCCAGATAATTCATTGCGTCTTTTAGTCAGGGTGATCTCCATTTCCAGGCGTAACACGTTTCCGGTAGTTACACGCGAAGGGAAGTTGGTTGGCGTTGTACACCTAGATCATATACGCGAAATTATATTTAATGAAAAAGTATACGACACCACTTTTGTTAACGAAGTGATGACCGAAGCACATCCTGTGGATATTACCGATAGCCTTCCCACCATTCTCAAAAAATTTGACGATACCCGGCAATGGAACCTGCCCGTAGTAAAGGACAACATTTATCAGGGTTTTCTATCCAAAGCACGAATACTAAGTGAATACCGTGCCGAGTTAGTGAAATCGGTTTAAATTGAAATGTGATTCGCTTTTCAGCCAAACTTAAAAAACAAAACAAACCCGGAGGGTGGACTTACCTGATCGTGTCTGCTGCGCTAATCCATAAACTCAAACCGGGTAAAAAGTCTTTTCGGGTTAAAGGAACCTTTAATCAGTTTCGCTATACGCGTGTTACCCTGCTTTCGTTAGGCAATGGTTCTTATTTACTTCCCTTCAATGCATCTATGCGCAAAGGAACAGGAAAAAAAGAAGGTGATAAAGTTGCCGTGGTTATGGCATTAGATCAAAGTAAGCCAAAACTTTCGCCCGATTTACTGCAATGCTTAAAAGAAGACACGGTAGCAATGGGTTATTTTAAAACCTTAACTCCTTTCTTTCAACGCCTGTACAGCAGTTGGATTGAAAGTGCCAAAACATCGCAAACCAAAACCAGAAGGCTGGTTGCCCTTGTCAATTCACTTTCGCAAAAACAAGGCTACCAGGAAGTAATGAAAGCCTATAAGAATACTATCTTGTAACAAATACTTTATAAAAAACCATGAAAGACAAACTTCGCAGCCAGGGTTGGTTTGGTAAAACCGGAAAAGATGGATTTATCTATCGCGCCTGGATGAAAAACCAGGGTATTCCGGATTATGAATTTCGCGGCAAGCCGGTAATTGGTATCTGCAATACATGGTCTGAGTTTACACCATGCAATGCGCACTTTCGTGAATTGGCTGAATCGGTAAAGCGAGGTATTTCAGAAGCCGGTGGGTTTCCGGTAGAGTTTCCGGTCATGTCGCTGGGCGAAACATTAATTAAACCAACGGCCATGTTATATCGCAACCTGGCCAGCATGGATGTAGAGGAATCGATTCGCGCTAACCCGATGGATGGCGTAGTGCTATTATGCGGGTGCGATAAAACAACACCTTCATTAGTAATGGGTGCCTGCAGTGTAAACCTCCCTACCCTTGTTGTTTCGGGCGGCCCCATGCTTACCGGCAAATATGAAGGCCGCGACATCAGCACGAGTGATGTATGGCGCTTTAACGATGCTGTAAGAAGCGGTGAAATGAGTCAACAGGAATTAACGGTTGCCGAAGAATGTATGTGCCGCAGTCGCGGACATTGTGCCGTAATGGGCACAGCCTCTACCATGGCTTGTATGGTAGAGTCATTGGGACTTTCTCTTCCGGGCAATGCGGCCATTCCTGCCGCTGACTCAAGACGAAAAGTATTAGCCCAGCTATCGGGTATTCGTATTGTTGAAATGGTAAAAGAGAACATGCGATTGTCGGATGTGCTTTCGCGTAAAGCTTTTGAAAACGCCATTATTACAAATGCGGCAATTGGGGGTTCAACTAATTTCATCATTCACCTGCTGGCGATTGCCAGGCGCATTGGTGTGGAATTAAAGCTTGAAGATTTTGATAAACTTTCTTCCAATGTTCCATTGATCGCCAACCTGCAACCTTCGGGTAAATATTTTATGGAAGATCTTTATTATGCCGGTGGATTGCCCGCAGTATTAAAAGAATTGGATGCCTTTTTGCGTGGCGATGCTGTAACCGTAAATGGAAAAACTATTCGTGAGAATAATGCCCAGGCTTCTTGTTATAATCGCGATGTTGTGGCAACCACAGCAAAACCATTTAATTCCCTTTCGGGAGTAGCCATTCTAAAAGGAAACCTTTGCGAAAATGGCGCGGTAATAAAACCCTCTGCCGCCAGCGCACACCTGATGAAACACGCAGGCAAAGCAATCGTGTTTGAAGATATTGACGATTACAAAGCACGTATTGATTTACCAGAACTGGATGTGGATGAACACAGTATATTGGTATTAAAGAATGTGGGCCCGATTGGTTATCCGGGCATGCCCGAAGTGGGGAACATGGCTTTACCCAAAAAATTATTGGCAAAAGGTATTACCGATATGATTCGTATTTCAGATGGACGCATGAGTGGCACCGGGTTTGGAACAGTTATTTTACATGCATCGCCTGAAGCCGCATTAGGTGGAAATTTTGCGGTGGTAAAAACAGGAGACGTTATTCATTTAGATGTAGGCAACCGAATGCTTACGCTCGATGTTTCAGTTGCCGAATTAGAGCAACGTAAAAAAAATTGGAAGCCGATTCATAAAAAATATGATCGCGGGTACGTGATGTTGTATCAGCAACATGTGCAGCAAGCCAGCGAAGGAGCCGATATGGATTTTTTAAATGGCGGATCGGGTAGTGAGGTGTCGAGGGATTCACATTGAGCGTTTGAGAAAATTATGTCACCCCTTCGGGGTTTCTTAAACAATCCTATTCAAGTTCTATAATACTTTCATCCCTTCGGGATTATGTATCGGTCTGTGTCTAAGCCCGAAGGGCTGATAGCATTATAGCCCTAACCAAATCTCAAATTTTTGAACCCCGAAGGGGTGACATTATTGTCGAAACGTTAGATTACATATATGTCACCCCCTTCGGGGTTCCTAAAACAAACCCATTCAAGTGCTATAATATTTTCATCCCTTTGGGATTATGTATCGGTCTGTGCCTAAGCCCGAAGGGCTGTTAGTATTATAGCCCTAGACCAAGTCTCAATTTGAACCCCGAAGGGGTGACAGAGTCTCAGTACTGAAGCACTTCATTCAGAAATACTATAAGCTTTAAAAGATTTCTCTTAAATTTATAAACACACTAACCTATGCCAGGCACCTTCTCGCAAATCTACATTCAGGTAATCTTTGCTGTTAAAGGCCGGCAAAACCTAATTGCAAAAAGTTGGCGAAACGAATTACACAAATACATAGCAGGTATTATAAAGGGTAAAGAACAAAAATCTATAATCGTAAATGGTGTAGCCGACCATATTCACTGCTTCATTGGTCTGAAGCCTTCCATGGCTATCGCTGACCTGGTTCGGGATATTAAAAACAATTCTTCCAATTTTATAAATACAAACAAATTTGTTGTCGGCAAGTTCTCGTGGCAGGAAGGATATGGGGCATTTTCCTATTCACAATCGCAAATTGAGGACGTTTACCAATATATTCTTAACCAAGAAAATCACCACACCAGTAAGAGCTTCAGGGAAGAATACACTCAACTGTTAAGAAATTTTGAAATCCCCTTTGATGAAAAATATCTGTTCGATTGGATTGATTAAATTATGAGTCGTTTTAAAAACAAAGTAGCCATTGTAACCGGAGCCGGACAGGGCATTGGGTTAGAGATTTGCCAGCAACTCGCAAATGAAGGAGCACATGTCGTTCTCAACGACATTGAGCAAGCTCTTGCCGAAGAAGGAGCAAAAAAAATCCAACAGCAAAAAGGCACGTGTATAGCGATTGCAGGAGATTGCAGTGATGTAATTTTTATCCAACGATTGATTAAAGAAACCGTATCCACCTATGGAAAAGTTGATATAGTAATTGCCAATGCCGGTATTACTTTGTTTGGCGATTTCTTTGATTATTCACCTGAAGATTTTTACAACGTAATGCGGTTAAACCTGGGGGGAAGTTTCTTTCTTGCTCAACAAGCAGCAAGACAAATGCGCGAGCAAAACAATGGCGGAAGAATTCTATTCATGTCATCAGTAACGGGCCATCAGGCTCATAAAAATTTAGCTGCCTATGGTATGAGTAAAGCTGCGTTAGAAATGCTGGCTAAAAATCTGGTACTTGAATTATCACCTTACGGGATAACAATAAATGCTATTGCCCCGGGCGCCACATCAACTGAACGTACTAAGAGCGATCCGGAATATGAGAATACATGGTCGCGCATTACGCCCATAGGCAAGCCCGCCTCTACACACGACATTGCTTCTGCCGTTCTATTCCTGGTTTCATCGGAAGCAGGACATATTACCGGACAAACTTTAGTTGTTGATGGAGGCTGGACGAGTGTAAGTCCTTCGCCTTATTAAACTACTTTACGGTTCCCAGAAATTTCAGCAAGTGATTATTAAATACTTCTGGTGCTTCAAGGTTGGTGATATGGCCTGCTTCATTGATTACAACCAGTTTTGAGCCCGAGATTGCATCAACCATTTTTTGTGCAACCGGTGGTGGTGTTACCTTATCTTTTTCGCCTACAATTACCCTAACCGGAATTTTAATCATTGGTAATGCTGAACAACTCTCTTTGCGGTTGGCTAGCGCCAGTAGAGTTCTGCATACAACCTCAGCCGATGTGCTTAGAATAGTTTCGTGAATAAATTTCACACTCTCTTGTTGCGATTGAAAGGATGCTGGCGCAAATAAATTTTTAAGAGATTCCTCCGCATAAATTTCCAATCCATTTCTCTGAATAAAAGCAATTGTCTTCAACCGTTTCTCGCGACCCTCATGCGTATCAGCGCCACATTGAGTATCGGTAAGAATAAGTCCTGTAAAACGATTGGGTTGTTTTTGTATTGCATTCAACACAATATAGCCACCCATAGAAAGTCCGCACACCACAGCCTTTTGAATTTGTAACTCATCCATAAATGCCAATAGATCATCGGCAAACAAACCGATACTAAAATCATCAGCCCCCGCTTCTGAGTTTCCATGCCCGCGCACATCGTAGGCAATAGCGCGATAGTCATTTTTCAATATTTCCAGTTGGCCGGCCCACATGGCTTTGCTAAACGGAAATCCGTGAATAAAAATTACTGGCATGGCATCGGGCGATCCTGCTTCGGCATAACTGATGTAAACATTATTGACTTTTACTTTCTTCTCCAGGCTCATATGCTACTAAATCATTTAGGTCGTTCGAGGCAACCTTCGTAAAAAATATTCAACTTCTGCACATCGGCCACAAAAAGTTTATTTGTTACCGCTACGTCTGCAAAAATTAATTCTTTGGCCGCGATTATTGTTTTGGCCGTTACCACAATAATTCCTTTATCAGCATAACGAGCCCCGGCTTTAATTATTCCATCCTTTCTAAGTTTAGATAAGTTGGCAGAATGTTCCTTAAACCAGGGTTGTTCCTGCGGTTGCTTGTTTGCATCCCAGGCCGGGCCGGTAGTATAGGTTACCATATACAGGCTATCTGTTTGCGCATGGCTAACCATTCCAGCCAACAGTATGGCACTTAAGAAAAATAGTTTTTTCATGATATATGAGTTTTGTTTCTTTCCATCTGTTAATACCGGCTGTCCTTCATCTGATCTTTAATACCTCCATAGAGCACATCGAGTACCCCTGGCTCGCTCAAAAAGCGATTAGGAAATGGTAACTCAATCTTCGAAACTTCATTCAGTTCTTTCATTACATCGGCTGGTATTTCAAACTTTAAACATCCCAGTACATCTTCCAGCTGGTTTACTTTGGTTGCGCCTACAATCGGAATAACAGATTGTCCTTTGTGTTGGCGCGTCCAGTTAATCGCTAATTGTCCGGGGGTTACCCCTAGTTGTTGGGCTTGCTCAACCACCTTGGTTGCTATGCCTGTAGCGCGTTCGCTTAACCGAATACTGGAATCGGGCAAGCGGCCTTTGTCGCCTTTAAGGTATTTTCCTGTAAGCGCCCCTCCGCCAAGAGGCGCCCATGGTGTTACCGTCATTCCAAAGGCTTTGGCCATAGGCATTAGTTCTGCTTCTACGGTACGTTGTATCAAACTGTATTCAATCTGCAATCCCACAAACTGATTCCAACCGCGCAACTGCGCCATGGTATTGGCCTGACTTACCACCCAGGCGGGGGTATCGCTTATGCCAATGTAATGTACCAACCCACGACTAATCAGATCCTCAAGCCCCTTCATAATTTCTTCGGTAGGTGTCCAGCTATCCCAGGCATGCACCCAAAGCAAGTCGATGTAATCTGTATTTAATCGCCACATACTTTCCTTAACACTACGCATTAAATTTTTACGGTGGTTGCCGGCAAAATTCAAATCGCCAGACCGATCGCGTAAAGAATATTTAGTAGCCACCACAAAATGATCGCGGTCTTTGGCAATAAAGTCGCCCACAAATTTTTCAGAAGTGCCTTCGGTATACCGATTGGCAGTATCAATAAAATTGCCGCCTGCGTTGGCATACGTATCAAAAATCTGCTTACTCAATTCCTTATCGCAACCCCATTTCCACTCGGTGCCAAAACCCATGGTACCCAGGCATAATTCAGATACGCGCAAACCCGATTGGCCTAATAATTTATAGTTCATAGTACGTACTTTTATAGGTTTCCTTTATTCTTTACACAAGCCAGTTTCGGATAAAAAAGTTTTAACCGCAATCTATTCCAATGAAAAAAATTGCCATTGTTTTGTTTGACGAGGCGGAGGTGCTTGACTTTGCCGGACCGTTTGAGATCTTTTCGGTTACAGGCAGACGGAAAATTGGCAAACCATTCGAAGTATTTACCGTAGCTGAAAAAGAAACGATCAGGGCCCGGAATAACCTTATTATAACCCCCACCTATACCTTCGATTCGGCTCCTGTTACTGAAATCTTTCTGGTACCCGGGGGCGGTGGATATTACGCAGATGGCACCCCCTTTGGCTCCAGAAGAGAAATGGACAATGCCGTTATGATTAACTGGGTAAAAAACCAGCATGCTAAATCAGAACTCACCCTTTCAGTTTGTACCGGTGCCCTGATTTTGGCAAAAGCAGGTTTGTTGAACAACCTGCAGGCCACCACCCATTTTATGGCTATTGATACGCTGAAAGAAATTTCGCCCACTACTAACGTGCTGGCCAACCAACGCTACGTGGAGAATGGAAAAATTATCTCCTCAGCCGGGGTATCGGCTGGTATTGACATGGCCCTTTATGTGGTTGGCAAACTACAGGGTGCTGAGGTTGCCCTTGAAGCAGCCCGCTATATGCAATATGATTATTGGAAATAAAAAAGCCACTGAAAATCAGTGGCTTTTGTGGGAGCTGAGGGGTTCGAACCCCCGACCCTCTGCTTGTAAGGCAGATGCTCTGAACCAGCTGAGCTAAGCTCCCTTGTTTTGGGACTGCAAAGGTAAAAGAGAATTGGAATTGTGCAAAAAAATAAAATTTTGATCGCAACAGCTCGTTTTTAAGTGCTATTAAGATGGTTTAATTCTTGCCTATTTTTGCCTTACATTTTTTAAACTTTTGAAACGGCTCAAGAAAATTCTGATCTACCTGTTGGTTGTGCTGGCCGTACTTCTTACCGGCACTATGGTGTCTGTGTTTCTGTTCAAAGACCAGATCATTAACAGGTTTGTAAACGAAGCCAATAAACACCTGAACACCCCTGTAAAAATCGGCAAGATTGACGTTTCGGTGTTTGACGATTTTCCTAATCTGGCCATTGTGTTTACCGATGTGTACGTAGAAGATAGCCATCCGGGAATTTACCCGCTGCTTACTGCCGAACGCCTGGCCTTTACGTTAAATCCTGTTCAACTCTGGAATGGCAACTACTCTGTTCGCGGATTATCTGTTACCGGAAGCGAAACTAATCTGCGCATTAACAAAGCCGGCAAAGCCAACTATATTATTCTGAAAGATACACCGGGCGAAGGAACCGGAGCCGTTCAGTTTGACCTGCGCAATGTGCGGCTAAGTAATACTATTGTGAGTTACCTCGATCAGCAGGCCGACCAGCATCATGTTTTCAATAGCGAAAAGCTTACAGCCTCTATTAATGTTACCGGAGATCTCTATGCTATCACTGCCAAAGGCGATGTGATTACCGAACAGATTGGTGTGGGTCGTGTTCTTTTTCTTACCAACAAAACTTTTGCAGTTGATGCCCACATTAATTATGATGATGATAAAAAAACGGTTGACTTCAATTCATCGTCATTAAAAGTAGGGCGCTCGCTATTTGAAATAAATGGCAATTATGGATTTAAAGACAAAAATCTGATCGACCTGAAAGCAGAAGGAAAAGATACCGACATCCAAACTTTGTTATCGCTCTTTCCTGATGAAACCAGCAAAAAATTAAAACAATACCGAAGCGATGGCGATGTGTTTTTTAATCTAAACCTCAAGGGCGAAATCAGCGATCGGAAAAGCCCGCTTATCTCAGTTTCGTTTGGCTGTAAAGACGCCACGGTTTACCATCCCGATTACCAATCGCACATTTCAAAAGCAAACCTCAATGGCTCTTTTGCCAGCCCCTCCCTTACCGATTTTACCAACGCCAAATTGTTTCTGAGCAATATGGAAGGCGAACTGAATGGTAAAACCTTTACGGGAAACCTGAGTATCAGCGAATTTAATGATCCATACATTACGCTTGATTTTAAAGGAGAGTTAGACGCTGCCTCGGTTTATAATTTTTATCCTATTCCCGAAGTAAAAGAGCTGAACGGGTTGATTCGTGCCGATATTCTGTTTGAAGGAAAAACCTCTTTATTGAAGAAAAAAGCTACCGCCCAGAAAGTAAAAACCAACGGAGCCATAACCCTGGGTGGTGTAAATTTCACCTATGGCAAACAGAACATCCATTTTAAAGATATTAACGGAACACTAAACTTTAACAATAACGATCTGGCACTAAGCGATGTGAAGGGCTATTTTGAGAACAGCGATTTTCAACTCAATGGCTTTTTCAAAAACATCATTACTTTCCTGCTATTCGAAAATCAGCCTATTGGTATTGAAACCGATCTTACATCAGATTTTCTCGACCTCGATCAGCTCTTTTCGATAGGATTTGAACAAGAAGAATCGAACGAATACCAGTTTCGCATTTCGCCCAACATACAACTCAATTTCAATTGTGATGTAAAAAAAATGAAATACAGGCGGTTTAAACCAAGCAACATAAAAGGCGATCTGCTGGTTAAAAATCAGGTAGCCGTTTCGCGCAACATTACTATGAACACCATGGGTGGCACGCTTACCTTAAATGGTATTGTAGATGCAAAAAATTCCAAAGCCATTGATGTAATCTCTTCTTTTAAACTGGATGGTCAACATGTGGATAGTATTTTTTATGTATTCGAAAATTTCTATCAAACCTTTATTGAAGACAAACACCTGAAGGGCCGGGCTTACGCTACGGTAGATCTTGAAATGACTCTAAATGAAAAATTAAACCTGATTGCACCCACCCTTATTGCCGACATAAGCGCAAATATTAAAAATGGCGAGCTCAACAACTTCGAGCCAATGCAGAAACTAAATAAATATTTAGATGACGAGGGCCTGAGTAAACTTCGATTTGCCGATCTGAAAAATGACATCCACATCGAAAAGCAAACTATTTATTTGCCGCAAATGGAAGTGAAGACCAACGTAACCACCATTCAGCTAAGTGGCACACATACCTTCGATCAGCACATTGATTATCGGGTAGTGGCCCCGCTACGAAACAAGAAAAAAATTGATCCGGATGAAGCTTTTGGCGCTATTGAGGAAGATAGCAGTGGTAAATCAAAAATCTTTCTGAAAATTACCGGCACCACCGATGTGTATGAGGTAAGCCTCGATAAAGATGCGGTAAAGAAAAAAATTGCAAGCGATCTGAAGAAAGAAGTGCAGGAATTAAAAGATGCTTTCAAGCTAAAAGGTCAGAAAAAGAAAAAAGAACTGGAACTTACAGAAGAAGAGTTTGACTGGGAGATAGACAACAAAAACTAAAATCTTCTAAATCGTTTTGGCCCGGTTCCAATACTCATCCATTTCAGCCAGCGTCATTTCGCCCATCTGCTTCCCGTCTTTGGCCGATTCGGTTTCCAGATATTGAAAGCGCTTAATAAACTTCTTATTGGTACGTTCGAGTGCCTCCTCCGGATCGATGTTAATAAAGCGGGCATAGTTCACCAACGAAAACAACAAGTCGCCAAACTCGGCCATAGCCTTTTCTTTATTAATGGCCTCATCCGATTCTGCATTAAACTCACTCTTAAACTCCTGCATCTCTTCCTCCACTTTTTCCCATACCTGTTCTTTTCGTTCCCAATCAAACCCAACACCTCGTGCTTTATCTTGTATGCGAATGGCTTTAACCAAGGCCGGTAGCGATTTAGGTACTCCTTCCAACACTGATTTGTTGCCGGTTTTCAGTTTAATCTTTTCCCAATTTTCTTTTACTGCTTTTTCATCCGCAGCAATCGTATCGCCATATACGTGTGGGTGGCGTTCAATTAACTTATCGCAAATAGCGTTCAGCACATCGGCCACATCAAATGCCCCTTGCTCAGAAGCTATGCGGGCATAAAACACATTGTGCAACATTAAATCGCCTAATTCTTTTTTTACTTCCTGAAGATTGCCTTCCACAATAGCATCCGATAACTCATAGGTTTCTTCAATGGTTAAATGCCGGAGCGTTTCCAGCGTTTGCTTTTTATCCCATGGGCAATTTTCGCGCAGTTCATTCATTACCGTAAGCAGGCGGTCGAAAGCCTTTAATTTTGCCTCGCGGTTTAAATCGGGTGCAGAGAGAGGTGTTTTTTTCATGATCAGGAAACTTAACTATAACCAGTATGTGTTGTACTTTTGTACGCACAAAAATCGCAATTCGTAAAATCAAAACCTTAGCGGCATGGCCATCTTTCTGTTAACACTCGCAATCTTTGCCTTATTCTTCATCTTAATGTCGGTGCGGCTGCTGTTTATTAAAAATGGCGAGTTTCGGGGTACCTGCGCCACACAAAGTCCTTACCTGGCAAAAGAGGGCATAACCTGCGGTTATTGTGGCAAAACACTGGGCGAAGGCGATACAAGCTGTGGCGATCCGGAAAAAGAAAAAGCTCAGGCAATTGCCGAGATGCCGGAGATCAGAAAGAAAGGTTAGTCTCTATTAACTAAACTCAATTCGGAAAGTTCTTTTCCGATTTGGTTAATTCCTAAAAGAATTTTTTCAGTTTGTGATGCTGATGGCCTTTTTCTTCCCTGAACGTATTGTGACAATAGGGTAGCGTTCATCCCTATTCGTTCAGCTAAATACCTGGCATTGATTACGCGGTAATATTGAAAAAACTGTTTTAGGTCAACCTCAAATTGAATGTTTTTAGCATTTACCTGATGGCCGTCATCGTCAAAATAGAAGTTAAGAGCTTCTACAATATTATCCTGAAGTTCGGTAAGTGTTTTGCCTGTGGTAAACACCGGATAATCATCTGCAAATGCAGAAAAGCCTGTGTCTGTTTTTTCAACTACAACTTTAATTTTCTTTTTCCACAACATCTTTCACTTCTTAATCCCAGCTTGCTTTAATAACTTTCTTTCTAAACCCTTTCCTACTTCATTGCTTCCATGGTTCGGAAAAATTATAATGCCTGTCTTCATTTTATGTCTCATTTTAACATGAGAACCACTTTGTGATACAACGTACCAGCCATCTTGTGTAAGAAGGCGATACAATTCAGATGATTTCATCTAATTCATTTTTTTAATGGTTGTATAGGATTCAAAGGTAAATAATTATTTACCTTTTGCAAAGTGCTTTATAGCGTTAACTTCGAGCAAAATTTCTCGATTGTGACCTTAATCAAATCTATTTCCGGTATACGCGGCACCATTGGTGGTAAACCGGGCGAAGCCTTAACTCCTGTTGATGCCGTAAAATTTGCTGCCGCATTTGGCACTTGGGTAAAAGCCCGTGGCGGAAAGAAAATCATTATTGGCCGCGATGCGCGACCTTCCGGTGAAATGGTTAGTCAACTCGTTTCAGCAACCTTGCAAGGGTTGGGACTTAACGTAATTGATCTGGGTTTATCCACAACGCCTACTGTTGAAATTGCTGTTCCGCTTGAAAAAGCAGGAGGCGGCATTATACTTACCGCCAGCCACAACCCGGTGCAATGGAATGCCCTCAAACTACTCAATGAAAAAGGCGAATTTATTTCTGCCGAAGATGGTGCTGTAGTTTTACACCTTGCTCAACAAGACAGTTTTAGTTTTGCCCCTGTTAACCAATTAGGTAGCTACACCCAAAATGATGCATACATTCAGAAACACATTAATATGATTCTGAAGTACAAACTGGTTGATAAGCGCGCCATTCAAAATGCAAAATTTAAAATTGCAATTGATGCCGTAAATTCAACCGGTGGCATTGCAGTGCCCATGCTTCTAAAAGCATTGGGTGTAAAAAAAATCGTGCCTCTGTATTGCGATCCCAACGGAAAATTCCCGCATAACCCCGAACCGTTACCAGAGCATCTGAAAAAAATTACATCCGTAGTTAAAAAGCAAAAATGCGATTTAGGTATTGTGGTCGATCCGGATGTTGATCGTTTGGCATTAATACAGGAAGATGGTAAACCGTTTGGTGAAGAATACACGCTGGTGGCTGTTGCCGACTACATCCTTAAGAAGAAAAAAGGAAACACCGTTTCCAATCTTTCATCTACCCGGGCTTTGCGCGATGTTACCGAACTGGCAGGTGGCCAATATCATGCGGCAGCCGTAGGCGAAGTAAACGTAGTAAACAAAATGAAGGCTGTAAAAGCTGTAATTGGTGGCGAAGGTAATGGGGGTGTTATTGTTCCCGATTTCCATTACGGCCGCGATGCGCTGATGGGTATTGCATTGTTTTTAAGTCATCTGGCCAAATCGAAAATGAAAGCCTCTGAGCTTCGTAAAAGCTATCCGGCTTACTTTATTTCTAAAAATAAAATTGAACTCACGCCTAAAATCAATGTTGATAGCGTACTTGAAAAAGTAAAAGCGAAGTATACCCTCGAAAACATTAATACAATCGATGGCGTTAAAATCGACTTTGAGAAAGAAAAAGAATGGGTACACCTGCGCAAGAGTAATACCGAGCCCATAATCCGTATTTATGCCGAATCGCAGAATGAAAAAAAGGCCGGGCAACTTGCGCAGCGAATAATCGCTGACATTCAGGAAATTATTCAATAGAATTGCCCGGAAGCGTCTGACACTTTTATAGTGTCTTGACGCTTTCTGAGGCTGTCCGTATTTACTCCGCCACTTCTTTTGCAATTACTTGTTCTACAAATTGATTGAGTGAAATTTTCATTGTGGTAGATTTTATTACAGCCAAACGATGCAACCGGGGCTTTATCCTCACATTAAAACTTCCCTTAAACTCTTTGTCGGGGTCTTTGCCCAATCTGGCACAGGTATCAATATAATCATCAACAGCCTCACGAAAAGCTTTTTTCAGTTTAACCACCGAGTCGGCTTCAAATGTAACCACATCGCGCACCCCATTAATTTTACCAAAAAAAATTTCATCGGCTGCGCTAAATTCTACCGTGCCGGTGTACCCTTTATGCTCTAACACATTTTTCATAACAACGCTTGCTCTTTTAAGTGATCGATCACTATATCTAATACATACGCCTTTAAAACCGGTTTAGGATGAGGCTCGTGCAAACTAACCAAGGCCCCCGTTTGCGGGTGGTGAAATTTTCGTCTTGACCCTCCTCCTTTTAATTCTTCATACCCAAAGTGAGCCATAATTGTTACCAACTCCTTCCAGGTAAAGTCTTTAGGTTTTGATTTCAGGCGGTGAAGTGCCTTTTCAAATTTGCTCATTCAAAACAAATGTAACTAAATTTTAGTTGCAAAATTTCAGACGAACAAATAACCTAAATAAGCTACATTTGCAGGGTTAAGATTTTTGCAATTTGCCATGCGAGTTTACCTAGACAATGCCGCCACTACCCCGCTCGACCCGGAGGTATTTGAAACCATGAAGCCCTTTATGCTGGAAGATTTTGGAAACCCATCTTCTACCCATGCACACGGACGTAAAGTACGGGCAGCCATTGAATCAGCGCGAAAAAAAATTGCTGAACTGGTCAATTGCACACCAGGCGAAATCATATTTACTTCTGGTGGTACCGAAGCAGACAATGCCATTATCCGGTGTGCAATAGAAACCTACAACATCAAACACGCTATCTCTACACCCATCGAGCATCATGCCGTTACCCACACGCTCGAAACTCTGGAAAAGCAAGGCATTATTGCGCTTCATTATGTAAAACTTGATGCCCAGGGTTCGGTTGACTTAATCCACCTCGAAGAATTACTGAAAACATACCCCAACGCCCTGGTATCGTTAATGCATGCCAATAATGAAATCGGCAATCTGTTGGATATTGAAGCGGTTGGTAATCTGTGCGAACAATATGGCGCATACTTTCATTCCGATACCGTGCAAACCATGGGGCATTACCGTCACGATTTGAAAAAACTGAACGTGCATGGAATGACTGCCGCTGCGCACAAGTTTCATGGCCCGAAAGGCGTGGGCTTTATGTACATAAACAAAGACAAAAAGATAAAACAGTTTGTACATGGCGGTGCACAGGAACGCAACATGCGGGGCGGCACCGAGAATGTGTACGGCATAATCGGTTTAGCCAAAGCATTGGAAATCTGCTATCGCGAAATGGACGAACATCAGGCTTACATCACATCATTAAAGAAAAAAATGATTGAACAACTGAAAGCTTCTATCCCCGGAGTTAGTTTCAATGGCAACTCGGGCGATCTAAGCAAAAGTTTATACACGGTACTGAATGTAAGCCTTCCGGAAAATGAAGAGAACGAAATGTTGCTGTTCAATCTGGATATGCAGGGTATTTCAGCGTCAGGCGGAAGCGCCTGCTCCAGCGGGGCCAGCACGGGCTCGCATGTATTAGGTGCAATTTATCCTAACTCTAAACGCGGTGCCATTCGGCTTTCGTTCAGCAAATACAATAAGCCCGAGGAGATTGATTTTGTAGTGAGTACGATTGCGGAGATCTATAAGGTGACGGTACCGAATTAAAACTGATGTCGGGTTTTACAACCCAACATCTCATTATCTAACTCACGGCAAACTGGTAGCCCCCAAAACGTTTAATAATTTCTTACTCCAGCATTCCCAGCTGTTCGCCATTTGCAATGGCGAACGAAAAATAAAAGAGATTTTCAAAATCCATTTTATCTCGATTCGGAATTGCAAGTTCAATGGCGTTTAGTTAAAGACAAATGTGTCACCCCTTCGGGGTTCTGCTTTGTGTCTCATGGCATTTCTATAATCCTGTCATCCCTTTCGGGATTAGTGAAGAGGCTGTCTCAAAAGTCAAATTAAGATTGGAATGTCATTCCGGCCTTGTGCCGGAATCTCGTTTAGTACCACGAAATCGAGATCGCGGAACAAATCCGCGATAACAGAACGACTTTTGAGATAGCCTCGATATGATTGTAGAAGGCAATCTAATAGCTATCGAAAGTCCCGAAGGGGTAACATCTTAACTAAACGACATTGGATTGCAAATCCTGAATAGATTAAGAGAACTGATTTGGATAATTTCCGTAAAACTGATGTCGGGTTTTACAACCCGACATTTCATTATCTAGCTCACAGCAAACTGGTGACTTCCAAACCGTTTAATAATTTCTTGCTCCAGCATTTCGCGGTTATTGGGATGCGCAATATGCATTAACGCCAATGCCCGTTGGTGCAAGTTCTTACCATACAAATTGGCTATACCGTATTCGGTAACCACATAATGCACATGCGCCCGTGTAGAAACCACACCAGCTCCTGGTTTTAAGAACGGAACAATTTTCGACTCGCCTTTTTTCGTGGCTGATGCCAGCGTAATAATCGGTTTACCGCCTTCCGATAAAGACGCTCCGCGAATAAAATCCATTTGTCCGCCTACACCCGAATACTGATACGTGCCAATCGAATCGGCACAAATCTGACCGGTTAAATCAATTTCAATGGCGCTGTTAATAGCTACTACTTTCGGGTTAGTACGAATTACGCGCGTATCGTTTACGTAATCTGCTTCCAGAAAAGCAAAGCCCGGGTTGTCATCAATAAAGTGATACAGTTTATCGGTACCAATCGCAAAAGCTGTTACCACCTTACCCCGGTGTTTCTTTTTATAGGCATTGGTAATTACCCCTTGCTTCACCAGATCAATCACCCCATCCGAAAACATTTCGGTATGCACACCCAAATCCTTACAATGCCCAAGCGATTGCAACACCGCATCGGGTATAGCGCCAATACCCATTTGCAAGGTGCTGCGATCTTCCACTAACTCGGCTACCTTTTGCCCGATAATACGATCGGATTCTGAAATACGCGCGCCATAATTTATTTGTGGCAACGTATCCTTCGTTTCCACCATTGCATCCAGTTTGTTAATATGAATAAACCCATCGCCATGCGTGCGTGGCATATTAGGGTTTACCTGTGCAATAATTTTCTTGGCATGTTTTACAGCCGACTTCGCCACATCCACCGAAGTTCCTAACGAACAGTATCCATGTTTATCGGGTGGTGAAATGTGAATCAATGCTACATCAATTGCTAAAATTCCTTTTTCGAACAAACGCGAAATTTCACTCAAGAAAATAGGAATGTATTCGCCATTATCACTATTTACACAAGCCCTGATGTTTTCAGAAACAAACAGCGAATTGAAGTAAAAGCGATCCTTAAACTCAGGCTTAGCTATTTCTAATTGCCCCAGCGTACTTACAGCAATCAATTCCACTTGCTTAAGATGCTGCGAGTTTTCGGCAAGAGCCTTAAGTAAGGTTTGCGGGGTAGCTGCACTTCCGTGAATGAAAACGCGGTCGCCCGATTTAATAAGTTTAGTGGCCTCGGCTGCCGAGGTATAGTTGAGATTCATAAAATTGACTTTAGCAGCCGAAAGGTAACACACGATTTCATTTGCCGCCCTGATTTATATCATGTGTTATTAACTATTTTTAACCATCACATGAAATTGCATTTTGAACCTTGCTCTCGGGTAGCTTATTATTTGGTTATGCGCATTTCATGGATTTATTTAATTTTAATCGCATGGCAACTCCAGTCTTTTTATCGTTTATCGGTTCGGGAAATCTGGCCTGGCATTTAGCCCCTGCACTAGACAATGCCGGTTTTGTAGTAAAGGAAGTGTACAGTCCTAACCCCAACCATGCCGAAGCGCTTACCGAACGCCTGTACCAGGCAGAAGTAAAAGCAACACTCGATTTCTCGACCAGCGAATCGTCCATTTTTATTCTGGCTGTTCGCGATGAAGCTATTGCGCAGGTTGCCCGCGAAATTATTTTGCCGGATGAGGCCATTCTGATTCACACCTCAGGAAGTGTGCCTATTACCGATTTACAATATGCAGCCACACCACATGTAGGCATCTTGTATCCCTTGCAAACGTTTGCCAAAGAAAGAAAAGTTGACTTCGCAAGCATTCCACTTTTTGTAGAAACGCTAACAACCGAAGCTGCCGGTGCTGTACTAGCGCTGGCAAAGAGTTTAAGCAAACAGGTACTAAAAGTTACTTCTACAGAACGTAAGGCAATGCATGTGGCTGCTGTCTTTGCCTCTCATTTTACAAATCACATGCTCACGCTCTCGCAGCAAATCATGCAGCAAAACTCGTTGGATTTTAACTTACTTAAACCTTTAATTACTGAAACCATTCAAAAGAGTTTAGCTATTGGCCCACGACAAACACAAACGGGGCCAGCCATGCGGGGCGATCTTGAAATTCTGGATAACCATTTGCAATTTTTGAATGAAGATGAACACCTGGCGGAAATTTACCGTATCATAAGCCAGCATATTGTTGACACCTACTACACAGATTAATTGTTATCTTTAAGAATAATCTTATTACCATGAAAATTCGGTTAACCTTGGCACTTGTCTTTATCAGCGTTTGGTGCGTGGCTCAAGACCCAACAACGAAAGAAGAAAAATCAAAGGAAACAGAACCCATGATAGTGGTAGATGGGGTCAAATACCTGCGCTCAGATTCAACCCATGTGTTGAAAAAACTGAACCCTGAAAAGATAAAGGCGATAAAAGTTCTAAGAGGCCAGGAAGCCATTGATTTGTATGGCGAAGAGGGCAAGGCCGGTGTGATTTTAGTAACAACCAAAACAACTGTTACCAAGCCGCTCTATTTTCTGGATGGCAAGCGGGTAGAGGATTTATCTTCTGTAAACCCTCATGATATTCAATCTATAGAAGTGATTAAAGACCAAAATCAACTCCTGCCGTTTGGCGATGAAGGGAAGCAGGGCGTAATCAAGATTACCATGAAACCAAAAAATCGTTTTCAATAAAAAAACAAAGGCCAGACTTTCGTCTGACCTTTTGATTTTTATATCACTATCTGAAATTATTTTCCGGCTTCAACAGCCTGTACTTCACCTTTAATAGTTAGTTGAATAAATCCGGTTTCAATATTAGCGGTTACTGTTACCGTCTTATTGAATGCTCCCGCTGCGGCTGCATTGTAGGTAGCCTTAATAAAGCCCTGGCCACCCGGCATTACTGGTTCTTTTGTCCACGCTGGTGTAGTGCAGCCGCAGGAAGCCTGCACATTAGTAATTACCAATGGCACTTTGCCGGTGTTGGTAAACTTAAATTCGTGGGTAACAGGTGTGCCTTGCTTTATTTTACCGAAGTCGTGCGTAGTGTTATCCCACGCAAAAACAGCTACATCTGCTTTTACTTCATTTTTGTTTAGGGTAGTAGGTTGTGGCACTTGTTGGGCATACACCGCTGCCGCACAAAACACAAGGGCCGCTACAAACATTAAATTTTTCATTATCTAGGTAATTTTAGGTTAAACTTACTGGGTTTCTTTAAACGATACAAACATCGGGCGCAAAATGAATCCGCAGTGTTAACAAGGCCTTAAATTGTGTTAAGTACTTGTTAATCTATATCTGGTTGCTAAATACTGGCTACTTTTGTAAGGTGAGCAGACTAACCCTGAGAATTGTTATTATTCTGGCCGCTGTCAGCATTGTGGGCATTACAGCCACTCAAATCTATTGGGTGCGCAAGGCGTATGATTTGCGTAAAAACCAATTTAATCAAGATGTAACAGCCGCACTTAGCAACGTAGCCAATAAAATTCTGGAAATTAACCAGGCACCATCGCCTGCCAACAACCTCGTAAACCAGGTTTCTACCAATTACTTTACTGTGTTGGTTAACGGACCAATCGACAACAATTTGCTGGAGTTTCTGTTGATCAACGAGTTTGAAAAACGCCATGTTACTGCCGACTTTGAATATGGTGTTTACGATTGTGCCTCCAAGTGTATGGCCGGTGGAAATTATGTTTCACCCAAAAAAATAATACCCGCTGCTTTTTCTGAGTTGCCCACCTGGCAAACCGATGGCTATTATTTTGGAGTGCGTTTCCCTTTGGTAGAAGCCAACCTGATCAGTCAGATGGGTATTTGGGGATTTTCGTCAGTGGTTATGGTAATTGTTATTTTCTTCTTTGTATACACCTTGTTGGTGATTTTGAAACAAAGACGGTTGTCTGAAATTCAAAAAGACTTCATCAATAACATGACGCACGAATTTAAAACTCCACTTTCCACCATTGCTATTTCAACTGCGGTATTAAAAGATCCTAACATTGTAAAAGCACCTGAGCGTTTGCTCAATTATGCCACTATCATTGAAAACGAAAATCAGCGACTGAAACAGCAGGTTGAGCGGGTGTTACAAATGGCGCGATTGGAAAAAGAAGACATCGGGCTTAAAAAAGAACAAGTTGATATACACGAACTGATACAGGATGCTGTAAATACCAATGCTATTAACTCCAAGTCAACCATTTCGCTCAATTTACACGCTGATCGTTCGCAACTATCTGCCGACAAACTACACATTACCAATGTATTCTTTAATTTGTTAGATAATGCGATAAAGTATAATACAAACGCTCCGCATATTTTAATCAGTAGCAAGAATGTAAATGGTAGTATTCAAATTGATATTCAGGACAACGGAATTGGAATTAACGCTGAAGACCAGCGAAAGATTTTTTTGCGCTTTTACAGAGTGCCCACCGGTAATCTGCACGATGTAAAGGGCTTTGGATTGGGCTTAAGTTATGTGAAATTGATTGTAGAGGCACATAAAGGAAAAATTACGGTAAATAGCGAACCAGGCAACGGAAGTTGCTTTTCTATCGTATTACCTCTTGTTTAGAGATACTATGCAGGCTAAAATTCTTTTAACAGAAGACGACCCCAACCTGGGGTTTGTAATCAAAGACAACCTGGAACAGCGCGGCTATGCGGTAACGTTATGCATCAATGGCGAAGAAGGCCTCAGGCAGTTTAATCAATCTCATTACGATTTGTGCATTCTGGATGTAATGATGCCGAAGAAAGATGGGTTTACATTAGCCAAAGAAATCCGCAGCCAGAATAAACAGGTGCCCATTCTTTTTGTTACCGCCAAGTCTATGCAGGAAGATAAGATTGAAGGCTTTAAACAAGGGGGTGATGATTATATTGTAAAGCCCTTTAGTATGGAAGAATTATGCCTGCGCATAGAAGTGTTTTTACGAAGAAGCGTACCTCAACAAAATGAAAATTTTACGTTAGGCAATTTTCAATTTGACTGCACCAACTTTGTTCTGCAGCACAATGGCGGAGAAAAAACACTTACTCAAAAAGAAGCTGAAGTGTTAACGTTACTTTGCAAAAATAAAGATCGCGTACTTAAACGCGAAGAGATTCTGAATGCTGTATGGGGCAACGATGATTACTTTCTGGGGCGCTCTATGGATGTTTTTATTTCCAAACTACGCAAGTACTTAAAAGACGATCCCCGCGTTCAGATTGTGAACTATCACGGGGTGGGTTTTAGGCTGGAAGTAGCCTCTTAAAAATCACAACAATTTTTCAATCAAGCTATCTACACTCATCCCCTCGGCTTCGGCCTTGAAGTTGCGCACAATACGATGGCGTAATACCGGGCGGGCAACTGCCTGCACATCTTCAATATCAGGCGAATACTTTCCGTTAATCAGTGCATTGCATTTTGCGCCCAATACCAGATACTGCGAAGCGCGCGGCCCTGCACCCCACTCTAAATAATCGTTAGCCACTTTTGTGCCCTGCGCTCCGGGCCGTGTAGCCTGGCTCAATTTTACTGCATATTCAACTACATTATCAGCAACAGGAACTCTTCGCACCAGGTGCTGGAACGCTACAATCTCTTCTGCGGTAAGTACTTTCGTTACTTTCTTCACATCATCGGCAGTAGTGCTTTTTACAATGTCTACTTCCTGATGATACGAAGGGTAATCTAACCAGATATTGAACATAAAGCGGTCGAGTTGGGCTTCTGGTAGCGGGTATGTTCCTTCCTGCTCAATCGGGTTTTGGGTGGCCAGCACAAAGAACGGCCGGGGTAATTCGTATTGCTTACCGGCAATAGTAACCGCATATTCCTGCATCGACTCCAGCAGCGCTGCCTGTGTTTTAGGTGGTGTACGGTTTATCTCATCGGCCAAAATAATGTTGGCAAAGATGGGGCCTTTCACAAATTGAAAGTTACGCTCTTTGTCCATTGTCTCCGCTCCTACTATGTCCGAAGGCATAAGATCGGGTGTAAACTGTATGCGTTTAAAGTTAAGATCGAGCGAGGTAGCAATAGTTTGCACCAACAACGTTTTAGCTAAGCCGGGCACACCAACCAATAATGAATGGCCCTGACAGAAGATTCCGGTAAGCACTAATCTTACTACATCATCCTGGCCCACCACCACCTTTGCAATTTCAGCTTTCAGCTTACCATAAGCTTGCTTAAGCGCATCAGCTGCTTCTACATCGTTAGAAAAATTTGCCATACATTTTGTTTATCCCTGAAAGATACGGGTTTTGCCTGGCCTGGTTTACACAAGTACACCAGCGGTTGCTACTCCAGAATTTTACAATGTTTATAGGAAGGGTCGATGTTTATAAACACATCCTGTCGTGCTTTATTGAACCATTTGTCCAGCGTTAGATCCTTCTTTTCTGCTAATGCTGCTGATTGAATCCGGCTCCAATCGTCTTTCAGATTAGCCACGTGCGGAGCCGACTTGGTTTTAAAGTAAATAATGCGAACTGCTTCTTTACCATCATCGGTTCTATAGTGTAGCGGTTTGGAAATGTTTCCCACTTTCATCGTATCAATGTTCAGATAAACAACCGGATCAATATCGCGCATGGAGATACGGGTTGATCCATCTTCATCTGTAAAAAATCCTCCCAGACCTTTTGTGTTGGCATCATCCGAAACATCTTTTGCGATCTGCTCAAACTTCAGTTTATCGGTAATAATCTTTGTACGAATGCTGTCCAGAAATTTTTCGGCTTGTGCAATATCTTCTTCTGACGGAACGGCTGAAATCAAAATATGACGCGAGTTGTATTCATTCCCTCTTCTGTCCAGCAGCTGCATAACATGAAACCCAAAGGGCGATTTAAAGGGTTGCGAATATTCGCCAATCTTAAGTTTGAAGGCTTGCGCCTCAAACTCGGGCACCATAAACCCTCGGCCCACATAGCCTAACTCACCACCATTGTACTGTGCACTTTGGTCTTCCGAATTTTTCATAGCCAGTTCCGTAAAGTTTTCGCCTCTCAAAAGGCGCTCGCGTAAATCAATAAGTTTTTTACGGGCTTCTTCTTCCTGGGAAGCGCTAACTTTAGCAACGCGTACAATCTGGGCTACTTCTACATCAGAAGAATAGAAAGGAAGACTATCGTTTGGAATTTTATTAAAAAATTTTCTAATCTCGGCCGGTGTAACGGTTATATCGTTTGTAATCCGGTTGGTCATTTCACGGGCAATTAGCTGTTCACGAATCTGCTCCCGCAACTCTACCTTAATCTGCTCCATTGTTTTGCCATAAATCCGTTCCAGTTGTTCGGGCGAGTTGCCTGAGTTCTGAAGAATCATAGCCATGCGTTGCTCGGTATTTCCATCTACCTCAACATCTGTTACAAGAACAGAGTCAATCTCGGCCTTAGCCACCATTAGTTTGTTAATGATTAACCGGTTAAAAAGTTCGCACCGTGCTTCCTGCGATTGTGGATTCCCTTCTGTAAGGTAGGCCTGGTAGGCCGTTTCCAGTTCGCTCTTCAATACAATATAGTTATCTACTTTGGCGATTATCTTGTCTACCACAAAGCCAGTATCTTGCGCATAGGCTGATCCCCACACGGTAAATACCAACGTGCTAGCGATTAAATATTTCGAAATCGTTCTGTTTAGCTGCATTTTCATACACTTCATCTTCCAATTTGCGTGCAAGTTCAACTTTTCTTTTGTTTAAAATAATGTTTTTAATGTCCTGTTTTACAAATTCCAACGGAGAAACATTATCGGACATTTTATAGGCATCAATTTTCAGAAAATAGAGAAATTCCGTGTCGGAGGTTTCAAAGTAATTATAGCTGCGTAAAAACTGTACCTTATTGGGAATTTCAGCTAATGGTGAGTTTACCACGAGTTTATCAAACTCAATCCAGGATGAATCGGCCAGGTGATAGGCAGCGGAAAAACTTAAGCAATACGAACGCAGTTCTGCTACATCTTTTTCCTTTCGGGAATACATCAGGTCTTTAACCCGTTTGGTACGCGGTGCTTCTTTTGGAACTTTAATGTAAGTGCCTTGTACAATGTTCTGCTTCAAAATGAAATTATCTTTTCTGGAGTCATAGTATTCCTGAATCTCTTTATCGCTTACACTATCATTCAGGTTTTTCTGTATATAATAATTCTGGTATTCGTACCCGATAAGGCTATACCGATAGTCCAGTACTTTACGCTCTACTTCCGCTTCGTTAATGTCTATGTTTTTGGTGGCTTCATGAATGACCAGTTGTTTGCGTATCCAACTGTTTACATAGGCCGTTACCCGCGCAATACTATCATCGGCTGTTGCACCTGCCGGAATAATACCGGCTAATTCGTCCAGATAGAGAAGGGAGTTATGAACTCGCGCCACAGTCTTCCGGGCATTTTCCGCATCACTCTTTTCCTTTTTCATGCGAATAAGATCGCACCCCCCCATTCCTATTAGGGTGGTAAAGAGTAAAGCCAAAACTATATGTCGCCTTATGGGTTTCATTTTTTGGTTAATTCTGTTACAACGAATTTGCGACTCTTTTTATTGATTTTTACCGGATACTTTTGTCGCAAGTTGGCTACCCACTGCTTTTCCAGTTCGTCCTGATAATCGGCAATTACCTGTGCCCGTGCCTCGGCAAATTCTTTTACACCCGGTGGTACCAGTCGCTTTATTTCAACCAGATAATGCAACCCATCCACGCTGGTTTCATGCAAACCCGTTACCCACGTAATCTGATCCAGTATTTTACTATCCTTTTTCTCGTACAGCCTGAAATTTTGTGCCGATTTAAACTTGCGTAAATCTGCCTGTGTAAGGGTATCGCCCATATTAACCTTTGCAAGCGTTTCCGCGATTAATTTTTTATCGTTGGTGGCAAAATAACGCGCCTCCACCCGATCGCCCGCCTGGTACCTGGTTTTGTTGGCCTCATAAAATTTCCGCTGCCCTACCGAATCTTCGGATGCTTTATTCCAAACTTCTTTTTCCATAATCTCAAACAACAGTATGCCTTCGCGATATTCGGTAAGCAGGTTTTTGAAATCGGGGTTTTCCTGTTTTAATTTTTCTTCTTCAGCTGCTTCAATGCTCTCTTCTACCCATTCATCATACAATTGCTGAGCATAAGCCCTGGGCTCCAGACGCGATACTGTCTGATTCTTTTTAACAAAAGTTATAAACTGGCTCACCGAATAGGGAGTATTTAAAACCGAAAAAAGTTGTTGCGATGCCAACGAGGCATCGGGCGTAAACAACCAATTGGCTTTGGTTAAAGAACTGTCGACCCTGGTTAACACTTTTTCTAAAATTTGTCGCTGCTCAACAAATTGATACTTATTTCTACGGGCATTCTTCTGTGCTTGTTGCGATTGTTGTACCCGTTCATCGCGGCCCAGTCTGCGCCTTAGTGATGCCTCCATTTCTTTTTGTGCCGGTAATGGAATTTTTCGCTCGAGCCGGATGATATGCCACCCTAATGATGATTGAAAGGGATCAGAAATTTCGCCTGGCTGTAATGAAAATGCCATGGCTTCAAATTCAGGTACCGAGGCCAAAGCACCTACTCCAAAGGGCCGTAATTTTCCGCCTTGTTCGCTTGTATTCTTATCATCAGAAAATTCTTTACACACTTCATCCCAACTGCGTCCGCCTCTTAACTGATCGTGTACCGAAAATGCCTTGCTGCGCAGGGCTCCCTCATCGCCACCGGCACGCAATAAAATATGCGACACCTCCACTTCGCCCCGCGAGGGCCTGCGATCTTTTACTTTTACGATATGATACCCAAAACGGGTACGCACCACGGGCGAAATAGCTCCAACCGGTGTTGAAAATGCAGCCTCCTCAAACGGCCCTACCATTTGCAAAGCCGTGAAATAACCTAAGTCTCCACCATTCAATTTTGCTGAAGGATCTTGGGAAAACTCGCCCGCTAATTTTTCGAAACTCTCACCTGCCACAATACGTGTGCGTATATCCTGTGCTTTCTGAAAGGCCGCCAGGGTATCGGCTGGAAGTGCATCTGCATTAACCGAAACAAGAATATGGGCAGCGCGCACTTCTTCTGCTAATCGCTTGTAGGTTTGTTGTACCAATTTTTCTAATGCGTCTTCCTCGGCCCGGTAAGGCTTCTTCAATTCTTCGCGGTAGGTTTTAAACTCGCTGTTAAACTTGGTTGTAGTATCTAATCCCCGGGTATGGGCTTCTTCAACCTTTAGCTTAAAGTTGATGAACAAGTGCAGGTACTCATTAATCTTTTCTTCCGTAAAATCCTGCGGGTTGTTCTGATGATTTTTGCGGTACGTGTAAACAAACTCATCTGTGCCTACTGAGGTGCCGCCCATCTTAAACAGTGGCTTAGGCACACTTTCTTTCTTTTGCTGTGCTTGTACTGAAACTGAAAAAAGGATACAACCAATCAGGAACCAAAATACGCGCATACACTCATACTTGTAAAGTGAACAAGACCGTAAAAATAGGCTTTTTTATGCTGCCAAAAGCAGGGTTTTGAGAGGCTATTTAATCACTTTGATTAAGCGGCAAACGTTCTTTTCATCGCGCCTTAGATATTCTACACTATCCATTATGGCTTTTACCAGTCTTATACCCAAACCACCCTTTCGTTTTTGATGAACGAGATTGTCCAGCTCGGGTTCATGAAACTCGTTTATATCGAAGATAGAGCCATCATCAACAATTTCGAAAATAAATTTTCCTTTAGCCGGAATCTCAATGTGTAATTCCAGCATGTGTTCGGGATTGCAATGGTGCGCATGGATCATCAGGTTAGAACACATTTCGTCTAACGCCAATACAATAGCGCTCATTTCTATTTCAGGCACCTGTTGGTCCTTCAGCGAGGTTCTTACAAACTCGCGTATGCCCTTCAGGTTGCTAAGGCTACAACCTATGTTATACTGATAATTCATCTGCCAACTTCTTTGCTTCCGGCTTGGTGGATGCGATATGCAACAACTCGGCCAGTCCTAAAATGCTAAACGTATTTGCTACTTTCTCCTTCATCCCAAACAACACCATCGGAATATTTTTGTCTTTAAGCTCTTCGATATACGACATAAATACTCCTAATCCGGCAGATGAGATATACTCCAACGCGCTACAGTCTACCAGAATTTTTTTAAATCCCTCGCCAACGCTTTTCGCAATAGCCAGGTCTAACTCAATAGAAGAACTGGCATCAATATCTCCCACAACCGAAATAATATCCGAGCCGTCTTCTTGTAATCGTTTAATGTGAACCATGGGTTACTCGTTTTAACGTTTTTATTTTTTTTAAGTTATCGGAACTTTATGATCATAGCGGTGTAATCGTCATTTATCAGGCTAGAGCCTGAAAACTCATACAACCGCCCAATAATATGTTTTTCTATTTGTTGGGAACTTTTTTCTGCCACTTCTTGTAGTGCTTTCTCCAACCGATCGTAATCGAATTCTTCGCTTTTGCTGTTTTTCGCTTCGGTAATCCCATCGGTATACAACACCATTACATCACCCGCGGCATAGTGTATTTCATTGTTTTCAACCAGCCTGCAATAATCACGGGTACGCACCATACCTAATGCGGTACCTCTGTCTTTAAGGTATTGGGTTTTATTTTCGCTTGCCTTGTAATACAACACGGGGCAATGGCCCGCACGCGAATAATGAATGGTTTTAGTTTTAGTATCTACCACAAAGTAGGTAGCCGAAATAAAAGATCCACGCTCCAAACAAAAAGCCAATGCCTGGTTGGCTCGTTCCAGAAATTCTTTAGGCTCTAACTCTTGTTGTGCAAGGCTGTGAAAAATACCTTTCATTTGAGACATGTGAAACGCAGCTGTTGTTCCTTTGCCCGAAACATCGGCAATAATCAGCGCCACCTGATGGTCGTTTATACGAAGGGTGTCGTAATAATCGCCACCTACCTCATCGGCCGATTGTGCGAAAGCTGAAATTTCGAAATCCGGATCACTCTCGAGTTTTGCAGGCAGCAAACTCTTCTGTACTGTTTTCGCAATTTTTAACTCTTCTTTGTAGCGTTCTGTCTGAAACGCCTGTTCCATTAACCGGAAATTCTCTATTGAAATGCCCGCCTGGTTAGCAAAGGTTGATACAATGCGCATCATCTCTTTGTTGAATCCATCAGGCAATTCTTTTAGTAAAGCAAGTGTTCCAATGGTTTCTCCTCTTACAATAATTGGAAATGCAATTAGGGAACGAAAGCGTGCGCCTTTTACTGAAGCCAGATACTTGGAAAGGTTTTTTGTTTTATCGCTGCCCTGATCTAATGCCCCTCTTACATTGTGTTGCTTTAAGTGACCCCGGATTTGCTCCGATTCCTCTTTTGTTATCTTGTATGTAAAAAATCTTCCTCCATTGGTTTCGCTCTCTATTTCCAGCCAGGCTGCATCGGCAAATACAGCGCTTACCGAACTATCCAGCAAAATATTATAAACGCTCTCTTCGTTTTGCTCGGTTTGAATGGATTGACTGATCCGCTGAAAATTTATTACCTCCTCCAGTTTTTGTTCAAATACCGATGAGGTTGGCAGGTTGAACAAAATAACCAAAAAAGAAAAAATGCTGTACACCATTACAAAGCACAACAGGCAAACATTAAAAATATGACTGCTGAAATCCTGAAAGGTTGGTGAGGCCGTATTGATGAATGACGAAATTGAATTAACTGTAAACAGGAAGTAGCCCAGGTAAAAAAATGAAAGCAGCAACAACAAAAGACTGGTCCATTTCTGTTTGAAGTTGAGATAGGCCACCCAACGCATGTTGGCCGATAGCACAATTACCAACAAGGCTATTACAATGATTATAATCGTATTAGTAGTTCCTGAAAATGTTAGTTGCAGACTATCGTATAACAACGTAAGAAACAAGCATACTTCAAACACCATCCAGGTGCGGATAAGCCACTTGGATTTTTGATAGAGTATTAATCGCTTCCACGATGTATATGCCGACAATAAAAAACTCAGAAATAAGGCCAGATTGATCTGGTAAATAAAATCCTTGAACAAGGGGTCTGATGCCAGTTTTGATGCTCCTAACAGAAACTCGCCTAATCTGAACACTAACGAAACCACGGTAGCGATCAATCCGGTTGCAAATACTTTCCAAAGCAGATCGGTAAAGTTCAGACTCTCGTCTTTTTCGATCCTATACCGGTAATAGTAAAAAAGACAGACAACGAAAATATCCAGCATCAGGCCGGGTAACCATTTTGGCACACCCGGTGGTAGTTGCCGTATTTCGCTGTACAAGATGGTGATGTCCGAAAACACCAATACCAGCCAGGCTATTACTGAGCCCAGAAAAAGTAGTCTGATAATGGCTTTCGTTCTAAACATTTTGTCTTTACCTGCGGTGTACGCGCAGGGAGCAGGTTCGTTCTACAATATTACGTAATAGGATGTAACCTGAAACAAACGGGTTACTTGCGGCTATAATTCGGGGCTTCGCGGGTAATGGTTACATCGTGTGGATGGCTTTCGTGCACACCTGCAGAGGTAATCTTCACAAACTTGGCTGCTTTTAATTTCTCCAGATTTTTTGCTCCGCAGTACCCCATACCTGCCTTTAATCCACCTACTAATTGATACAACACTTCCGCTACAGAACCCTTAAATGGCACGCGGCCAGAAATTCCTTCCGGTACCAGTTTTTTAATATCGTCTTCTGCATCCTGAAAGTATCGGTCTTTAGAACCATCATCCATTGCTTCCAATGAGCCCATGCCCCGATAGGTTTTGAACTTACGGCCTTCGTAAATGATCATCTCGCCCGGAGCTTCTTCTGTTCCAGCCAGCAAGGAGCCAACCATTACACTATCTGCCCCGGCTGCCAATGCTTTCACTACATCGCCTGAAAAACGAATCCCACCATCGGCAATTACTTTCACATCGCTTCCGCGCAATGCTTTAGCGGCTTCATATACAGCCGAAAGTTGTGGTAAGCCTATACCTGCTACAATTCGGGTAGTGCAAATACTGCCAGGTCCTACGCCAACTTTTACAGCATCGGCTCCTGCCTTCGCCAATGCTTTTGCGGCTTCGCCTGTAGCTATATTGCCTACAACTAGTTGCAGTGCCGGAAATTTTTTGCGAACACTTTTTGCGGCCTCAATCACACCTTTTGAGTGACCATGAGCCGTATCAATACTGATAATATCTACACCCGAATTTTTTAATGCCGTAATACGCTCCACCACATCGGGTGTTACCCCAACCGCAGCCCCTACGCGCAGGCGGCCATACTCATCCTGGCAAGCATTGGGCTTGTTCTTTTTCTTTAAGATGTCTTTATAGGTAACAAGGCCAGTAAGTTTTCCTTTTTTATTTACGATGGGCAGTTTTTCAATTTTGTATTTCTGAAGGATTACTTCGGCTTTTTCTAAGGTAATTCCTTCAGGCGCTGTAATCAGGTTTTCTTTCGTCATGATTTGCTCGATGGGCAGCGACATGTCTTTCTGAAAACGCAGATCGCGATTGGTGATTATACCCAACAGTTTATTGTTATCATCCACAACCGGAATACCGCCAATCTTATACTCGCGCATAATTTTTTCGGCATCGCGAACCGTAGAATTAATTTGAAGGGTAACCGGATCCTGTATCATTCCGCTTTGCGAGCGTTTTACTCTACGCACCTGCTCGGCCTGTTCAGCTATGGTCATGTTTTTATGGATAAACCCAAGGCCACCCTCCAGCGCAATGCCAATAGCCAACTCCGCTTCGGTAACCGTATCCATCGCAGCCGATATAATCGGAATGTTGAGTTTTATTTTTTTGGTGAGCGAACCGATTGTGGATGTTTCGCGCGGAAGCACATCGCTGTAGGCCGGAACCAACAGCACGTCATCATACGTAAGGGCTTCAAAAAGGAATTTGGATGAATCGAGGGCCATGGCAAATAAGATTAGGATTCGTTATTTGCCGGGCAAAGTTAACTTAAAAAGCCCGATTACCAATACCTGGATAAAACAAAGTAGAAGATCGTAACCCCTTCATTTTTTAGTCTTCAGATCATTCAAACCTTGCTAAATTTGACGTATGAAAAACATTGTCTTGCTATTTTTTGCCATTTGTGCGGCTGGTGTTGCACTGGCGCAGACCCAAACCGGAAAAGCTTCGTTTTATGCCGACAAATTTGAAGGCAGCCCTACGGCCAGCGGAGAAAAATACAAACACTCCAAACTTACAGCAGCACATAAAACACTGCCATTTGGAACGAAAGTAAAAGTTACCAATCTGGCTAACAACGAAACCGTTGAGGTGGTTGTTAACGATCGTGGCCCTTATGTTGAAGGTCGGATTATTGATCTCTCCAAATCGGCTGCGGAGAAACTTGGTTTTATCAATCAAGGTATAGCCGAAGTAAAAATTGAAGTGATTGATGCCGGTGATGGTAAGAGCAGAGCAAACAAGGGCGAAGGCCCGGTAAGTATTGAACACGTTACCGTGGAAGAAAAAGAATTTTACGACTTTGGGATTACGCGCTTGCTTCCAAAAGGATTTGGTGTGCAGATTGGAACCTATCAGGAACTGGTTAACCTAATGCGCTTATCCGATAACCTGAAAAACTCGTATAAGAAAAATGTAATGGTGCAGGTTAAAGTACTTAATGGCGTAAAGTATTACAGCCTTATTCTGGGCCCGGTAAGCACACGCCCTAAAGCCGATGAGTTGCTAACCGAAGTGAAAAAGAAATTCCCCGATTCATTTGTGGTGGATTATAGTCGCTTATAATGAGTGGCTCCTTACCCATGGAAATACTTGGCTATGTGGCTGCCGTGCTGGTGGGTATGGTTTTGGGGGCCCTAGGTGGCGGTGGCTCTATTCTTTCCATTCCTATTTTGGTTTACCTGTTTGGTATCGAACCTGTACTAGCTTCGGCCTACTCTTTATTTATTGTAGGCACAACCAGTATGGTTGGGGCTATTCCTAAATACCGCGAGCATCTTGTTAACCTGCGTACGGGAATTCTGTTTGGTATTCCTTCCATTGTAGCCATCTTCTGCACACGTAAATGGGTAGTGCCGGCCATTCCCGACATCATTTTTCAAACCGAATCGTTCGCGCTTACCAAACGGGCATTGTTGCTTGGCCTATTTGGTGTGTTAATGGTTTTGGCTTCTTTCCCTATGATTAGAAACCGGAGAGAGCCAGAAACAAAGCACACTCGCTTCCGCATCGTTTTGTTAATTGTAGAAGGTATTTTGATTGGATTTTTAACCGGCCTGGTTGGTGCGGGCGGTGGGTTTCTTATTATTCCGGCTTTAATGTTTTTAACCGGATTGAATTTTAAAATAGCCGTAGGCACTTCTCTTTTTATAATCGCCATCAATTCGTTGCTTGGCTTTTTGGGCGATGTTCTTACACACCCCATTGACTGGGTGTTTTTGTTAACGATTACTGCCCTTGCTGTGGGTGGAATTCTGGCCGGTCACATCATCGCACGAAAACGTCAGGCTGTACAACTTCGTAAAGCATTTGGCTGGTTAACGCTGGGTATGGGTATTTTCATTCTGCTACACGAAATCTTTCTTTCTTAAAAAATAGTAATGCCTGTACGCATTACTTTTTAACTGCCCAAACATTCAAATATTGGTTGGGTGTTTTGATCAGGATTTTGGAAAAAACTGAATCTTCTGTGTTAAACCAAAAACGTTCTTCTTTAGCAGAAACTGTTTTTACTTTTTCATATACATCTTCTCCGCCTGTTGAGAAGTAATTTGTGCCTGAGGTGAAAATCTCAAGACTATCCAGCTCGGAGTTAAGTATTTTCCATTGAAGCAAGACTCCTCCATTTTCGTTAGTAGCTTTTAACTGCGAAATGTCGACAAGGCCAACAAAAGAAACTCCGTCTATTTCTTTACGAGTGGGTTCTGGTATTACAAGATTTAAATGCGAAGCAATGGAAGGCATAATATCAACCATAGCCGGTATTTCGTTGAAGTGTGCGTTTAACTTTTTACTGTTAGTGGTAATCCAGGTTAACCGTTCGCGATCGGATTGACCGCCATGGTGTTTGCCGGTTACCGAATCGCGGCCATGGTCTGTTGTAATTACAATCAGCCAGTCTTCATTAAAACTCCTTTCTCTTTCTTTTATGGCTTGCCAGATTTTACCTATTTGTGCATCGGCTGTTTTAATTGCCTCAAAAAATTGTGGGCTATCGCCATACTTATGGCCCATGTCATCGGTAAATTCTAAATATACCCAGGTAAGATCGGGCGCCTGGGTTGCAACCGACTGCGTGGCTGCATTTACTACTGCCTCATCAATTTGTTGAATAAATATCCGATCGTCTTTATGCGGAAAGCGAATAGTGTCGTATTCAAGGCTGTCGTATTTATAATCCAGTTTAACTGAACCAGCCTCTTTTAATCCTTCGCCAATAAGTTTTGTTCGGTTGTCTAACCAGGTAGAAAAAATTGCCGTGGTAACTTTACTATCATTTGCCCCGGCTATTCTGAAAATATTCCAGTAGTTGTAATTCGGAGCCGCTATATCGTTATCCCAAACATTGTGTTTATTAGCCCATGTACCCGTAATTAAACTATTATACCCAACAGCCGAGATGGTGGGGGTTTTACTATACCCGTTATGTTCGCCACCTGTATATGCGCGTGTGTATCCGCCCGCTTGTGCAATTTCTTTAAGTGTTGGTAAATCAAGTTTTTCAATTACATCTGCAGGGATACCATCAACAATAATGAATAATGCTTTTGGCTTCGGGGCATTGCTTTCCTTGTTCGGTTTACATGCGCAGACTGAGATGGCGAGCAGAAGCAAAATATGGATTGCTCTGTTTTGCATAAATCTCTTAAACGTTAGGCATTAATAATTGACAGTACCACCTCTTCAGCCACACGCTCGGCCGAATTTAATGCACCATTTACTGTACCGGCATCGCCCATGTTATCTGTAGCTTCGCCCGCAAAAAATACTTTGCTGTTGATGGGTGCAGAAAAATCAACCCGATCCTGCACGCTCGAGCCCGGTGGCAAATAAGAAATACCTCCTTTAAAAAATTCATCTTTGCCCCAATCGGCCTTAAACCATACACGATCGCCCTCAACAAGATTACCTTCTGAATCCAACACAAGAACTTTGCGGATAAACAAAGAAGCTTCTCCATTATAAATCGCATCCAGTTCTGCCAGCACGGCATCAATCATCCCATCGCCAAGATCGGATAATTCTTTAGCCTTGGGTCCATGAACCGTAACCGAAAGGGTTCTATAAAATTCACTTCGTGCCACACCCGTATTAAAATAAGCAGGGCCTTCTGTGCCTCCCCATAGGTAGCCTGTATTATCGCCCCAGAAATTTTTCTTAAAATCAATAATTATCCGAAGCGAATGGTCAAACCCTATTTTATTCATAGCGGTTACTTTGGCCGCAGGTAATCCGGGGCTAAATGTTATACCTCCCGTTTTTAAAACTCCCAGGGGTACAGTAACTACAACTTTCTCTACTTCAATCTGGCTGTTGTTCTGATCGGTAAGGATTATTTTTTCACCTGAATAATTAATGCTTTTAATGGCGGTATTCAATTGCACTTTATTTATTACTCCGCTAAAGCGCGAAGTGATAATATCCTGCAATGGATTTGTCTTGATCACGTAAGGTGTGTTATCATGCTCAATCAGACTCAGGGCTTCTGCCACTCCTTTCGCTCCTACTCTATCGCTATTCGAACCAAACCGATTTCCGGCCATCGAATTGAGTAAAGCCTGTGCACGCGGGCTTACACCTGCTGCCTGGTTCATCGACACATCTCCACCGGAATAGGAGGGCAATCCATCAATAAAATTTTTAACAGCTTGTAAATCACTATCGCTACCCCAATCTGTTGCTGTTTTTGCCTGGTTCTCTAATATAAATCGCTCAGTAGCCTGAGTATTTAATTCAATTCGCGTAAGGGTGTAATTCTTAATAATATTACCCCAGGATGAATCCGTTCCGTAAACCACCTCTGCACCCAACTCAACCGGAAAATCGGCTGATGATTCTACCGGTATATCGTGCTGATTACGCAGCGAGCGCACCCGCCCACCCAGCTGATTGCCTGCCTCTAAAATAATAACCTTAATTCCCTTCGAGCCTAAAATGTCGGCTGCATATAAGCCTGCAGCACCACCACCAATAATGGCTACTGTTCCCTCGAACGGAACCTCAGGACCCGGGTCGTCTTTTTTACAGGATGATAAGGCTGAGGGCAACCATAACCCCGCTGTTAAACCAAGACCAATGCTTTTAATTGCTTTTCTGCGTTTCACACACTAAAAGTTTAGCGAAAGATACTTATACCAGCCCGATTGGCGAAACCCCACGCGTGGATTCGGCTTCAGGTTAGCCTTTTAATAGCTAATTTGCCGAAAAAGTAAACTTCTTCATGTCAGTTGCTGACCACAATTTGCCTGTTATTAAAAAGGTTTGTGTAATAGGACCAGAGTGCACCGGGAAATCTGAGCTATCTAAATTTCTGGCTAAGCATTATAATACCTGCTGGGTACCCGAATATGCGCGGGCTTATCTCGATAAACTAGGCAGGTCCTATCAACAAACCGACCTTTTAAAGATCGCACACGGGCAATTGCGCCTGGAAGATGAATGGCTGCGCGATGCCAACCGGGTAATGATTTGCGACACCAACCTGGTAACTATAAAAATCTGGTGCGACTATAAATACGGCCGGTGCGATGAGGAAATTCTGAAACTTATAAAAGCACGCCATTACGACTTATATCTCCTTTGTTACATTGATGTACCGTGGGTTAATGATCCGCAACGCGAACATCCGGATAAGCGTGAACACTTCTGGCAGATTTTTAAAAATGAAGTAATAAATACAGCCGTGCCTTATGTAGAAATTGGCGGTAGCTGGGAACAGCGACAGCAAAAGGCTGTTGAAGCCATTAACGTAATTTTAAATTGAACCGCAGAGGCGCAAGGTTTTCTTTGTGGCTTAGCGGTAAATTATGAACCGCAGAGACGCAAAGGACGCAAGAGATTCTCTTCGCGTCTTTGCGGTTAACCTTAAATCCGAATGACCTCACCCGACCCCTACGCAGCCATTCGCATCCGCGACTTTCGGTTGTTCGTAACCTCACGCTTGTTTATAACACTGGCCATGCAAATGCAGGGTGTAATTGTTGGTTGGCAAATTTATGAGCTCACCAAAGATCCCTTATCACTCGGCCTCATTGGTTTGGCAGAAGCTATTCCGGCCATTACGGTTTCGCTGTATGCCGGGCACCTTGCCGATGTGGTTGAACGAAAAAAGATCATTGTAACCTGCGTAAGCATATTAGCCGGATGTTCGGCTGCTCTATTGTATTTTACCACACACCTAGGCGCCTATCTTATAGCCCATGGGGCCATTGCTATTTATGCTGTAATCTTTGTTAGCGGCCTGGCTCGTGGTTTTCTTTCTCCGGCTACTTTTTCGTTTATGCCGCAACTGATCGATCGTTCATTGTATCAAAACGCCATTACCTGGAATAGCACGATTTGGGAAGGAGGTGCAGTGGGCGGACCGATGATTGGAGGTTTGATCTACGGCTTCTTTGGAATTACTACGGCTTATTCTACTGTTGCCTTCTCGATAGTAATTGCTTTTATCTGTTACTTATCAATACCGAACAGACCACTTCCACCTGTTACAAATGAACAAGGTACCTGGACAAAAATTAAAGCGGGATTAAAATTTGTATTCAGTCATCAAATAATTCTTAGCGCCATCTCGCTCGATTTGTTTGCGGTATTGTTTGGTGGCGCTGTTGCCTTGTTGCCCTTCTTTGCCGATGAAATTTTACATACGGGCAAAACAGGTTTAGGGTTTTTACGCTCGGCCCCGGCTATTGGTGCTGTGTTAATGGCTATCTACATCACGCGCCATCCTATCAAAAAAAGAATTGGAAAAATCTTATTGTGGTGTGTGGCCGGTTTTGGCATTTCTATGATTGCCTTCAGCCTATCAAAACTATTTTGGCTTTCGATGGGGTTGCTGATTATGAGCGGCATGTTCGATTGTGTGAGTGTAATTGTGCGCAGCACGCTTATTCACACCTTAACCCCTGAAAACATGAAAGGGCGAGTGGCTGCTGTTAACAGCATGTTTATTGGCTCATCGAATGAAATTGGTATGCTGGAATCTGGTATTGCTGCTAAATTATTAGGCGTAGTAAACTCGGTAATTTTTGGCGGATTAATGACGTTAGGGGTAGTTGGCGTTACGGCATGGAAGGCGCCTTCGTTAAGAAATCTGGAGAAGGTAAAGTGATTGGCAATTATTGGCAGGTGGCTTAAAATTAAATAAGGCCCATTGATTGAATCTTATTTAATTGATCCGGGGTGATTAAATACTCATACGAACGCTTGTCATGATTCAGTCTTTTTTTGTCAATTAAAATCTTATCGCTAACTCGATTCCACTTTTCATTGATTGTTAAAAACATATCACTCCTTTGCTTCTTTTGAATCTCAACATTTTTTTTTGTCACACCCAATAACTGATTAATCTGGTCAACGGTTGTCCCAACTTCATTTGTTGAATTCATTGCAATAAAGCCTATTACCTCTCTTTCTTTTTCACTAAATGCTATCACAAGTTTATCTTGACACCTTTTCCTATTTGATTGGGGCCTTATGATACCTAAATAAAGAACTAGGCCAGCAAAAGCACAACCCGTCAAGAAACTCACTAATAAATTCAAATATGAAATGGATTGATTAGCTGAAATTTTCTGCGATTTAAAATCTTCGTAAATAGGATTTGTTGGCGTGAAGTCCGTACGTGTCAATCTTACAGAATCACCCGACTTGAAATCTCCCCTTAGCCAGTTATCGAAAGATTGTATTATCAATGTTGAGTCTTTGAAATGTAACAATCCATTACTAGGAATAATGCGCATTATTTCTTTGGCTTTAGCCTGACTTAATGTAAGCTGTTGGTTGCATTCAAAATCAAGCAAGTAAATAATTGGACCTACTTTGTTGCAAGTCAGTTGGCCCCAAGGGCTATTAACTAAGTGCCTCACCGAAATTTTTCGTGACGTCTCTTTAGTTAAATCATTTAACAACCCTACTGCACTAATCTCTTTACTCTTTAGGTTGAGAAAAAAAACTGAATCTCCCATAACATTAGGGGGGCCCCCATTTCGTTTTATACCTTCGCGATAATAGTTTGAATTCGCAAGCCATAATTTTCCATTTCTCTCGTCCATCCAAACTAATGAAGGGAACTCGTTTTTTAAAAAGGGGACTTCCTTGTTCAAAGGCTCCAACTCCCACTCTCCCTTCTGCGGTACATAAACTCGCAACTGACCGTTAATATGCCAATATCCATATCCCCCAAAGGAATAAAGCGTATCCTTGTAAAAGAACGACTGGCTACCAAAGGTGGACCCGAAGTAGATGGTTGAATCTATTCTTACCGGTTGTAAAGAATGCTGGTAATCCAATCTGTAAATTCTCCCAGTTCCTTCTGGAATGATATAAAGTTGATTTCCATTTAGTAAGAGGTTCTGCGATGCTCTCGTTATAAGTCGGTCAGTATTTTCAGCAGGTAACGCAAATTTACTTAGCCCATAGGTATACTGAACTACCTCCTGCGCCACCGATATCCGGAATAACAGTAACAGCAGAATGAAGAGTCTGGTTTTAAGGTCAAGCATTTATCTGAAAATTTGCACGATTAAGGTAATTAAAAATCAGCATAATTGGTGATTCACCTATTTTAAAAAACTAAAATTCAAAGAGTTAGCGTCCTGGTTGGAGATTCACGTGATTCTTCACCTGAAACTAATCCATGGCTAACCTGTAATACAATTTGACAAAATAAATTTGAGGTAACCAAAATAAGTCCAACCCACCAATCTTAATCTCAAGTCTATGAAGGTTGTCAATTTAATCGCTGCACAGTTCTTACTCCTGTTACTTTTTACCCACTGTGAAGAAGAACGGTTACCACCAACATCACCTGAATTAACAAGTCCGGTGACAAATGCTGTTGATCAGGAATATGACGTAACATTCACCTGGAATGCCTCTGACAATGTAAATAGTTATACCTTCCAACTATCCTTAACAGATGATTTCTCTACCTGTGAATTAAACAAGGAAAATCTAACAAACACATCATTTAATGTAACCAACCTGAAGCCATCGACTAGCTATTTTTGGCAAGTTAATGCTGTCAATGGTGGCGGAACATCTCCATGGTCATCAACAGGTAAGTTTTCAACCAAAGCTTTGAACGTTCCTTCCTTAATTGCACCGCTTGCTAATTCCATTATTTCACCTAACAATGTAACATTCGAATGGTCATCAGTTAGCGGTGTTACAGGATATAATTTGCAGGTATCAACAAAAGCTGACTTTGCCACTTTAATAATTAATCAGGAAAATCAAACTAGTACAATTTTTACTCAACCAGAGCTTATACATTCAACTACTTACTACTGGAAAGTCAGCTCAGTAAAGAATGGGATAAGCTCTCCATGGTCAGCATCTAACATGTTAACTACTGAAAATTTGGGCGTACCATCACTCGTAAGTCCCGTAAATAATCTTGTTAATTCAACCAGGAGTGTTGAATTCGAGTGGAGCAGTATCAGTGACGCTGAATCGTACGAATTACAAGTATCAACCATAAATGACTTTTCAAGTCTGGTAACAATTAAAGAAGATCTTACTCAGCCTTTATGCACCATAGACAAATTAATGTTTTCTACAAATTATTACTGGCGGGTAAGAGCTATTAAAGAAAATAAGCAATCAGAATGGTCATCCATACGCAAATTAACTACAGAACCCCTAGGCATTCCACAACTACAATCGCCTTCAGACAATACCCAGCTTACAAGCAATATTGTCGAGTTTAATTGGAGCGCAGTAAACGAGGCAACATCATACAATTTACAGGTATCATCAAATGCTGATTTTTCAACTGTGGTTTTGAATAAAAGTGGCGTAGAAACACTTTCATACATCAGCTCTCTCCCTCAAACAATTTCCAAGTATTACTGGCGTGTGAATGCCCAGATTGAGAACTGTCAATCTGAATGGTCACTTGTCAGAAGTTTATATACTCCTCAAATTCCCCTCGATGGATTGGTAGCATGGTATCCGTTTAATGGTAATGCCAATGATGAAAGTGGTAATGAAAATCACGGTTCTGTTTTTGGCGCGACACTTTCAGAGGATAGAGTTGGTTCATCCAACAAGGCCTATAGTTTCGATGGGGTTAACGATTACATAAAGATTACTAATCCTTCTTCACTAAATTTTCCTGATGGTGTAAGTTTTACAGTCTCTTTCTTTTATAACCCCAATTCAATTGTTACTAACAATTCTGGCTTCAATGGACTAATTTCTAGGTTTCACAACAACACAGGTCCAATAAGCGGTTGGCAAATAGGGCGTGACGCAAATAATCTGCGCTTTGAGGCAATAGACCCCTGTAGTTTTAATACACTTTCAACTCTATCAAATGGTACATGGATTCACATTTTACAAACGTACGATCGTACTAATGGGCAAGTTAAGACGTATATTAACGGGATTTTAACCAACACCACCAACTGTACCTCAATTAACTCCTCTATGATTAATAACTACGATCTGAAAATAGGGGTTGAGAGAGAAGGATTTCAATTTTCTTCAGGTAAGATAGATGATATTGCTATCTACAATCGCATTTTAACAAACGAAGAAATACAAGTAATAAGTAATAATTAAGTCTTAAGTGCCAATTAACTATCTTTTAACAGCATCTAATCTTGATTCCGATCCGAAACATAGAGTTCTGTTTCCGGATTAAACGTTCGCCAGCTATGCCAAAACTCCTGGTAGGCTTTTACCTTCTCTAATGATGATTGATTATCGTCAGCCGATTTCCCTGAAAATGAATAAACACGGGTTCCTACAAAAAGCGAATCATTCCTAAGGATAACCTGTACGGTATCCGTTACTTTAAATACAGCAAAACTCTGATCGTCTGATGCAAGGGCAATAGCTATCACACTGGTACCAATTTTATCGAGTAACATTCGCTCGGCTTTTAGCTGGTGCCAGTCGTACGCTTTGCTTTTGCCATCCAACTCTACACCTACCACCCACGATTTATCTTTCCACGAAAGACTATCGGTACGTGTAAGGTCGCCCGTGCTTTTTCCACGTTCATACTTCGCCAGTGAGTCATACTTCTCAGCTTCAAAGGCAACATCATCGGCTTGCATAACCAATGCGGTGGGATAAAGTTTAAAAAGTTGGTTAATGCTCATTTGAAACGATTCCACCTCAGGTAATAATTCTCCTTCTAATGATCCGGTTACCGCTTCGCCATTTACCTGGCGCCACCAGCTCTTTGTAGTTTCATCTTCGAACATCGCATTAAAATGATCCATGCCTACCAACCTGAATTTTTCGGGCTTGCCCTTTACCATTGGTTCAAACACACGACCGGTGCGGCAAACTGTACAATACGTAACAATCACCGACTTGCCACCCACATTATCCTTTATCTGGTGGTGGTAGCCAATAAACTGAATCGGATAGGCTTTCACTTCGCCATTAATTTCAACACCTACCACAATGCTACTATCCTTTAATGCATTTTCTGCTTGGGGTTTAAACACAAGGTTAGCAGGTTGCTTAAACATTTGGTCGGCCGACATTCTGAAGTTGAACATGTAGGTGACCACCAAAGCAATGATCGCAACAACAGCCGGAATCCACTTGCTGGCTTTAAACGCTGAACTGGCTCCGACCACAATCATCAGACCAAGCGCCACCCGAAAAAACCACCGATACGAATACAGGAAATAGGCCAAATCCAAACTATTCATACGCTGGCTGCCGGGCATAGGCATAATGAAATACACATTCAGGATTTCAAAAAGGGCAATGCCAATAGCTCCGATGTAAAATAATTTCTTCATAAAGAGTAAAGTTAATGAGACTTAATCGTGTATCCATCTCTGGCTACTTGTGGGGCACGGGCTTTATAAAATTCTGGATCAGCAGGTGCCCAGGTATTCAGGCCATCTGTGTATCGGTTAAACATACAAAACATAGCCGCAATTAAAACCACATCATGAATTTCAAGATCGGTAGCTCCGAGTGCTTTCGCCTTTTCAACCTGTTCGGTTGTTACGTGCTTACCCCCCTTTACCACGCTGCCGGCAATAGCCAGAAAAGTTTTGAGTTTATCGGAAATTTCGGCCTTGTTAAAATCTGATTTTACTGTGCTGATAAAATCAAATGAGCATTGAAGATAATATTGTGCAACACTACTATGTGCCATATCGCAGAAGTGGCAATTGTTTAGATATGAAACATAGCCAGCAATTAATTCCCGCTCGCCTCGTGTTAAAGAATGATCGGCCCGCATTACTACTTCTGCCAACGCACTAAGCGGTTTTGCTACTTCCGGCCGTAACGATAGGGGGCCTCGTATGCCGGGTAATCCTTCCGGTATGGAAATGTACGGTGCACTCATCTATTTATATAAATCAAAATCAATATATCCTTCTGCTGCACGTCTGGGGCCACGATCAATATAAATCTGCCGGTCTTGCGGAGCCCAGGTAGCTAATCCATCTACATAGCGGTTGTACATACAAAATGCTGCGGCAATTAAAACCGTGTCGTGTATTTCACGTTCAGTTGCTCCCTCTTCCTTTGCCTTTTCAATTTGTTCGGGCGTAACATGCTTGCCCCCCTTTTGTACACTGGCTGCTATTGAAAGCAACGTCTTTAATTTATCTGAGATTGAAGTAGATTCATACTCTGCTTTTACCTTATCGATAAAGTTCATATCGCATTGCAGGTAATGCTGGGCAAGGCCACCATGGGCATTCTGGCAGAAGAAGCAATCGTTAAGTGATGAAACAAATGTGGCTATCAATTCACGATCGCCTCTCGAAAGTGAATTCTCGCTACGCAGTAAAACTTCTGCCAATTCATTCAATGGTTTGGCTGTTTCGGGCCTGAAGGCCATGGGTCCACGAATGCCGGGTAATCCTTCGGGTAATTTTATGTGTGCCATAAGGTGAGGGTTTTGATTTAGGTTATTTAAGATTTTGGTAACACATAGCCCAGTGTACTCATGCGTTTTCCCATTTCCTCATATGCTTTGGGGTCGGTTGGCGTTAAACTGGCCAGGCCATCTACGTAGCGATTGAACATAGAGAAAGTAGCGGCTATCAGAACTGTATCATGAATATCGCGGTCTACCGCTCCATGCTTTCGCGCTTCTGCAATGTCTTCGGGTTTCACTTCGCGGCCATTGATCTGCACTTTGCCAGCAATAGTAAGCAGTGCTTGCATTTTAGGAGTAAGCGGTGCGGAAGCCACATCATGAATCACACAATCTACTACTTCGCGTTTATCGCCAAACAATTCCCGTGCGGCCGCAGCATGGCTGCTGGCGCAAAAAACACATTCATTGCGATTAGAAACATGAGTAGCAATTAATTCGCGCTCGGCCGGAGTCAATGGCGATTCGTCTCGTAAGAGAATCTGCGCCATTTCATACAACTGCTTTCCTGTTTCGGGTCTGAACATAACGAGGCTGCGAATACCCGGAACCTCTTCTTCTACTTTGATATGTGCCATACTATTGTTTCCTGGAAAAGATGATGAATAACAACCCAACAATAAAGATTAATGAAAACGCAAACAGCGAATTGCCATAACCGCCCAGCGTAGTAACCAAGGCTCCCACAAAAAACACAGCTGCAGCGGTAAAGAATCTGCCAATGTTAAAACAAAACCCCGTAGCCGTTGCCCGAATGTTAACCGGAAATAACAACGGAATATAGACTGCCAGCAGTCCCTGACTAATACCAAATGACAAGGCCAGCAACCCTATTTCGATTTGTGTAAGGGTTGTGAATGCGCTATTGCCCTTGAAGAGTAAAAGCGAAAGAATAAAGCATGTTGAAAAACAGAGGATCATTGCCCTTCGTGTGCCCAATGCATTGGCTACCCACCCCGATAAAAAACCACCCGTTAACCCGCCTGCGCCCAACAGCATCATACTCACACCGCGTTCGTTCTGGCCATCAGAGTTTGTAAGCAGTGTTTGTACCCAGGTTGGCAACCATGAAAATATTGCCCAAAGGCCAATAAGCATGGATCCGAATATTACTGCCCCATTAAACAGGTCGGCTTTGTATTCTCCAATGGAAACTTGTTGTCTGACTGCTCCCCGGGTGCCTTTCCAGCGATCTGATTCTTTTAACAACCAGAACGAAAGCAGTCCTAACCCAACAGGTAAAACGCCAGCCATAAATCCTTCGCGCCAGCCCGAAACAAAATAATTCACTAACCCAGAAGAAAAAATTCCTACCGGAAATCCAGTTGACAGAATTCCGATAAATACAGCCCGTGTTTTTTCGGGCCACACTTCTGATAGTAATGTTGTATTTAGTACCAACACTCCGCCTACACCAAAGCCACAGAAGAATTGAAAGAACAAGATCCACTCCCACGATGGCGCCAAACTTTTCAAAAATGTAAACAATCCATACATGGTAACGGCCAAGGCCAATGATTTAGATCGACCGATTCGATCGCCAATAACACCCCATGTTAACCCACCAATAGCCCAGCCCACAAAGTAGAGTGCATTGATGTATGCACTCACATTGTTTAATTCAGAGTCATTTACTGCTCCAACCAACTCGGCTACTACCACCGGCATGTACACCGACATTAAAGTCGATGCCATGCCGGCCAGTATGTTGCCTAAAAAACAAACCGTAAACAAAAGGCAGTGGTAAGCCGATATTTTTTCGTTCGGTACAAGTGCAGTTTTGTTCATTTAGCGAAACAATTCATCGAATGTAACAGAGATATAATAAACCGCCCCGATAGAAGGCGAGCCAAAGGCCTGATAAATCTGATTATTGAATGCATTGTTTGCACCTAGTTTTACAACTGATTTAAGTGTGGGTAGTTTACAACTTACTTGTGCATCTACTACAGAGTAGGCATCTATGCGGCCCGGACGCATTTGGTTAAAAGTACTTGTCCAATCGAATGCATCCTGCCAGCGCCACGCTATATTAAACCCAATATTTTTGGTAACCGAAGAGTTTCCAAACGTAACGGTAGTTCTGTATGCGGGTGTATTAAATGCTGGTATGTCGTTCGGGTTTGCATCTTGAATATCGAAAGCTGCCCACGTACCATTTACACCTAATGTATAACTCTTAGGAAATAAATAAGTAATACCTACCGTTGCACCCTGCGATGTAACCCTGTCGCTCGCATTGGTATAGAGTTGATATAAGTGGCTGTCGCCATTTAATAAATCAAAGGCAGCTTGCGGATTAATGGTTCCATCGTTTGCCAGCACCGGACTTTGTGGTTCCATTACCACCTGATTCAATAGAAAATCGGTATAACTGTTGAAATAATAGTTTACATCAAATACCAGTTTGTTATTGATTAAGCTCTTATATCCAATTTCAAAACTTTGAATGCGCTCAGGTTTTATATACGGCACATTTGATTTTACTAACAGGTCTTTAACCGCCATAACGGCATCGGGGGGAGTGGCCCCTCCTGCTACCGCTTGTTGAAACGCCCCGAAGAACGGACCCAGAGAAGCCGTTGTAAATGAGTTTTGATATACCGTCATGCCTACACTATTGCTGGGCACACCACCTAAAATAGTAATGGGGCCGGCATTGAGTTTAATGTACTGATCGCCTGGTGTTGGATTACGGAAACCCGTTTGAAACGATGTACGGATAAAATGATTTTTGGCTACTTCATAAACGGCTGACGCGCGTGGTGTAAGGCGTCCATCAAAGTTTTGATTTTTATCGTACCGGATAGATGCACCTAATTTCAGTTTTTCGCTAAGCAATTTTTTGCCTAGCTGAACAAATGCACCGCCTTCATTAATTCCAATCCGGCCTCCCTGATCATCAAATAAAGTACCATTGGTAAACATATCAAACCTGCGGAAGTTACCGCCTGCTACTAGTTCTAAAACTTTAATCTGTTTACTAAAATCATACTGCCCTTCTACGTGGTACAAATTACTTTGACTCAGAATACCGGCCCCAGTCATCCCCCCCTGAATTCCAATTAATCGAGCCTTCTCCGTTTCAAACGCTGGCGATCCCGGTAAATAGCGGCCTTCATCTGCAAAGGTTCGGGCTGCGGTATGGCTGGCTGCGGTTACTCCACCGATGTTTCCATTAAATGCTTCTTCGTATCGGGTAAACCACATGTCATCCGCCTGAGATTCAGGAACAACATTACCACTTAAATCGCGCACCCATGTTTTATTAAGCAGTTGCCCCAATCCTTTTCCATTGTATGAGTCGTGCGAATCTTCCAGCGTGGCATAGCCTCTTATAAAATAATTGCTTCCTTTTAATTCCAATCTATGTTGCTGGAGTGTAAAATTATTAATGGAGAATCGGTTACTGCCGGTATAGCTGGCTGTACCTTTTCCAAAGTTGTATTGATAGATGGCTTCCATATTATCGGAAATACGATAGTGCAGTGCTCCATTCAGTTTCAGGCTATACACATCGTAATCCATCAGGTGCCGTTCTTCATAACCGGTACGCGACACGCGGCCAATTCCTGTAAGCGTGCGGGCTTCATCATCGCCATAAATATTTAGTGCATTTCGGGCGGGATTATTGTCGCCCCGTTGTGCTTCGGGTGTACCCGAATCTACATCCATATAGTTTGTAGCATGCCAGTCTAACCCGGTGAAGTAAGACACATTAAATTTGAATGCGAATTTGTTGTTAAACGCTTTGGCATAGCGAAGTGAAACATCGTACAGTGGAGTGGCATCAGCATACTGTTCGTTGATATGGTTTACACCCAATTTGGTTTGTACACTTAAACCCTGATACATAAACGGGTCTTTGGTGCGCATCATTAACACGCCATTAAACGCAACCGGGCCATATAAGGCAGAGGCCGATCCCGGAATCAACTCAACACTTTCCAGATCCAGATTGGAAGAACCAAACAAGTTACCCACGGCAAAACTCAGCCCGGGTGTTTGATTATCTACGCCATCAACCAACTGCAAAAACCGCGAGTTACCTGTTCCATTAAATCCACGGGTATTAATCTGACTAAAGGTAAGCCCGCTGGTTACCATCTCTACCCCTTTCAGGTTTTGAAGTCCTTCATAAAAACTCATGGAAGGAGTTTCTCTAACTAATTTTGCATCCATCTTTTCAATACTAATGGGCGATTGCAAAATTGATTCCTCCACACGCGAGGCGGAGATTACCATCTCGCTCATCAACTCGGCTTTTACAGCCAGCGAAACGGATATGCTCTGACCCGCATCCGTAACTTCAATTTCCTGACGTTCATATCCAATGCTGGATACAATGATGGTATAAGGTGGTTGTGTGCTGCTAACTAATTGAAAATTTCCCAATGCATCCGTTACGGTGCCTGTCAATTTTCCTTTTATTACAATATTGACCCCGGTTAAAGGCTCATTGCTTTCTTTATCTTTTACCGTTCCACTGATTTTCGACTCCTGTGCATACAGGTTTGCAACAAACAGTGTTACTATTATACTTACTATAATTTTTTTCATAAGGAGTTTTTATTGGGGATACTTATTTTTTTAAATGCTCATACCCTTGCGGCAATCGCGTATAACCATGGTGTACAATACGGTCGGCCAGATTTTTATAAAAATCCGGGTCGGTTGGTGTTACAGTGGCTAAACCATCTACATACCGGTTGTACAAACAAAACAGAGCTGCAATAAGAACTGTGTCATGTATTTCTACATCGGTAGCTCCGGCTCGCTTCGCGCGTTCAACAGTTTCGGTAGTTACTGCTTTACCACTTTTTTGGATTTGTTTTGCGATGGTTAGCAGCGCTTTCATTTTTTCGCTCACCGGTGCGGTTTCAATATCTGCTTTTACGCAGGCCGCAGTATGGCTTTCTCCCAACAACAAATCGGTAGCGGCTGTATGTGCCGATGAACAAAACCGGCATTCGTTATTGTGCGAAACAATACTTGCAATAAGTTCGCGTTCGCCTTCGGTAAGTGTGTTTGGCCCGCGCAGTAAAAACTGGGTGAGATTTCGGATTGGTTCAGCCGAATCTTTACGGTATTCCAATAAACCCGTAATGCCGGGTAAATGTGCTTCCACTGAAATGTAGGGCATATAAGATGTAATTAACCAATGACTGGAGTGTGATATCCAATCTTTGAGTTTTAAAAATTATTCAGGATTGATAAATGCCTCTGCAAACTAACCCCGCAAAGAGCATCATTACACTAAACCACCCAGGGGGGTGGCGATTGTGGTAAAATTGCTGATGAACTTACCTGAAATGATTTCGTTAAAAATAGAGTTTCCAATTGCCAGCCTGTACTTTCGTGTTCAAGCGTGTTGTGGGTAGCCAGATAATCTTTTGCAAAATGCTTAATAATTTTACCTGCCTTTTCTGATAAGGGCGTATCGGTGGTTGCCTCAACAAACCGCGAAAATGTTTCGAACAGAGAAGTTCCCTGATGGTCTTGTATATATACCACAATCAGGGTATCACGTTCAATTTTATGTTTCACCAGGCTGTAAAATTTTCCATCCTTTTCAAAGTCGCCATCAATCCGTTTAAATGAATCCCAATCGTTTTGATACGGGAGGGTAAAGGGCAATTTAATGGTTAGTGTTTCATTATCGGAATAAGCTTCTGCATCAAGTCGGGATAGCATTTCGTGTTTAGCACTAACGCGCAGCCCCAGGTAAATACCATAATAGCCCACCAGGTTAAAGAGGAAGAGTAAGAGAAACAGCAGAGAAAAGAGTCGTTTCATAGTATGCCTTATACATAATTAGGTAATTGAAACTGGAATTGCAAGAATCCCATTCGTCCGGTTAGTAAACCGCTGCACCGCATGGGGTCGAATCTGATCTTAAAAAACTTTATATTGAGTTCAAACCCATTTTTCCATGTCCACCCGCAGATCATTTTTTCAAAAAGCATTAGGCGCTACCGGTGCGCTTTCATTAACATCATTAGCCACACAAGCGTTAGCCGAAGATATTTCCGATGCATTGGCTTCTCTAAACAAACTCTCTCCAACTATAGCTGCCAACGATGAAGAGCTTTGGGCGCGCATGGCGCAAGCCTACACCGTTAGTCCCAACATCATGAACCTGAACAATGGTGGTGTTAGTCCGCAACCTAAAGTAGTGCAAGATGCTGTCGATCGTTATTATCATCTAAGCAATGAGGCTCCTTCCTATTATATGTGGCGCATCTTAGACGCAGGTCGCGAACCACTCAGGCGCAAGCTGGCCGACCTTGCTGGCGTAGATGCCGAAACCATTGCTATTAATCGTAACACTACCGAAGCGCTTGGTACAGTTACCTGGGGTACTGATCTGAAACGGGGCGATGAAATTGTAATGACGCGCTACGACTACCCTAACATGATTCATGCCTGGAAGCAACGCGAACTGCGTGAAGGAATAAAAATAAACTGGATAACTCCTACCCTCCCCATCGAAAATGATGAAACGCTGATTAATCTTTTTATTGGGGCCACTACACCTAAAACCAAAGTGTGGCACCTTACGCACATTATAAACTGGAGTGGCCAGATTACGCCTGTAGCTAAACTGTGTGCCGAAGCACGCAAGCGTGGCCTTACCACTATTGTTGATGCCGCTCACTCCTTTGCCCATCTCGATTACAAAATTTCTGATTTTGATTGCGACTATTTTGGCACCAGTTTACACAAATGGTTGTGTGCCCCATTTGGTACCGGTATGTTGCACATGCGTAAATCGCTGATTGAAAAAACCTGGCCTCTGTTCTCTATTGATAAACCGCAAAGTGCCGACATCAGAAAATTCGAAGCGCTTGGTACCCGTTCATTCGCACCGGAACAAGCCATTGGCCAGGCTATCGATTTTCATAATGCCATTGGAAGCAAACGAAAACAAGAACGTCTGCATTATTTAAAATTATATTGGTGCGAGGCTGTAGCTAAGCATCCGAAAATCAAACTTCACATTTCACTTAAGCCTGAATATTCGTGCGCACTGGGTACGTTTAGCATAGAGGGCATGGAGGCTGGGGATATCTCGGCCAAACTTTTCAGCCAGTTTCAAATCCATACCACATCGGTAAAGTGGGAAAAGTTAAATGCCGTGCGCATTACGCCACATGTGTACACCTCTACCAAAGATCTGGATCGGTTTATTGATGCCGTGTTAAAGATTGCCAGTGCTTAATTTTTCAAAAACAAAATTTCAAATCATGATCAGATGTTTGTTATGCTTCGTGTTACTTGCTGCTATTAGTTGCTCAACTGATAAAGAAGCATTAAAACTTGCCGGACTTCAACAATCCGTAGAAATTCTGCGCGACTCGTCAGGCATTAATCATATTTATGCACAAAATGAACACGACTTATTTTTTGCACAGGGTTATAGCGCAGCTAAAGACCGGCTCTTTCAGTTTGAACTCTGGCGCAGGCAAGCATCGGGAACCGTAGCCGAAATTCTGGGCGAGCAGGAATTGAAACGTGATATCGGTACACGTTTGTTTATGTACCGGGGCGATTTAAAAAAAGAATTAAATCATTATCATCCACGGGGCGAAGCCATCATCACCGCATTTACCGAAGGCATTAATGCCTATATAACCGAAACAAAAAAGGATTCTACCCTACTCCCCATCGAGTTTAAATTGCTTGGTATTACACCCCAGTTCTGGACACCCGAATTGGTTGTTTCGCGCCACCAGGGCTTGTTGGGCAATTTACCCGAAGAACTTAACCATGGGCGCGCAGTAGCACGTGTTGGAGAAGACAAGCTAAAAGATCTTCGCGTATTCGAGCCGGGAACTCCCCGTTTAACACTCGACAAAAAAATTGATTCTGACGGACTCTTTGAAAATATACTCGAAGTGTATGACGCCTTCCGAAAGCCTATTGCTTTCAAACCTGAAAATGTGGTAATAGCCGCCAACCTTAATCAAACCAGTTTTAAAAAATTGGCTCAGGCAGATGAAGCCGCGTATGCAGAAATGATTGATGCCGATATTCGTTCTATCGGAAGCAACAACTGGATTGTAGGCGGAGCAAAAACTGAAACCGGCTTCCCCATGCTGGCTAATGATCCGCACCGTGCCTTGGCCGTTCCTTCCTTGCGGTATATGGTACACCTGAATGCACCCGGCTGGAATGTAGTGGGAGGTGGCGAACCAACCATTCCCGGTATTTCCATAGGGCATAACGAATATGGCGCCTGGGGCCTTACCATTTTCGACATTGATAGTGAAGATTTATACGTGTACGATCTGAATCCCGAAAACCTGAATCAATATCAATACAAAGGCGAATGGGAAGAAATGAAAATCATTGCTGATACTATCCGTGTAAAAAACTCAGCAGATGTTTATGTGCAACACAAGTTCACCCGGCATGGCCCGGTAACTTTTGTAGATACAAAACGAAACAAAGCGTATGGTGTTCGGGCAGCGTGGATGGAACCCGGAGGCGCTCCATATATGGCAAGTTTACGAATGAATGGCGCCACCACATGGGAAGAGTTTCGTGAAGCTTGTTCGTACAGCCACATTCCCGGAGAGAACATGATCTGGGCCGACAAGAAAGGAAACATTGGTTGGCAAACAGTTGGTATTGCCCCTATCCGCAAAAACTGGGATGGACTTGTGCCTGTTCCTGGAGATGGCAGTTATGAGTGGGAAGGCTACTTGCCGATAAAAGAACTACCGAATGTTTTTAATCCACAACAAGGGTATTGGGTTACAGCAAACGAAAATCTTGTTGCCTCTGATTACAATCATAGATATGCCGTAGGCTGGGAGTGGGCCGATAGTAGTCGCGCTAACCGGCTTAATGCTGTATTGCAATCAAAAGACAAAGTAAGTTTTGAAACCATGCAACAACTGCAGTTTGATTACTTCAGTAATCCGGCCAGGCAATTGGTGCCCTACTTAAAAGATATTTCAATTGCCGATCCGGAAGTACAAAAACTACAGCAACTTTTATTGAGTTGGGATTTTGTAATGGATAAAAATTCTCTTGCAGCAGGGGTTTATGCTGCCTGGGAAAAACAAATGCTTACAAAAGCCTACGCACAATTTGTACCTGAAAATGCAAAGGCCTACATCAAAACGGTATCTATAAAAAAAGTTTCCAACTGGCTTAAGGCTAACAGACCGGAGTTAGGCGGGCGTACTAAATTTCTTACAACTACACTCGAGCTGGCAAACAAAGCCCTTCAACAAAAGCTGGGATTGGATACTACAAAATGGCAATACGGACAAACGGCTTATCATCATGTGTTGATTAAGCATCCTTTAAGCAATGCTGTAAATGATTCTGTTCGGGCTATACTGGAATGCGGGCCATTGCCGCGCGGAGGTTCGGGTTCTACCCCTGCTGTAACGGGTAATGGCGATAATCAAAGTCATGGAGCAACCTTTAGGATGGTGGCCGATGTTACCGATTGGAATAAAACCCATTTTACTAATTCACCGGGACAAAGTGGCGATCCGGCCAGTCCGTTCTATCGCAATCTTTTTGAGTCGTGGGCAACCGACAAACACTTTACTGTTTATTTTGATCGCAACAAAGTAGAGGCTTCCGCCATAAGCAAAATCTTGCTTCAACCTAAGTAATAAATATTGTCTATTGTAACATTGGTTACAGTAATAGCGAATACGGGGTTTTACCTTCGACCCAATTAAACTCTGATTGCTATGAAAAAGAATATGGGAAATGAAGATCGTGTTATCCGGATTGTGTTAGCATTGATTTTTGCAGGATTGTATTTTACTGATACCGTTTCCGGTACGGTAGGATTAATATTAACCTTATTGGGGGGCGTATTCGTGTTAACAAGCCTGGTGAGTTTCTGTCCGCTTTATACGCTGTTTGGAATTAATACCTGCCCGACAGAGAAATCAGGTAAAGCCTGAATATTTATCCGTTAAACAGGTTGGGGAAGGTCCACACCATCCACCCGTAAACGGCAAACCGGATTACGCGGGTAATGCAAATCAACAAAAAGTTTTTGAAGTTCATGTTTACCGAACCGGCTAACATACATGTTGCCGAAAACGGAACCGGGGTTACTGCGCCTACAAACACTAAATAGCCTCCGAACTTCTTCAGGTTTTTTTCGTATTGCTTCAAATATTTATCACGTATTCTATTCTGATAGAAAGCTGTTTTAGAGAATTTATTGCCAATGTAATAGCCTAATACTCCTGCCCCATACGATATTACTGTAAGAATAGAAAGGTTAACGATAAATCCGCTTACATCAATGTGATCTAAAATCCAGATCATCATAAAAAGTTCTGGTGGCAGAATGCCAAACACAATTTCGGATAGCGTGTAAATTCCGTACAGGATACCGGGGTTGGCCCTGATTTCACCAATGTGGCTCTGGAAGTTGTCTTGAATATATCCTTCCATCAAAATGAATACTGTAATAATTACCACAAACCCTATCAGGCCGCGTACTAGGTTTTTCATTAAAAAACCAGACCGTGTTTCTTCCTCTTCTTGCTGCTGCATACTTATTTCACAATTGGCATCCGCTTAAACGGTTTTGTTTCATCAAACAATTTACGATAAGTAGCATGTCGTTTTACCACCGTTGCATTTATCTGTTCAACCACCCGTATCATTTTTGGATTAAAATCTCCAATCCAATTCATTTCATATTCGGTATAGGCAAATCCATTTCCGTGTGCCAGCTTTCTGAAGTTTTCGATAATAGCACCATCCACACCTTTACCCTGATGACCCGGCACAAGTCCAAACAAAACCCCGAACGCCTTCTTATTCGTTTTCAATAAAGTATGCCACACAAATTTCAGTTTACCAAACCAATCCATTTTTCCGTTTACGAATTTGAAAATCTGATTTACTTCGGGCAACGAAAGAAAAAAAGCAATTGGCTCATCTTTATAATACCCAAACCACAACAATTTTTCGTCCATTATTGGCTTCATCTGTTTTACCAGGTGTTTAGCCTGCAGTTCTGTTAACTCCGGTATTTCGCCTCGTTTGGCCCATGCCTGGTTGTACACTTTACGAATAAGGTCTGGCAACTTACTCCACTCTGATTTTTTCAGATAACTAAAACTGTAATCAGGATCTTTTTCAACCAATGCGGCTTTTTCATAAAGGCGCTCGTCTAACGGGCCTTCAATCGGGCGACCAAATGTGAACTGATAAAAATAAACCTGAAATCCGTATGCCTCAAAAAATTTTTGATAGTAGGGAAAATTATAGTTGCATTGGTAATTCGGTTGGCGTTCAAATCCTTCCAGCAGCAATCCCCACCACCTATCGCGATTACCAAAGTTAATTGGGCCATCCATGGCTTCCATACCGTGTTGCTGCAGCCAGGCCTTACACTGATCAAAAAGTGCGAACGCGGCCTGCTCATTATCAATACACTCGAAAAAACCCATGCCTCCGGTGGGTTGCTCATTACCCTTGTTAGTGGTTTTCTGATTTACAAAGGCGGCTACTCTTCCAATTGTTTTACCGACATCATCCAGCAACAACCACCGTACGCACTCACCATGATGATAGGTCTTATTCTTTACACTATCGAAAACCCCTTCTACATCTGCATCTAATGGCCTTATCCAATTGGGTGTGTTTTTGTACAGCCGTATTGGAAGTTCAAGAAATTCCCGTTTATCGTGGGGTTTAATTACTTCTTTAATTTTCATGGGGAATCAATATAGCTATTAGCCTGCTTTGTTGGGTAAGGTAATTTCAAAAGTAGTGCCCACATCCGGTTGGCTATCTACAACAAGCTGGCCCCCTAATTTTTCAATTGCATTTTTTACAATATACAACCCTAATCCGGATCCATCAGATTGTTCGCTGGCCCGATAAAACATTTCAAAAATCCGGGTAAGGTTTTCGCGGCTTATACCAATACCATTGTCTTTAAACACAATATTAGCATGGTCTGCTTTTACATCTATCTGTATTGATATGCGGCTTGCCGTGTTTATTTTACGATACTTGATTGCATTCGAGATAAGATTGCGGAAAATTTCACCTATGCGCCAGGGGTCGTTATAAAACAAAGGCCCGGTTATCTGCACATTCAAATCAACCTGATTGGCTCCCTGCATATAATTCAAATCCTGAAATGTTTTGTGTATGATAGATTCAAAATCAATTACTCCGGTCTTCACATCCATTTTCAGATTTTTGGAGTGGCTTAACACATCGCTAATGAAGTGATCCAGTTGACCAACCTTGTTGCCAATGATTTTGACATACTCTGTTAGGCTGTCATCGTTACCGGGCATTTGAGCCAGGTTAACAAGGCCTAAAACAGAAGACAACGGTGCGCGTAAATCGTGCGATACTTTATACACGAAGTTGTCAAGTTCAGAGTTTCTGATTTTCAATTCTTCTTCAATCTTCTTCTGATCCGTTATATCTACATATACTCCAAAAATTCCTATGGTTTTATCTTCCTGATGAATGGGCACTCCATAAATAATAACCGATACGGGCACATCATCTCTGCGCAAGCGGGTGGTTTCTAAGCGTATTACCTGTTCGGCTGAAATAAGCGAGTTCAGATCATTACCCTCCGATTCTAACTCTTGCGGAACAATAAACTGATTAAGGCTATTGCCCTGCAGTTCGGTAATGGTGTATCCAAACAATAATTCGAAACCACGATTAACCTGTTTTACGTTGCCCTCGCTATCTAACAATACAATAGCCATGGGCGAATTGTTGAACAGTTCAGAAAACAAGCTGGCGGCTTCGCGGTACCGGTTATCGGCTTCGTGCTTCTTTCTTTCCAGTTCTTTGCGTTCGTCTATACCGTTAATTATTCCACTCCAGGCAATTCGCCCATCGCCCAACAAGACGGGCTCGCACGATACTTCTACCCAGATAGTTTGAGCCTGAATATTAAATATTCTTCCCTCCCATTTTAGTGGCTTTATTCCGGCAATGGCGTCTTCAAAATGCTGCTCAAAATCTGCCCAATCTTCGCGATGAACAAATACCTTCATAGGATAAGAACCACTAAGGAGTAACTCGCGTTTTATTCCCAGTATTTTCTCGCAAGATGCACTCAGGTAGGTAAAATCGCGTGTGCCGTCCGGCCAAACCGTATACTCAAAAACAACCACAGGAAGGTTGTCGATTATCTGTTGCATGCTGAGTGTCTGTACGCGCTTTTCTGTGTTCATTTCTGTAACCCAAACCGACAAGATAAAGCACTTTTTGATAATAACCTTACCGCAGGTAAGGGTAGCGTAAGTTTCATTTGTTCTTTACCAAAAATACTACTGATCGAATAAGCCCGCTTCGGGTATAATGATTTTCCAGGCTAACACAGCCCGCATTCACCATTGCCTTATGCCATGCTGGTAACGCTTTTGTTTTTAGTCCGGTTATTACATAAAAGAACAAATACATCAGTCGCACTTTAAGCCGCTGCCAGAGCGTGTGTGTTTCAAAATCTGTAGCCAGCCAAATGCCGTGTTGATTCATACGGGATTTTAATCTGTCGATAAGAGTCTTAAGTTCAGGTTCAGTAAATAAATCCAGATAGAAACACGTAAGTAGAGCATCATAATCCTGATCGGGCACATCTGTTTCTGTGCCTGCAATAAATTGAATTAATGAACTATTGCCTGCATTCATCCGGGCTTTTGCAATCATTTTTGAAGATGCATCTATATAGTGAATAACCAGGTTGGGATTGATCTGAAAGATGTAGGGCAAAACCCAGCCTGTTCCCCCGCCCAGTATCAGGAGTTTTTTACGGTCTTTTAAAAAAGGAAGCCATTTTAATTGAGCCTTCTGAATCTGCTTTCCCACAGCCATCACTGCAAGCCAATCATACCAGGGAGCAAGCCAATCATATCCTTTACTCATATCAAACCAAAAATGGGTAAGTAAAAAATTGCATCGCCCCAAAGGCGATAGCGCTCGTATTGTTCAAAATATTTATGGAAATAAAAAAGACATATCAAGGCAAGCCACATCACAAGAAAAATCCAGCTAACCGGATTAAATAAAATAGTAATCACTAAACTTAAGCTAACACCAACCGCAAAAAGTACAATCAACAAAATGGTTACTGATTTTTTATTTAGGCGTGTTACCAGTGAAGCCTGGCCCATTTTACTATCTGCATCGCTTTCAAACCAGGCAAACAATATCAGGTTGGTTAAGGCAATCAGAAAAAGTTGAACAATCAATCCGGCCACCGGCCAAAGTAAGTTCCAGCTACCGGGCCAGGCCGGCAACAGAACACCCAGCGTATACAATACCGCTACCGTAAGTTCTTTAATAAATAATTTCTTTTGCAGCAACAGATACACTGCACTAAGCGGTGCAAGAATTAATCCGCCTATCAAGATAGATGGTCTTATAAAAACCATAAGCACGCCTATTATCATTACTGCAATTGCAACCCCTGTCCATAGTGGTTTGGCATACGTTTGATGAAACCGATGCCGTTCGCTGTATGCCGGTTGATTTAGATGGCGTACGTCCATCAAACGATCTACTGTGTAGATTACCCACACGGTAAGTCCTAAAGCAGCAATACCATACACCCGCACGGGGGCCACCAATTGCCTGGCAAAAAACAAGGCAGTTATCATAGCACCAAGCGCTACATCTAAGTTGAGTACATTTATTAGGCGATAGACCCGCATGCTTAAAAATAAAAAAAGCTCTCAGGTTTTCCCGAAAGCTTTCTTCTTGATTCGTGCTTATATTATGAAGCTTTCAATGCCTCGGCACCAGCCACAATTTCAAGGATTTCTTTAGTAATGGCAGCCTGACGCGTACGGTTATATGAAAGTTTCAAATCTTTCAGCAACTCGCCAGCATTTTCAGTGGCTTTATCCATGGCAGTCATCCGGGCACCGTTCTCTGCTGCGCTTGAGTCCAACACCGCTTTGTACAATTGAATCTTTAATGCCTTTGGAACAAGACCGGTAACAATTTCATGCTGGTTGGGCAGGTAGATATAATCTACTTCTGCCTGTTTGGTATTTTCCTTTGCCAATGGCAATACAGGCAAAAATTGTTCGGTACGTAAGATTTGTGTGGCCACGTTTTTAAACTCGTTATACACAATTTCTATTCTATCGTAACGACCTGCTTTAAATTCGTCTATTAAAAACTCGCCTGCCTGGGCTACGCCATCGTATGAAAGGCTCTGGAAAATATTCCAGAAACTGCTTTCCATTTTGTAGTTACGCTTGCTAAAAAACTCAAATGCCTTTTTGCCTAAAGGAAGTATAGTAAGTTTATCATTTGCTGATTGTACACTATACTTTTCAGAAGCCAGTTTTGATGCGGCCTTAATTACCGTACTGTTAAATGAACCGCAAAGTCCACGATCAGAACTAACCACTACAAGCAATACACTTTCAACAGGGCGCTGTTTACTGTACCAACTCTGTTCGTCTTGCCCGGCAGCCGAAAGGTTTTGGAATAACCCCGTAAGTTTCTGAGCAAACGGGCGCATTTGAGTAATCCGCTCCTGCGATTTTCTCAACTTGGCAGCTGCTACCATTTTCATGGCTTTGGTAATCTGCTGGGTTGAGATTACTGAGGCTATTCTGCTTTTTACTTCCTTTAAACTTGGCATATCTTCAATTAGTCAATTTGAGGATTTAAAAATTTGAAAATGAATACATCAATCTTCAAATTTTCAAATCAGCTAATTTCAAATTAATACTTCGATGCTAATTCAGTTGCTACTTTCTTGATTACATCCACATCGGCATCTTCAAATTTACCGGCACGGAAGTTATCCAGCGTTTGTTTGTTCTGCGCACGCAACAATTCAATAAATTCTTTTTCAAACTCTTTCACTTTGTTTACCGGCACGCGGTCTATATACCCGCGGGTTGAAGCCAGAATCATAGCTACTTGTTCTTCTACCGCAACCGGAGCATATTGTGGCTGCTTTAATACTTCTGTATTTCTGCGGCCCCGCTCGATAGTAAGTTTAGTGACTGCATCTAAGTCTGAACCGAATTTGGCAAACGCTTCCAACTCGCGGAATTGTGCCTGATCCAGTTTTAATGTACCGGCAACTTTCTTCATGGATTTTATCTGCGCATTACCGCCCACACGCGATACCGAAATACCTACGTTAATAGCCGGGCGAATACCGGAGTTGAATAAGTTGGTTTCCAAAAATATCTGGCCATCGGTAATCGAGATTACGTTGGTTGGAATGTAAGCCGAAACGTCATTAGCCTGAGTTTCGATAATCGGAAGAGCGGTTAACGAACCTCCACCTTTTACTACACTTTTCAATGAAGGAGGAAGATCGTTCATGCTTGCCGCAATACCATCGTTGTTGATGATTTTGGCGGCACGTTCCAACAAGCGTGAATGCAGGTAGAACACATCACCGGGGTATGCTTCGCGTCCGGGAGGTCTGCGCAATAACAAAGACACTTCGCGGTATGCCACAGCTTGCTTCGATAAGTCATCATAAATTACTAATGCCGGGCGGCCGGTATCGCGAAAGAATTCACCGATAGCGGCACCGGTAAACGGAGCAAAGAACTGCATGGGAGCCGGATCTGAAGCCGATGCCGAAACAATTACGGTATATTTTAAAGCGCCCGCTTTCTCTAAAGTAGCCGCTACACCTGCTACCGTTGACGCCTTTTGTCCTATGGCTACATAGATACAATAAACGGGTTCTCCTTTTTCGTAAAATTCTTTCTGGTTGATGATGGCGTCAATCGCAACGGCAGTTTTACCGGTTTGACGATCGCCAATGATTAACTCGCGCTGGCCACGGCCAATCGGAATCATAGCATCAATAGCTTTGATACCCGTTTGCAACGGCTCGTTTACGGGTTGACGATAAATTACACCCGGAGCTTTGCGCTCTAATGGCATTTCATAAAGCTGACCTTCTACAGGGCCTTTGCCATCTATTGGTTGTGCCAGTGTGTTTACCACACGGCCCAACAAACCATCGCCAGCCTTAATAGAAGCAATTTGGCCAGTACGTTTTACGGTAGCGCCTTCTTTAATGCCTTTACCATCGCCCAGCAACACGGCTCCTACGTTGTCTTCTTCCAGATTAAGCACAAGGGCTTTCAATCCGTTTTCAAATTCAACCAACTCACCTGCCTGCGCTTTGGTAAGTCCGTAAATACGAGCCACACCATCACCAATGGTAAGTACAGTACCTACTTCTTGTAATTCAGTAGCGGTGCGCGATTGTGAAAGCTGCTCGCGGAGTATTGCTGAGATTTCTTCGGGTCTGATTTCTGCCATATTCTGTTAATTCAAAATTTCTAATTCTATTTTTTTTATGCCTCACCCCTGGCCTCTTTTCAGAGGAGAGGGGAACAGGTCAGGTTAAAACTCTTTTACAAACGGGTTTTCGCTGAATTTCAATTTCAATGTTTTCAGTTTACTTTTTACAGAAGCATCGATCTGACGGTCGCCTACATTCAACACAAAACCTCCAATCAGGTCTTTATCTACTTTCTCTTCCAGTTCAACTTCTTTCTTATTGCTAAGTTTCTTCACCAATTGCTCAATCTCGCTGCGCAGTTTTGCATCGAGTGGTTGAGTTGACGTAATGGATGCCTTACCAATGCCTTTATAATTATTGTACGCTACATGAAACTCGCTGGCAATAGCGGGCAAAAGAGGTTCGCGGTTTTTCTTTGTCAGGATTTCGATAATTCCCATTGTAAGGGGATGTACTTTGCCTTTAAATAAAGTTTCCAGTACAACACGTTTCTTTTCATGGCGAACAATCGGGCTCTTCAGCATCAATACAAAATCGCGGCTATTGCGACATACCTGAGCAAACAGTTGCATATCCTGATGCACCGGTTCTAATGCACCTTGTTCCACAGCCAGGCCAAGCAGTGATTTTACATATCGGGAAGCAACGCGTGAATCGGCCATTGGATTAATTCAACTTAAGTTCTTTGATATAACTATCGGCCAGGTCTTTCTGTGCTTTATCATCGGCCAGGTTTTTCTTTATCAGTTTTTCGGCAACTTCAAGCGAGAAGGCTGCTACCTGTGCTTTTACATCGCGCAAAGCTGCATTTTTTTCGGTTTGAATAACTGAGCGGGCATCTTCAATAATCTTGTCTGCGTTTTTCTTTGCATCGGACTGTGCCTGGTCGTGCAACCGGTTTGCTGCTTCGCGTGCAGTTTTTAATATTTTATCGCGCTCTTCACGCGCTTCGCGCAAAAGGTTTTCATTATCGGCTTTCAGGCTGGCCATTTCTTTTTTGGCTTGCTCGGCAGAGTCTAGCGCTTGCTGAATGGATTGCTCCCGCTCTTTAAGCGAGCCTAAAATCGGCTTCCACGCAAGTTTGGCTAATAAGAAAATCAACAGCAAGAAGATAAACGCTTGCCAGATAATGAGGCCGGGGCCGGGGGTTAGTAAATCCATAGTTCTTTGTTTTACCTAAACTGTATTGTTGAATTGGAAATTCAAAAAGACCGCCCCGGTCCATTACCAGAGCGGGTCTTTTTAATTTTTAGCCTTTGAAAGAAATCAACAAGCAAATAACGAGTGCAAACAGGGCTGCAACCTCGATAAGAGCCGCGATTACAAGCATGGCATTCTGGATTTTGCCTGAAGCTTCTGGCTGGCGAGCCATACCTTCCATAGCAGAACCACCAATTTTACCGATACCAATTCCAGCGCCAATTGCAGCCAGACCCGCACCGATACCTGCACCCATGATTGCGTAGCTAATGTCCAATAATAGAGCGAACAACATAGTTTTATTTATTTAAGTTAAACACGCCCCCGATAGCTACCGGGGGATTTCTTTAATTCTATTTTAATGATCGTGACTATGGTCGGCCACAGCCATACCTATGTACATCGATGAGAACATCGTAAATACATAAGCCTGAATACCGGCAACCAATAACTCGATCAGATTAATAAACAATACAATCAGCGATGAGCCAATGCCCACCATATAACTTCCAAAAATAAACGCAAGGCAAATCAAACTAAGCAATACAATATGCCCGGCTGTAATGGCCACAAACAAACGAATCATCAATGAAAATGGCTTGGTAAATATTCCGATTATTTCAACCGGAAGAATTACAATGCGCAATGGAAGCGGTACACCGGGTGTCCAGAAGATATGGCCCCAATAGCCTTTGTTTCCATTAAAGTTTGTGATTAAAAAAGTAAACACGGCCAGCGTCATAGTTACTGCTATGTTCCCCGTAAGGTTACCCGCGCCCGGCAATAAGCCCAACAGATTGCCGAACAGGATAAAGAAGAACAGCGTAAGCATGTAGGGCATAAAGCGCTCGTACTGGTGCCCAATGTTTGGCTTTACAATCTCATCGCGCACAAACAAAATAACAGGCTCAAAAAATGATTGCATGCCGGTAGGCGCCTTGCCCTGGTTTTTCTTAAAGCCTTTGGCTACTGATGTAAACACAAACAACAACAGCGCAGCATTAATAAACAGCATGGCTACGTTTTTGGTAATGGACAAATCCAGCACAGCCTTGCCAGAATCGGCCAGTGTAATGTGATTATGATCTAATTTGTAGCCGTTATATTCTACTGCATTATGATGCTCGTCATAAAACCGGCTGGAGGAGAAAACATCCAGACCTTTTTCGGAAGAGTAAACAATAACCGGAAGGGGCATTACAAACCAGTCGGCAAAGTGCCACTGGTGGTCGTCCATTACGTGGTGCAGAATTACCTCGCTGGCATTGAAGGGCTCGGTTTCATGCCCGGCCTCGTTCGATGCAAAAACCGGTGAAAAAATGCCTGAAAAAACAATCAGAATAAGGGCGAAAAACGTTGGTTTTGGGGCAAAAAACGGCTTTTTCATCGCAGTCGGAACAGATGCTTTTATTTGGACTGCAAAAGTATCAATTAAACCATCTGAAAAAAATGTTTTGAGTTGAATTTACTAAACCACATAGGCACATAGAAGTCGCGTAAAAGTTATGTTTTTATGTTCTATGAGGAAGCGACTGAAATAATAACAGAAGACCCGAGGTTGCCGGAACGGTTTTTTTTATGAGTTTAGCTGTTCCCAGTTGAACGTTAAACTGGTAAAGTCTAAACACTTTAAAGCCGCAGAAATAAGAGAGATTCGTAACTTAGTACTCGAAAATCGTGAATTGGGGCATTCATTGGGAAGATTTGGATGAAGATATTTTGGTGGAGGAGTTACTGAGGTAGTTTAAGTGACTCAACAAGCTGCCATAAACACCGCTCGAGATTTTGTAAAAGAATGTCAGGCTATTGGCCTCACCTTCAATAAAGTTTTACTTTTTGGCTCCCATGCAAAAGGTTTAGAACATGAAGGTTCCGACATTGATCTTCTCCTAATATCTAAAAAATTTACCGGTGATGTGTTTGCCAATCTAAGGCAATATGCAAAAGCTAACATTCGCTTCCCGCAGGTAGAAACACATCCTATGCCGTTGCAGGTGTTCTTCACCTGCAACGACTTTGGGCGTGAGAATTTTGTTTTAGTTTTGAAATGTAAATTGAAACACGAAGTGTGATAATAGGTTGAGGTTGAAAGTGTTGTTTACGAAAACCCACGTTGGTGGGGCAACGCTCTTACCCCACCCGAAACACCAACATGGACAAGGGTTTTCATAATAATTGGTTGTTTAGTTAAACATTACTTAAAATTTATGGCTTCAAAGTCGTTATCAGGAATAGTAGTATTTAGTTCTATCTTAATGAATGTAGCTATTGACTCCAAGTTCCATTTCTCATCATAAACTTCCTCCGAATAATGAAGTATGATGCCATCAATATTCCGATAATCTTTAAATAACGTATAGCGTTTAGTCAGAGAATCAATTACTGTACTGCAAAATGGTAAACCAGTAATCGGATCAAAATAAATTTTTTGAGAAAGTAGCCAGCCTTTTCTCTTTACCTTTAACGTGTGAAATTCAATGCCTTTCAATTTCTCCCTTCCTAAATATTCTATTATTGTACTACTCTCTAAAAGGACATCTGCAAGTCCAATCATACTTACTTGCTTAAAATACTCACTATCTTCCTTAGATTGAATTTCCAATTGTCCCCGTATCTTAGTCCAGAATATTTCTCCGTTAAAACATAGGATTGAATAACTTGAGTCAATCCTATCAAAAGAGCTATGAAAATACCTGTTAGGTCTTTTATGTTTCATTACAACAATAAGAGTATCACTTTCAATATTGAATAGCTGGCTGCTTTTACTTGGTGTTTTTACAAAGAATCCTTCTTCTAATTTAGAAGTTACTCTTCCCCATCTATCCGCCCCTCCAATTGCTTGCAAATAGTTTGTCACGATCTGTTTTGCGGTCTGAGCTTCAGATGTTACTGCTATTGTAGTAAACATCAGAAGCCACACTATCCTCAGATCAAGAGATAATTTCAATTTATAAAAACGATGATTCCTTTTTTGTAATTCGGTCAATAAGCCAATTTCTTCCATACTACTCCGTACAATTAATTTGAAAGTAATTTTGTCCCCTGCCATTCTTGTTCTTTCCACTTAACCTTACGTGCCGATTTATAAACTCCTACTCTATTCGCTTTTCGGTATCCGCGGCAATTTGGTCTGTGCCTTATTGCACCAGCAAGTTGCTAAATGCCAGTCCAGCCATACTGGACTGCTCAAAAAAATCGAAAATATTTTTTCCGCCTTTAACGCTGTTTAAGTCAATATTTAAAGAGCAGGGCTTCGTGTATATATAACTTTGAATAGTCTGGCTGTATTCAATTGGTGCGCCCAGCTCGCGCAGTTCTTTCACATCCTGCAATAACTGACTGCGGGAAATGCCCAGCTTGCCTGCAAATTCTTCGGCCTTGCCGGTGGCCTTTCTGCGGATCAAATCGTCCATTCGCTTTAAGCGTTCGATGTACTTTAGTAAACTCATAAAACAGAAGTTAGTATTGAGTAAATAGTCCTTAGTTTAGCTTCCCAATTCCAATTGATTTTTCACCAGTTCATAATATCGGCCTTTAGCGGCTGTTAATTCGGCATGTGTACCATTTTCCACAATCTTTCCTTTTTCCAGCACCACAAT
>DEIA01000017.1 GCA_002352225.1 Flammeovirgaceae bacterium UBA2786
TCGCGCTTGGCTACACCAATGCGATCGCAAAAATCGCGGATGGCTTCCGGTGTGTAACCTCTTCTGCGTACACCGCTGAGTGTAGGCATGCGTGGGTCGTCCCAACCGCTTACGTGTTTTTCATTCACCAGCTGAAGCAGTTTGCGTTTGCTCATCATCGTATACGTCATGTTCAAACGGGCAAACTCATATTGTTTTGAGGGATATATCTCCAGGTTATCGATACACCAATCGTATAGCTCGCGGTGCGGAACAAACTCGAGTGTACAAATGCTGTGCGTTATCTGCTCAATAGAATCGCTTTGGCCGTGGGCAAAGTCATACATGGGGTAGATGCACCAGGTATCGCCCGTGCGGTGGTGGTGCGCATGCTTAATACGGTATAATACCGGATCGCGCATCAGCATGTTGGTATGAGCCATATCAATTTTGGCACGCAATACTTTTGAACCATCAGGGTACTTGCCGGCTTTCATATCGGCAAACAAAGCCAGATTTTCTTCAATTGAGCGAGTGCGATATGCACTGTTGGTACCGGGCCGGGTAGGGGTACCTTTTTGTGTTGCCATTTCTTCGCTGGTGCTGTCATCTACATAGGCCAATCCTTTGGCTATCAGCTTTACAGCAAACTCATACAACTGAGCAAAGTAGTCGGAAGCATACAACTCCTCAGACCAACTAAAGCCCAACCATTTTACATCGCCCTTAATACCTTCTACGTATTCGGTTTCTTCTGTTACGGGGTTGGTATCGTCAAACCGAAGATTGGTTTTGCCTCCATACTTTAGAGCTAATCCAAAATTGAGGCAGATGCTTTTGGCATGCCCCAGGTGCAGATAGCCATTGGGTTCTGGCGGAAAGCGGGTTGCAATGCGGGTATGTTTTCCTTCCTTTAAATCGTTCTCGATTATCTCTTCAATAAAATTCAAACTCTTTTCTTCGGCCATGGTATTTTAAAAGGTGTAAAGGTAACCGTCTGCCTGTATTTTGAGAAGTGGCCTAAGCGGATTTATCTTACCGGGCAACTTTTCGGGATTTCTACCTGTTAATTATAAGAATGAGCGTACTTCATATTAAGAACATGGTTTGCAGCCGCTGTATTATGGCGGTTAGTGAAGAATTAAAAAAACTTGGGTTGGAGACAGAACGGGTTGACCTGGGAGAGGTGGTTCTTAAAGCTGAGCCTAACCCGCAGCAACTGGCCCGGTTGGATGAATCCCTTTTAAAACTTGGCTTCGAGCGATTGGATGATAAGAAATCAAAACTGATTGAAGCTATTAAGAATACTATTATTCAGCTTATTCACCATTCAAATGCGGCAGACCGGAAGTATAACTGGTCTGATATACTGGCCGATGAACTGTATCATGATTATAACCATCTTAGCAGTTTATTTTCCAGCGTAGAAGGTATTACACTGGAACAGTATATTATCCGGCAAAAGGTGGAGCGGGTAAAAGAGTTGATTTCGTATGAAGAGCTAACCATAAGCGAAATAGCCGACCGCCTTGGGTATAGCAGTGTGGCACACCTGTCGGCACAGTTCAAAAAGATTACCGGGCTTACACCATCTGATTTTAAGAAACATCATACCAGCCACCTGCGCAAACCGCTGGATGGAATTCTATAACTCTTATTGAAAATTACGTAAGCACTTTATTGAGCCATTGCCGTTAATTTGAATACTAAATAACAGGTTATGGCAATGGAACAAATTGTAAAACAAACGTTTCCGGTGTTGGAAATGACGTGTGCTGCCTGCGCAGTAAGTGTAGAATCTATTTTAAATAACACACCCGGGGTGCAAAAGGCAGCCGTAAACTATGCTAACCAAAGCGCTTTGGTTGAATATAACCAGACGCAGATAACTCCTAATCAGATAAAAGCAGCAGTTCAGTCAATCGGCTACGATCTGGTTGTGGATGATGGTGGCAATCCTGATTTAATTCAGCAATACGAGCAAGAGCACTATAAGCAGTTAAAGAACCGTACAATTGGAGCCATTGCTCTTTCCATTCCGGTAGTGATTCTAAGTATGTTTTTCATGGACTGGCAATACACCAACTACATTGCCATGATTCTTACGGCTCCGGTTGTATTTTATTTTGGGAGAAGCTTCTTTGTTCATGCCTGGAAGCAGGCGCGTAACGGCCGGGCTAATATGGATACTCTGGTAGCCTTATCTACCGGAATTGCTTTTTTATTCAGCATGTTTAATACCGTGTTTCCCGAGTATTGGCATAGCCGCGGGTTGCATGCCCATGCCTACTTTGAATCGGCCGCGGTGGTTATTGCATTTATCTCGCTGGGTAAGTTGCTTGAAGAACGGGCTAAGTCAAGTACATCTTCTGCATTAAAGAAACTGATAGGCTTGCAGCCGAAGGTGGTATTGGCACGCATACAAGGCGTGGAGAAAGAGTTGCCCATTGCCGATGTGCAGACAGGCTATACGCTGATTGTAAAACCAGGTGAAAAGATTCCGGTAGATGGCACGCTTGCAAGCGGGCAATCTTTTGTGGATGAAAGTATGATTAGTGGTGAACCTGTGCCGGTTGAAAAGATGCCGGGCGATAAAGTTTTTTCAGGTACCATCAATCAAAAAGGAAGTTTCGAATTTGTAGCTGAAAAAGTAGGTGCCAATACGTTGCTTGCACAGATTATTAAAATGGTGAAAGAAGCACAGGGCAGTAAGGCACCGGTACAAAAACTGGTGGATAAAATTGCCGGTGTATTTGTGCCGGTAGTACTGGGGATTTCAATAGTAACATTTGCCGTTTGGATGATTGCCGGTGGCGATCAGGCCTTTACTCATGCTTTATTAACCTCTGTTACGGTTTTGGTAATTGCCTGTCCTTGTGCGTTGGGCCTAGCCACGCCTACAGCTATTATGGTAGGTATTGGTAAAGGCGCAGAAAATAATATCCTCATTAAAGATGCCGAGAGCCTTGAGTTGGCACATCGGGTAAATGCTGTTGTGTTGGATAAAACAGGTACAATAACTCAGGGAAAGCCAGCCCTTACCGAATTGATCTGGGCTAACGGAGAACAAGCGCTTGCTCCTGTACTTTATGCGCTCGAACGAAAATCAGAACATCCGCTGGCCGAAGCCGTTGTGCAGGCCCTCCAGGAGCATAACGCATCGGTAGTAGTTGAAGAATTTGAAAGCTTAACGGCACGCGGAGTTAAAGGCAAAGTAAATGGCCAATGGTATTGGGTTGGAAACGCAAAACTGTTGATGGAAAATCAAATTCCGTTTACAGACGAGTGGCAGGAAAAATCCAGACACCTTCAGGCGCAAGCCAGAACGGTTATCTTTTTTGCTAACCAGAACGGTGTATTGGCCTTGCTCGCTATTGCCGATCCCATAAAGGAAACTTCTAAGGCTGCCGTTCAAGCCTTACAGGATAAAGGTATTGATGTTTACTTGCTCACAGGCGATAATGTGGCTACTGCGGCTTCGGTTGCGCAACAGGTGGGAATAAATCATTACCAGGCAGAAGTTCTTCCAACCGATAAAGCAAACTTTGTAAAACAGTTACAGCAACAGGGAAAACTGGTGGCTATGGTTGGCGATGGTATAAACGATTCGCAGGCGTTGGCTCAGGCCGATGTAAGTATTGCTATGGGCAAGGGATCGGACATTGCTATGGACGTAGCAAAAATGACACTCATCACATCAGACCTTATGGCCATACCCAAAGCATTGAAACTATCTACGCGTACAGTGCAGGGGATAAGACAGAATTTATTCTGGGCTTTTATTTACAACCTTATTGGTATTCCGCTGGCGGCAGGTGTTCTGTTTCCGGTTAACGGATTTTTACTTGACCCCATGATAGCCGGGGCAGCCATGGCGCTGAGTTCAGTAAGCGTTGTGGCTAACAGCTTGCGCCTTAAATGGGCTAGCTTATAGAAAGGAATTATGTAATTCTTTGATGGATTTGTGTAAAATCAGTTCTGTTTTGAATAGTAATTTTGAAACGATAAATACTTTTAATTATGGAAATAAAATATAAAACCAACATTAAGTGCGATGCTTGCGTGGCAAAAGTGACCCCGGCATTGAACGAAACAGTAGGCGAAAACCAGTGGAAAGTTGATTTAACTGACCCGGCCCGTGTGTTAACGGTAACCGTACAGGAAGATAAAACGAATAGTTTGGCGGAAGCACTCCAGAAAGTAGGGTATAAAGCAGAGCGGTTAGGTTAACTATTATTAATTTTGATGACTTTTATTAAACCGATCAATTGATGAAAACAAAACTCACCACCCTTACCTTATTTGTTTACCTGTTAGCGTTCGCATTTTCCTGTTCAGACAAAAAGCAGGAGGCACAGCAGGAACAGACGGAAATGGACCATGCATCAACTACCGAAATGCCTGAGGCAACAGCACCGGCATTTACCGTTAATGCTGAGTTTCAAAGTCAACTGGCCGCAACTTTTACTGCCTACCTCAATATGAAAGACGCTTTTGTAGCTACCGATGCAACGGCTGTAAACGATGCTGCATCTAAAACACAGGGGGCTCTTGCTGCGGTAGATATGAAGTTACTTGAAGGTGCGGCACATAACGATTGGATGACCTACCAAAACGAATTGGATGGTGCCTTAAAAAACATTCAGTCAACCGATGATATTGAGAAAAAGCGTGAGATTTTTAGTGCAGCTTCTGATGCACTATATAAAAGCATCAAAGCATTTGGTTTAGGAGGCACAACAGCATTCTACGAGTATTGTCCAATGGCCTTTAACAACGAGGGCGGGTATTGGTTAAGCGATAACAGCGAAATCCGCAATCCCTATTTTGGCGATAAGATGTTGAAGTGTGGTTCAGTTGCTGAAGTGCTGAAATGAGACGGCTTTCGTTTCTTTTGCTGCTTGTTGTATTTGGTTGCTCTACTTCACAAAAGGAAAGTGGAGCCATTGAACTTGCTGACTTGCGCCTTACGGATTTAGCCGGTAGCCCGGTTGATTTAGATCAATACAAGAACAAGACCGTATTGGTAAACGTTTGGGCAACCTGGTGCCGACCTTGTTTGCAGGAAATGCCCACATTAGCGGGGGCACAGGCTACGTTTTCAAATGAACCCATTGTATTTCTGTTTGCATCAAACGAAACTCTGAAGCAGATTGAAGGATTTAAACAGCGACAAAAATTTGACTTCAATTACCTGCACCTGAATAACCAGGAAGAGTTAGGTATACTGGCACTGCCTACAACATTTATTTTTAACAAGGAAGGCGAGTTAAAATTTTCGGAGGCAGGCTATCGCAATTGGGTTAGTGACGAGAGTACACAACTAATCTCATCTATTTTAAATGATACGAAATAAAATCTTTGTATTACTGATCTTTGCTTTTGCTTGCCAGCAGAAGGCTCCATCTATTGTTCAGCTTACATCACCGGCCGGTAATAATTCAGAAGAGCCTTATTTGTTTTCTGATGAAACAGGCAATGTGTTTCTGTCGTGGGTAGAGAGAGCTGACAGCAGCACCACACTGCATTACTCGAGCCTTTCAGATGCCGGATGGGCAGAACCAACCGTAATTGCCTCCGGAAAAGAATGGTTTGTGAATTGGGCAGATTACCCCATGCTATCGGTTAACAAGGGAAAGTACATGGCGCATTTTCTAGACAAAAGTGGCGAAGGCACATTTGCATACGATGTAAAGCTTACTACGTCAACCGATGGAAAAACCTGGAGTACCCCGACCATACTTCATGATGATGGCAAACAAGCCGAGCATGGTTTTGTTTCCCTGCTTCCTTATGGTGATAATTTTTTGGTAGTGTGGCTGGATGGCCGCAATACGGTTATGGAGGGAATGGAAAACATGGATCACGAAGGTCACCATGGTTCCATGTCGTTACGGGCAGCGGTAGTAGATGGTTCCGGTGCAAAACTGAACGAGTGGGAATTGGATAACAAAACCTGCGATTGCTGCCAGACCATTGCGGTAATGACTGCCAATGGCCCGGCCGTAATTTATCGCGATCGCTCTGATGATGAAATCCGCGATATGTCTATCGTTCGGTTAATCGATAATTCATGGACGCAACCTGTACCGGTTTATTCAGACCAATGGAAAATTGCAGGCTGCCCGGTAAACGGACCGAGGGCTGATGCAAAAGGAAATACACTGGCCGTGGCCTGGTTTACCGCAGCAGAAAATCAACCTCAGGTAAATGTGATTTTCTCATCAGACAATGGAGAGACATTTGGGCAACCTGTTCGTGTAAACAGTGAACCAACCATTGGGCGGGTAGATGTAATTTTGCTGGATGAGCATACGGCTGTTGTAAGTTGGATGGAAGGCGAAATGATTAAAGCCATGCGAATAAATAATGATGGATCTTTGGGAGACCCCATTCAGGTGGCTGCGGCATCTGAGGCTCGCTCCAGCGGGTTTCCACAGATGACACGCTCGGCCAACAACCTGATATTTGCATGGACCGATGTAGAAGCAAAAACCATTGGAACAGCTCAGCTAAGCCTGGATAATTTTTAAGCACATTTGTATTAAGGGGTGTTAAATCCGGTTAATTCTTTGTAATTAACAAGCCGGAAATGAGTAACACCAAACAAATCGGACTTTGGACAACTACATCGCTAGTAGTTGGAAACATGATTGCGTCAGGGCTTTTTATGTTGCCCGCCACCTTAGCTGTATATGGTGGAATCAGTTTAATAGGATGGCTCATTTCCGGAGGAGGAGCTATATGCCTGGCACTGGTGTACAGTTGGTTAAGCAAACTTAAACCCGTAGCCACAGGCGGTCCGTATGCTTACACCCACGAGGGCATGGGAGACTTTCCGGCATTTCTTGTTGCCTGGGGATATTGGATTTCAATCTGGTGTGCCAATGCAGCTATTGCTGTGGCTTTTGTAAGTTACCTTACCGCATTTATTCCCGCATTAGGTAACAATCCCCTACTTTCAGTAGGAACGGGTCTGGCAGCCATCTGGCTTCTTACCTGGATAAACACACGCGGTATAAAAGAAGCAGGCATTGTTCAGGTTGTTACCACTGTTTTGAAAATTGCCCCACTGGTAGTTATTACACTTGGCGGATTATTGTATCTGAATACAGATCATTTCGTTCCCTTTAATGTAAGCACGGAGTCTAACCTAACGGCTATTACCAGCTGCACCACCTTAACCCTGTTTGCCTTTCTTGGGCTGGAGTGTGCCACCATACCATCGGGTAAGGTGATTAATCCGGAAGTAACCGTACCAAAGGCAACGGTGTTGGGCACATTACTGACTACAGTAATTTACGTGTCCAGTACAATAGCCATAATGGGTTTAATTCCGCCTGATGCATTGCATAAATCGCAGGCTCCATTTGCCGATGCAGCGGCATCTATCTGGGGCGACTGGGCCCGCTACCTCGTTGCTGGCGGAGCTGTGATTTCTACATTTGGAGCGCTGAATGGATGGATCATTATGCAAGGACAATTGCCTTTTGCTGCGGCACGCGATAAATTATTTCCCCGGGTATTTGCTCATGAGAATAAAAATGGTGTTCCATCCATAGGCATTGTTGTATCCAGCATTTTGGTTTCTGTGCTTATGAGTATGAATTTTTCCAGAAGCCTGGCCGATACCTACACCTTCATCATTTTACTTTCAACCCTTACTACGTTAGTTCCTTACCTGTTCTCCATTATTGCTTTTGTAATGATGGGAGCGAGGAAAAATAACCTGAATGGCACCAAGTATACGGTTGCAACATTGGCGTTTATCTATTCCATGTGGGCTGTTATGGGCTCTGGCCAGGAAACCGTGTATTGGGGGTTTGTTCTGTTAATGGCCGGTCTGCCATTTTACGCATTCATTAGAATCAAAAGACAGTTGTAACATGATAACCTGTCATTCAGAGTTTGGAAAGTTGAAACGGGTCTTCATCAAAACTGCCACCGATTCATTTGTAAGTGAAACACACCTGCAGCAACAATGGAAGGAGTTAAACTTTCTTTCCAAGCCTGATCTTCAAAAGGCAATTAACGAATATTCTGATTTTGAAAAGTTACTTCGTACAAATAGCGCAGAACTCATTCACTTACCGCAGCACGATAGTGTTACGTTAGATTCCATGTACTGTCGGGATGCTTCACTGGCTACAGATTTTGGAATGATATTGTGTAACATGGGCAAACCGGCCCGTGTACCGGAGCCAGCTGCATGTGAAAAAGCATTTACTCAGGCTGGCCTGCCCATATTAGGAAGAATAACTGCACCGGGTACTTTAGAGGGAGGAGATGTAGCATGGGTGGATGAACGTACATTGGCTGTAGGGCATACGTATCGGACAAACCGTGAAGGTATCCGTCAGTTAAAGCAATTACTGGAACCAAAAGGAATAACGGTTTGGGTGGCTGAAATGCCACATTATAAAGGCCCTGCTGATGTGTTTCATCTCATGTCAGTCTTTAGCCCGGTAGATAAAGATTTAGCTGTGGTGTATTCCCCGCTCATGCCAATAGCTTTTAGAAGCGGTTTGCTGGATCGTGGGTTTAATTTTGTTGAAGTTCCGGACACCGAGTGGGATTCAATGGGCTGCAATGTGCTGGCCATTGCTCCACGTGAAGTAATTATGGTTGAGGGCAATCCGGTTACAAGACAACGGCTTATGGATGCTGGTTGTAAAGTTTACGAGTATGCCGGTGCTGAAATTAGCGTAAAAGGTGGTGGTGGGCCAACCTGCCTCACCCGCCCGATAGAAAGAATTATTTAAATTTACTGTAAACCAAATCCGATCAAGATGGAGAACTTTCTGAACTTCTTCGAGACTATGCCTACCTGGCAACGTGCAGTTTGGATTGTATTGTGTTTGACGTTTTGTTGGATACTGGAAGGAAGCTTTCCATTGTTTCAGTTTAACTATAAAAAGTGGAAGCATGCGGGTGTAAATTTTACATTTCTGTTAACCACTATGATTATCAATGTGGCATTTGGTATAGCCACGGTAGGAATATTTGAATGGGTAGGCCGTAATCAATTTGGATTATTGTATTTAATAGATTGGCCAATATGGGTTGAGTTGCTGATCTGTTTGCTGATTTTTGAGTTGCTGGCTCAATATACCATTCATTACGTTTTGCACCGGGTTAAATGGATGTGGAAGTTTCATATGATTCACCACAGCGATACCCATCTTGATGCAACCAGTGGAACGCGCCATCACCCGGGCGATTTTATAATGCGCGAATTGTTTGCCTTACTGGCAGTTTTTATAACCGGTGCGCCTGTTTCATTTTACTTTTTCTATCGCATCTGTACGGTTTTCTTTACGTACTTTACCCATGCCAACATTTATGTGCCTACCTGGTTAGATAAGCCGTTGAGTTACGTTTTTATTACACCCAACATGCATAAGTTTCATCATCATTACGAAAGGCCGTGGACGGATTCAAACTTTGGTAATATGTTTTCTATATGGGACAGGCTGTTCGGTACGTTTGTCTATGATGACCCTAAAAAGATTAAATACGGGTTAGATGTGTTGGATGGTTCAAAAGATGAGAACATTGGGTATCAGTTTAAATTACCGTTTGATAAGTCGATCAAGACGGATTATTGAACCCTAACCAAACCTGTTTTCAGATTAAACTGATCACAGATTAATTTCTTACCGC
>DEIA01000018.1 GCA_002352225.1 Flammeovirgaceae bacterium UBA2786
CAATCAGCAACAGATTTTACAGTTACCACACCAACCATCACCATTGACACGCAGCCTTCAGATATTACTGTCTGCCCTGGGGGCACGGCAACTTTTACCACGGCTGCCAGCGGCACAACCAACATCACCTATCAATGGCAGTTCAGCACGGATGGAGTTACGTTTAGCGATATTGCCAATAACACAAATTTTTCCGGAGCAACAACGACAACCCTCAGCGTCAATACCACCGGAAATTTTGGTGAAGGTCGTTACCGGTGCCGCATCAATGGCGATTTTGCACTCGAAGTGATTTCAACCGATGAAGGATTGTTTTTTAACACACCCGCTATCTGCAACAACCAATCTCCTGTAATCCAATCAACAGCCGGAGGCGTACCCATTGGAGGAATTGTTACTATTGATTTAGTATCCCTCATTTCCGATCCGGATAACAACCTGAATCTTTCAACTTTAACGGTGATAACCGGGGCATCGCAGCAGGGCGCTACCGCTTCCATTAACAGTTCAAATCAACTGGTTCTGGACTATGGCGGAGTTATGTTTTCAGGAACGGATCAGGTTACTATTGAAGTGTGTGACTTGTTGGGGGTATGCACGCAGCAAATGCTTACGATTACCGTTATCGGTGAACTTGAAATCTTCAATGCCGTATCGCCTAATGGCGATGGCAAAAATGATTTTTTCAAAATTCAATACATTGATGTGCTTGAACCTGAAAACACGGTTACCCTTTACAACCGTTGGGGAAGTAAGGTGTTTGAAACTGAAAATTATTCTGATGCCAATGCCTTCAAGGGACTCAATCAAAACGGAAATGAGCTTCCGTCAGGGACGTATTATTATAAAATATTCATCAAATCAACAGGAAAAACAGAGAATGGATATTTGGTATTGAAACGATAAAGGTACATCAGCATAGGATTTCTATCCTTAGAAAAGGTACAGCATCATTAATATATGTAACCGGTAATATGGTTGACATAAACAAGATAATAACCAAATGAAAGGAAGTGCACTCATCTTTGTAATAGTCCTTAATAGTTTAGCGATCCATGCCCAAGCACAAAATGATTCGCTTGCCGTTAAACTATCAATCGAGAAATTTTTTGTTGCTTTTAATTCCTTTCAATGGGAGCCATTTAGGGAGTCATTTACCGATGATGCAACTATCTTTTTTCCCGATTGGGAACAAGCTTCACGAAAGTCAGGGATTAATGAGATTGAGCGAACATGGCTTGAACTCTTTCCTGAATTCAGGGATTCAACGAGCACATTAAAACTAAATATTGTTCCCCGAAATATTAAACTTCAACTGTATGACGATACAGCAGTGGTTACCTTTCATTTGGGTAATGGTGAAAAATATGTAGCTCGAAGAACACTGGTTATGGTAAAAATAGAAAAGCGCTGGAAGATCGCTCATTTACATGCATCCATCCTATTTCCGCAAAAATAAATAGCGATGAACAAATTTCTATTTCCAAAAACAGCCTGGTTTCTCTTATTGCTGATACCCTGCGTTTTTTTGGGATTCTACCCCAGCTACTTTTCGATACTACTGTCACCTACAGATAAGGTTTATCACGTCCATGCATTCTTTATGATTCTTTGGGTTGCGTTGGCAATTATCCAACCCCTTCTCATTCAGCAGAAAAAAATTGCAGTCCACAAGCTTATGGGTAAGATAAGCTATGGTCTTATGCCACTTGTTTTTATTACAGGATACCTGGTGATCCGGCATACCTATTATACCAGCTTGGAACGGTATACTGCACGCGTTGCAGAGGGAATATCAACCTTAACGCCCGCAGAACTTTTAGAGAAAGCTGCTGCCTCCATGGATATCGGGCTAATCTATTTTATCTGGCTTTTAACATTCTATATCCTCGCGGTATTCAATCGTAAAAGGATAATTTTTCACTCCACGTACATGTTTGCTGCTATCCTTACACTACTGGGACCAAGTGTTGATCGATTGATCTATAATGTGCTCACCAACTTTGAAATCGAATATAATTTTTTAGCACAGAATGCGGTGCTGATTTTTATCATCCTCCTGCTTGTAGCGCTGGCAATCTATCAGAAACGAAACGAGTATTCAATAAAAGCTGTCAGTGTTGCACTGTGTATCTACGGAACAGGAACTGTAGTGCTCATGTTTTTTACACATACACCTGCCTGGAGAATATTTGTAGAAGTAATACTGTAGCTATGAAAAAAATAATACACCCTATTATTGTCCTCTCATCTTTGATGTGCTTTGGCATTCTCTCATTGGTTGCTCAGCCTAAACCTGTTAGCAAATTTGAGCTTGATAAAAAGCTGGATACGCTCTTCAAAGAATTCAATAACACATCTTCTCCCGGATTTGCTGTTACGGTTATCCAGAATGGAAATGTAATCACCAAAAAAGATTATGGACTGGCAAGTCTTGAGCATAAAGTTGCCTTTAATCATAACACCGTTGTAACCATTCCGTATTCCGAAGGCAGGGAATTTATCTCCATCGCTGCCGCATTGCTGGAGCAGGATGGAAAACTAACCCTGGATGATAAGGTCAGAAAATATTTTCCGAAGCTTCCGGCATGGAGTGAACCCGTAACGATACAAGACCTACTGAACCACAGCAGTGGCTTTTGCGATGAGTGGGCAACGCTAGTTCTCACACAAGCCAGCATGAACAATCGTCTTGATGTTTCGCAGTTTCTGAATTTCCTATACAATCAGCCCGACCCGCAAGTTGAGCCGGGCAAAGGCTACATGTACAGCAATTCAGACTTTGGATTATTGAGACTGATTCTCGAAAAAGCATCCGGTGAAAACTTACCGGACTACATGGATCGTAGAATTTTCAAACCCCTACAGATGTTATCCACCACGTTGCGAAGAGATAAGGAAGCTGTGATTGCAAACCATGCCTTTTCCTATTTTGAAGATGGAAACAATACGTACAAGGTATGGCTGCGCGATAAAACTTCTCCCGGAGGTAATTATCACATGCTTACTTCAGCCAATGATCTGGAAAAGTGGGCGACTGCCTTCGCAGATAAAAATTCCTTTATTACAAAAGCTTCAGACCGACTAAGGAAGAACGCACGGTCCATACCTGTTCTGAAAGAAACGAATTATGCATACGGACACAAACTAAAAAAGATCGGTACCTATCAAATCTTATTACACGAAGGCGTAACCGGATACGCCTATCTGGCCAGTATTCCGGCCGCAGGGTTAGACATTATCTGCACCTCCAACAACCTGGACCCATACGATGACAAAGTAAGTAGGCTGGCTGCCTATCTTTTGCAAATCGAAAACACAAAGGCAGTGTTACAAAAATTCCCCACTACGCCTGTGCCTATTAAAGAGAAAGATTTACAAAAATATGCAGGGCGTTACGTTTGGCTCGAAGATAATTTTTCAAGCCATGTGAAAAGCAGAACATATTACCCCATGGTGGTGAATGGCGACACCTTACTTTGGGAATACACATCCAATGAAACGGTCCCACTAATCTATGTTGGAAATGGAATTTTCAAAGATCCAGACTTTGCCGTCTGGCTTCGCTTCTTTAAACCTCATCCGGATTCCACCATGCAAATAGAAGCGCACAAACAATTTGGTGAACCAGAGATTGATACCTGGAAGAAGGATACCTCTACAGAGCCAATTTATTCAAAAGAGGATCTTCAAAAACTCACCGGCAAATACTACAGCAAGCATCTTGATTTCTATTTAACGATTGAATTAAGTGATGAAGGCAAACTGGTGGTGAAGCGTCCAACCATTGCGGATAAGATACTGGAACCTCATTCCGTTGATGAATTTATACTTCCCACGGAGTTCCATGTGGTGAACTATGAACGCGACTTCTGGGTACGTTTTTACTTTGATGATTCCGGTAAAACCACCCACTTTGATGTTCGGCACCCAAGGTTGATGCATCACCGGTTTGATAAGGTTGACTAAGCTGGGGTAAAGAAACTTACACCTAAACGGAAGACGCTCTTAAATTTAAATCAGCTAACACGTTTTAAAGTAAAGGAGCTCAAATCCTACCAACCATCCTCAGCAAAGGCAACAGCTATAAATTGATTGATTCTGCATTAGAAATTAGCATTGACACCGTGCGCACGCACATCAAGAATCCCAACTTTCTATTGCTATTTTAAAATATTACTTTAAATTTACACGACATATTTAAAGTATGGTTAACAGAATTATTGAATTTTCTAACAAAAATAGCTTTTTTGTCTTTGGTGCACGCGGAACTGGAAAAACCCACCTTATCCAAAAACAGTATGCACATGGCCATAATTGGTATATCGATTTACTAAGCCCTGACCTGGCAAGACAGTACCTGTTAACACCATCCGTTCTGTCGCAAGAACTGGCTGCGCGAAAACCTGCGCCAGAATGGGTTATAATTGATGAAGTGCAAAAAGTGCCAGCTTTATTGGATGTGGTTCACCAGCAAATAGAAACCACCGGGCAAAAATTTATCCTGAGTGGATCTAGCGCACGAAAACTAAAACGGGGCGCAGGTAATTTACTTGCGGGCCGCGCATTTGTTTACAATTTGTTTCCCCTAACGGCCAGGGAAATGGGTTCAGCCTTTGTTTTGGACGATAGTCTTAACTGGGGAAGTCTCCCTAAACTTTTAGCCTTTACCGAACTACAGGATAAAAGGGAATACCTTCGTGCCTACGCCAGTACCTATGTGCGCGAAGAAATTCTGCAAGAACAAATCATTCGAAACTTAGAACCCTTTCACCGATTTCTTTCCGTTGCTGCACAGATGGCAGGAAAAGTCATTAATTACTCCACAATAGCGCGCGACACAGGCGCGAGCGTTCCTACGGTTCAATCGTACTTTCAAATTCTGGAAGATACCCTGCTTGGTTTCACATTACCGCAGTTCCATGAATCCATACGCAAAAGACAACGTGCCAATCCCAAATTTTACTTTTTTGATAGTGGGGTTCAACGGGCTCTTGCCGAGGAATTAAATACAACCATTCACTCACGCACTTCTCACTATGGCCATGCGTTCGAGCAATTTGTTATCAATGAAATCTATCGGTTACAATCCTACTACAGAAAAGATTACCGGCTTTCATACATTTTAACCGGGTCCGGTGTAGAGATTGATTTAATTATTGAACGGCCTGGCCAAAAACGCGCAGCAATAGAAATCAAGTCAACAACATCGGTAACAAAAAATGATCTTCGGGGATTGCTTACCTTAGGAAGAGATATACCTGAATGCGAATTATTTTGCCTGTCGAAAGATGTCATGCCCAAAATTATTGAAGGTGTTCATTGCCTGCCCTGGAACATGGGGTTAACCGAATTAGGGTTGTAAAAACCTGCCAGGGCAAACAAAGGTTTTCTAATTCTAAAGAGGCTCACATCATCATGTGATTTTCCGCTATCTTTAATCTGTTGAGATTTGAGGTATGCGAAAAACCGTCTTCCTACTTGCGTTTACAATCCTTGTTCTTGGAGCCAATGCCCAAATTACCAGCACCTTCGATACAGATACTGATGGCTGGAGATTGATTAATGATGGTGACAATGATACGCTCACCGTTTCCCGCAATGCATCAGGCGGAAATCCAGGAAGTTACATATCGGCTGTAGTACCAACCGATAATTATCCAGGATACTTTTGGTATGCTCCAGCAAAGTTTCTCGGCAATCTCACCTATACCTCTTTGGGAATGACATTGACGTATAGTCAGCAGCAATTGGTTACAGGTAACGACAGCGAGTTCAATGGAAATTATTATGAACAATTTTCCCCTGACATTGTCATTGCCAGTGGCAACACAATTATTTATTATCACACCAGTCCCAAACCAACACTTACACCAGGCTGGACTACCTATACGGTTACTTTGGATGAAACTTCTCCGTGGCATACAGGAGCTTCCACCGCCAGTCCGCTGGCAACCAGGGATCAAATTAAGGCTGCTCTTATAAATGTTACATTCCTTGCGATACGCGGAAATTATAACCTTACTTCGAATACCATTGGTTTAGACGAAGTGACTCTTGGAAAGTTTCCTGTTGTGGCCTCTCCTACCGTTACATCATTTTCACCAACAACAGGCGGACCAGGTACATCAATTACCATTAATGGAAATAATTTTGATTTGACGGCTTCAAATAACATTGTCTACTTTGGCGCGATTGCCGGAACCATTACTAACGCAAGCGCAACTCAACTTACGGTTACCGTTCCTGTCGGTGCACAACACGGTAATATCACTGTCATCAATAAAATCACTGGCTTATCTGAAAAATCCACAACCACTTTCTCTCCTACGTTCTCTGGTGGTGGAAGAATAATTCCAGCTTCGTTCAGTCCCAAAATTGATATTCCTCTATCGATTGACATCGAAGGACTTACAATAGCCGATGTTGATGGTGATGGATGGGGTGACTTGGCAGTGGCAAGCAGCACAGCATATAAAGTCATCGAAATATATCGCAACTTAGGATTGGGTGGTGATATAACAGCAGCTTCTTTTGCTCCAAAAACTACAGTAACCATACCGGGCACATCGACCAATATCACAGGACTGCAATTTGTTGACCTTGATGGTGATGGCAAACTGGACGCGGCAACCTCCAATGTCTTGGTTACTTTCGGTTCCGCCTACTTCATTACGTTCCGAAACATAAGCACGCCTGGAAACATTGCGTTCGAAGCTGCTGAATTTTGGCCAGGCAACACAGATGATTCAGCACCCTACCTTGTTGCCGATATTGATGGTGACGGCCGACCAGAATTGATTGGTGGAGAAGGTTCCGGCTGGATTGCTCAAAACATCAGCACGCCAGGTAATATTGAATTTGGCCCGTCTATAAACTTACCTGTAAGCGGGTTTTCAGGTATCGCGCTGGGAGATCTTGATAGTGACGGCAAACCGGAGTTGCTGATAAGCAAAGGGAGCAGTCCCACAACAAGTTTTTACATTTTAAAAAACAACTCAACACCGGGCATTATTTCGCTTACAAGCCTTGGTGAAATAGCAACAGACAATCACGCAATTCAAATTGCTGATATCAATTTGGATGGGAAGAATGATATCATCTTTCGATACTATGGAGGTTCGCAGGATATTCGCATTCGCTTGAATGCCAACTCCGGAGGTGCACTGGCAGTAACCGATTTTACTACTGAGGTTGCGATTGATGGAGACTTGTCTATTTATGGGGGATTGAGTGTTGCTGATATAAACGGTGATGGTAAGCTCGACATTGTTGCCACTGACAATGCAGATGTTGGTGTGTTTGAAAATGTCTATACCGGAGGTGTGTTTGATGCAAATGCATTTATACCTGCGTATGAACATCAGGGTAACGGTAACTCTACGTATCCGACCAGTCCCATTATAGCCGATTTAAATGGAGATCAAAAACCGGAAATGATTTATGGTGCCACCAATACATCGCCAAGACGAATTTCTATTTATCAAAATAAAAACATTCATGCGCCAGTCATTTCCGTCAATACTATATTCCCGTTAAAAGGTCCTGTTGGTAGCATCGTCACCATTACTGGAAATAACTTTTCGCTCATTTCTTCCGAAAATAAAGTTTGGTTTGGAGGCGTTGAAGCTACGGTGCTCACATCAACAGCAACGTTGATAACGGCTGAAGTTCCTGCCGGTGCAAGTAATGCTCTCATAAGCGTTACAAAAGATGGATTAACTTCCCGATATCGTTTACCCTTTCAAACCACTTTCGGTGCGGGTGTTACGTTTGATAACACTCATTTTGCACCACCGGTTAACTTCGCACTTACAGGCGCCAATTATAATCTGGATATAGGCGATCTTAATCTGGATGGCAAGCCGGATATTATTGCAGGAGGAACAGCTAACAATGTCTATGCATTCCGTGATTCGCACATTACAGGCCCTATCAGCAATACTTCACTGATTGCTGATGATACAATAGCCAGTGCCAACTACCCACGACTGGAGGATCTTGATGGAGATGGATACCTTGATGTCATGTCTGTTAATGGCCCCCTTCTAAAAAATAGCAGTACGTTAACAGAAATTTCATTTTTATCACCCGTAAATGTTCCCTTGGGTGCTACCGTTGTAGATTTTGCTGATTTTAATAATGATGGAAAAACAGACATGACCCTAACTACGGATTTAAGTGGCGCAGGTGACCTAATCATTTTGGAAAACAGAACGCTAAACATTCCTGGAAACTTTGTGAGTGGTGCGTTTGGATTCTTCTCCGGAAATTTTGTGTACAATAAACCATCGGCAAATGGCGCTACTATTACGGGTGACTTTGATGGCGATGGCTTTGCGGACATTGTAACAACAAACCCTGGCACAGATAATATCAGTATTTACAGAAACCTCGGGGTATTAAAAATTTCTCAAACTCAATTTGCAACACGTGTTGATTTAGCCGTTGGCGACAACCCCGGTCGCATTTACAAAGGTGATTTTGATGCCGATGGTAAAGTGGACTTAGTGCTATATCATGGTGCAGGCGCAAACCCCACCATGCTTACCGTTTTTCACAACACCAGCACGGTGGGCAACCTGAGCTTTACACGGTTTGATTTAACCAACCCGAGCGCTACCACCGTAGCTACTATTTCCGACCTGGATGGCGATGGTAAACCGGAGATCATTACCACCAGCGAAGCAGGCAACCGGTTCTCTATCTTTAAAAATACTCATACTGGTGGTGCACTAACGGCCGCTTCGTTTGCTGCGCCTTTCAACACAACAGTAACAGCTCCGCGTGGTATTACCACAGGCGATATAAATCTTGATGGCAAACCCGAAATCATTCTCACGCGCGCAGCGGGTTTGTTGGTAGTTTACGAAAACCTTGTACCTACGGTGGCCATCACTATCACACAACAACCTGCATCGCCCAACTATGCCTGCGAAAATGCTTCCGCTTCGTTTACTACCGCGGCTTCAGGTACCACCAACATTACCTATCAATGGCAGAAGTTTGATGGAAGTGTGTTTGTTGATCTGGTTAACAATACAACGTTTTCGGGAGTTACTACGGCAACACTCACCATCAGCAACGTTTCATCCGCTGAAGCAGGCGACTATCAGTGTGTGATCTCGGGCGATCTTGCTACTTCAGTTACCACCAATACAGCCAATCTCGTCTTCAACAGTTTACCTACACCACCCGATGTGGTAAATGGTATAAGCTGCGGACCGGGTGTGGTTACGCTAACGGCATCGGGCGGAAGTCCGGGTGACTACCAGTGGTACACCACTTCTCCGCTCACTGCTATCAGCGGTGCTACTGATGAAACGCTCATAACACCTTCGCTCAACACCAATACCGATTATGCGGTTACCGTACACGATACGTTCTGCGAAAGCATACCCGTTACGGTAACGGCTATTATCAGTACTCCACCTGCTCAACCGGTAATCGCTTCTTCTATTGCACCGGTAGGCAACGCACTTACCATTTGCAGCACCACTTCGCTTACGCTTTCTGCTCCTACCGGGTTTGCCGGTTATCTATGGTCTGATGGCTCTACTCTGCCCGATCTAACCGTAACTGCCTCGGGGACCTATTCGGTTACCGTAACCAATGGAAATGGTTGCTCCAGTCCGGTTTCGGAAGGGTTGGTTGTTACTGTAATTCCTGGGCCATGCAACAACTCGGCCCCGGTTATTAACACCACTACCGCCAGTACTACTATTGGTAATTCCGCTTCTATCGACTTAGCTGGCTTAATCTCTGATGCTGACAATAATCTTGTATTAAGTTCTTTAACTATTGTACAGCAACCGGCCAGTGGCGCTGCGGCAACAATTAGTGGATCTACGTTACAAGTTGACTATGCCGGTCTTCCGTTTTCGGGTACAGACGTTATTACCATTCGCATCTGCGATGTGTTTGGCGAATGTACCACGCAACAATTTTCAATTACCGTTATCGGTGAACTTGAAATCTTCAATGCCGTATCGCCCAATGGCGATGGCAAAAATGATTTTTTCAAAATTCAATACATTGATGTGCTTGAACCTGAAAACACGGTTACTATCTACAACCGCTGGGGCTCTAAAGTTTTTGAAGTAGAAAATTATTCTGATGCCAATGCTTTCAAGGGCCTCAATCAAAACGGCAATGATCTTCCGTCAGGGACGTATTATTATAAAATCATTCTCAAATCTTCTGGAGAAACAGAGAATGGATATCTGGTGTTAAAACGCTAAATTCAATTCAACAAATAGCGCGTACTCTGTTTCTGGTCAATTTTGACGGTATTTAGTTTCGCATCACATAATTATGTGATGCGAAAAAAATAATAACAGAGCTTTATTATTAGAATTCTCTGTGATCTCTACCTTAATTTGTAAGGTAATCCTCAGAGTTAAATTTCAGTTTACTGTTCCGTTCAATTGAGGGTTTTTATGTTAAAGAAATGCGTTGACTCATGAATTTTATTTTCAGCATGTTAAACTCAATTCGCGCCAACCTGAAGTTTATTCTCATTGCATCAGTATGGTTGATATCTGTTTCTATCCAATTGCATGCCCAGGCTCCTACCACAGGGGCAAGTAATTTTTCAGTAACCAATAATGATGGTGATCGGTTGCGGGTAAACTGGACACGTGGCAATGGCAGCCGGGTATTAGTAGTCGCCAGTGCAAGTCCAACATTTGGTGGCACAGGAATTCCGGCAGACGGGATCGATTACATAGCCAGTCCAACATTTGGTTCTGGTACAGAAATAGGCACCGGTAATTTTGTGGTGTACAAAAGCACGGGAACCAATGTAACGGTCACCGACTTTGTCCATAGCACAACCTACTATTTCAGAATCTTTGAATTTAATGGTACGGGATCGGGCACACAATATAATACCGTAAACATGCTTAGCGGAGACGGTACTACTTTATCGCCACCCTCTACAGGTTCTACCAACCTGATTGCCACACCTACCGGTAACTCGGCCGCACTTACTTGGACAAAAGGGAATGGTGCGCGTTCGCTGGTTATTTTACAGGCCGGATCAGCTACAACAGACCCAACCCAGTACACCAACTACAACGGCAATGCCACCTTCGGATCCGGTAATGCTGTAGGCAGCGGCAGAGCGGTATATAATAATACAAGCAACTCAGTTAATGTTACTAATCTGGAACCAAACACGGTATATTTTTATCGCGTTGTTGAAAGCAATGGAACCAACGGCCCGGTGTATAATTTTGCTACCGCCCTCACCGGATCATTTACTACCGGAGGTGCGCCAACAACCGGAGCCACCAATCTTACCATTACCAATAATGATGGAAATCGTCTGCGTGTAAACTGGACCCGCGGTAATGGAAGCAATGTGTTAGTAATTGCAAGTCTGAGTCCAACGTTTAATGGCTCGGGGGTTCCGGCAAACGGAACAGACTATGTGGAGAGTACCGTGTTTGGTTCGGGTAATACTATTGGGGCTGGTAATTTTGTTGTATACAGGAATACCGGCACGAATGTAACCATCACCAATCTGGTGCACAGCACTACCTACTACTTCAGAGTTTACGAATTTAACGGAACAAATTTTAATACGGTTTACAATACAACCAACGTACTGGAAGGAAATGGTACAACCTTATCGCCACCTACTGTTGGTTCTACCAATTTGATTGCCACGCCAACCGGCAATACCGCTTCGTTAACGTGGACGCGTGGTAACGGAACCCGCTCGCTGGTAATTTTGCAACAAGGCTCTGCCACAACAGATCCTGTTCAGTACACAAACTATTCAGCCAGTACAAATTTCGGTTCGGGCAGTGCCGTGGGCAGTGGCCGCGTGGTGTATTTTAATTCAAGCAACGTGGTTAACGTTACAAACCTGCTGCCCAACACCCAATATTTTTACAGAGTGGTGGAAAGTAACGGACCCTCTGCACCAGTTTATGATTTAGCCAATGCACTTACTGGTTCATTCACAACAGCCGGAGCTCCTACAATAGGGAGTACTACAGCCAACGTATCATCTATTGAAGGCAATCGGTTTTCAATATCTTTTACCCAGGGGAATGGTACCACACGATTAATAGTTGTTCGACAAGATCTTCCGGTTGCCTGGACACCAACCAATGGCGTTGACTATAATGCGAATAGCACCTTTGGCAGTGGAGACAATTTAGGGAGTAATACTTTTGCTGTATCGGAAACAACCGGAAGCGGATTTACCGTAACGGGTCTTACTCCGGCTACTACCTACCACTTTTCTGTTTTTGAATTTAACGGATCCTCCAGCAATACATTTTACCTTACAACTCCGGCTCAGGTATTAACAGGATCTGTTACCACACTTTCACCACCCAGCGTTTCTGCAGGTAACTTTGTATTTACAAACATAACAGGCTACAATGCCACCGTTACCTTTACTGCGGGTAATGGTGCGCGAAGGCTTGTGTTAGCGAAGGCGGGTTCCCCCGTTACCGATGTGCCGGTTAATCTTGTAAACTATACTTCCAATACAAATTATCCAACGGCCCCAACGTTGGGTACCTCTAAAATTGTCTATGACGGAGGCGGAACAACTTTCGATCTTCAAAGCCTTCAACCCAATACAACCTACCACTTTGCCATATTTGAATACAATGGAAGCGGTGGGCCTGTTTTTAAACAAGCCGATCCCGGCCTTGGCTCTTTTATCACACTTGGCAAACCAACGGTATCTCCTACTAATCTCACTTATTCAAATATCCAGGGTAATTTTATGACCCTGAATTACACATCGGGTAATGGTTTTGGACGGATTGTTATTGCCAAACAAGGAGCACCGGTAGATGTGTTTCCAACCGACTTAACCAGTTACACAGCCAACCCCACATTTGGAACTGCCGCAGCCCACCTGGGCAATGGCAACTATGTTATTCAAAACAATACGAATATTGGAGGGAATACATCAACGAATGTGAGTGGGTTAAGCATTGGCCAGCAATACTACTTCGCTATTATAGAATACAATGGAACGGGCGCAGAACGAATTTATATGACCGGTGCCGAAGCTCTTACCGGGAATAATAGCACACTCTCTGAACCAACTGCACAGGCTACCAATCTTACCTTTTCAAATATTACTTCCAACACGCTTACCATCAACTGGCTTAATGGAAATGGTACAGGACGCATGGTGTTGCTGCGCCAGGGGCAGGCCGTACAGGACTTACCCGTTAATTTAATTAACTATCCATCAAGTGCTAACTACCCGGTAAGCCCATCACTGGGTACTTCAAAAGTTGTTTACGATGGCACAGGCACCTTTGTAAATATCACCAACATTCCCCCGGGCACGTATCACGTAGCCATTGTAGAATTCAATGGCACCAGCGGCCGGGTGTATCGTACTATCGATCCGCTTATCGGGAACGTAAATGTTGGAGATAAACCTCCCATACCCGCTTCCAACCTTTCATTTTCTAACATCCAGGGAAATGCCATGACCTTAAACTTTACACAAGGCAACGGACTAACGCGTATGCTGGTGGCAAAAGCCGGTAGCCCGGTAGATGTATGGCCCGTTGATTTTACGGGGTACACTGCCAACAGTAATTTTGGCAGCGGTTCAGATCTGGGCGGTGGAAATTTTGTTGTTGGTTCAACAAACAATAATTTTTTTAATGTCTATAATTTATTGCCAAACTCAGTCTATCACTTTGCCATAGTAGAGTATAATGGAAGCGGATCAACTGCATTTTATCAACTTCCTGCCATTGTAGCTACCGCCAGTCAATCCACCTTAACCAGCCCTACCATACCCACCTCTAACTTTTTTGCGAACAATATTATTGGCAATAGCATGCAACTTACCTGGACCCGCGGCAATGGTGCAGGCCGGTTAATTATTGCCAAAGCCGGCTCACCGGTTGATGTAACTCCTTCCGATTTATCTAGTCCATTCGCTAGTTCTGTTTTTGGATCAGGAACCGATTATGGAGGCGGAAATTTTGTAGTGTACAGAGGCACATCTGACAATTTTACCCTCACCAACTTAGAACCTGGCATCACCTATCACCTTGCTTCATTTGAATACAACGGCACAAGCGGATTAGTGTTCTTAACCAACCCCGTTGGGATCGCTTCGTTTACTACAGCACCCCGGCCTTCAGTTGCGGCTAAAAATTTAAATGTATCAGCCGTTAATGGCGATCGGTTCAATCTATCCTTCACGGAAGGCAACGGCACCAGACGTTTAGTGGTTATGCGTAAAGGAGGATTGGTAACCGAATTACCCGTTGACCTTACCACCTATACAGCCGGAAATTTTAGCACAGGCACTCCGCTGGGCAATGGAAATTACGTAGTTGCCTTTGGTCCTCTTACTATTCCTTTTACTGTGGCCGGACTTGAACCTAACACGCAATATGGTGTTGCTGTATTTGAATTGGATGGTTCAAATGGCAATCAACGTTACCTGGTAACCGAGTATATAAACCAAATGGTATCAACAGCGGTAACGCCTACCCTCTCTACAAGTTCGTTATTGTTTAATTCAGTGGGCAGTACATCCGTAAACCTGAGCTGGACCAATGGAAATGGCGCAGGGCGCATGGTTGTATTAAGGCCCGCGCAACCCGTTACTTTTGCTCCTACTGTGTTAAGTACGCATGGCAGTGCCTCTGCTGACTACTCCAGTACTGTTAACAATTTACCGTTGGGGCATAAACATATTTACCGGGGTGCAGGTACAAGCATTACCATTACCAATTTATTACCCGGCACAACCTACCATCTGGCATTCTTCGAATATAATGGTGCCGGTCAACCGGTTTATTCATATCTTCCCTTAACCGGATTTTTCACCACCCTACCGGCAACCGGTCTTGCTATTGGTGGCTTTGATGCCATTACATTCTGCCCGGCACAACAAGTTGATGTTCCCTATTTGTTTACCGGTTTGTTGAATGCGGGCAATGTGCTTTCTGTTGAGTTATCCGATATTACCGGAAGTTTTGCATCGCCACTTGTTCTGGGAACGCAAAGCACAACCAACACCACAGGTTTTGTTACCTCAACATTGCCAATAAGTTTACCTGAAGGTATGGGGTATCGGTTACGGGTACGCGCTACAAATCCGGCATCACTTAGTACCGATAATGGAGCCGATCTTCAGGTGGCAACTTCTGTGCAACCCACTTTTACTGTAGTGGGAGGCTCCACCAGCAGTTGTGGTGTTCCTATCCAACTAACCACCTCGCAACCCAATTACCTGTTACAGTGGTTCAGGAATGGGCAACCTATTGCTGGCGCTACAACCTCTTCTCATTTCGCTACCGAAACCGGAGATTATCAGGTGCGCATTTCAGGTGCGTTCGGGGGTTGCCAGTTGTTATCCACATCAACCACGCTTACTATTACACAAGAGCCGGCTTTTAATTTTCTTTTTGATCCTGCCTATTGTGTAACGGAGGTTATTGATCTGGCTCCGTTAACGCAACCTGCAGGTGGCACGCTATCGGGTCCTGGTATAACAGGAGGTGTGTTTGATGCTACCCTTGCCGGTATTGGTCAGCACCTGATTACCTACACCTATATAGATCCTGTTTCACTTTGTTCTTTTTCTAAAACAACACAAATTCTTGTCACTGCTTTGCCGGGTGCCCCAACTACCTTAGCGGGCAGTGGATGTCAACTTACCGGTATTTCATTGGTAGCCATGGGTGCCAATGTTAATGAGAGTTATCAATGGTATACCGATGCAACTGGCGGAACTCCTATTGCTGGCGCCACACTGGCCACATTTACAACTCCACCATTAACAGCTACCACAAGCTTTTATGTAAGCATTGTGTCGGCTGCAGGGTGCGAAGGCCCGCGCACCGAGGCAATTGCTACCGTAACTACTGTTACGAAGCCAGTTATTATACCTTCCGGATCAACTTCATTCTGCGGAACAGGAAGTGTAGTGCTCACTGCCCCTTCCGGATTTGCCGCTTACGAATGGTCTACCGGAGAAACAGGTCAAAGCATTACCGCTACCACAGCGGATGATTATACGGTTACCGTTACGGATGCCGGTGGATGCGAAAGTGAAAGCTCTGATCCGCTTACCGTAACTATTAATCAACCTCCGCAAACGCCACAAATTACAGTGAACGGATCCCTTGCAATTTGTTCAAGTCAATCAACCACACTTAGTGCTCCTGCTGGTTTTATCTACCTGTGGTCAACGGGCGCAACTACCCGTGAACTCGTTGTTACATCGGCCGATACCTATACGGTTACCATTACCGATACCAATGGCTGTACAGCAACAGCTCAATCCGTAACAACAATTATTGGAGAATGTGACCTTGTAATCTATAACGGTATTTCTCCAAATAGCGATATGAAAAACGAAAGTTGGATAATAGAAAACATTTCTACCAATGCCGATACCCAAAATAATACGGTTACTATATTCAACCGATGGGGAAGTAAAGTGTGGAGTGGAAAAAATTACGATAATGATCGGGTTAAATTTACAGGGCAAACAGAAAATGGTAACGACCTGCCCTCCGGAACATATTTCTATAAAATTGTTCTCGATAATACCGGAAAAGTATTAACTGGATATCTTGTACTAAAAAGATAAATTTATCTGATTGGTGATAATCTTGTATCTTCACCACGCGTTCTGAAATCCAACTAACCCAATCAAAACTTAATTACCTCAAACATGAAACAAGCATTTTTTGCCAGTACGGCTTTTGCTTTATTGCTTACTGCCTGTGTAACCAAGCCTGAAACAACGTCTGGCATAAAACCACCTGTGGCCGAAAAAGTGGCCGACACCCTTACGGGAAACCGTATTGATAATTACTATTGGATGAGACTTTCTGACGAGCAAAAAAATGCAGATCAAAAAGACGAACAAACACAAAAAGTAATTAACTATCTGAATGCTGAGAATGACTATCTCAAGGCTTCCATGAAACAAACAGAAGCCTTACAAGAAAAACTTTACAACGAAATTGTGGGGCGAATAAAACAAACCGATGAATCAGTTCCCTACAAAGACAATGGCTACTGGTATTATACCCGATATGAAGAAGGGAAAGAGTACCCGATTTATTGCCGCAAGAAGGGTACCCTCGAAGCAACCGAAGAGGTATTATTAAATGTAAACGAGTTGGCAAAAGGTCATGATTACTACTCTATAGCAGGATTAAGTGTAAGCGAAGACAACAACCTGCTGGCTTACGCTGAAGATTCTGTAAGCCGCAGACGGTATACGATTTATATTAAGGATTTGCGCACGGGCAAACTGGTAGAGGAACCGGTACCCAATACAGAGGGCGAGGTTACCTGGGCCAACGATAACAAAACGTATTTCTACACCCGTAAAGATTCTGTAACACTTCGTTCGCGTTGGGTTATTCGCCACAAAATTGGAACACCCTATAAAACAGACCCGGTAGTATCAGAAGAAACAGATGAAACATTCTACACCGGTATTTATAAAACCAAGTCAAAAAAATTTCTGATTATTTGGGCTGGCAGCACATTAACCAATTACTACCAGGTGCTGGACGCTAACACGCCAGAAGGCAAGTTCAAAGAATTTAGTCCTCGCGAACGCGGTCTTGAATATTCTATCGATCACTTTGGTGATAAATTTTATGTAGTTACTAATCTGGATGCACAGAATTTTCGTTTAATGGAAACCCCGGTTACCCATACTGCAAAAGCAAACTGGAAAGAAAAGATTGCACATCGTAAGGATACTCTCTTGCAGGGGATTGAAATTTTTAAAGACTATCTGGTGCTAAGTGAAAGAGCTAATGCCAATACCCTCATGCGGGTTATCGATCAGAGATCAGGAAAAAAACATTACTTGGATTTTGGCGAAGCTGCTTACACAACCTATCCATCCATTAATATAGATTTTGATACAGAACTGCTGCGTTATGGATATACTTCACTGGCCACACCCAATTCTACGTATGATTACAACATGCGTACGCAAGAGCGCACGTTATTAAAACAACAGGAAGTTGTAGGTGGTTATAATCCGGCCGACTTTATAACCGAACGCCAATGGGCTACTGCCGATGATGGTACATTAATCCCGATGTCGATCGTTTACAAGAAAGGAATACAAAAAAACAGCAACAACCCAACGCTTCTTTACGGATATGGCTCCTATGGCAGCAGTATGAGCCCAACCTTCTCCTCCACACGCCTCAGTCTTTTAAACAGAGGTTTTGTTTATGCTATTGCACACATACGGGGCGGGCAGGAAATGGGGCGCCAATGGTATGAAGATGGGAAAATGTTTAAGAAGAAAAATACTTTTACCGACTTTATTGATTGTGCTGAGTATCTGATTGATGAAAAGTATACAACACCTCAACACCTCTTTGCATCGGGTGGAAGTGCCGGAGGGTTGCTTATGGGAGCGGTAGTAAACATGCGCCCCGATTTGTTTAAAGGTGTAATAGCGGCTGTTCCGTTTGTCGATGTAGTTACCACTATGCTGGATGAAAGTATTCCGTTAACAACCGGTGAGTTTGACGAATGGGGCAATCCTAAAAACCCGGAGTCATACATGTACATGCTGGAGTATTCCCCCTACGATCAGGTGAAACCTCAAGCTTATCCGAATATGCTGGTAACAACCGGCTTTCACGATAGCCAGGTGCAATATTGGGAGCCTGCTAAATGGGTAGCCAAACTGCGTGAATTAAAAACCGACAACAATACCCTGCTGTTGCGAACAAACATGGAAACCGGGCATGGTGGTACAACAGGAAGGTTTAAAGTGTATAGAGAGACCGCGCAGGAGTATGCGTTCTTGCTGGATCTGGCTGGAATAAAAGATTGATTTATGGTTTGGATTCATGGTTTGGATTAAAACCGATCATGAATCCAAAACACCATTAAAAAATGAGAGCTTCTATCATACTTTTATTTTGCACCTTCTACATATGGATAGCCTGTAATTCGAACGAACCACCTACGAACACCAACTGGACAAAGAACAGTTCGCCCGTACTCACACGAAGCGAACCTTATAAATACGATTTCTATGTGGCCAGCGATTGTTGGGTTTTGTATCATGACGGTCAATACAAGATGTGGTATACAGGTGGAGGAGCTGTGCTGCCCGATGAAACGCTGCGATCCAGAATCTGCTACGCAACCTCTCCCGATGGGATAAACTGGGAAAAGTACGCAAGCAATCCCGTAATGGATGTTTCAGTAGATGCGTGGGATAGTTTGGGAGTTGAAACCGCTTCGGTAATAATTGATGATGCCGCCCCCGCTAACCAGCGCTACAAGATGTGGTATGCTGGCCAAACCTTAAACGATTATAAATATGAAATAGGGTATGCCTACTCTGCCGATGGTATTTCGTGGAGCAAGCATAGCACTCCGGTGGTTTTGGTTGGCGATGCAAATTCGTGGGACAATTGCTTCCTGGAAGGACCCTCTGTAATTAAAGATGGAAACACGTACAAAATGTGGTATGCCGGTTACGACTGCACAATTAATGGGTTAGCTACCGATGGGAAGGTAAACATCGGTTATGCAACCTCTTCCGATGGTATAACCTGGACTAAGTATGAAAACAATCCCGTGCTCACCACCACTCAAAACACCTGGGATAAAGTTTATGTGCAAGATCCGCACGTAATCCAGTACAACAATGCCTACCATATGTGGTATGGGGGTGCTGATGTTTCAGACAACTATTATCAGCAAACTGGTTATGCCTATTCGGTGGATGGCATTCATTGGGAAAAATCCAATCACAACCCGGTTTTAAAACGCGGAACAACAGGCCAATGGGATGCCAATACATCTTCCTTTCCCTCGGTATTAATTAAGAATGATTACCTGCACCTGTGGTACACCGGAAAAGATGTGGAGCCTTTGCCTGCCTGGCCTGCACCATACTTTTGGGATCTTGGTTATGCTTCCAAAAAACTTCCTATATCAGAAAAGTTGGATTAGCATGGCTATACTTTTTTAGTTGTTCTGGCTAATGCAAATGATAAGTAAAGTTTAGTAAGAGGTAGATTTGAAAATTACGCTAAATAAAAATACGGATGACCGAATCCGTAATACAAGCAGCCTGATTCAATAGATAGTGTAACTAATGTTTGAATGTTACCGGATTGATAACCAATACTACATCTGTTGCAATAAGGCTTTATTAATTCGGCTTACAAGGCCCGGTCCTTCATAGATAAAGCCAGTATAAATCTGAACAAGGTCTGCACCGGCTTTTAGTTTATCCAGCGCATCTTGTTCGGTCATAATTCCGCCCACGCCTATAATGGGAAAATCTTTTCCAAGGGCTTGTCTTAAAAAACTAATCACTTCGGTGGAGCGTTGTGTTAACGGTTTACCGCTTAACCCACCTAAACCAATTGTAGAAATTGTTTCTGTTGAGGTATCCAATCCTTCGCGCGAAATGGTGGTGTTAGTGGCAATTACACCGTCTGTTTTTGTTTCTTTTAATATTGAAACTACATCATTCAGTTGCTCATTATTAAGATCGGGTGCAATCTTTAACAAAACCGGTTTATACTCGGGTTTCGCTTTGCTTAGCGCTATTACATCGCTCAACAACTTCCGCAATGGTTCCCTCTCCTGCAATTCGCGCAAGCCTGGTGTATTGGGCGAACTTACATTCAGAACAAAATAATCTACATAAGGATATAATGTTTCAAAGCAGGTGTTGTAGTCTTCAAATGCACTTTCGTTTGGCGTTACTTTATTCTTTCCGATGTTCCCGCCTACAATAATTTTCGATTTACGATTCTTCAACCGTAGCACAGCATCTTGCACACCGCCATTATTAAAACCCATCCGGTTAATCAGGGCTTTATCTTTAGGTAAACGAAACAACCGTGGTTTATCATTGCCCGGCTGCGCTTTAGGTGTAAGTGTTCCTATTTCAATAAATCCAAACCCGAAAGCAGCCAGTTCATCAATCCGTTTTGCGTCTTTATCAAAACCAGCTGCAAGGCCTACCGGATTGGGGAACATAATTCCCATAAGGGTTTTACTTAGGCGATGATCTTTTATTTCAAAAAAAGACCGGATCACACTATTTACTCCCGGAATTTTTCCGAAGACTTTTAAGGCCGAAAATGCAAAATGGTGAATAGACTCGGGCGCAAATAAAAAAAGGAAAGGCCGAAGAAAAAATTTATACATACCTACTTCTTTCTCTTAACCGGTTTACCAAATTGCTTAAATCCTCGTTGCACAATTTGGCTAATTAATCTTTCACCTTCGGCACTGCTCATATTGGTAGTTGAATTGATACGCCAGACGAGAAAGTTTTTATTGTTATTCAAATCAATAATCAAACTTCCTTGTTGATAATCGCGAATATAAGTTCGTTCGGTTGATCCGGGTGTCATACCCATGGGGCCTACATTTCCCATATCACTTCGCGAAAGCGTACCTACCACATACGATACTACCAAATCAGCTGAAGAATCAACTTGCTGTAGCCCCTTCTGCGTTAGTTCGTTGTTTATTGCTTTTTCAATCCATTTCTTTATTTCTTCGTCCGGCACCTTCTTTTGATCTTTAGGTGTAATAACTTCGGCATCGCCAATCCGATATGTTTTGTATTGGGTAAAGTCATGGCTTTTATCAAACTCAACTTTTATTTCCTGGGCTTTTACTCCCACTGAAAATAAAACAAGTATAAGAAGCAGGCTACGCATAGCGCAAAGGTACTGATTGTTTCTAAAACAAATTTGGGTTATTTAACTCCTCGGATGAAACTCCTGAATTACCTGACGCAGGTAATCCCTGTCCAGATGCGTATAAATTTCAGTTGTTGTAATCGATTCATGTCCCAGCATTTCCTGCACAGCCCGCAAATCTGCACCGCCTTCAATCAGGTGTGTGGCAAAGGAATGGCGAAACGTGTGTGGACTGATTATTTTCTTTAACCCGGTTTGTAAGGCAAGTGATTTGATTACTAAAAACACCATTACACGGGTTAGTTTCCTACCTCTTCTGTTTAAGAACACATTACTTTCAAACCCCTTCTGCACAGGTATGTGCACCCGTACTTCTTCCAGGTATATTTTTAAATATTTCAAGGCATCCCGGCCAACGGGTATCAGTCGTTCTTTATTCCCTTTTCCGATTACTCTCAAAAAACCAATATCGAAATACACATTGGCCAGTTTTAACTCCACCAACTCGGAAACCCGTAATCCGGAACTATACAGTACCTCGAGCATGGCCCTGTTACGGGCCCCTTCGGGCGATGAAAGATCAATTGCTTCAAAAAGTTTAACTATTTCTTCGTACGATAATGTATCGGGAAGTTGCCTGCCCAGCTTAGGCCCTTCCATCAGGGTGGTAGGATCTTTTTCGATCAACTCTTCGAACAACAGGTATTTATAAAAGGCTTTAATGCCGGAAAGAATACGGGCCTGGCTAAAAGCACTCATCCCCAATTCATTTATATATTCCAGAAACGCCTGCAGGTGTTTGCCGGTTATGGCTAATGGGTTAAGCCCAACATATTTGATGTTTATAAATTGTGCCAGTTTTTCCACATCGCGTACATAGGCCTCTATTGAGTTTGCTGAAAGCGATCGTTCCAGCTTAAGATAAGTTCCAAAATGTTTGATATGACTTTCCCAGTTCTTCACATCACAAATGTGCAAATTATTTTATCTTCGAAGCATGAAGATACTGATCCTGAACGGACCTAACCTGAACCTGTTGGGCAAACGTGAACCTGAAACGTATGGAAACCTTTCGTTTGAAGATTTTTTAAACACGTTGATGGCGCGTTTTTCGCAAATAGAATTTGAGTATTACCAATCGAACGTAGAGGGCGAATTGATCAACAAACTGCATGAAGTTGGATTTACCTACGAAGGCATTATTCTAAATGCAGGCGCCTATACGCACACTTCCATTGCTATTCATGATGCTATTGCTGCTATTAAAACTCCGGTGGTGGAAGTACACATTTCAAACATTTATGCACGGGAAGAATTCCGGCATAAGAGTTTAATCACTTCAAAATGCGCAGGGCTGATTACCGGCTTTGGAATGGAAGGGTATGCGCTGGCCGTTCAGTATTTTTTGAAATAAAAAAACCTGCCGAAAAATCAACAGGCTTTTTTGTCCTATCGCATTTCTTTACTTAGGCCCATCGGCCGAACCACCCCCACTCTGACTGGGCTTAGGTGTCCAGCTTCCTTCAAATTTAAATTTCAATTTGCCAGCCCAGTCGCTGCTGTAAAAAGCAACTCGGTTAACGGTGGCATTTACTTCACTTTGATCAAGTTCAGCTGCTTCGCGCAAAAACATTACGTATGTCCAGTCGTTCTTCTTGCATATCCACGAGCCGTACAACGAGTGGTTGATTTCCAGTAAGTTTTGATAAAAACTCTCCACATTTTTGTCGGGCATAATCAACAACGGGCTCATTACCTGAAAGTACCAGGTTTCGGGCCTGTCGGGAAAATTAAACACATCGAACCAAACGGTGGCCCCTTTGTAAATAATAGACCATTGACCTGGCTTTTGGCCACGGCAGGCAGCTGGATCTACGCCTAGCGAACGAATACAGCTCTCAACTAATTCTGAGGTTTTGTTAAAATCCATAAGTTTTGGGTGTTAATTAATGATTGATTGGTAATCAGAAATCAAGATATGGATTTGGGCATTACGGTACAAACTCGGTTTAGCGCCCTGCTTTTCCGGTATTATTAAATAACCAGGTTAGCATCGGCCACATAATTGGGGTAAATGGTAAGGTGCTTTTTCTTTACAGCCTCAAAAAGCACATTCCGCAATTCATTCAGGTTCTTCTTTTTTTCTGCCGAAATAAAAACTACCTGTTCAAAACCATGCTGCCGGTAATACCCCTTAAGATCATCTGTGTTTATTTCAGCTTCGTTAAGCAGATCGATCTTGTTCAAAACAAGAATAGTTGTAATGTTGCCGGCTCCCAGTTCGGCAAGCGTATTTTTTACTACTTCAATCTGGTTATCGTGGTATGGATGGGCTATATCTACTACATGCAGCAGAATGTCGGCCTCGCGTACTTCGTCTAGGGTAGATTTAAAAGATTCAATCAGGTGGTGGGGCAATTTGCGGATAAACCCAACGGTATCCGAAAGCAAAAAAGGAATATCGCCCAGCACCACTTTGCGCACGGTAGCATCAACGGTAGCAAATAATTTATTTTCGGCCTTTACGTCTGATTTAGAGAGCAGGTTCATTAGCGTAGATTTACCCACGTTGGTATAGCCTACCAACGCTACCCGCACCACATTGCTTCGCGACTTGCGTTGGGTTTTGCGTTGCTTCTCAATTTTTTCCAGTTCATCTTTCAATAAAGAAATGCGGTACCGAATATTTCTACGGTCGGTTTCAATTTCGCGTTCACCCGAACCGCCCCGTGTTCCGGTGCCACCCCGCTGGCGTTCCAGGTGGGTCCACATCCGGGTTAGGCGTGGCAGTAAATATTGATTCATGGCCAATTCTACCTGCACGCGCGATTGTGCCGTTTGGGCCCGCATTGAAAAAATATCGAGAATGAGCAGACTTCGGTCATACACACGGGTTTTTATCTCGCGCTCGGGTGTATTTACTTCCTTTTCAATATTACGAAGCTGAGAAGCGCTCAGATCATCATCAAAAATTATAGCCGATATCTGATTTGCCCCAACAAACTCTTTGATCTCGGCCAGTTTCCCTTTTCCCACAAAAGTGCGCACATCCGGTTGGGGTAATTTCTGTGTAAACCGTTGCAATGTTTCTATGCCGGCTGTTTCAGCTAAAAATGCAAGTTCATCCAGATGCTCGCGGGTAATCTCAGAATCTTTATCGGCCAACGCCACTAATACTGCTCTCATCATATCATAAAAATAGAACCAAACTTAGACAAACTTCCAGATTACCGGTAATCGCAATTAACAGGTTACTTTTTCAGATATTTTGGAATTTGATGTAAGGTATTCGTAATAAATTTTAGAATTTAGTGCGGATTTAAACTTAAACCATAACGTACAGCCGGGGATGTCTAACCCGGGAGTTGGCCATGAAAGTTGCAATAGTTTTAAATACATCCTGGAACATCTACAATTTTCGGCTCAATTTCGTTCGGGCGCTGCAAAACAAAGGGTACGAAGTTCATACCATAGCCCCGCACGATAACTACACCCCTCATCTTGAAGAATTAGGTTGTATTCACCACGATGTTAAAATGGACAGCCGTGGAGCCAACCCAATTAAAGATATTGCCCTTACGTTTGAACTCTGGAGCATTTACCGAAAAGTAAAACCAGACATAATTCTACACTATACCATTAAGCCTAACGTGTACGGAACGCTGGCAGCCAGTTTGTTGCGTATTCCTACCATTAATAATGTGTGCGGCCTGGGCACCGTTTTTTTAAAAAACAACCTGGTGTCGGCTTTTGCCATGATGCTGTATAAGCTGGCATTTCGCTTTCCGCGAAAAGTATTCTTCCAAAACCCTGACGACCTGGCTCTTTTCCTGAATAAAAACCTGGTCCCAGCCAAGTCGGCCGACCTCATTCCGGGTTCGGGTATTAATCTGGAGCATTTTACCCCAACCGGATTTAAGCGCAACAATCCCTTTACTTTTCTACTCATTTCGCGCCTGATAACCGACAAAGGGGTGATGGAGTTTGTAGATGCCGTTAAAAAGCTGAAACACAAAGGAGTTGATGCGCGCTTTCAGATTTTGGGCGCAAAAGATCCTAATCATGCCCGCGGTATTAAGCTATCTGTTATTGACGAATGGATTAAAACGGGTACGATCGAATACCTGGGCACTACCGATGATGTTCGCAGTTTTATAAATAATGCCGATTGTGTGGTGCTACCCTCCTACCGCGAAGGTACACCCCGCACGTTGCTGGAAGCAGCCAGTTCATCTAAACCGATTGTAACTACCGATGTGCCGGGTTGCCATCATGTGGTACAGGATAATTACAATGGTTTGCTTTGTAAGATTAAAGATGCTGACGATCTGGCTATAAAAATGGAGCAGATGCTGACTCTGGATAATACTACGCTCAAAAAATTTGGTGAAAACGGTCGTAAAAAAGTCGAATTTGAATTCGATGAAAAAATCGTGATTACCAAATACTTACAGGAGATTAATCAACTGCAGCCTGCCTGATTACCCCGGGCGTGTGGTATTAATAAAATCTGTACCTTCACGGGTTCAAATCTCTAATGTTGTGCGGTTTTTGATTTTTGTATTCAGTATTATGTTGGTGGCCTGTGGGTCGTACCGGCAAAACATCATGTTCAGTTCTGCCGATGGCCATGTGCAGGATAAAATAAAACCCGAAATTATTGCTGCCGAAAACAATTACAAAATTCGTAAGAATGACCAGTTGACCTTAATGCTTTATTCTAACGAAGGCGAAAAACTTATTGATCCTAACCCGGAATTAAGCGCACGCAACCCGGCAACACAAAATACATCGGCAACCGAACCCATCTATGTGGTTGATATTTCGGGGGTTGTTCGTTTCCCCATGGTAGGCGAACTTAACCTGGAAAACCTAACCATACGCCAGGCTGAAGAAGTTTTACAAAAAGAATATGCATGCTTTTTTAAAGGACCATTTGTGCACTTAACCTGCATAAATAAACGGGTAGTATTACTGGGTGCCGTTACGGGCCAGGTTATACCGCTCGAAAATGATAATGTAAAACTGCTGGAGGTTTTAGCGCTTGCCAAAGGATTACCCAACGATTCTAAAGCACAAAATATTAAACTAATTAGGGGCGAGCAAGTGTATGAAGTTGATTTAAGCACCATAAATGGTTTTAAAAAGGGTAACATAACAATTGAACCTGGGGATGTTGTTTATGTAGAACCCGTTCGCAGGCCCTTCAGCGAAGGTTTGCGCGATAACAGTGGCGTACTAAGCTTACTGGTTAGTCTTGCAACCCTGGTGGCCGTTATTTCTAATACTCGCTAATGCTGGAAAAACCAAAAGACATAGGTCCCCTTAGCGAAGTTCAGTCCATCGATACTGAAAAGCTTGCTGCTGTATTTCGTAAAAACCTTATTTGGATAATTCTCATTTTCATTGCGGCTAACCTGGCGGCTTACCTCACTATCCGGTACACTAAAGATCTATTTGAGTCAGAGTCTGAAATGAAGCTGGATGTAAAACGCGATGCAACAGAACTTGGAATTAAGACTTATATAGAAGACCAGAACATGAATCTGGTATCGGGAGAAATTGAACAGATCAAATCGAAGTTGTTTTTTAACAGTGTACTGGATTCGCTTAACCTATCCGTAAGTTATTACAGCCTGGGCAAAGTACTTACCGATGAAATGTATAAACGATCGCCTTTTATAGTTACACCCACACAGATAAACCCAGTACATTACGACCAATCTATTTTCTTCGATTTTCAGGACAACAACCAATTTACTGTACATCTGAGCAATGCCGGGCCAACCATTACCGGAACACTGAATAAACCAGTAGAATTTGATGGAACTGTTTTCACCATTTCTAAAACCAAATACTTTACTGAAAATGATGGTAATAATTACTTCTTTGTATTAAACACACGCAAAGCTCTGATCGATTACCTGTCTAAAAATATTCAGGTAGATCCATTAAACTTCAATGCCAACACTATCCGTGTTTCTTTTCGCGATTACAATGCATTGAAAGCATATGATATTGTAAACAAGATAGATTCGCTTTACATTATTTACAGCAACCAGCAAAAGAACCTGGCTAACCAGCAAAAAATTACCTGGCTAAATAACGAGTTAGTGCAGGTAGAAAGGAAGATGGAAGGCTATGAAGATTATTTCGAAAACTTCACCCTTCAAAACAAAAGCAGCGACCTTACACTGGATCTCAAAAAAACGATCATGTCCATTAACGCAGTGGATTCACAACGCTATAATCTAAACAAACGATTAACCGAATTAAACACACTTATCAATCAGGTAACTGCTGAAGATTTTAGCCCTGCAAGCCCGGCCCGCATATTTCCTGAATCCGTTCATCAACGCCTTGACGAATTATACAAGCAGGTGCGCGAACGGAATAAACTCGGATTAGCTTATAACGAAAACACATTTGCTTTCCGGCAGAAAGAGAAAGAAGTAACCATGCTGAAAGATGAACTATTCAACCAGCTAAGTTCATTAAAAAAAGAATGGTTGGCTGATATGGCCGAGCTTAGCCGAAGGAAGGAAAACCTGGAACGCGAGTTTGCAGAAATGCCCGATAAGAACACACAATTCTCGAAAAACCAACGTTACTACAAACTCTATGAAGAGTTCTACCTTACCATGATGCAATCGAAAGCAGAATTTGAAATTGCACAAGCGGGTAGTACGCCCGATTTTAAAATTCTATCTCCGGCCACATTACCCACAACCCCTATCTCGCCCAGTAAAGTAATGGTAATGGGTATTGGGTTTGTTGCCGGCATTGTACTAAATATTTTATTCATCGGGTTGGTGTATTTAATCAATAATAAGATTACCAGTGTTAAAGAAATAGAACGCGGTATTACCTTACCCATGTTGGGTGCTATTCCTGCTTCTACTCATATCACACAATCCATCTTTCACGTAATTGACAACCCCAAATCGGTTGTAAGCGAAGCTATACGCACGTTACGAACCAACCTGGAGTTTTTTAATACAGGGGACGAAAAAAGTAAAGTAATTACAATTACATCTACCATATCAGGTGAAGGAAAATCTTTTCTCGCTATGAATCTGGGCGGTGTACTGGCCCTTTCGCGCAAACGCGTAGTATTGGTTGACCTGGACATGCGTAAACCTAAATCAGAAAAATACCCTACCGGTAACGATTCGCCAATGGGTATGAGTACTATCCTGATCAAAAAAAATAAATGGCAGGATTGTGTTATTAAGACCTCGCTCGAAAACTTTGACTTCATTCCCTCCGGTCCGCATCCACCTAATCCATCCGAACTTTTGCTAAACGGTGAGTTCTCAGATTTTCTGGAAGAACTTAAGGCAGCTTACGATTACGTAGTAATTGATACCCCACCCGTAGGGTTGGTTACAGATGGTATAATGGCCATGAAACGATCCGACCTTTCAATCTATGTATTCCGGGCCAACTATTCGCAGAAAGATTTTCTGCAAAACCTGGCGCGCGTAGTTACGCTAAACAAACTTGGGCACGTGTCTTCTGTACTAAATGCTATTCCGGCTAACGGAAAGTATTACGGATACGGATACTATGAAGACAAAACCCCCAGAATGGGACGCTGGGCAAAAATTTTCCGATTCAGGTGATCTCCTTTTTTCGTACAAAACCAAAACCGATACTTAATCCCCTACAGGTAGACATGCATTCGCACCTGTTGGCGGCACTGGATGATGGAGTAAAAAATCATGCAGAAGCACTTGAGATTATCCGGCAATTCCATCAATTAGGATATCGCAAACTGATTACTACACCACACATAATGAGCGATACCTATCGCAATACCCCACAAACAATACTGAGTACACTAACCGAGCTAAAATCTGAAATAAGTAAAGCAGAAATTCCTGTTCAGGTCGAAGCTGCCGCGGAGTATTATCTGGATGAAACCGTGTTGGCCCTGTTGGATTCAGACTCGCAACTCCTTACTTTTTCAGGCTCTTATTTTTTATTCGAAACAAATTTCTATTCAGAGCCTTTTCAACTCAACGATTTTATTTTCAAAAGTATTGTTAAAGGGTACAAACCCATTTTGGCCCACCCCGAACGCTACACCTACATGACACCCCAAAAAGCGGAAGACATGTTTCATAGAGGGGTACTCATGCAAATTAATTCACTTTCGCTGATTGGATTCTACGGTAAACCCATACAAAAACTTGCACAAAAAATGATAGACCAGAAATGGGTGCATGCATTAGGTAGCGACTGCCATAACCTGCTGCAGGCACAGTTGCAACCCGAAATTATGCAAGACAAGTACTACCGAAAAGCCTTAGATTTACCCTTGCTGAATAATAAATTATGATTGCCATTACAGGTGCAAACGGATTGTTGGGCAGTTATGTGCTGCGTAAACTGGTGGCCGAGCAGGTACCGGTAATAGCTATCTGTCGTACCAACAGCAACCGTAACCTGGTAAAAGATCTTGCAGGAGTTATCTGGCGCGAAGCAGATGTAACCGATCCGGTTTCGTTAGAAGATGCCTTGCAGGGTGCTACTACTGTAATTCATACTGCTGCCATAGTTTCATTTAATCCGCGTTTGCGCGATAAGATGCTACAGGTAAATGCAGAAGGTACCCGTAATGTAGTTGATTCCTGCCTGGGGTTACAAATTCCAAACCTGATTCACATTAGTTCTGTAGCTGCATTGGGTCGTAAAAGCGGTATAAACCGTGTTGACGAAACCACCCATTGGGTAAGCAGTAATTTGAATACCGACTATGCCAAATCCAAAAGAATGGCCGAACTGGAAGTATGGCGTGGAGCAGAAGAAGGACTTTCTGTAAATATTATTAACCCATCAGTAATTCTGGCTCCTGCCGATTGGAATAAAAGCAGTGCCAGACTGTTTCAATACGTTTGGCAACAAAAGAAATTTTATACCGATTCCTACCTTAACTTCGTTGATGTACGGGATGTGGTAGAGGTACTCTGGAAGCTACTGCAACTAAAAGTTTCCCATCAACAATTTATTGTAAATGCGGGAAGTGCCCCGGTTAAAGAACTGTTCGACCAGATGGCGCGCCATTTCAATCGCAAAGCACCTTCCGTTAAGGTATCGGCTGCATGGGTAAAGTGGGTAGCCTGGGCAGAGGAAATAAGAAGCCAAATTACGGGCAGCGAACCCATCATTACCCGCCAATCTGCACGGGTTATAAAAGAAAAATTCACGTTTACCAACGAAAAAGTTCAACGCGAGCTAGGCATTTCGTTTCGCACGGCAGAAGAAACCATTACCTGGTGCTGCCAGCAGTATTTGCACACATATAGCACAAACAATTAAGACCTACAAGGTTGACCCGGGATAATAATTACCCGAAATTTGACCTCGGAATTTTAGGAGAACGCAAATTTTCCTACCTTAGAAAAACCTTTTAGCGGATGGCCCAGGAATTCAGAAAGCGACAGGAAGAAGAGGAGTTAATCAGGCGATACGAAGAAGATCTAAAACACAGTCAAAGCGAGTTCTTTGATATCGATTCCTACGAGACAATTATCGGGTATTATTTGGAAAAAAGTAAGTTTAAGCGGGCTCTTACAGCCGTTGAACGAGCACTAGACCAATACCCCTACTCTACTGAACTGTTTACAGTAAAAGCTCAGGTGTTAACCAATCTTGAGCGTTACGATGAAGCCCTTGAACTTCTTGAGCGCTCGCGCAACCTGCATCCGCTCGACCTTGAAATTTACCTTTCCATAGGCTCCATACTTTCGCTGCAAGGCAAATACGAAGCTGCTATTGCACTGTATGAAGAGACATTATCTTTTGCAGAGGAAGATAAAGATGAAATCTACTACAACATTGGCCTGGCTTATCAAAGCATGGAAAAATACGAACAGGCTATTGAGATGTATAAACAATCAATAGAGATTAATTTAAGCCACGAAGGCTCACTGTATGAGTTAGCATTTTGCCTGGACGTGGTGGAGCAATTAGAAGGAAGTTTATCATACTACAAAAAATTTATTGACGAAGACCCATACTCTGCAGCAGCATGGTATAACCTGGGTATTGTGTGCAACAAGCTGGAACGTTTTGAAGAAGCTGTTGAAGCCTATGAGTTTGCAATTGCCATAGACGAGAATTTCGCCTCGGCCCACTTTAATATGGGTAATTCGTTTATGAATCTTGAGCTCTATGAAAAAGCTTTGGAAGAATTTAAGAAGACCATTGAGATTGAAGGCCCGAGCCCAGAAGTATATTGTTGCATTGGTGCTGCCTATGAAAACCTGCAACAATATGAGTTGGGGTTAAAATATTTTCAAAAAGCGTGCAAGTTAGATGCCTTGTATGACGAAGCCTGGTTTGGTGCGGGCAGTTGCCTGGAAAAGCAAGAGAAGTGGTATCAGGCATTGCACTTTTTTAATAAATCAATAAAAATTAACAGCCATAATTCAGAATACTGGAAAGCAGCTGCACATGCTGAATTTAAGATTGGAAACATTATTTCCAGTATTAGTGCGTATGAAGAAGCCAGCCTGCTGGGGCCCGATGATAAGGAAATCTGGTTGAATTGGTCGTTTATATATTACGAACAAGGCGAGCCCCAAAAGGCAATTGAAATATTATTGCAAGGCATGGACGAACTTCCCGATGAAGCTGAGTTCTTCTATCGCATGACTATCTACCTTATCGAATCCGGGCAATTTAAAGAAGCAATGAACTACCTGGAGAATGCACTAATTCTTGATTTTAAAGGACATGAAGTGTTATTCGATTTTTTTCCAAAACTTGAAACCCAAAAAGCACTTCAAAAAATTATAGACCAGTTTAGAAAGGAAAATCCATAGATGAATTACTCCATAAAAAATTTACCTGAACGCACTGCCAAACCGCGCCAAATGGGTTTTACCATGGCTATGGATAAAGGCTTAAGTGTGCGCGAAGCCGAAGACTTTGTAAGTATTGCGGCCGAATATGTAGACATTGTAAAATTAGGTTGGGCAACCTCGTATGTAACCCCTAACCTGAAAGAAAAACTGAAAGTATACAAAGATGCTGGCCTCCCCTGCTACTTTGGTGGTACGTTGTTCGAAGCATTTATTATTCGCGATCAGTTTGACGATTACCGTAAGGTGTTGGATAAATTCAATATGTCGTTTGCAGAAGTATCAGATGGTTCAATCGATCTGGATCACGATAAAAAATTAGACTACATCAGGAAGCTTTCTGAGCAGGTTACCGTTCTGTCGGAAGTAGGGTCAAAAGATGCGGATAAAATTATACCTCCTTACCAGTGGATTGAACTAATGCAATCCGAACTTGATGCAGGCGCCTGGAAAGTAATTGGCGAAGCCCGCGAGGGAGGAAACGTAGGTTTGTTCCGCAGCAGCGGTGAAGTACGAAGTGGTCTGGTACAGGAAATCCTTACCAAAATTCCATTCGAAAAAATTATCTGGGAAGCACCCCAAAAAGCACAACAGGTTTGGTTTATCAAACTACTGGGTGCAAATGTAAACCTGGGCAACATTGCACCGAATGAAGTTATCCCGCTTGAAACTATCCGGCTTGGTTTACGTGGCGACACGTTCTTACATTTTCTTGGTCTTGAACGAAAGAAAGACAATACTGCGCCACCCTTTTATGCCGACTAAGCATTGAGAACAACTAAAGACTATTTTCTTCTTCTTGTTAAAGGTGTTAGCATGGGCGGTGCCGATGTAGTACCTGGTGTATCCGGTGGAACAGTTGCCTTCATAACCGGCATTTATGAAGAACTCATTCAATCTATCAAGTCGATAGATATGAATGCTATTAAATTGCTGCTGAGATTCAGAATTGCAGAATTCTGGAAACAAATTAATGGCAATTTTCTGATTACACTGGTTACCGGAATTTTGATAAGCCTTCTGTCGTTATCCAAACTCATGCTTTATCTTTTAGAGCATCACCCTATTTCAATCTGGTCTTTTTTCTTTGGATTAATCCTCATCTCCACTCCACTCATTCTTCGCGATATAAAGAAGTGGAATGCAGGCACCGTACTTTCATTCATAGCAGGGGTCGTAATTGCGTATTGGATCACGATTGTATCGCCTGCAGAAACCCCAAGCAATTTATTCTTCATTTTCTGTTGCGGAGCCATTGCTATTTGTGCCATGATTTTACCCGGTATTTCAGGTGCTTTCATTTTGTTGTTGTTGGGTAAATACGAATATATGATTACCGCGCTCACCGAGTTTAATATTCCGGTGATAATGGTTTTTGTAGCTGGTTGTGTGTTGGGTCTTCTGGGATTCTCGCACTTCTTAAATTGGATTCTCAAAAATTACCGCTATGCAACACTGGCCGTACTGGCTGGTTTTATGCTTGGATCTTTAAACAAAGTATGGCCCTGGAAACAAGTGGTTTCCTTCCGTCTTAACTCGGCAGGTGAACAAGTACCTGCTTTTGATAAAAGTATTGCCCCCTGGGATTATCTGGCCAATACCGGCCAGGACCCGCAGATATTAAAAGCCATTCTGTTTGTCATGCTGGGAATCATTCTGGTTATAGGCATTGAAAAAACAGCGGCTTACCTGAAATCAAAACCATAACCCACAACATGGAAAAGAAATTTGGCCTTATTGGCTCAACGGTTAGTCATTCCTTCTCAAAATCATATTTTGATGAGAAATTTTTTCGCGAAGGTTTACGCGATTATCATTACGACTTGTATTCATTACCCACTATTGACGATCTGAAAAAATTGCTTGACGAAAACCCGGAGCTGGCCGGATTAAACGTAACGATCCCATACAAGGAACAAGTGATTAAATTTTTGAGCGACATTGATAACGATGCAAAAAAAATTGGAGCGGTTAACGTTATTAAAATTCAAAATGGAAAACTGAAGGGCTATAACACCGATGCCGCTGCATTCTACGAATCGCTTGAGAAATGGTACCCCCGTTCCGAAAAATCAAGAGCTTTGATCTTAGGAACCGGTGGATCATCTAAAGCCGTACAGCAGGCACTTATCAACTTAAATATTCCATTCGAATTGGTATCGCGCGATGCAAAAAGCGGACAACACACCTACGAAAGCCTGAAGAAAGACGGTTCGCCTATTTCCAATGCTAACCTTATAATCAATACCAGTCCGCTGGGTATGTCGCCCAACACCAATGCGTACCCGGCTATTGATTATGACCTGCTCACTTCCGATCATTACGTGTATGATTTAATCTACAACCCGGCCCGTACCATGTTTTTACAACGGGCTGAGATGCGCAACGCCCATTTCAAAAATGGTTTGGAAATGCTCCACATTCAGGCAGAGAAATCGTGGAATATCTGGAATAACTAATTTACCCTAGTTTACAATTTTGGTTACGTAACTACACCAGCGACAAGAGTATGTCAGCAGTAAGTCGATTTTTGTAATTTTTTTCAACCTATTGCAACCATTTATCAAACTAATCAGTTAGGCCAATTGGAATAACTGACTTAGATTTACCCGCATGGATTTTGGCCTTAACAGCGAGTACGTACCCATGGGCGATCAGCCACAGGCTATCAAAAAGCTGGTACAGGGTCTTACTGAAGGAGAGGCGCACCAGACTTTGCTTGGTGTAACGGGTTCTGGAAAGACATTTACAATTGCTAATGTAATAGCGCAGGTAAACAGGCCAACACTAGTCCTTAGCCACAATAAAACACTGGCTGCACAATTGTATGGCGAGTTCAAACAGTTCTTTCCTGAAAACGCGGTTGAATACTTTATTTCCTATTACGACTACTATCAACCTGAAGCATTTATTCCGTCTTCAAATCTTTACATCGAAAAAGATCTTTCCATCAACGAAGAAATTGAAAAACTTCGGTTAAGTGCTACCTCTTCGTTACTAAGCGGCCGCAGAGATGTTTTGGTGGTGGCTTCCGTGTCGTGCATTTATGGTATTGGTAATCCGGAAGAGTTTGGAAAGAATCGCATACAACTTAACGTAGGCGAAATGATTCCACGCAACAAACTTTTGTTTGCGCTGGTCGATATTCTGTATCATAGAACGGAGGTCGATTTTAAACGAGGCACCTTCCGCGTAAAAGGCGATACGGTAGATGTGTTTCTCGCCTATGCCGACTACGCCTTACGCATTTATTTTTTTGGCGATGAAATTGAAGCCATTCAGTTAATTGACCCGATCTCAGGAAAAAAAATAGCCGATGAAAAAACTGCTGTAATTTTTCCGGCTAACTTATTTGTTACGGGGAAAGAATTGTTACAAACTGCCATCCGCGAAATACAAGACGACATGGTGTTGCAGGTGGATATGTTTGAACAGGAAAAAAAACACCTGGAGGCAAAACGATTAAAAGAACGTACTGAGTTCGATCTGGAAATGATGCGCGAACTGGGTTATTGTAGTGGTATTGAAAACTATTCGCGGTATTTCGACAGACGCCAGGCCGGAGCACGCCCCTTTTGTTTGATTGATTATTTTCCCGATGATTTTCTTCTGGTAATTGATGAGAGCCACGTAACCGTACCTCAGGTTCGGGCTATGTGGGGAGGCGATCGCTCGCGTAAAGTAAATCTGGTTGACTATGGTTTTAGGCTGCCCTCGGCATTAGATAACAGACCGCTTACATTCAACGAGTTTGAAGCGTTGGTAAACCAGGCGATCTATGTTAGTGCCACCCCAGCCGAATATGAATTACGGAAGTCGGAAGGCGTGGTAATTGAACAACTCATTCGCCCCACAGGGCTATTGGATCCTCAGATTGATGTGCGGCCCAGTCGTAACCAGATTGACGATTTATTTGAAGAAATTGATGAACGTGTAAAAAAGAAAGAGCGGGTATTGGTAACTACGCTTACCAAACGCATGGCCGAAGAGCTGACTAAATTTATGGCACGTGCAGCTATCAAGTGCCGGTACATACATTCTGAAGTAACCACATTAGATCGTGTTGAGATTTTACGTGAACTTCGGTTGGGTGTGTTTGACGTATTGGTTGGTGTAAACCTGTTGCGCGAAGGGTTGGATTTACCGGAAGTATCGTTGGTAGCCATTATGGATGCCGATAAAGAGGGGTTCTTACGCAATCAACGTTCACTGGTTCAAACTATTGGCCGCGCAGCACGTAACGAAAACGGCAAAGTAATTATGTATGCCGATACAGTTACCGAATCGATGCAGATGGCGATTGACGAAACAAACAGACGCAGAAAAATTCAGCAGGATTACAATCTGGAACATGGCATTACCCCAAGAACGGTTATCAAATCGAAAGACTCTATTCTTGGGCAAACCAAAGTAGCCGACTCGAAGAAAACCACGAAGCGGTATTATATAGAAGAAGAAGAGAAATCTTTGGCGGCTGATCCGGTTATGGCTTATTTAAGTAAATCTGAACTGGAAAAAATGGCCGATCGAACACGAAAAGCTATGGAAAAAGCTGCGAAAGAGTTAGAGTTTATAGAAGCAGCCCGTTTGCGCGATGAATACCTGGCCATTCAAAAATTATTAGAAGAAAAGAAGTAGTTTATGCCCATAACAAAATTCACTCTCAGCATCGTAGCTCTTTTACTCACAGTTATTACATGCAACTCGCAAAGCAGTAACGATATTTTAGTAGGCGCTGGTTTTGACTTAATTAAAACCGATTACAACCATTTTGGCAACAAACTTCAGGTTGGTGCCGAAGCAAATTATTTTGTAGTAAGACATTTTGCAGCAGGAGCTGGCTTAGAATTATGGACGCATCATCCAGCCTCGTTTACAATGGGTATGCGATATTACCCTCTTGATAATTTCTTTGTACGCTTTCGCGGATTGATAGGTGCCAATGATGTGGCGCTGGGTGGTGGTTGGGCAAAACCCATTAATGAAAAATTGCGGTTTGAGGCTATTGGCGATTTTTATTTTGGCCAAACTGAGTTTGGTATTCGCGCAGGTATTGCGTACGTAATCAAAAATAAGAATGGGCAATAATCAGGATAAGCCTGATTTCAATTCAACCCGTATTGAAGCGTAACAACTTACTGTTTCGCGTACCCACTTACTCCAAAGCTATGTGCATACGTCCATACTCTATGCGGAGTTAGTGGTGGAAAATAAAGAAAATCGCCCGGATGGATTGTCGTTTCGTATAGATAGGATTCATCCAGGTCAAGCGGTGGATCGGTATAGTTTCCTTTCTTATCAGGCTTAAACGGATTTTCTTGCACATCAATAAGCTGCCATTTTTTTATTCCTTGTTGTAAATACATCCAGCCTCCTCCATGATTGGGATCAACATGCAAAGGTGTATACGAACCATTCCGTGTAAGGGTTAAGCAAATCTTCTTGCGCGATCTTTTTACTGACTTTAGAAGCAATTCCGGAAGTTCAGTATCCAGCAACACCGGAAACGGAGCATCTACAATATTCATTGATAACGATTCCTGTCTGAATTGCCGAAATGCTTCGCTCGCCCA
>DEIA01000070.1:0-7723 GCA_002352225.1 Flammeovirgaceae bacterium UBA2786
CGCCAGGTTAATTGACCGCCCTGTTTCAGCACCCTGCTTGCGCATGTCGGTTCTGCGTTCAAATACAGTAACGGTATAGCCGCGTTTTTTCAAATAGATGGCTAACAACGAACCGACAAGCCCGGCCCCGGCAATGGCAATGTGTTTCATGACAAATGAAAGATGGCTGAAAAGTAACAATTTTGAGTGTATTCGGGCGGTTGGTGTACATAAAATTACGAATCTCACGTAACGAACTATTCGTAATGAGAAACTCAACACACCCGAAAAGAAAGGTTTTGTAATTTATGAAAACAACCGATACACATTACACGATACGTTGCTGATGCGATGGCTTCAAACTATTTAAAGGGTTGTAGTTATCTTTTCAAGCAGCAGAACATACTCAGCAGGTATGATTAAGGCCGGGAGGAGTATCGAAAATAGTTTATAGGCTATTTCATTGCCTTCTTAAATATGCCCGCAAACCGGTACACTTCTTCAAAGGTATTATAAAGTGGCACAGGCGCTACACGAATTACACCTGGCTCGCGCCAATCGGCAATTACACCGGCTTGGGTTAAGACATCGAAAACTTTTTTACCTTTTTGTTTCATGTAAATGGAAAGCTGACAGCCACGTGCATGTTTATCGGATGGCGTAAGAATAACAAATTTTTTTCCGGTATTGTCTGCCTCTTTAAGAAGATATTCGAGATAACCTGTTAACTGAACACTTTTTGCGAGAAGGCTTTTTATCCCAACGTGTTGAAATATATCGAGCGAAGCTAACAACGCTGCACCGGGTAACACCGGAAAGTTTGATAGTTGCCAGCTGTCCACACCTGACATTGGCACAAATCCTTTTTTCATTTGAAACCGTTCTTTTTCATTGTGCCCCCACCAACCGGCCAGTTTAGGCAGAGTTTTGTCTGCACCGTGACGTTCATGAACAAAGGCTCCGGCAACAGCACCCGGTCCGGCATTTAAATATTTGTAACTGCACCACACGGCAAAGTCAACATTATGCTTATGCAGATTGAGCTTTACNNGGATGTCAAAAAACTGGCCGGTATAATATTGAACCCCGCCAAAAATTACCAGTGCGAGTTGTGCTTTGTGCTGATCAATTGCAGCCAGAATATCATTGGTGCGCAAGGTATATTCACCTTCGCGCGGTTTTAGTTCAATAATAGCTTTGTCAGGATTAAACCCGTGAAATTTTACCTGCGATTCGAATGCATATTGATCGGAAGAAAATGCACCGGCTTCGGTAATAATTTTGAATCGCGTTTTGGTGGGGCGATAAAACGAAACCATGAGCAAATGCAAATTCACCGTAAGATGATTCATGGCCACCACTTCTGAAGGTTTTGCTCCGGTAAGTGCCGCCAGTCCCTTCTTCATAAGCTTGTGATAATACAGCCAGGGTCTTTTGGCATGTACGTGACCTTCTACACCTAACGCAGCCCAGTCATTAAGTTCTTGCGATATGTATTTCGTGGTTGATTTTGGCTGAAGCCCCAGCGAATTTCCGGTAAAATAAATTGCTGGTTTCCGGTTTACTTTCGGGAAATGGAACTGTGAGCGAATTTTCTTCAACGGATCTAACCGATCCTGTTTGCGCGCAAATGCGAGGGTGTTTTCAAATTGCATACAATCCGAAAATTATAATCTTTTTGCTAAAGACGATGGTATTAAAACGTTTTTTTAAGAGCACGGATGGGAACCAATACGATAGGGTGAATAAAAAAACGTCTGACTGATAACAGCCAGACGTTTTTGTGCTTTCAAATACCTACCGAATAAAGATGTCGGTGGCCGAACTATGGATGTTTTCAGTAACAGCAATAACCTCGTTGTTAAATCTATATTGGGCCTGGTTTCCTCTGTAGCCAACCACATACAAGTTATTTTCTGAAAGAACAATGCCCAGTGCATTTTGAATTGTGCCAGCAGTAAAGGCATTTGTAGATACACCGTTTTTCCAATACACCGCTGTGTTGGATATACGCCCGGCTATGTACACATCATTGCCGGATATATAAATGGCATGTGCTTCAGCGCTCGAGCCGCCATCGGTAAGGTAAGTGATGATGCCATTTTTCCAGTAACAGGCGCGGTACACGGAGTTCTTATTTTCCCATCCGACTACGTATACATCATTACCTGCTACGGCAATGGCTGTGGCAGAAGAATACTCATCATGTAAATGTATTTTTTGCTTATCCTTCCAATACGTAGCCACTTGTTTGTTGTTACTGGTGGCAATACCAGCTACGTATGTAATATTGCTGGTAACGAACAGATCATTTACAAATTCATTTTTGTCGGCATCAGAAATTTGCTCAGCCAGGTCGTTTTTCCACACAAAGGCAGCCTGTTGCAAAATGTTGTTGTCATTTCTAACAATCATAGTGCCGGCTATGTATACATTGCCATCCGATACAACAACCGCTTTGGCCGATGAACTGGAAGTACCATTTGCTAAACTTGAAGGAGTGCCGTTTTTCCAATACGTAGCTACGTTATTTGTACCATTAGATACATAGCCCGCCACATAAACATCGGACTGATTAACCCAAACGGAGTTGGCATTAGCTGGCTGTGATCCATCGGTGAGATAAACAGCCTCTTTATTTTTCCAGTATGTTGCTATGGGAATGTTATTCTGTATAACATAGCCACTGATGTAAACATCTCCGAGTACCGTGTTGTCGTTTTTCGGAGTGGGATTATCTCCACTGCAGGAGGATAGTAAGCAGAATAATGTAAATAGAATAAAATTGTTTAGGGATTTCATCTTTAGGACTTTAAAGTTTTTGAATTAAATTATAGTTGCCAACCTGAGTATAAAGGTTGGTAATACTGGAGTAGGGGGGTATCCTGTAAAAGGAGGATTTTTTAACAACGTTACCCCGATTGCGGTAGTAACGAAAGCATGTTGTGTTTGCGTGAGCAAATAGCTTTGCTCTAATTTTTTAGAGTAAGGTCTGCAAAAAAATATTCTCTTATTTTTGAGATAGGCTTAGTATCAGGAAATCAAAACAACGAGAGCTGTTTCAACACAGCCCCCTCATGTTCAAGCAACCATTGCTTGTTTTCAAGACCACCACCATAACCAGTAAGACTTCCATTCTTTCCGATTACACGATGGCAGGGTACAACTATGGCAATAGGGTTTTGCCCATTAGCTAACCCAACCGCACGAATCGATTTTACATCGCCCAGCCGAATGGCAAGGTCTTCATAAGAAAGTGTGTTACCATATGAGATATTGAGTAGCTCTTTCCATACTTTATTCTGAAACGCAGTTCCTCGAAAGCCAAGATTAAACGTAAAGAACTTTCTACCTTTTGAAAAATACTCTTCCAGTTCGCTAATACATTGTTCGATTACAGGGGTTATGTACTCCGCCTCGCGGTTTTCTTTTAAAAAACCAATGCGTGTAATGGTGTCACCTTCCGATTCAATTATAAGATTACCAACCGGTGTTTGATTATAATAGGCAAGGCCTTTGGTTGAATTCATTTTTTGAGTTTGGAGGGCAAACTGTTTTTGAATTGTGATGGATAAGATTAAACAAACCTTGGGTCGGTTTCCATTACAGTGCCACACTTTTTACAGGTTCGTAACTCTCTCGAACCATAAAAATCGCGGAAGCGGGGCAGAAAATCTTTCTCGATATTCTCGAGGTGAAATTTATACTCGTTCAGTTTATGATTGCAGGCATCACAATACCAGATCAACCGATCCTCAAACGTGGGGTCTTCGCGTTTGCACTCAATTACTAACCCCACGGTATTAGCGGGTCGCTCTGGCCGGTGCGGTGTATTGGCCGGCAACAAAAACATTTCACCTTCCTTGATTGGAATATCTACCGCTTTTCCATCTTCCTGAATACGCACGTTTATGTCTCCTTCAAGCTGGTAAAATAATTCTTCTGTTTGGTTGAAATGATAATCTTTGCGCGCATTCGGGCCGCCAACAATCATCACAATGTAATCACCCGCATCGGCATACAGGTTTTTGTTTCCTACCGGAGGTTTTAACAGATCACGATTTTCAATAATCCATTGCTTCAGGTTGAAAGGTTTGCGAATAGCCATACATAAGTTGATTAAGACCAAAAGTTAAGGTTCTTTTGTGTTTACTAAAAGAGCAATTTTATGAATCTGAATCTGGAGGGTAAAAATGCATTGGTTTGCGGCAGCACACAGGGCATTGGCAAAGCTTCAGCAGTTGAGCTCGCCAAGATGGGCGCAACTATTACACTGGTGGCACGCAATGAACAAATTTTACAGGCTACCTGTAGAGAGCTTTCAGTTCATGCCAGTCAAAAGCATACTTATCTTGTGGCCGACTTCTCTTTGCCAGATCAACTTAAAACTGTAATTGAAAGTTTTGTTATGGGTAAACAAATTCACGTATTGATAAATAATACTGGTGGACCGCCTGCCGGGTTAGCCATTGATGCATTGCCCGGGCAATTTATTGAAGCATTCAATACGCATTTAATATGCAACCATATTTTAACACAAGCAGTGGCGGCAGGCATGAAGCAGGCAGGCTATGGCCGCATTATAAATATTATTTCAACTTCTGTTAAAATTCCGTTACGGGGGTTGGGTGTTTCCAATACCATTCGGGGGGCGGTAGCCAATTGGTCTAAAACCTTATCGGTTGAACTTGCACCTTTTGGAATTACGGTAAACAATGTGTTGCCCGGCACAACCATGACGGGGCGGTTAGATTCACTCATTAAAAGCAAAGCAGAAAGATCGGGAAAGACATACGATCAGGTAAAACAAGAAATGATTAACGAAGTGCCGGCTGGAAGAATTTCTGAACCACATGAAGTAGCGGCAGCCGTTGCATTTTTGGCAAGCCCGGCAGCAGGGTATATTAATGGAATCAATCTTCCGGTTGATGGTGGGCGTACCGGAAGTTTGTAATTTGCATATATGAAATTGTCAGGTTGGTTTTTATTTATTTCAGTCGCGGTTTGTGCGCAACCCCCTGTGTTGATTCATGAAGATTTCAGTTCGAACAAGAACGAACTTTGGTGGACAGGCAAAGGGGATAATTACATCATCAGCATGGAGCGCGGTAAGTATATTATTACCACCGTACAAAAAGACAAAGGTCGTTTTATTACCATNNAATCAGGGCTATGGATTTTTGTGGGGCGATAATGCACAGGGTAAGAATCATAGCTTCACCATTGCATCAACAGGATATTTTCAGGTTATGAGCCCGGAAATTAAACCCAAACTTAACGAGTGGATTGCTAGCGATAAGGTGAGGCCGATAGGGGAAGAAAATTTATTAAAGATAGAGCAGCGCAAAGGCAGATTATATTTTTTTATTAACAACCAGCAAGTACATGACACAGAAGCTTTGCCACTTTATGGAACCAGACTAGGGTTTATTACCTATTCCAACATGGTGCTTGAGATTGATAATTTTGTGTTACGTCACGATTTAAAAATTAATCTGCCAGCTAATCTGCCAACGGGTTTGGTGAAGGAAAACCTGGGGCCGCACATTAACTCACCCTACGATGATCTTGGCCCTATTATTACCGCTGATGGCCGCACAATTTACTTTGGAAGAGAAAATGCACCCGATAATATAGGAGGCAAAGCCGATGGCGAAGACATTTACATTACCACCAGCACTGATGGAATTACGTGGAGTAAAAGTAAAAATCTTGGACCACCTATTAATAATGCCGAGACCAATAACATGGCAGCGGTAAGTGCGGATAACAACATGCTGATGTTTTGTCGATCGGATGGATTTCAAATTCGCAGGCGCACTAAGGAGGGCTGGTCGGAGCCTGAGTACCTGAATGTGCGATTTAAAAATGAGGCTAAAACAATGGAAGCTAACTTAGCTTCTGATGGAAAAGCTATTGTGTTTACATCCAAGCTTTCGCAAAACTTGTTTTATAACGCAGCCGATGATATGCGTGAGAAAGATATTTATGTAACACTGCGGGATGAAAATGGAAACTGGGGTGCACCAATCAATCTGGGTAAACAAATAAATACTTCGGGCGATGAGCTATCGCCTTTTCTGGCCGCGGATGGCCGTACATTATATTTTGCAACCAACGGCCGGCCAGGTTATGGCAGTTATGATATTTTTATGAGCAAACGTACAGGCAACTCGTGGACGGACTGGACAGAGCCTGTAAACCTTGGCCCGGAAATTAATACCAACAGTTTTGATGCTTATTATACCTTATCGGCTGCTGCCGATTATGCTATTATGGTAAGCGACCGGAATTCTATTGGTGCTTCAGATCTGGTGCGTATAAAATTGCCCGAAGCCATTAAACCCGATCCGGTGGTGTTGCTGATGGGCCGTACACTCAATGCTAAAACAAAACAACCGCTAAGCGCAGATATTATTTTCGAAGACCTAACCACCCGAAAAGAGGCAGGCGTAGCCATCTCAGACCCCAACACAGGCTCGTACCGTATTACGCTTAATAACGGCAAGAACTACGGCATTCGGGCGCAGGCTAAAGGATACATTTCGGTGAATGAAAACATTGAGTTAGCCGCTGTTACCGAGTACAAAGAAATGAACAAAGACCTGTTGCTAATGCCAATTTTGATTGGCGAAAGTATTATGCTGAATAATGTTTTCTTTGAACAAGGGCGCCCCATTCTTAAGCCTCAATCTTTTCCCGAGCTTGATCGCCTGGTAGAGATTATGAAGGACAACCCCACTGTAAAAATTGAACTTGGCGGCCACACCGATAACGTAGGCAATAAGGATGCATTGAAAGCGCTTTCCGAAAGCCGCGTAAAAGCAGTGAATGAATACCTGATATCCAAAGGCATTAACAAAGATCGTATTACAGGAAAAGGCTATGGGGGTACGGTTCCCGTTGTGCCTAACACCAACGAAGCCAACCGCCAGCGCAACCGCAGAGTAGAGTTTAAAATTGTTAAAAAATAATCCGTGCCAGTACGTACAACAAACTACCCGTGTTCAGGTATTTGAGTTGACAGGCATTGTAACTTACTTCCCGTTTTAATTTTTTATTATGAATCAGATTGTTATTTGTTTGCTCTTGTTGTTCTCAGTATATGCACAGGCTCAGCCTGTTTTTCTTAAAGAAGATTTTGCCAATAATTTTAATGGTTGGCATATAGGATCGGGTAGCAATTACAATTCGAAAGTAGAAAACGGAAAATACATTTTAACTACCACCGAAGAAGGAAAGGGGCGCATCACTACTATATCGCCCTATCTGGATAAACGAAGAGATTTTTCTATTGAAGCAACATTTATTCAAAAATCAGGAAGTATAAATAATGGCTTTGGCCTTGCGTGGAATGATGACGGCACCGGAAAGCGATACGAATTTCTGGTAACAACAAATGGATATTATCAGATGAAAGGGCCTGAAAAAGTTAAAAAATTTAACGAGTGGGTAGCGTATAAAAAAGTAAACCCGATGGGCCAGGCAAATCATTTAAAGGTGGTACAGAAGAATGCATTGTGGAGTTATTATCTCAATGGTAAAAAGGTGATGGAAGTAGAAGCGCAGAAACTTCATGGATATGGTATGGGTATAACCAACTATACCAACATGGTACTGGAGGTGGATGATTTTATTTTCAAACACGATGCAAATATCAATCTACCCAAGGATATGCTTACGGGTTTAAAAAAGGAAAACATGGGGAATCATGTAAATACGATTTATGGTGATATCGGCCCCA
>DEIA01000070.1:7859-10247 GCA_002352225.1 Flammeovirgaceae bacterium UBA2786
CACATGGAAGGCGCTCTCTCAGCCGATGGTAAAGCCATATTGTTTACCGTTATGTTGCCCGAAAATATATCGTACAATCCGCAAAATAAAACTGAAGACCGCGATATATATGTAAGCGTACAAGATAAAAAAGGTGTTTGGTCGCAACCCATAAACCTGGGTAAGAAAATTAATACAGAAATGGACGAAGTTTCTCCCTTTCTTGCGGCCGATGGTCGCACCCTTTACTTCGGATCAAATGGTCGCCCGGGGTATGGCAGTACCGATATTTTTATGAGTAAACGGAAAGGCAGCGGCTGGACCGACTGGACTGAACCCGTAAACCTGGGGCCCGAAATCAATACAGCCTCATTCGATGCCTACTATACCATTCCGGCATCGGCCAACTATGCTTATATGACCAGTACGGCAAATGAGTCGGGTAAAAATGATATTGTCCGGATAAAACTTCCGCAAGCCATTAAGCCCGACCCCGTTTTGCTTGTACTGGGCAATACCCTAAATGCTAAAACAAAGAAACCTGTAAGGGCAGATATTATTTTTGAAGACCTGACCACAAACGAAGAAGCAGGCGAAGCCATATCAGACCCGGCAACAGGCTCGTACCGTATTACATTAGCCGATGGTAAACATTATGGAATAAGGGCAGAGGCAAAAGGATTTCTTTCTGTAAATGAAAACATGGAACTGGCTCCCATTACGGAATATACCGAAGTACGAAAAGATTTATACCTGATGCCCATTGAAGAAGGCGAAAGCATTTTGCTGAACAATGTATTTTTCGAGCAAGGCAAACCAATTTTAAAACCCCAATCTTTTCCTGAATTAGATCGGCTGGCACAAATTCTGGAAGAGAATCCATCTATCAAAATAGAATTACAAGGCCATACCGATAATGTAGGAAATAAAGTTGCCCTGCAAGAACTATCGGAAAACCGGGTAATGGCTGTGCGCACATATCTGGTAAACAAAGGAGTTAAAAAAGATCGGATAACCGGTAAAGGCTTTGGCCCAAACAAACCTATTGCACCAAACGATACGGAAGAGAACAGGCAGCGAAACAGACGAGTTGAATTCCAGATTACAAAGAAGTAAGAATATAGCAGTAACTTATTTCGTTAACAACGTGTAACTTGAGCCACACTTTAGTGGCTCATGGAAAAAATTCTCAACTACATTAATGGTACTCTTACAGAACCGCTAAGCGGCAACTTCTTCAATAACATCAATCCGGCCGAAGGTAAACCTTATAGCCTTATTCCGGATTCCGACAAGGCTGATGTGACCAACGCAACAGTCGCAGCAAAAAAAGCATTTGCTGTCTGGAGCGACACACCGGCAAGGGAGCGATCAACTATCCTTATAAAAATTGCTGACCTGATTGATCGGGATGTTGACAAACTTTCGGTTGCCGAAAGTGTGGATCAGGGAAAGCCGGTAACTCTGGCCAGATCGTTAGATATTCCACGCGCGGCTGCCAATATTCGCTTTTATGCCACAGCCATTCTTCACGAAAGTGGCGAAGCTCACTTTACAGATAATGAAGCCATTAACTATACACAACATACTCCCATTGGCGTGGTGGGTTGCATATCGCCATGGAATCTGCCCTTGTATTTATTTACCTGGAAGATTGCTCCGGCCTTAGCTGCCGGATGTACTGTTGTAGCCAAGCCATCGGAAATTACGCCTATGACAGCTTATTTATTTTCAAAGCTCTGTATTGAAGCGGGCTTGCCAGCAGGCGTATTAAATATTGTACANNAATATCATTTTTGCCGATTGTGATTTTGAGAAAGCGGTAAGCACCAGCATTCAATCATCATTTTCCAATCAGGGCGAAATCTGTTTGTGCGGTTCACGCATTTTTGTGGAACGCCCGCTCTACGAAAAATTTCTGAAAGAATTTACCGCGCGAACAAAGGCATTAGTGGTTGGAGATCCATTAGATGAAAAAACCAACCTGGGGGCCATGGCATCAGAGGCTCACATGAAAAAAGTGCTCTCCTACATTGAACTGGCTAAACAGGAAGGAGGCACTATTGTTTCGGGCGGAAAGCAAGTTAACCTCAATAGCAGGTGTGCCAATGGTTATTTTATTGAGCCCACAATCATTACGGGATTATCCCATGCGTGCCGTACCAATCAGGAAGAAATTTTTGGACCGGTAGTTACCATTATGCCGTTTGATACAGAGGCCGAAGTACTGGAATATGCCAACAGTACAACGTATGGATTAGCTGCCACTATCTGGACAGAAAATTTAAACAGGGCTCATCGTGTAGCGGCACAGGTAAAGAGTGGAATCATTTGGGTTAACTGCTGGCTCTTCCGCGATTTACGCACACCGTTTGGCGGCATGAAACAAAGTGGCATAGGCCGCGAAGG
>DEIA01000059.1 GCA_002352225.1 Flammeovirgaceae bacterium UBA2786
TACCGCCTGGTTCTTACGTAATCAATGTAGACGGCAACACCACGCGGTATGTGAAATCTAATTAACGCTTAAACAGTCATGAAACTTTCAAATTTCTTGATACTTCTTCTACTTGCCGTATTTGTGCAATGCGACAATACGCCCGACTTTGACAAAGGGCCGTGTAAATTTGCTCCGCCTGAGTCTAATTTCCCCTTGACTCCGGGCACTTTTTGCGAGGAGTGCTATTTTAATTTTGAATTTCAAGATAGAGAGTATTCATTTACAGGCAACAAGCTCGAATCGAGTTATGTTGGTGACTACTCGAAAATGTGGAATGTTTTTTTTGATTTCTATTTAGACCTACCAGATTCAGACGAAGAGTTGAATGGCAGTATTGATGTCAAAACTCCGTTGGTGGAGATAGAAAGCATAACCAAATCGATTGAAACACCCCCTGTCGTCTCTACAGCATTTGGTATCTACAACTACTGCAAAGATCTTTTTGAGCCCGTCCCTTATGACATCAATCAGTCCTTTAACCGGCTTATAAAAGCTGAGTTGATTGAATCTTATCCTGCCGAAATCAACTCTGAACCTCATCAGAGTTTTTTGTATTATTTAAATGGAGAGTTGCAGGCAACTTTTAATTTGAATGGAGAGACAGAAGTGATTACAGCCGAGTATAAAGTTAGATGTGTTGTCTATGAGAAGCTGTGAACAAAATTGGGTCGAACACAGACTCAATTGATAGTATCCGAAGACTAATTAAATTAAGTTGGAAGAGCCATGAAACTCTCATATCTCCTGATATTTCTGGCAGTATTCGCGCAGTGTGACAATGTAAGCTCCCCTAAAATTCGGCCATTTTAAAAGTTGAAAACAATTTTTAAGCTAATAGATTACACATAAAATTGTTCAGGCATACCCGAACGTTAGCCAGTTTTTCCAGTTAGTTTCTTAGTTTCAACCGCTCTTCCTGATAATCAATAATCAACATTCTTTTTCGGATAATTTCTTCATCAATGGAGGGTTGTGTTTTGTTGATGTGAATAAGGTGGCTGCGTTGCTCTTCTAACAGTTTCCGGTACACCTCACTGGTTTTAGCATTGAATTGAAATTCTTTTTCATCATCCAACTCATCCTGTAAGAAGGCAATTATTTTTTGGTAGTTTACTCCCTCATGTTCACTTCCGGTAAAGTTGTCATTTAAATAGTCAAGAGCCTTTTTATGCAGTTCCTTATCCAGATAGTCTGACACTTCGTTTTCGGGCTGTGGATAATCCACTTCTTTTAATCCGGCTTTTTTGATTAGGTACGGAAGGGTTAGCCCTTGAACAGTAAGCGTTAACAGAATGACAATAAACGTGATAAACAGAATTAAATTTCTTTGTGGAAAAACATCTCCATTATCCAGATAAAGCGGGATTGACAAAGCCGCAGCCAACGAAATGACACCGCGCATGCCCGCCCATCCTAAAATAAACGGACCTTTGAAGCCCGGGTTGTTTGGATCAGCCACCGTTATAACATTTCGCAAAACGAGGGTTACGCCCACAGCACCGTAAAAACTAAGTAGTCTTACTAAAATGACCACGGCTGTTATCAGAATACCATAACCAATGGCTTCTGCCAGATTCGTTTCGCCTAACCCGGCCGTAATCTGCGGCAAGTCAAGTCCGATAAGAATAAAGGCTGTACCATTGAGCAGAAAAACAAAACTTTCCCACACATTGGCGCCCCGTACCCGCGATGATGAGCTCAGAAATTCATATCGCTTTTGCGATACCAACAAGCCCCCCGCTACCACCGATAAAACACCGGAACCGTGGATTTCTTGTGCCAATATATACATCAAATAAGGAGCAATGAGTGTTAAAATCACATCCATATTGGTATCGGTAGGCAATATTTTATGCAATTTAACAAACACCCAACCCACTAAAAGTCCACAACCAACCCCGCCCACCACCACCCATATAAAACGTAGTGATGCCTGCTGGATATCGAATGAACCTGTGGCAATTGCAATCACGGCAAACTGCATAATGATGAGCGCTGATGCGTCATTCAAAAGGCTCTCACCCTCCAAAATGGTAGAAAACCGTTTGGGTATGTTTACAAATTTGGTAATGGCATTGGTACTCACGGAATCTGTGGGAGATAAGATGCTTCCTAGAAGGAGTCCCAGAGCCATCGTGAACCCGGGAATAAACCAATAAGCCGTAAAGGCCACGCTTATCGCAGTAATAAACACGACAATAAATGCAAAACTCAGAATGATCCTTCGCCATTTAAACAACTCTCTAAACGACAATACCCATGCTGCTTCGTACAATAGCGGGGGAAAAAAAATAATGAATATAATTTCCGGTTTTAGTTCAATCGTGGGCAACCCGGGGATAAAGCTGATGAGCAGCCCTGCTAGTACCAACAACACCGGATAGGCCACGCGTATTTTTTGGGCAATCATGATGATGCCAATCACTATCAGCAGCAGAAACAGAAATGAAAGAAAAGTGCCTTCCATAAATTTTATAAAATTGAGACCAATTTAGGGAATATTTATACAGGTAACATACATAGACTCTCTTATCAACTTCCGCTGGCTTCGATATTAACTTTATGCGTTACATCAACACTCCATTAACTGATTGAATGGGTTGCGGAATGTGTTCATCTTTCAGCATTTCGCGTAAATCAATTTCAATGTTTCGGCTTATGGATAGCATGGGCATGGCGTGGGGCGTTTCCATAAACGGGTTTTCGTTGTAATCGCCAATGTCTTCCATGATGATAAACAGCATTCCGATGATAACTGCTACCGGAACTCCAATCCATGACCAATGCCCCAATGAAAGTAGTTCTGGAATTAAACTAAATGGAAGCAGAAAAATAAATATATAAATAAACCCTCTGCTCATGGTAGAATAATCCCTTGGGAATGGAAATTTTTTGATGCGTTCGTTCTGTCCCTGGTAGGTATTGAAGTTCTGAAGCAGGTTTTCTAATTGCAGGTGTTCAAACGTATCTATTACACCACTGTCTTTGAGCTTTTTTATTTCAGCCGATTGCCGGTGTAGTAATTGCACCGCGGGGTTGGCAACTGATTTTAAATAGGCCGCTTCTTCCTCAGAAAGTAACGTACGAATATCCGTTAAGGAAATATCATCTTTCACTTGTCCCAAACCATACTTCTTGCTAAATCCTTTTGCCACATCGCCTATAATACCATCAGCACTTACCTGCTCCCAGGCAGTTGGCCGGAGCAATGCTTGTCGGTGCATGTACAGCCAGGCGATATGGCGGTAGATCAATTCTTTTTTTGATTCAGGCGATTTCGCAAAATTAACAATACGCATACCCCAGGTACGGCTGTCGTTTACGATGCTTCCCCATATTTTGCGAGCCTCCCACATCCGATCGTATGCCTGGTTGTTTTTGAAACCAATAAAGAAGGCTACGGCAGTACCTACTACAGAAGTGAACAGACCCGGCAATGAAAATTTAAAGTCAAAATACCCATAAGCTATGGCAACAATTCCATTGAAAATGATCAGTATCAAAACATATCTTCCTAACCAGTTGAATAAGTTGCCGGGTTTGAGATTTCGTGTGATAAACATAAGCTTTGTCGTTTTTTAAGATTATATATTTACATACACTCACTTGCAGATCATCATTGTCACCTTTGTAATATCATTCAACTGCATCTTTGTTGATTGAGCCGAATTTATATATTTTTTTTGTTCAATTCGAACACACCGATTTCGTGGGTTGCATAGTCCTTAGCGTGGTTTTTTTCCAATAGGCTCAAACCATGTTCAACAACTTCGATTCCGGCTTTTACTGGCAACAAGATATTCATGATTCCAATTTTTATGATACTGCAAAGTACTTAAAGTAAATAAATTCGTTTGTTATACAGATTACTGTTTGGCTTACCAGTTTTACAGAATCGCGCAAAAAAAAGCAACCTTTTGAGATTGCTTTTTTGTCATTTCCTGAAGAGTTACTTCAAATTTACCTTGAAAAACGTTTCCAATTTCTCAAACGGAATCACATCCACTTTGTCATACAAATCAACGTGAGCTGCATTGGGGATAATCATCAATTCTTTGGGTTCAGCGGCAGCTTTAAATGCGTCTTCGCTGAAATATTTGGAGTGTGCATTTTCTCCTGCTATCAGCAGTATTGGTCTTGGTGAAATTTCTTTTATGTAGGTCAATATCGGCATATTCATCAACCCAAGTTGTCCGGTAGCCGACCATGCACCATTGGAGTTAATAGAGCGTTCATGAAAACCTCTTTTAGTTTTGTAATAATCAAAATAGTCTTTTACAAATTGTGGCTCATTTCCTTTTATCTCTTTAGGTAAGCCTTGCGGTGCCAANNACTCTGCTCATATCGTACATGCTAAGCGTTGCTACAGCTTTCACACGTTTGTCTATGGCGGTAGCGTTCAGGGCAAAGCCACCAAATCCACAAATGCCAATGATACCAATCTTATTTCTGTCGATGTTTTCTTGAATACCCAGAAAATCTACTGCTGCACTAAAGTCTTCCGTAAAAATTTCGGGTGATGCAATGAATCGAGGCTCACCGCCACTCTCTCCGGTATAAGATGGGTCGAAGGCAAGAACGGCAAAGCCACGCTGTGCCATTTGATTGCCATAAAATCCGGATGCCTGTTCCTTTACTGCTCCGAAAGGTCCGCTGACGGCAATTGCAGGGAGATTGCTGTCGCCATTTTTTGGTGTGTACAAATCGCCTGAAAGTGTAATACCAAAACGGTTTTTAAAANNTTTATCGCTCAACTGAAAAGTGTAGTGTTCTGTTGTTGTGTTCATGATTGTTGATTTTTTAGTTTCTGAATTTTGACCGAATGCTGTTGTTAACAAGAGCATTGCAATTATTGAGATTGATATTGTTTTCATTTTGTAATGATTTAAAATTTACACTACAAAGGTCTGCTAATAAGGGAGTAAAATTGTTACACAGAATACGCAGATAATGTCAAATATGTCTTATGCCTATAGCTACGCTTTAGGTATGATTCTTATAGTAGCTTCTTTCGCTTGCTTATTGATCATGGGTGGTAAATAGGGACTGCTGCTGTATTTTTTCCGGTAGGCTTCATCAATTTTATGATTGAGGTTTTTATCGTTTACCGGTTCAAACGCAACATCTATTATCATTCCTGCCGCATGTATGCGACCGGCTTTTTGTTGGATAGCAGATTGGTACCAACGACCACTTTTGCCATTGTAGGCACGAACGTATAATTCACCGTCCACCACCACTTCCCAAATCCAGGTGGGTGTGCCATACGAAATGCCATCTGCACGAAACGGTGATATTTTTAAATCATCGGATTTGTCGATTTGTTTCAGTTCTTCTTTTGAAAATTGTGTGATGTTCATTGTTCTACTTTTTAATTCTATTAAACACTAACCTACCATTAGCTGCCTGCCCTTTGCTGATCACTTTTTCGATAATGTCGAAAATGGAATTGATTTGTTCTGCTGTAATACCTGTATTCATTCCCATTCCGATATGTGCCTGTAGTTGTCCTTCAACTCCCGTCATAGCAGCCAAAGCAGAAATGGTTACCAATTC